>NZ_JBBHZJ010000001.1:0-763541 GCF_049843535.1 Hydrogenophaga sp. T2 | reverse complement strand
CCAGCGCGATCGAATCATCGAGGCACTTCGATCGGGCCCAAAAACATCCTACGACTTGCGCTGCCTTGGTTGCTACCAGGCACCGGCCCGAATCAAGGAATTGCGTGATCGGTTCGGTTACTCCATCCGAACTGAGCGGGTGACGCTATACGACCGCGACGGATATATGCACCCTGGCGCGGCGCGCTATCACCTTGAGGCTGAGCCAGCAGGCACGGCATTGACGTGAACGGGCGCAATGGAAGTCGTAAGAGCGGCTCTGGGCGCGATGCGGGCGGATTTGTGGCCCTCCCTTGGGCGGTTCTCGATTCGCCTGCCTACGCGGCTCTCAGCGTTCACGCCAAGGCCCTTCTTCTTGAGGTGGCGCGGCAGTACGTCCGAGACAACAACGGGCGATTGCTGATGTCACGTGCCTACATGGAGAAGCGCGGCTGGAAGTCGTCGGACATGTTGACCAAGGCGAAGCGCGAGCTTCTCGACGGTGGGTTTGTCCATGAGACCGTCAAAGGCCATCGCCCCAACAAGGCGAGTTGGTACGCGGTCACCTGGCAAAGCCTGGATCGACATCCGGGCTACGACGAAGGAGCCGTGGAGACGTTTGTGCGTAGCGGGTACGCCCGAAAGCAGCCTCTCAAAAACGCAAGCCTTAGACCGCCTCACGGTGCAGGAGCCCCCTCCATTGCACCGCCACACGGTACAGGGAAGCCCCAGCCTGTACCGCCACACGGTCCTATTAGGGCCGTTTTCCCCAACTCCTCTGTACCGCCCCACGGACACCATCTAGATATGCCATCTGCACGGGCGTTTTGCACCAAGACATAGGACACGAGCAATGAACTGGACCGAAGAAATCCCGTGCCTCAGCATCGAGGCCCAAAGCAACGGCAACTTGAGACTTGAGGACAAGAGCTACGGCGATGGCGCAATCATCGATCTGCACCCCTGCCAGGTGCGGCTCATGGCCGAGCGGCTCGGCTTGATTCCTGGCGCCGTGACTGAAAGCGACGGCCCAAGGAAGACTTCTTGCGATGGTGGCAGTCTCTACCAAGAGCTTGAGCGCCTAGCGAACTGGCTTGAGGTCATAGAAGTTCGATCGGCCCAGCTGTACGACAACATCATGGCTTGCGCGTTGCGGGCACATGAGGATCTGAACATCGAGGTTGCTCAAGCATCTGCCCTGGCGGACATCGCTGAGCAGCTTCTAAAGGACGCGAGAGCCACGTTAAGGCGTGCCGCGACACTTGGGATGCAAGCCCCCGACAGCGGAGCTGAGGCGGCTCCAGTTGCGTCTTCTGCAGCTTCCAAGGGTGTGACCACGTCCGTGGAGACGCCTGCACCAATGGCTCAAGGTGAGCTTCTGTGATAGGGGGCAACTGTGAACCTCGCACAGAACCCGATCTTGGGGTACGTGAGTCGTCCGCCTCGGCCAGAGAGGGAGCTTCGTCCGACGGGACGCCCGAAGAAAAGAACACCCGCGCATTACGCCGAGATCTTGAGAGGGCATGAGGAACTTCGGCGGTGGTTCTACGAAGGAGCGGGGCGTATGCCGACCTCCGACCGGGAGCTTTACGAGGCCTTCAGAGACCACGTGCTAAGTGCTGCAGAGCCAGGCACCGAACTAGCTCAGGAGGTACGTCTCGGCATGAGCATCAAGACGGTTCGCAATGTGTTGGCTGAGGCTAGACGCCATTTCCGGGACTGTCCCGAAAACTCACATTCACGGGTTTGACCGGTATTCGGTCGATCAGATACATAGAGATATGAGCATTCAGGTTCTGACCTTCTGGCGCAACAAGCCGCCAGTCACAACGCCAACGACGGACGAAGAGCGCCACGTTGCTTTCACCGAGTTCGCAGTCAACCAGGTGAAGGCGTCAATGCCTTGGCTTCTGCCCCTGCTTGACGACGCAAACGCGACGATCTACGCCGGCCCACGGCTCTTTCTGTTTCGCACACCAAATCATCCGGAGTGGGTGGAGGTGCCGCAGATCTCTGAGTGCATCGCAATGGTGCCATGGGCTGAAGTCAACGAAACCCCGCAGTGAAGGGAGCGAACATGTTTAGTGGATTGCTGGATATCGGCGGACCGGCGCAGAACCAAGATACCCCTGGTTCGGGGGGCCTGCTTGGTTTCGCTTCTTCTCCTGCTGGGCAAGGGCTGCTAAGCGCCGCCTTCGGCGCTGCTGCTTCTGCTCGGCGTGGTCGGCCATGGAACACGCTCGGCGCGGGGGGTCTCGCTGGCCTCACGTCCTATGCGCAAGCATTGGATCGTCAGCGGCTAGACGCAGAACGATCAGAGCAAATGTTGGATCGAGCCGCCAACAGGCAGTATCGCAACGCGCAGATGGAGGAGATCAACGCCAAGCTTGTGAAGCAGCGTGGTGAGAACGAATGGCGGGCTGGGCTTCCTGGAGTGATGCAAAAGGCCCAGACCTCCTACGGTGCTGGCGATGAGGGACCGACGATGACCCCGGCAGACCCGGAGGCCTTGCGCCGGTACGCCATGCAGCCCAACTCCCCATTTGCCGACGATGTGCTCAAGGGCATGTTCGTAGCCAAGCCGCAAGAGGCCTTCACCCTTGGGCCTGGGCAAACCCGATTCGGTGCAGATGGCCGTCCAGTAGCGTCTATGCCGAAGGAGTCGAACAAGACGAACGTCGAGTTGATGTTGGACGCAGCGGGCATTTCAGACCCCGTGCTCCGACAGACGTACATGAAACAAGCCTTGACCAAGAGCGTGACGCACGCACCAGCTGCAAACACCAATGTCGTGTTGAAGCAGGAGACGGAAGAGGCCAAGAAGGTTGGCGGCTTCTTCGGCGAGGAGTACGGCAACATTCTCAAGGCTGGCACCTTGGGTCAAGGCAAGCTGAACCGCTACAGCCGCCTTGGTGAACTGCTTCAGGGTGTGCAGACCGGCAAGTTCACCGAGACCGGTCTGGAGGTCGCCAAGGCGGCTCGATCCCTCGGCTTCAACGTCGGAGAGAACGTCGGCAACCTTGAGGCCGCGCAGGCGCTTTCAGGCGAGATCGCACTTGAGCTGCGCAACCCGTCCGGAGGTGCTGGTATGCCTGGTGCCATGTCGGATGCCGATCGCCAGTTCCTGGTGAACATGGTTCCTGGCCTCGCGACAACTCCCGAGGGGCGCACGCTCATGCTGGATACGGCTCAGAGGCTTGCGAAGCGCGATATGGATGTCGCTCGCATTGCGCGGGAGTATCGCAAGCGCAACGGCTCGATTGACGAGGGCTTCTACGACGAGCTGGCGAAGTTCTCCGCTGCCAATCCGCTGTTTTCCGGCGGTGGTCAACGCTCTGGCACTCAACCTGGCTTCAAGATTCGCAGGGTGAACTGATCATGCCCAAATACGAAATCACCGCGCCTGATGGCGCTGTCTACGAGGTTGAGGCTCCTGAAGGAGCGACTGAAGCGCAGATCATGAGCTTTGCGCAGCAGAACATGCAGAGTGCAAAGCCCGGGAAGTACCAAGAGGGCCGAGCCGAGAGTAACCCCGTCATTCGAGGTCTCGCAAACGTGGTGCAGGGGCCGACTTTGGGTTTCGGGGATGAGTTGGTGGGCGCCGTCGGCGGTGCTTACAAGACTCTGACCGGCGACAAGCCATTTTCAGAGAACTACCGTGAGACGCGCGACTACATGCGTGGCGTACAGGATCAGTATCGCGAGGATTTCCCGATCGGCTCTGTGGCCACGCAATTCATGACGGCTGCTCCTACGCTCGCGGCTAATCCGCTGGGGGCTGGAGCTAACCGTGTGATTGGTACGGTTTCACCGAAGGCGGCTGCATGGTTGAACCCCACCACGAAGCTCACCGGCCTGGGCATGAACACGGCCCGAGCTGCTGCTTCTGGGGCGGGTTATGGAGCGGTCAGCGGGGCTGGAGAGTCGCGAGCAGAGGACATCGCTGGCGTGGCTGCAGACGCCGGAAAGAGTGCCCTTGTGGGCGCGGCCACTTCGGGGGCTATGCAGCCTGTGCAATCCGTCCTAGGTGCTGTGGGACGAAATGTCGCACAGCGTGTGTCTGATGGTGCAGCGGGAAGTTACGCACAGCAGAAGGTGGCGCAGGCGCTCGCCAGAGATGCTGCTGGTTCGGTGTTTGAGTCTGGGGCGGTGAGCCCATCGGGCCGGGTCAATGCCCGATTCAACAAGCTGGGGCCTGAGGCAACGGTCGCGGATGCTGGCGGCGAGAACACCCGGCAACTGCTGGACACGTTGGCAACCCTGCCCGGAAAGACCAAAGATCGCGCGTCCACGGTCATCCGCGATCGGCAAGCCGGTCGGGCGGGGCGTCTCGTGAACGCTGCTGACGAGGCACTCGGCACCCGAGGGGCTGGCTTCACCCAGACGATTGATGCGCTCGACTCTGCTCGCCGTCAGGCGGCTGCACCCTACTACCGCGAGCTTGAAGGATTTGCCACCCAGGTGGATGACGACGTACTCACCCTGCTTGGTCGCACGGCTGGCATTCATGGCGAGGCGCAGAAGCTCTATCGCTTGCAGACGGGTCAGGATCTCGCGCTAGGCAGTCTCAAGAAGGGCGATCAGGTGCCGTTCGCTGTACTCGACACCCTCAAGCAGTCGCTCTATGACGCCGCAGACTCGGCAAAGCGTCAGGGCAACAACAAGATGGCCAAGGCCATTGACGATGTACGCGTTCAGTTGACGCAGAAGCTCGACGCTGTCGCTCCCAAGGTCGATGGTCAGTCGGTCTACAAGCTGGCTCGCGATGCCTATGCAGGCCCCTCCCAGTTGATCGACGCCGCAGAACTGGGGCGAACCGCTATGCGCGCGGATACCTTTGACGTTACAGCCAGCATCAAGGGCATGGGCCCGTCAGAACAGGAGGCCTTCCGAGTCGGCGCTCTGCAAGCGCTGCGCGAGAAGACCGGCACCCAGGCTGGGCAGTCCTCGCTTCTCAAAATGTGGATGGAGCCCGCCACCCGTGATCGTCTTAAGGCGATCTTCGGCAAGGACTACCGCACCTTTGCTGCGGAGGTGGCGAAAGAGTCGCGACTTAAGGGGCTGGAGGGTGTTGGACGTGGATCGCAAACCGCCTCGCGTATGTACGGTGCGGGCGATCTGGACATCGCTCCAATCCTCGACACCGCAACTCTTGCGACTAGCGCAGCGCATGGGAACGCGCCGGGCATGCTCACGGGGGCTGTGAACATGTGGAATCGTGTCCGAACCCCCGAGGCAGTGCGTGACGTTATGGGGCGCATCCTGCTCTCAAAGGGTCAGGAGGGCGCCAACAACCTTCGTGCAATGGATGGCTTGCTCACCCGTATCAACGCTGACAGTGCCGCCCTGGCTGAACGATCCGGCGCTCTGTATGGGACGGGTGCCGGCATCCTCAGCGGTGGAAGCACTGGCGGCGGGCTGCTCGGTCCCTGAAAAAGCAAGGAGAGATCAGGAGTGCCAGGAAGCAAATGGAAGCCCGGGCAGAGCGGAAACCCAAGTGGTCGCCCCAAGGGAACGGGTAAGTTCGAGAAGCTCCGTGAGGACATCGCAGTGCACGTGCCCGAGATCATTGACATGCTCGCTCAACAGGCAAAGGGCGGGGACGTTGCTGCGGCTCGCCTACTGCTTGAACGGGTGTACCCGGCAATGAAGCCGGTTGAGGCGACTCAGCCGATTGACATGCCCGAAGGCACGCTGACCGAGCGAGGGAATGCCGTATTGGCTGCGATTGGTGCGGGGGAGCTTGCGCCGGCCCAGGGAGCCGCCCTGGTTGCGGCCATCGGCGCTCTTGCGCGTGTGGTGGAAGTGGATGAACTGGCGGCCCGTGTGGCTGCCCTGGAGGACAAGCATGCAAGGTCTTGAACGACGCCTCACATTCCTGGAGGAAGTCAGGGCAAGGGAGCGGCAGCTATCGCGCCTGACGGATGCCGAACTAGACGTGCGGATTGCGGTTCGCCTGGCAGAGATTCCATCAATGGATCGACAAGAACTTGAACGGCGTGAGCAGGCGCTGAGAAACGCGATGCCGAACCGCGGGCGAAGCACCGCCAACTTGGAGAACGACCATGCCAACGCTTGAGGCACGTGTCCGGCAGCTTGAAGAGCAGGCGCCCCGCGACGACGAGGAGATTCTGATCATCATCCGTGCATTGGTAGGCGTAGACGAGTCAGAGCTTGGCCCGGATCGAGCCGTGAGATACAAGCCAGTCGGCCTGGAGTCGATGCGTGAGGATCGCCACTGGCCTCGCAAACCGGGCGAGTCGGTTGAAGCGCTGACAGCCCGCGTGAAGGCCGAGCTGCGGACCGAGGGGCACAAGGTCTATTTGGTGCGGGAGGTCTACGACCGCGAACAGGTAGCGGGCCCCGACGTGTGAGTTGGTCCGGCTCCTCGTGTGACGTTTTTCGCCGATTGTCTGCTCGGAGGATTGCTGCTGTACTGATTTGGCGCTAGTCCGATAGCATGGCCTCTCATTAGAGGGAGTCTGGCCATGTTCAAGAAGTTGCTTGGGGCGCTGGCATGCTGCGGAGCGTTGGTCACGCTGTCTGGGCCTGCTCAAGCAGGAACCATCATGGCTGCGGAGTTCGGCGGGCAACCACTGATCTACCAGGATGGTGGCCGGGTAACGGGTTGCGGTGTGAGGATCTTTGGGCTCACTAAGTACACCTCCCCACGCGAGGTAGTTCGCGTAATCGATTCGTCGATGGTGTTCTACGTGGAGGGGATGAGCCTTCTGAAGGCCGGAATGGGAACGACAACAGGCGATGCCATCACCGAACAGAAGCTGCGCCTCAAGCCTGTAAACATCTCAAACTTTTGGATGCGGCGGGCAGGTGACAACCCACCGGCTCCATTGAATGGGAAGGTCCTTCGAAGTCCAGAACAACCAAACTTCCTCCTGTACGGCATTTCTATGGCGTCATTCGCTGACTTGAGCGAAGTGGTGTACGGCGAAGTGGAGCTTCAAATCGGTGTTCGACCTGACAAGATCGGCATTGACTGGGTGCTCAGTGGGAAAGTCGTGATGAGCGAAGAAGATATCCGCCGCTTCGGCGATTGCTTCGACACGATCATCAAGAGCATGGGCGAGCAGAAGGAAAAGCGATGATCTGCGGAAGCTCAAGACGTATGCTGGTCAATCAGTTTGTCTGGCTCGTTTTACCTGTATGCGCCCTTGCGCAGGTGCCTACAGTGCTCATTGAGGCCTGCAGTCAACTTGAGCCAACGTCCAAGCGCGTTGAATGCCTGAAGGCCGCGAATGGCCAAGCTTCGGCGCGGTCAAGCTCGCAGACCCCACAGTCCGCTTACGCTCCTCCCGCTCGACCCACTTCGCCCAGCGCTGCGCAGTTGGCACCCTCTCCAAACACCAGCTACACGAGCCCGGGCGGGAAGACTTGCTATGTCGGTCCAAGGGGCGGCACGTACACCATTACCAAAAGTGGCAGGAAGAACTATGGCGGCTGTTGAACCACGCGTTCTCACGCTTCAAATCGACAAAATTCAATCTGGCCTTTACCGCGCTGAGCTTCAGTGGAAAGGAGATGCCCTGGGCGAGGCGGTGGTGTATTCCCGTATCGGCGAAGCGATCCTCGCTGAGACGGAGTCTGTGCATGCCGACTTCGCGCAGTTCGTTGAGGTGCGCTACCACGAGCTATCGAGCGGTACGATCCCTCTCAGCCTGGTTTCTGGGCAGGCTGAGGAAATCGCTGAGCGGTTGGTGGGACTGATGCACGAAATGCGCTTGATCGCGGGCGGATAGATCCCCGTCTGCCGAACTTGCCCACGAAGATGCTGAAGATGCCCAACGTCTGGAAGTGAGCAAGTTGAGCACCCTCGGGGATCTCCAATCGTTTGATTGCTACATACATGGAGCGGCGCATGGGTAGGACTATTCAGCTCACACCACCGACTGACCCTCCAATGGTTGCTGCCGAGAGGGCGGAGTTTGAGATCTGGTCTCGCGCGATGGGCTACAGAGTCGATCGATCTCAATACGACTGGGTCTACAAAGACCGGCTCGCCAGCAACGAGCGGTCGGGATGGATGGGGCGTGCCACTCGCTGATTCGAGATACCTGCGCCATGGTCGCCCCTCTCGCACCTACACCGCCACATTGGAACTACTTCCTCGCGCTTGAGGACGATGTCCTAAAGCTAGCCAGGTACATCGAGCCGGCCAGGCAGAACTTCGGGGCGTACTCCCTGGAGCTCTCACGCATCCTCTTTGCTGCTGCTTCCGAGGTTGAGGTAGTCTCTCAGCAGTTGTATTCCGCCCGAGGCGGGAAGGCCAAAAAGCCTCACGCTCCCGATTGGATGGGGGAGGTGCTTTCGGCGTTTCCCCTAATCGTAGGGACCGTGATTGACCTTCCTCGCTTTGGCTTGTCGTTGGTGCCGTGGGCTGGTAGCGAGGCAAAGTCACCGCCCTCGTGGTGGGGGGCGTACAACAACGTTAAACACTATCGCCATTCCAATTACAGCCAAGCCTCTCTGGAGCATGCTCTGAATGCGGTTGGGGCCTTGTTTGCTCTGTTGCTGTACTTTTACGGCGAGGATGCTCACCATGGACGACTGTTTCCGAACCCGACGACGTTTTTTGTAGGCCATCCATTCACTGTTGACCGGCCCGCATGGGGTCCGGACGTGAATCTCTATCAGTTGATTGGGCCGGCAAGCATGTCTTGAACAACGACGAACAGTTAGAGGAGAGGGGGTATGTCAGTGGGCTCACACATCCTTCGTCAAATTGGCTCCCGCAGCGCAGCTGCTTACGTCCGCATGTCCAGCGATAGGCAGGAACTGTCGATCGGCACCCAGCTTGTAGCCATTCGAGCTTATGCAGCTTTGCATGAGTACAACCTGGTTCATGTCTACGAGGATGCGGCCAAGAGCGGGCTTGCGATCTCCAACCGCGATGGCATGAAGCAACTGCTCTGCGATGTGATGACTGATCCGCGGCCGTTCGATGTGGTTTTGGTCTACGACGTGAGTAGATGGGGAAGATTTCAAGACATCGATGCAGCTGCCTACTACGAGTACACGTGCAGGTTGAACGGGGTCAACGTTATCTATGTGCAAGAGCCTTTCGGGGCCGATGATGCGCCTATGACGGCGCTGCTTAAGACGCTGAAACGAGCGATGGCGGCGGAGTACGCCAGGGAGCTTGGGTTGAAGTGCCGTGCAGGCCAAGACCGGGCCATCCAACTAGGCTTCCAGATGGGGCAACTGCCATGTTTGGGCCTTCGGCGGGTGGCGATCGATCGCGATGGAGGTCGACGGAATCTTGAGCGCGGACAGGGGAAAGCAAACCAGACAGAGCGCATTGGCTGGGTTCCTGGGCCGCCGGAGGAAGTCGCCCTGGTGAATCGGATATTTGCGATGTACGCGGCAGATGGCGGAACCATTAAGGGCACTGCCAGACAGCTTCAGCATGAAGGTCTGATTGCGCCTTCGGGTCGGCCCTACACGACGTCGATGGTTGATCACCTGCTCCGATGCGAGGCTTTTGCGGGCAATTTTGTTTGGGGAAAAGAACGCTACGCAGCGGGAGCACCAACCAAGAAGCGCCCTGAGACCAGAGCCGACTGCGTCATCGAGCGGGTCGTCCCAATGGACCTTTGGGAGATGGTTCAGAGGAAGCTTTGGACCAGGCGCCGCCTTCGAAGAGACAAGGAAGAACTGCTGCAAATTCTGCGTGAGAAGCTCAAGGCGCACCCCGACCTAAGCACGCTTGATCTTGAAGAACTTGGTGTTCCCTCGAAGAAGGCCTACGAGAAGGCCTTTGGGTCGATGACTCGAGCGTTGAGTCTTGCCGGACGAGACGGTGCGCTAATTCGACGACGCCATGAGGCAAGTAAGCGCAGAGGGCGCAGTGTCGGCGATTCCCTAGAGCGCGACATCTCAGAACTGCTCGAGCAAGCTGGAATCGCTTGTCACCCTCACCCCCGAAGCCGCCTCCTGATCCTTGAAGAAAGGCTTCGGATGAGGCTCCAGCTAGTTTGGCCGCGAAGCAAGACACTGGGAAGACGCTGGCGAGTACTGAAGAATCGGCGACCTATCGCTGACCTTGTGTTGATGGCCCAGATGGGCGAGGGTGACTACGTCAAGCGGTTCTTGCTTCTGAGTGCTGAGCAATATAAAGGCATGGCTCCCTGGCTTCCGGCAGACCTGGGGGCAGAGACAGATCCGATATCGACTTCCGAGGAGTTGGTCGCGCGAATCAAAAGCCAGTTGTCACCGCCCTTTGCTCAGACCTGATCGCTTGACTCGGGGGGTTCGAGCTTCTGCGCGTGCACGATCGCCAGAGCTACCTGCACTGAGATTTCCTGAGCTGCCTTTTGCCAACTCCATCCAGGTGGCATGCGCTCGAAGTCCACACCGCGAAGAGCGTCGGTGACGCGTTGCTCTATCGTATCCCTTGCCCAGGTCACCCGTTCCCGGCTAAGAGACAGTCCTCTGGCTACGCGATGCGCCATGACGATGTCATGAGCAAGGCGAAGCAGCTTCTGTAATTCATTCGGGGGAATCGCGTCCACGTTCATGAATTGCTCTACTGCGTGGCGCAACCACAACGCTTGGTTCACCTCAGTGAGGCTCGTGCTGCCTCAGTCAGGATGGCGCGCCGGATGGTGCATTTTCCGTCTGGTAGCACTAGAGGCCGCATAAACACTGGTGGTCTGGCGGAGACGGTGAGATTCGAACTCACGGACCCTTGCGGGTCGGCAGTTTTCAAGACTGCTGGTTTAAACCGCTCACCCACGTCTCCGCAGACCGCGGATTCTAGTGCGCCGCTTGTGTTTGCAGCAGGCCGCGCTTTTCGATGAAACGCACCACCTCGTCCACACCCTGCAGGGTCTTGAGGTTGGTCATCACCCAGGGGCGGCGCTCGGCGTCGGGGCGCATGCGCGCGGTGTCGGCCTTCATCACCTCGAGGTCGGCGCCCACGTGCGGCGCGAGGTCGGTCTTGTTGATGACGAACAGGTCGCTCTTGGTGATGCCGGGGCCGCCCTTGCGCGGGATCTTCTCGCCCGCGGCCACGTCGATCACGTAGATGGTGAGGTCGCTGAGCTCGGGGCTGAAGGTGGCGGCCAGGTTGTCGCCGCCGCTTTCCACGAACACCACGTCGGCGTCGGGGAAGCGTTCGAGCATGCGGTCGATGGCCTCGAGGTTGATGGAGGCGTCTTCGCGGATCGCGGTGTGCGGGCAGCCGCCGGTCTCCACGCCCAGGATGCGCTCGGCCGGCAGCGCGCCGCTGATGGTGAGCAGGCGCTGGTCTTCCTTGGTGTAGATGTCGTTGGTGATGGCGATCAGGTCGTAGCGCTCGCGCATGGCCTTGCAGAGCATCTCCAGCAGGGTGGTCTTGCCCGAACCCACGGGCCCGCCGATGCCCACGCGCAGCGGGGGCAGGGCTTTGGTGCGGTTGGGGATGTGGTGCAGCGCGGTGGCGTTCATGAGCGGAACAGGCGTGAGTACTGGGTTTCGTGGCGCGCCGAGAGGATGGCGAGCATGGGGGTGAAGGCCTGGCGCTGATCGTCGCCGAGCGCGAGCGCTTCGTCCACCGCGGCGGGTATGGCCTGCGCGAGTTGCGCGAGCAGGCGCTGGCCCGTGCCCTGGCCGAGCGGCACGGCCTTGATCGCGGCCTGCACCATGTTCTCGGCCCAGCCGAAGGCCAGGCCCACGAGCGCCTCGCGCACGGGGGCGTCGCCGTGCGCGGCGGCGCAGGCGCTGGCCACGGGCCAGGTGGGCGGCTCGAGCCGCGCGGCCTGCAGGGCCTGCAGCACGGGCGCACCGAACGCGCCCAGCGACTGCGCCCAGGCCTGCAGCGACTTGCCCATCTGCTCGGCCTGCAGGCGCAGCTCGCTGGTCTCGCGCGTGTGCAGCACCCAGGCGTTGAGTTCGCGCACGCGGTCCAGGTCGTGGACGCGCCAGGCCGTTATCGCTTGCGCCGCCACCGCGAGGTCGCTGCGCGCCGGGCCCAGCAGGAGCTGGTCGACCAGCCAGGGGCCGGCGCTCGCTTCGTCGTGCACCCGGCCGGCGTCGACCGCCGCCTCCAGGCCTTCGGAGTACGAGAAGCCGCCCACGGGCAGCGCGGGCGAGGCGAGCCAGAGCGTGCGCAGCAGCGCGGCGTCAGTGGCCATGGGAATGACCGTGGTCGTGGTCGTGGTCGTGGTCGTGCGCGTGGCCATGGCCATGGCCATGCGAATGCCCATGCCCGCCGTAGGCCCCGCCCTCGGGCTCGAAGGGCTCGCTCACCGCCTCCACCGTGAGGTGCATGGCGCGCAGCATGTCGGCCAGCACGTGGTCGGGCTCGATCTTGAGGTGGTCGGGCTGCAGCTCGATGGGCACGTGGCGGTTGCCCAGGTGGTAGGCCGCGCGCATGAGGTCGAAGGCCTGTTCGCTGGCCGGGTGGTCGGGGCAGGCGCTGATGCGCAGCACCGCCTGCGGCGCGGCCACCACGCGCACGAGTTCGCCCTCGCTGCTCACGAGCACGTCGCCGCCGCGCACCACGCTGCCGCGCGGCAGAAACACCGCGAGCGCGCGGCCGTCGCTCAGGCGCGCGTCGAAGCGGCTTTTCTGGCGGATGTCCCAGTCGAGCTCGACCGTGGGCGCGCGCTGGACCAGCACGCGCGCCAGGCCCTGGCCGCGGGCGATGCGTTTGGAGGCTTGCAGCATCAGAACAGGAAGTAGCGTTGCGCCATGGGCAGCACGGTGGCGGGCTCGCAGGTGAGCAGCTGGCCGTCGGCGCGCACGGTGTAGGTCTGGGCGTCGATCTCCATGGTCGGCAGCCAGGCGTTGTGCACCATGTCGTGCTTGGTGGCGCGGCGGCAGCCCTGCACGGCGGCGAGCGACTTCTGCAGGCCGTAGCGCTGGCCCACGCCCGCGGCCAGCGCGGCCTGCGAGACGAAGCTCAGGCTGCTGCGCGCGAGCGCGCCACCCAGCGAGCCGAACTGCGGCCGGAAGTGCACCGGTTGCGGCGTGGGAATGGAGGCGTTGGGGTCGCCCATGGCGGCCAGCGCGATGCTGCCGCCCTTGAGCACGGCAAAGGGCTTCACGCCGAAGAAGGCCGGCTTCCACAGCACCAGGTCGGCCCACTTGCCGACTTCGAGCGAGCCCACGATGTGCGCAATGCCGTGCGCGATGGCGGGGTTGATCGTGTACTTGGCGATGTAGCGCTTGACGCGGAAGTTGTCGTTGCGCGCGCTGTCTTCGGGCAGGGTGCCACGCTGCAGCTTCATCTTGTGCGCGGTCTGCCAGGTGCGCAGGATCACCTCGCCCACGCGGCCCATGGCCTGGCTGTCGCTGCTCATCATGCTGATGGCGCCGAGGTCGTGCAGGATGTCTTCGGCCGCGATGGTTTCCTTGCGGATGCGGCTTTCGGCGAAGGCCAGGTCTTCGGGAATGGCCGCGTCGAGGTGGTGGCACACCATGAGCATGTCGACGTGTTCGTCGAGCGTGTTCACGGTGTAGGGCATGGTGGGGTTCGTGGAGGAGGGCAGGAAGTTCTTCTCGCCCACCACGCGCAGGATGTCGGGCGCGTGACCGCCGCCCGCGCCCTCGGTGTGAAAGGCGCAGAGCGTGCGGCCCTTGGTGGCCGCGATGGTGTCTTCCACGAAACCCGATTCGTTGAGCGTGTCGCTGTGGATCGCCACCTGGGTGTCGGTTTCGTCGGCCACGGCCAGGCACTGGTCGATGGCCGAGGGCGTGGTGCCCCAGTCTTCGTGCAGCTTGAGGCCGATCACGCCGGCCTCGATCTGCTCGCGCAGCGCGTCGGGCCGGCTGGCGTTGCCTTTGCCCAGGAAGCCGATGTTCATGGGCAGGCCGTCGGCGGCCTGCAGCATGCGCTCGATGTGCCAGGGGCCGGGCGTGCAGGTGGTGGCGAAGGTGCCGGTGGCCGGGCCGGTGCCGCCGCCGAGCATGGTGGTGATGCCCGAGGCCAGGGCCTCGTCGACCTGCTGCGGGCAGATGAAGTGGATGTGGCTGTCGATGCCGCCGGCCGTGACGATCAGGCCTTCGCAGGCGATCACCTCGGTGCCCGGGCCGATCACGATCGAGACGCCGGGCTGCGTGTCGGGGTTGCCGGCCTTGCCGATGGCGGCGATGCGGCCGTCTTTGAGGCCGATGTCGGCCTTGACGATGCCCCAGTGGTCGATGATGAGCGCGTTGGTGAGCACCGTGTCCACAGCGCCCTGGGCGCGCGAGCGCTGGCTCTGCGCCATGCCGTCGCGGATGGTCTTGCCGCCGCCGAACTTGACCTCTTCGCCGTAGCCGCCCGCGGCCAGGGTGTGGTCGTGCTCGACCTCGATCAGCAGGTCGGTGTCCGCCAGGCGCACGCGGTCGCCCACGGTGGGGCCGAACATGTCGGCGTAGGCGCGTCGTCCGATCGTGGCCATCAGAGCTTTCCTTGAATGAGGCCGCGGAAACCGAAGACCACGCGGTCGCCCGCGTAGTCCACAAGCTCGACGGTGCGTTGCTGGCCGGGCTCGAAGCGCACCGCGGTGCCGCTGGCGATGTTCAGCCGCATGCCGCGTGCGGCGGCGCGGTCGAAGTCGAGCGCGCCGTTGGTTTCGGCGAAGTGGTAGTGCGAGCCGACCTGGATCGGCCGGCTCGCGGTGTTCTTCACCACCAGCGTGGTGGTGCGGCGGCCGGGGTTGAGCGTGTGCTCGCCCGCATCGATGAGGCATTCGCCAGGGGTCATGGCCGGCTCACTTGCGCGACGACCACCAGGCCAGGCCCACGAGCGCGGCAATCAGCACGAAGCCCCACGCGTCCGAGGCGTGCCAGTGCGTGCCGGACAGGCCGTGGCCGTCGTGGGCGAGTGCAAGGCCGGGGGTGGCGAGGGCGGCGGCCAGGGCCGCTCGGGTCTTGTTCGTCGGGGTCATGCGCGGGCTCCTCTCAGGCAATCGGTTGGTGCACGGTCACGAGTTTCGTGCCGTCGGGGAAGGTGGCTTCCACCTGGATGTCGGGGATCATCTCGGCCACGCCGTCCATCACGTCGGCGCGCGTGAGCACGCTGCGGCCCTCGCTCATGAGCTGGGCCACGGTCTTGCCGTCGCGCGCGCCCTCCATCACGGCGGCGGTGATCAGGGCGATGGCTTCGGGGTGGTTGAGCTTGAGGCCGCGGGCGCGGCGGCGTTCGGCCAGCAGGGCGGCGGTGAAGATCAGCAGCTTGTCTTTTTCGCGCGGGGTCAGGTCCATTCGGGCGGTTCTCCTCGTCGGGGCCAGCAGCAAGAGCCGTACCGGCCAAAGGGTAATGGCACGAAAGCTGCACCCGCAAGGCCCGTGAACCCGCCCAGCGCCCTCCCTGCCGACGCCCCGCAGCGCATCATCAAGGTGCGCCGCGACTACAACAGCTGGGTCGGCAGCGAGACCATGGAGGACTACGCGCTGCGCTTCACGCCGCAGCGCTTTCGCAAGTGGAGCGAATGGCGGGTGGCCAACACCGCCTTCGGCGCGGCCTCGTTCCTGATCCTCGAGGCCGTGGGCGCGACGCTGCTGGTGCAGTACGGCTTCGTCAACGCGGCGCTGGCCATCCTGGCCACCGGGCTGATCATCTTCCTCGCGGGCCTGCCCATCAGCGTGTACGCGGCACGCCACGGCGTGGACATGGATCTGCTCACGCGCGGCGCGGGCTTCGGCTACATCGGCTCGACCATCACCTCGCTGATCTACGCCTCGTTCACCTTCATCTTCTTCGCGCTCGAGGCCGCGGTCATGGCCTACGCGCTCGAACTCGCGCTGGGCATCCCGCCCGAATGGGGCTATCTGCTCTGCGCGCTGGTGGTCATTCCGCTGGTCACGCACGGCATCTCGATGATCAGCCGCTTCCAGGTGTGGACCCAGCCGCTGTGGCTGGTGATGATGGTGGTGCCCTTCGTGGCCGTGGGCCTGATGGCGCCCGAAACCTTCCGCAACGTCGTGCACTACGGCGGTGCGAGCGATCTTGGTGCATCTTTCAATTGGCACCTCTTTGGTGCCGCACTGACCGTGGGCATTGCGCTCATCACGCAGATGGGCGAGCAGGCCGACTACCTGCGCTTCATGCCCGCGCCGCAGCCCGGCCGGGCCTGGCGCTGGTGGGCCGGGGTGCTCGCGGGCGGGCCGGGCTGGGTGGTGCTGGGGGTGCTCAAGATGCTGGGCGGCGCGGTGCTGGCCTACCTCGCCATCGGCCACATGGTGCCGCCCGAGCGCGCGGTCGACCCGAACCAGATGTACCTCGCGGCCTACGAGTACGTGTTCAGCGACTACGGCTGGGCGGTGGCGGCCACGGCGCTGTTCGTGGTGGTGTCGCAGCTCAAGATCAACGTCACCAACGCCTACGCGGGCTCGCTCGCCTGGAGCAACTTCTTCTCGCGCCTCACGCACAGCCACCCGGGGCGCGTGGTGTGGGTGGTGTTCAACACCTTCATCGCCTTCATGCTGATGGAGATGAACGTGTTCCAGGCCCTGGGCCAGGTGCTGGGCGTGTACTCCAACATCGCCATCGCCTGGATCATGGCCGTGGTGGCCGATCTGGTGGTGAACAAGCCGCTGGGCTGGAGCCCGCGCGGCATCGAGTTCAAGCGCGCCCACCTCTACGACGTGAACCCCGTGGGCGTGGGCGCGATGGCGCTGGCCTCGCTGCTGTCCATCGCCGCGCACCTGGGCCTCATGGGGCCCACGGCCGAGGCGTTTTCGGCGGTGATCGCCATGGTCACGGCCTTCGCCGCCGCGCCCCTGATCGCCTGGGCCACGCAGGGGCGGTACTACATCGCGCGCCGCAGCGAGGGCGAGGCCGGGCCTTATGCGCGCCTGCGCACCCAGCGCTGCGTCATTTGCGAGCGCGAGTACGAAGGCCCCGACATGGCGCACTGCCCGGCCTACCAGGGCCCGATCTGCTCGCTGTGCTGCACGCTGGATGCGCGCTGCGGCGACCTGTGCAAGCCGCACGCGCGCCTGTCCGAGCAGTGGACCGGCAGCCTGCGCCGCCTGCTGCCGCAGCGCGTGTGGCCCTACCTCGACGCGGGCCTGGCGCACTACCTGCTGATCATGGTGGTGATCGCACCCGTGCTCGCCGCGGTGCTGGGCCTGTTGTACCGGCAGGAGGTGCAAAGCCTCGCGATGGACCTGGGCGGCAACGCCTCGCTGCTCGACGCCGCGCTGCGATCGGGCTTTCTGCGCGTGTACGCGGTGCTGCTGCTGATCGCGGCCACCGTGGCCTGGTGGCTGGTGCTCGCGCACAAGAGCCGCGTGGTGGCGCAGGAGGAATCGAACCGCCAGACGCGGCTGCTGATGCAGGAGATCGAATCGCACAAGCGCACCGACCTCGCGCTGCAGCAGGCGCGGCGCGCGGCCGAACAGGCCAACCAGGCCAAGACGCGCTACATCAGCACCATCAGCCACGAGCTGCGCACGCCGCTCAACAGCATCCTGGGCTACGCGCAACTGCTGCAGGAAGACAGCGGCCTGCCGCCGCACCGCGCGCAGGCGCTGCGCGTGATCCAGCGCGGCGGCGAGCACCTGCTCTCGCTGATCGACGGCACGCTGGACATCGCGCGCATCGAGGCCGGCAAGCTCGCGCTCGACGTCAAGCCCGTGCCCTTCGCGGCCACGCTGGCCGAGGTGGCCGGCATGTTCGAGCTGCAGGCCGCGGCCAAGGGCCTGCGCTTCGTGTACGAGCCGCACGGCCGCCTGCCCGAGATGGTGCGCGCCGACGAACGCCGGCTGCGCCAGATCCTCATCAACCTGCTGGGCAACGCGGTGAAATTCACGCGCGCGGGCCAGGTGCGGCTGCGTGTGAGCCATGCGCGCGAGATGGCGCTGTTCGAGGTGCACGACACCGGCCCCGGCATGAGCGCGGCCGAGATCGAGCGCGTGTTCGAGCCCTTCGCGCGCGGCCAGGGCGAGAGCGTGAACGCCACCGGCACCGGCCTGGGCCTGACCATCGCCAAGATGCTCACCGACCTCATGGGCGGCGAGATGGCCGTGCGCAGCGCGCCCGGGCAGGGCTGTGTGTTCACCGTGCGCCTGTTCCTGCCCGAGTTGCGCGGCGCGCTGCCCGTGGCGCCGCTGCTGGCACGGCCCGTGGGCTACGTGGGCGAGCGCCGGCGCGTGCTGGTGGTGGACAACGAAGAGGCCGACCGCGAGCTGCTGCAGCGCTGGCTCGAACCGCTGGGCTTCGAGGTGCAGCAGGCGCACAGCGGCCTGCACGCGCTGGAGCGGCTCGCGGGCCTGGCGCCGGGCGACGCCGGCGCGCCGCACGCGATCTTTCTCGACCTGGCCATGCCCGGCATCGACGGCTGGGAGACCCGCCGGCGCCTGCGCGCGCTGGGCTGGGGCGCGGTGCCGCTGGCCATCGTCTCGGCCAACGCCTTCGACAAGGGCCTGCACGTGGAACTCGACGGCGAAGACGGCGTGGCCGCGCAGGACTTCATCGTCAAGCCGGTGCGCCGCAGCGAGCTGCTGGCCTGGCTCGCGCAGGCCCTGGGCCTGCAGTGGCTGGAGGCGCCCGCCGAAGCTGCCGCCGCGCCCGCGCCCGCGCGCCCCGAAGCGCCCGCGCGCGAGGAGATCGAGCCGCTGCTCGAACTCGTGCGGCTGGGCTACACGCGCGGCATCCTGCAGTGGCTCGACGACTGGGTGCGCCGCCGGCCCGAACACGCGGGGCTGGCCGCGACGCTGGCCGCGCTGGCGCGCGAGTTCCGCTTCGAAGCCATCGAAGAACGCTTGACCCATGGCGATGCCTGAGCCCGACACCTCCCTGGACAACCCGCGCCTGCCGCGCGGCGAGCACCGCGTGGTGCTGATCGTCGACGACGTGCCCGACAACGTGGCGCCGCTGCACGACGCGCTCGACGACGCCGGCTACACCGTGCTGGTGGCGCTCGACGGCGAAAGCGCGATCCGCCGCGCGCGCCAGGCCCTGCCCGACATGGTGCTGCTCGACGCGCTCATGCCCGGCATCGACGGCTTCGAGGTGGCGCGCCGCCTCAAGGCCGACCCCGCGACCGCGGGCATCCCGGTGATCTTCATGACCGGCCTGACCGAGACCGAGCACCTGGAGAACGCCTTCGCCGCCGGCGGCGTGGACTACGTGACCAAGCCCATCAAGCCGCGCGAGGTGATGGCGCGCATGGGCGTGCACCTCAAGCAGGCGCGCGAGCAGCGCGAGGGCGCGCTCGAACGCAGCCAGGCGCGCCACGCGCTCGACGCCTTCGGCTACGCCACCATCACCGTGCGCGCCAGCGACGGCCGCCTGCTGTGGCAGACCTCGCTCGCGCGCGAGCTGCTGCGCCAGCACTGCGGCACCGAGGCGCCGACCACGCCGCCCGTGGTGCTGCAGTGGCTGCGCCGCCACCTGCCCGAAGCGCAGGCGCAGCGTGAGCCGCCGCGCCTCACGCTGGAGAACGGCCCGCGCCGCCTCACCTTCCGGCTGCACCAGCGCGTGGGCGACGAAGACAGCGATCCGCAGGGCGAGGGCGACTGGCTGATCGTGATGCAGGAAACCTCGAACGAATCGGTGTACGCCGCGCTCGCGAGCGCCTTCGGCCTCACCGCGCGCGAGGCCGAGGTGCTGTACTGGGTCGTCAAGGGCAAGATCAACCGCGACATCGCCGACATCCTGGGCGCCAGCCCGGCCACGGTGAAGAAGCACCTCGAACGCATCCACATGAAGATGGGCGTGGAGACCCGCACCGCGGCCGCGGCCATGGCCATCAACCGGGTGCGGCTGCTCGATGCGCCCGCGGGCTGAGCGCGGCGCGATGGCGGAAAATCCCGCCTTCGCCCGTTTTCGCCCGCCATGCGCCTGCGCTCCAAGATCCTCCTGCTGGCCATCCTGCCGCTGCTGGCCTCGCTCGCGCTGATCGCGCTCGCGGTGCTGCAGCAGGAACGCGCGCTCGCGCAGCGCGAGTTCGCCATGGTCGAGCGCGCCTACATGGACGCGCGGCGCAGCGAGCTGCACAACTACGTGGTGCTGGCCGCCAGCACCGTGATGCCGCTCTACGAGCGCCGCCGCGCCCCGGGCCAGGGCGACGACGCCGCCGACCGCGAGCAGGCGCTGCGCCTGCTGGCCTCGCTCGACTACGGCCCCGACGGCTACTTCTTCGTCTACGACCTGCAGGGCCGCGTGCTCATGCACTCGCGCCAGCCCGAGCTGGTGGGCCAGAACCTGTGGGAGCTGCGCGACCCCGAGGGCCGGCCCACCATCCAGCGCCTGATCGCGCAGGCGCGCGCGGGCGGCGGCTTCGTCGATTACCTCTGGCAGCAGCCCTCGGCGGGCAAGATGGCGGCCAAGCTCGGCTACGTGGTGGCCTTCGAGCGCTGGGGCTGGATGATGGGCACCGGCCTCTACCTCGATGGCATGCAGGCCACGCTGCAGCAGCTCGAGCGCGAGGCCAACCGCAACATCGCCACCACGCTGCTGTGGATCGCGGGCATCGCGGCCTTCGGCATCGCGCTCATCAGCGTGTGCGGGCTCGCGCTCAACCTCAGCGAGCAGCGCGTGGCCGAGAACAAGCTGCGCCTGCTCGCGCGCCAGGTGCAGCAGTCGCAGGAAGACGAGCGCGCGCGGCTCGCGCGCGAGCTGCACGACGGCATCAGCCAGGGCCTGGTGTCGACCAAGCTGCTGATGGAGGCCAGCGCCGAGGGCGGCAAGCCGGGCGCGCTCGCGCAGGCGCTGCGGCTGCTCGAAGACAGCCTGGTCGAGGTGCGGCGCATTTCGCACCGCCTGCGGCCCGCGCTGCTCGACACCCTGGGCCTGCCCGCGGCGCTGCAGCACCTGGCGCAGGAGGTCGAAGACGCGAGCGCCATCCCGGTGGCGGTGCGCATCGAAGGCGCCGAGCGCGAGGTGGCGGCAGAAGCCAAGACCGCGCTGTTTCGCATCGCGCAGGAAAGCCTCACCAACGTGGTCAAGCACGCGCAGGCGCACCGCGTCGAGCTGGTGCTGGCCTTCGAGCCCCGGTGCCTGCGCATGACCGTCACCGACGACGGGCGCGGCTTCGACCCGCAGGCCGTGCACCTGGATCCCGAACGCGGCATCGGCCTGCGCAACATGCGCGAGCGCCTGGCCACCATCGGCGGGCGCCTCTCCATCCACAGCGAGCCGGGGCACGGCACGCAGATCGAGGCCCTGATATGAACGAGCCGATCCGCATCCTGCTGGTCGACGACCACCCCATGGTGCGCGAGGGCCTGCGCGCGCGCCTGTCGGGCGTGCCGCGGCTCGAGGTGGTGGGCGAGGCCGGCGACGCCGCCGAGGCGCTGCGCCGCCTCGACGAGACCGACCCGCACGTGGTGCTGCAGGACGTGGGCCTGAAGGACAGCAACGGCATCGACCTGGTGCAGGCCATGCTCGCGCGCCGCCCCGCGCTGTGCGTGCTGATGTTCAGCATGTACGACAACCCCGAGTACGTGCACCGCGCGCTGCAGGCCGGCGCGCGCGGCTACGTGCTCAAGGAGACGCCGGCCAGCGAGGTGGTGGCCGCGATCGAGGCGGTGGTGGCGGGCGGCACCTTCCTGAGCCCGGCGGTCTCGCGCCGGCTGTTCCGCTCGCAGACCGTGCGGCCCATGCTCACGCCGCGCGAGAGCCAGATCCTGAGCGCGCTCGGGCGTGGCGAGTCGAGCAAGCAGATCGCCAAGGCGCTGGCGCTGAGCGTGCGCACCGTCGAGGCGCACCGCCAGAGCATCAAGCGCAAGCTCGGGCTCGAAGGGCAGGCCGAACTCATCAAGTACGCGGTCGAACACGCGCGCGAAGCCCCGTGACGCGGCCCTGATACGGGTTTTTACTTAGGTGGGACCGCGTGGTGCATCGCGCGGTGCAACGGATGCGCCAAAGGGGTGCGCTGCCGATACTGCCCGGCGCCTGGCGACCCGGATCGGTGCGGTCGCCGCACACGAGGAGACACGCATGTCTGGACTGGGTCGCCACCTGGGGTGGTTTTTCGTGGCCTTGCTGGGCGCCTTCGCGCTCGCGGCCGTGGCGCTGGGACGCGGTGAGGCGGTCAGCGCCCTGTGGGTGGTGGTCGCCGCCGTCTGCGTCTACCTGATCGCCTACCGCTACTACAGCCTGTTCCTGGCCACGAAGGTGTTCGGTCTGGACGGTTCGCGCATGACGCCGGCCTGGCGCCACAACGACGGCCTCGACTACGTGCCCACGCACAAGTACGTGCTCTACGGCCACCACTTCGCGGCCATCGCGGGCGCCGGCCCGCTGGTGGGCCCGGTGCTCGCGGCGCAGATGGGCTACCTGCCCGGCCTGCTGTGGATCCTGGCCGGCGTGGTGTTCGCCGGCGCGGTGCAGGACTTCATCGTGCTGTTCATCTCCACGCGCCGCGACGGCCGCTCGCTGGGCGACCTGATCAAGCAGGAGATGGGCACGGTGCCCGGCATCATCGCGCTGTTCGGCGCCTTCATGATCATGATCATCATCCTCGCGGTGCTCGCGCTGATCGTGGTCAAGGCGCTCGCCGAATCGCCCTGGGGCACCTTCACCGTGGCGGCCACCATCCCGGTGGCGCTGTTCATGGGCGTGTACCTGCGCTTCATCCGCCCGGGCCGCATCGGCGAGGTGTCGGTCATCGGCTTCGCGCTGCTCATGCTGGCCATCGTGGCCGGCCAATGGGTGCACGAAAGCCCCGAATGGGCGCCGCTGTTCACCTACGACGGCAAGGCCCTGACCTGGATGCTCATCGGCTACGGTTTCGTGGCCGCGTCCATTCCCGTGTGGCTGCTGCTCGCGCCGCGCGACTACCTCTCCACCTTCCTCAAGATCGGCACCATCGTGGCGCTGGCCATCGGCATCGTGGTGGTGGCGCCGCCGCTGCAGATGCCCGCGCTCACGCAGTTCGCGGGCGGCAACGGCCCGGTGTGGTCGGGCAACCTGTTCCCCTTCCTGTTCATCACCATCGCCTGCGGCGCGGTGTCGGGCTTTCACGCGCTGATCTCCTCGGGCACCACGCCCAAGATGCTCGACAACGAGGTCAATGCGCGCTTCATCGGCTACGGCGGCATGCTGGCCGAGTCCTTCGTGGCCGTGATGGCGCTGGTGGCCGCGGCCTGCATCGACCCGGGCGTGTACTTCGCCATGAACAGCCCGGCCGCGCTGGTGGGCAACACGCCCGAGCTCGTGGCGGCCAAGCTGTCCACCTGGGGCTTCGTGATCACGCCCGAGATGCTCGTGCAGACCGCCAAGGACGTGGGCGAGAACACCATCCTCGCGCGCGCCGGCGGCGCGCCCACGCTGGCCGTGGGCATGGCCCACATCCTGCACCAGGTGGTGGGCGGCAAGGCCATGATGGCCTTCTGGTACCACTTCGCGATCCTGTTCGAGGCGCTGTTCATCCTCACCGCGGTGGACGCGGGCACGCGCGCCGGCCGCTTCATGCTGCAGGACCTCATGGGCAGCTTCGTGCCCTCGCTCAAGCGCACCGATTCGCTGCCCGCCAACCTGATCGCCACCGGCCTGTGCGTGGCGGCCTGGGGCTATTTCCTGTACCAGGGCGTGGTCGATCCGCTGGGCGGCATCAACACGCTGTGGCCGCTGTTCGGCATCGCCAACCAGATGCTTGCGGCCGTGGCGCTCATGCTCGGCACCGTGGTGCTCTACAAGATGAAGAAAGACCGCTACGCCTGGGTCACCGTGGTGCCCGCGGCCTGGCTGCTGGTGTGCACGCTGACGGCGGGTTGGCTCAAGATCTTCTCGAGCGACCCCAAGGTGGGCTTCCTGTCCAACGCCAACCGCTACGCCGACGCGATCCAGCAGGGCGTGCTGCTGGCACCGGCCAAGACCAGCGAGGCCATGTCGCGCATCGTGTTCAACAACCGCCTCGACGCGGTGCTGTGCGCGCTCTTCATGTTCGTGGTGGTGAGCGTGCTGTTCTACAGCGTCAAGAGCGTGCTCAAGGCGCGCGCCGAGCGCCACGCCACCGTGACCGAAACCCCCTACGAGGCGCTGCCCGCCGGCGCCGCGGCCCATGGCTGAGGCCACCAGCGGCGGCGGCCTGCTCGACGAGATCGGGCGCGCCGGCCGCTACCTCACGCAGAGTTTCCGGCTCATGGTGGGCGTGCCCGACTACGGCAGCTACGTGGCCCACATGAAGGCCACGCACCCCGACCAGGCGCCCATGAGCTACGAGGCCTTCTTCCGCGAGCGCCAGGCGGCGCGCTACGGCGCGCGCATGGGGCGCTGCTGCTGAGGCCGGCGCCCGCGTTCACACCAGGGACCAGAAGGGGTCGAGCGCCTGCTCGGCCCCTTCGTCCTTGAGCACCGCGTGCGTGAGCGCGAGCAGCTGTTCGGCCACCCACCTGCGTTCGCACTCGGCGAGGCCCCGGGTCAGCGCTTCCTGCTGCTCGCGCGCGGTGAGGGCTTGCCGCTCGGGGTGCTGGCGCGCCATGCGGTCGATGCCGTCCTGCACCTCGGCCGTCCAGGCCGCGATGCGGTCGAGGTCCTGGCGCTGCTCGCGGATCGCTTCGAAGGCCTCGGGCCGGCGGTGTTGGAGCACAAGGCGCCAGGGCTCCCACTGGGTCAGAAAGCCGTTGAAGTGCGCGTTCTCGGCGGCCTTCACGCAACGTGCGGCCTGCAGCACCTCGCGCAGCGAGACCTTGGAGATGCCCTCATCGATGTGGAGGGCAAAGCCCATGCCGCTGCCCAGGTCGAGCAGGCTGTCGAGCTGCGACAGGTAGGCGAGGTGGATCTCCACCTCCTCGACGTCTTCCAGCCGAGCCCCCCGGGCCACGCAGACCGCTTCCACCGCGCGCGTCTTCTCGCCCGCGATCGCCAGCAGCTTTTCCGTGCGGAACGCGCGCCGGGCGTGTGGCAGCAGCGCGGCGGCCAGGGTGCCGGCCGCGGTGGCGTCGCGGCAGGCGAGCGCGCACACGAGCCCCAGGCGCACGCGTTCCCACACCAGCACCACGCGGTCGTCGCAGCGCGCGTCCGCGCCGTCCACGTTCGCCAGCACCGTGCCGCACAAGGCCGGGTCCTGGGCGCAGCGGTCGATCAGGGCCACGAGCTGCGGCCGGATGGTGCGGCGCTGGCGCGGCGTCAGGCGCGCCAGCCGCCCCACCCAGGCGACGAAGTCGGGTGTGCCCAGGCCTTCTTCGATGCGCTGCCAGTGCGCGTTACGGGCTTCGGCGGGCGGCAGGTCGATCCAGCCGCGCAGCGCCTCGCGCAGGCTCGGGGGATCGGTCTCGAACAGCGGACATTCGCGCGCGGCACCCGGGCGCGTGGCTTCGATCTGCCGCCGCGTGCGTTCGGCCAGGGGGTTGCCGCGCAGGCTCACGGTGGCCGTGGCGGGCAGGGCCCAGAGCGACAGGGGAATGCAGGCCAGTTTGTTGTGGTCGAGCTCGATGCGGATCGACGGGTGCAGCTGCTGCGTGTCGAGCGTGAGGTAGCTGAGCTGGCCGTGGCAGGCGCTCAGACACTGCAGATCGGGGGGCAGGCGGCCGAGCGCGAGGGTGACCGCCGGGCAGCCCTGGAGGTCGAGCGTGAGCGAGGCGAGGCGGCGCGGCGGCAGCGGGGGGAGTTGCTGCAGGTCGGCCATGGGCAGCACCAGGTCCAGCGGGGCGGCCGGGCTTGACGGGCCGTTGCCGCGCAGGTGGGCCCCGAGCTGGCGGGTCATGCGATCCATCAGGCGCCGGTGCAGCGGGTTGTCCCGCCCGCCCGGCAGGGCCTCGTGCAACCAGGCGTCGAGCCGCCGCAGGTAGCGCCGGTCGTGCCAGGCGATCGCCTTCGGCCAGTTGCTGAGGGCGCTGTGCAGGCTGGCCATCCAGGCGGCAGCATCGGCGTCGCTGCCGCCGGTCCGCAGGGCGGGACGGCCCAGGCAGCCGGCGACGAACGCGAGCCCGTCGTTGAGGTTCGCCGCCAGCACGCCCAGCTCGGCCGCCAGCAGCCGCGCCTGCGGGTCGCGGGCGTTGCGCGCCAGCACCAGGGCGGGCGTGCAGGGCGACACCAGAGCCAGCAAGGGCGCCTCCAGGGGCGCGAGATCGCGCGCGGGCTGGTCCACGGCGATGGCCAGCAGCGGCGCCGGGGCGAGCGCTTGCTGCAGCTGCGCGAGCAACAGGCGCTCGCCTTCGCTCCACCCGCCCACCTTGGTCACCAGCAGCGCCACCGGCACGCCGTGCGCAAGGCTGCCCACGACGCGGGCGGGCACAGGCGTGCTCGCCCGCGTCCCTGCAGGGCTTGGGCTCCAGGCGCGCGACACGACGCGGGCCAGCCCGCCGGCATCGAGCTCGTGGGGCCCGATGGTCTGCAGGGCGGACACGAGGCCTGGCGTGTCGTGGCCGGCGTCGTGGCGCCATTCGCGCAGCCAGGCGTCGAGCAGGTGCGCGAGGCGGTCGATGCCCTCGCCCTGGCCGGGGTCGACCAGCACCACGCGCGTGAGCGGGCCCACGCAGCGGCCCAGTTGCTCGCACAGCGCGTCGAAGGCGTCGGTGCCGTCGCCGAGCTGCAGCGTGGCCAGCGTGCGCTGGTGGGCCCGCAGCAGGCGCTGCCAGGTCTGCAGATCGGGGGTCGGCGCTTCGGCCAGCGACACCACCACCAGGTCCGCGGGCGCGTGCGGGTCGGGCGCTGCGGTGCGCGCGCCCGGCTGAGGCAACACGCGCGGGGGCGTCAGGGAGAGGCGTTGCGATCGGTGCATGGGTGGGCTCCTGTCCGCCCGTGGACACGGGCGCGCCACCCCGGTTCCGGGGTTCAGGCCATCGTCATGGGCCGCGGCGGGCCCTGCCGTACGCCACCCGGCGTACATACGCCGGCGGCCCTTCTCCCTAAATTCCCCCTCGACCGCTGCCGAAGGCCCACGCCCCGGGGCGGCCCCCAAATGCCCATCAGTCCCTCAACGGATCACAGGAGAAGCGCCATGCCGTCGAACACCTCCCAACCGCGTCGCCTGACGCTCAAGACCCTGGCGGCCGCCGCCACCGTCGCCTCGCTCGGCTTCACCGGCCTGAGCGCCCACGCGCAGGAGACCATCAAGGTCGGCGTGCTGCACAGCCTCTCGGGCACCATGGCCATTTCGGAAACCGTGCTCAAGGACACGGTGCTGATGGCGATCGACGAGATCAACGCCAAGGGCGGCCTGCTCGGCAAGAAGCTCGAGCCCGTGGTGGTGGACCCGGCCTCGAACTGGCCGCTGTTCGCCGAGAAGACCAAGCAGCTGCTCACGCAGGACAAGGTGGCCGTGATCTTCGGCTGCTGGACCTCGGTGAGCCGCAAGTCGGTGCTGCCGGTGGTCGAGGAAAACAACGGCCTGCTGTTCTACCCCGTGCAATACGAAGGCGAAGAGCTCAGCCCCAACGTGTTCTACACCGGCGCCGCGCCCAACCAGCAGGCCATTCCCGCGGTGGAGTACCTGATGAGCAAGGACGGCGGCTCGGCCAAGCGCTTCGTGCTGCTGGGCACCGACTACGTGTACCCGCGCACCACCAACAAGATCCTGCGCGCCTTCCTCAAGAGCAAGGGCGTGGCCGATGCCGACATCATGGAGGAGTACACGCCCTTCGGCCACAGCGACTACCAGACCATCATCGCCAAGGTCAAGAAGTTCGCCAGCGAAGGCAAGAAGACCGCCGTGGTGTCCACCATCAACGGCGACTCCAACGTGCCGTTCTACAAGGAGCTCGGCAACGCCGGCCTGTCGGCCAAGGACGTGCCCGTGGTCGCGTTCTCGGTGGGTGAGGAAGAGCTGCGCGGCGTGGACACCAAGCCGCTCGTGGGCCACCTGGCCGCATGGAACTACTTCATGAGCATCAAGAGCCCGGCCAACACCGCGTTCGTGAAGAAGTGGAGCGACTACGCCAAGGCCAAGAACATCCCGGGCCACAAGGACAAGCCCATCACCAACGACCCGATGGAGGCCACCTACATCGGCATCAACATGTGGGCGCAGGCGGTCACCAAGGCCAAGAGCACCGACGTGGACAAGGTGCGCACCGCCATGTACGGCCAGACCTTCCAGGCCCCGGGTGGCTTCATCTCCACCATGGACAAGGAAAACCACCACCTGCACAAGCCGGTGTTCATCGGCGAGGTGCGCGCCGACGGCCAGTTCAACGTGGTGTGGAAGACGCCGGGCCCGGTGGTCGCCGACCCCTGGAGCGACTACATCCCCGAGAACAAGGGCAAGAAGAACGTGCCCGCCAAGATGGCGAAGTAAGGCGCAATCGGACCGATGACGATGCGACGACTGTTCGTTCTGTGGAGCGTGTGGCTGGGGGCCTTCGGGCTTCTGGCCGGCGCGCCGGCCCGGGCGCTCACCGTGGAAGACGCCCTGGCCGTGGCCCAGGGTGCGACCGACGAGCGCATCGATGCCATCAACCGCCTCGCGGCCGCGAGCGATGAGCGCGGCCACGCGCTGATCCGCGCGCTGGCCGACGAGGCCTTGAAGCACACGGACGACCGCGTCTTCATCGTCAGCGGCGGCACGGCGGTCGACGCCGTGACCGGCCAGCCCGCGGCCCTGCCCGAGGCGGCCGGCGACGCCATGGTCAACAACCGGCTGCGCGGCGTGCTCGACACCGCGCTGGCCGGCATCGAGCTGTTCACCGCCGGCCCCGCGCGCCAGCGCGAGGCCGCGCGCAGCCTGCAACGCAGCGCCTTCAGCGACCCCGATCCCGAAGGCCTGCCCCTGATTGAAAAGGCGCTCGCGCTCGACACGCTCGACGCCGCCACGCGCCAGTCGCTCGAGCTCGCGCAGGCCGCGCTGCAGCTCGCCAGCGAGGACGAGGCCGTGCGCCTGGCCGCGGCCACCAAGCTCGGCGAAGCGCGCCAGCCCATCGTGCGGCCGCTGATCGAAGACCGCCTGAAGCAGGAGAGCAGCGCCAAGGTCAAGGCCGCGCTGGGCCAATCGCTGGCCGCCATCGACCGCCGCGTGGCGCTCGCCAGCGGCCTGGGCCAGGCCTTCACCGGCATCAGCCTGGGCAGCATCCTGCTGCTCGCGGCGCTGGGCCTGGCCATCACCTACGGCCTCATGGGCGTGATCAACATGGCGCACGGCGAGCTGATCATGATCGGCGCCTACGCCACCTGGCTCGTGCAGGCCTTCTTCCGCCAGCACCTGCCCGGCTGGTTCGACGCCTACCTGCTGGTGGCGCTGCCCGTGGCCTTCGCTGCCTCGGCCCTGGTGGGCGCGGTGATGGAGCGCACGGTGATCCGCTTCCTCTACGGCCGCCCGCTGGAGACGCTGCTCGCCACCTGGGGCATTTCGCTGGTGCTCATGCAGCTCGTGCGCAGCCTGTTCGGCGCGCAGAACGTGGCGGTGGAGAACCCGAGCTGGATGAGCGGCGGCATCACGCTGCTCGGCAGCCTGAACCTGCCCTACAACCGGCTCGTCATCCTGGCCTTCGCGGCCGCGGTGCTGATCGGCGTGTCGCTGCTGATCGCGCGCACCCGGCTCGGCCTGTTCGTGCGCGGCGTCACGCAGAACCGCCCGATCGCTGCGTGCATGGGCGTGAACACCGCGCGCATCGACACCTGGGCCTTCGCGCTCGGCTCGGGCATCGCGGGCCTTGCGGGTTGTGCGCTTTCGCAGATCGGCAACGTGGGCCCCGACCTCGGCCAAGCCTACATCGTGGACTCGTTCATGGTGGTGGTGCTGGGCGGCGTGGGCCAGCTCGCAGGCACGGTGTACGCCGCGCTCGGCCTGGGCCTGCTCAACAAGTTCATCGAAGGCTGGGCCGGTGCCGTGCTCGCCAAGATCGCGGTGCTGGTGTTCATCATCGTGTTCATCCAGAAACGCCCGCAAGGCATCTTTGCCCTCAAGGGCCGGAGCGTGGAAGCATGAGCGGCCTGCCCCAAACCCCTGGCGTGGTGCTGCCGCAGCGCGCGCCCCTGCTCACGCGCGCCGGCTGGAGCGCCTTCCTGGCGGCGCTGCTCGTGGTGGGCGCGCTGGCGCCGGTGCTCAACCTCGTGGTGCCGCCCGACAGCCCGCTGCACCTGAGCGACTACCTCGTGAGCCTGATCGGCAAGATCATGTGCTACGCCATCTGCGCGCTCGCGATGGACCTGATCTGGGGCTACAGCGGCATCCTGTCGCTGGGCCACGGCCTGTTCTTCGCGCTCGGCGGCTACATGATGGGCATGTACCTCATGCGCCAGATCGGCCGCGACGGCCAGTACCAGAGCGACCTGCCCGACTTCATGGTGTTCCTCGACTGGAAGGAGCTGCCCTGGCACTGGGCGCTGTCCGACAGCTTCTTCGCCACCCTGTGCCTGATCGTGCTCGTGCCCGGCGGCGTGGCCTTCGTGTTCGGCTACTTCGCCTTCCGCTCGCGCATCAAGGGCGTGTACTTCTCCATCATCACGCAGGCGCTGACCTACGCCGCGCTGCTGCTGTTCTTCCGCAACGAGACCGGCTTCGGCGGCAACAACGGCTTCACCGACTTCAAACGCATCCTGGGCATCGCCATTGCCACGCCGCAGATGCGCATGGTGCTGTTCGTGCTCACGGGCCTCACGCTGCTGGGCTGCTTCCTGCTCGCACGCTGGCTGGTGCGCAGCAAGTTCGGTCGCGTGCTGCAGGCCATCCGCGACGCCGAGAACCGCACCATGTTCTGCGGCTACGACCCGCTGCCCTACAAGCTCGCCATCTGGACCATCTCGGCCGTGATGTGCGGCGTGGCCGGTGCGCTCTACGTGCCGCAGGTGGGCATCATCAACCCGAGCGAGATGAGCCCGGCCAACAGCATCGAGATCGCGATCTGGGCCGCGGTGGGCGGGCGTGGCACGCTGATCGGCCCGATCGTGGGGGCCTTCCTGGTCAACGGCGCCAAGAGCTGGCTCACCGTGACCTTCCCCGAGTTCTGGCTCTATGTGCTCGGCGCGCTGTTCATCGCGGTCACGCTGTTCATGCCGCAGGGGGTGGTGGGCCTGGTGAAGAAGCTGAAGAAGGGGGGCGCGGCATGACGCCGGACCTCATGCAATCGGGCGCCGAGCGCCTGCAGAAGGCCGCGGGCCTGCGGCCCGCGGGCAACACCGAATCGGGCGGCCGCAAGGCGGGCTTCTCGCGCGTGGTGACGCCGGGCGAGGTCGATGTCACGCACGGCCGCATCCTCTACCTCGAAGACGTGCACGTGGCCTTCGACGGCTTCAAGGCCATCAACGGTCTGTCGCTGGACATCGCGCCTGGCGAACTGCGCTGCATCATCGGCCCCAACGGCGCGGGCAAGACCACGATGATGGACATCATCACCGGCAAGACCCGGCCCGACAAAGGCACGGTGTTCTTCGGCTCCACCATCGACCTGCTGCGCCACCGCGAGGCCGAGATCGCCGCGCTGGGCATCGGCCGCAAGTTCCAGAAGCCCACGGTGTTCGAGCAGCTCAGCGTGTACGAGAACCTCGAACTCGCGCTCGCGACCAACAAGCGCGTCTGGCCCTCGATGCACTTTCGCCCCAGTGGCGAGCAGCGCGACCGCCTCGCCGAGGTGATCACCACCATTCACCTCGCCGGGCACGTGACGCGCCGCGCGGGCGAACTGAGCCACGGGCAGAAGCAGTGGCTGGAAATCGGCATGCTGCTCATGCAGGACCCCAAGCTGCTGCTGCTCGACGAGCCCGTGGCCGGCATGACCGATGAAGAAACCGAGCGCACCGCGCAGCTCTTCCTCACGCTCAAGGGCAAGCACTCGCTGATGGTGGTCGAGCACGACATGGCCTTCATCCGCACCATCTCGGAGAAGGTCACGGTGCTGTGCGATGGCGCGGTGCTGGCCGAGGGCACGCTCGACGAGGTGCAGGCCGACGAGCGCGTCATTGAGGTTTATCTCGGGCGATGACCATGCTTGAAGTCAAAGACATCCATCAGTACTACGGCGGCAGCCACATCCTGCGCGGCGTGAGCCTTGAGGCGCGCGCGGGAGAGGTCACGGTGGTGCTGGGCCGCAACGGCGTGGGCAAGACCACGCTGCTCAAGTCGCTCATGGGCCTGGTGCCCATCAAGAGCGGCGGCATCGTGTTCAACGGCCAGGCGGTGCACACGGCCGCACCCTACGTGCGCGCGCACCTGGGCATGGGCTACGTGCCGCAGGGGCGCGAGATCTTCGCGCGGCTGACGGTGCAGGAAAACCTGCAGATGGGCCTGGCCACACGGCCCGCGGGCACGCCGGTGCCCCCGCAGCTGTTCGAGCTGTTCCCGGTGCTGCAGCAGATGCTGGGCCGCCGCGGCGGCGATCTGTCGGGCGGGCAGCAGCAGCAGCTGGCGATCGCGCGCGCGCTCGCGAGCAAGCCCAAGGTGCTGATCCTCGACGAACCCACCGAGGGCATACAGCCCAACATCATCAAGGACATCGGCCGCGTGCTGCGCCAGCTGGCCGACCAGGGCCTCGATGGCGAGCCCATGGCGATCCTGCTCGTGGAGCAGTACTACGACTTCGCCGAGGCCCTGGCCGACCGCTACCTCGTGATGGAGCGCGGCGAGGTGATCGCCAGCGGGCCGGGCCGCGAGATGCAGGAAAAAGGCATCCGGCAACTGGTGGCGATCTGAGGAACGCGGGACGGGTGCCGCGGCTTCAGTCGCCGCGCTCCTGCTGGAGCCGGTCGCGGATCAGCGGGACCCGTTCGGCCAGCGAGGGTCCGCCCGGCGGGCGGTTCAGGACGCGGCGCCGGTCCTCGGGATTCAAGGTCTCGATCGCGGCCCACAGCACGTGGGGCGCCAGCATGCTCACGAGCTCCTGTTCAAGGATGTGCGGCTCGTGCCGGTGCAGCTGGCTCAGGTGCCCGAGGAAGCGCGCCGTGGCCTCGACGATGCGCGAACGCAGGGGCGTATCCACCACCGTGGGCATGCCGTGGGGCGGTGCAGCCAGGCCCGCCAACCTCATCAGCACGGCGAGATCCGACGCGCCCCACAGCACGTCTTCGCGCAGCAGGTGATCGACCATCGTGGCCATCGTCGGCTGCGCGGGCATGCCGGGCCGGGTCAGAAAATCCAGCGCGGCCAGCAAGACCGCCTGCGTGGGCCCGAAGTCCGACGGATGCGCCGAGGCCTTCTGCGCAAGGGTCTCGAGCAAGGGATCGAGCAGGTCGGGTTCATGCCGCACCAGAACGCCGGTTTCGAGGAAACAGACCGCCTGCGCGTGTGGGGGCAGCAAGGAAAAGTGCGCGTTCACCACCCGCACGAAGGGCTGCGGCGTGATGGGCTGCAGGCGGTGCCGTCGGGCGGCCACCGCGAGCACGCAAGGCCCGAGGTGCGTGACATCCACGGGGTTCGTGGTCTGTGCGTGCGCAAACAGCGATGCCACGACCGGGGCGATGGCCTCGGCCGGGCCACTGGCGATCAGGCGCACGAGCAGCAGTTCCAGCCGCCGCCGCAACAGCGGCCCCGCATGGGCCGGCACCGGCGTGATCAGGGCCGGGTCGAGCAAGGGCTCGATCGCTTGGCCGGTGAACCGCAGGTGGCGCCACGACCAGGTGAACCGCTTGAAGTCGTCCTCGCAGTGCTTGCGGACCCATTGGTGGAGGGTGCGGCTGGCTTGCGACAGCGCGACGATGTCCCGGGTCTGTTGGTGGATGTGCGCGAGCGAGTGCGGCGGCAGGGCGTCGGTCGGTCCGAGGTGCGTGAGCACGGGGATGGCCAGGTCCCGGCCGAGCAGACCGCCCAGCGAAGGCGTAGCCGGATCTGACGGCTCGAGCCGCGCGGCGGCTGGCTGGCAAACGGGGAGTCCCGCGACGGGGTTTCGCGCGCGGGGCTGGGAGAGGGTGCTTTTGTGCATGGGAGATTCCAGGGAATGGGTGGCGAGCGCCGGATGTCTTCCTCGGGCAGAGGTGGCTTCACGCGGCGCGCTCGATCTGCGCTTGCTCGTCGGGATCGAGCGTGGCGAGCGCGGCCTGCAGCACGTGCCCGGGGAAAGGGGCGAGCGCGCGGTGCTCGGTGATGGCGGCCTCGCCGCGGTGCAGCGCGCACAGGTGACGCAGGAACCGGCTCAGCAGCGCGACGACCCGCTGCGCGTGCGCATCCGTCTGCGGGGTGATGGGCACCGCGGTGGGTGGCACCCGCAGCGCCGCCAGGACCTGCAGCAGCACGAGGTCGGCCGCGCCCCACGCGGCCGGTTCGCGCTCGAGGTGCGCGAGCAGCGCTTCCCGCTGTTCGGGCGAGGCCTGGGCTGGCGCTTGCAGAAAGGCCAGCACCGTGTCGACGGTTTGTTGCAGCGGGAGCAGCCCGGGCTGTGCCTCCACCAGGTTGTCGAAGGTGGCGCGCGCGCCGGCCGCGGCCTCGGTGTCGCGCAGCAGCACCAGCGCCTCGAACAGGCAGGCCGCCTGGGTCTCGGCGGGCAGCCGGCCCAACTGCGGCCACACCGCCATGAGCAGCGTCAGCAGATCGCCCTGGGGCGCGAGCACGGTGTGCCGGGACGCGATGCACAGGACGTGGTGCAGCAGTTCCGCATGCATGCGCGGCACCAGCCACGCGGGAAGTTGCTGCATCACCTCGACGAGGAAGGCCATCGGCAGGGCGTTGAACAGGCGTTGGGCCAGCAGCTCGTGGCACCACGGGGCCGGTTGGGCTTTGGGACCGTCGAACAACCGGGCCAGTGAGGCGCCGATGGGGGGGAAGGCGCTGTCGGGCAGGAAGTGGCCCTGACCCAGCGGCCGCAGCGCGGTGGTGAAGCGGTTCAGGCCCAAGGACCAGCGCAACTGAGGTTCGCAGGCCGGTGGCTTGAGGTACGCCAGGTGGTAGAGCGATCGGTTCACCCCCCGCAGCGCCGCGCGCTGCGCGAAGCACCGCAGTTCGGCCGCCGTGTGCGGCGGTGGGGTGGCGTCGTCGGGCCAGCGCAGCAGGTGGCGCCGCAGCAGATGCCCGCCCACGTCCTGCTGGAGCAGCCAGGGCAGGGACCAGGGCAGCGGCGCAGACTCGGGCCGCCCCACCGGCAGGTCCTCGATGGGCGGCGGCGGCTGCAGCAGGGACTTCAGCCTGGCCCATGGCGGCGGCAGCGCGCCTTCCCCATCGGCGCGCGCGTCGAGTTCGTTCAGCAGGTGGTGGCGCAGGGCCTCATCGAGGCTCGGCAGGTTCGCGACCAGCGCGTCGCTCCATGCGTTCTGTTGCGCGTCGGTGTCGGCCGCGGCCATCAGGCGCGACACGCCCTGCCGCAAGGCCTCGGGTTCGTCTTGGGCCCATTGCAGGCCCAGCGCCAGCAGCCAGCCATGCAGCCCCCCGATCGCACGCAGCGTCGGTTGGTCGAGCAAGTCCAGGGCCGCGAGCCAGTCGCCGCAGCCGCTGACATTGCGCAGGCAGTGATCCACCGCTCGCAGGCCATCGGCCGGCCGCTCTTGCAGCAGTGCGGCGAGCGAGGCCGGGTGGTCGGGCGGCAGCGAGGGTGGGGTGTCGGCACGCGGTGGGGTGGGGCCGGACGGGGAGGCGGGTGTGCGGGGCGACGTGCGGGGCGGGCTGCCCTGGGGCGTGGTGGTTCTATTCATGGCGGCCCTGGCCTCAGCCGAGGACGTTCAACCAGCTGCGCAGCACGGCCAGGGTGGCTTCATCGAGCTCGCCCTGGCCGGCCTCGATCAAGGCTTGCAATGGGCGGCGCGGGTCAAGGCGCGTGTGCCCGCCTTGCTGGGCGAGATGCGCGATGAAGGCACAGGCCGCGGCATGGGGCTGCGTGCGCAGCAGCCCGATCTGGTCGGCGATCGCGAGGCGCGTGAAGGCCTCGAGCACCGCGTCGCCCGCGCGTTCATGGACCATGCTCACGGGGTGCACCGCGGCATCGGCCGGCGCGATGGCGAGCAGATGCCGCAACAGGTCGGCCACGCGGTCGATCACGGCGCTGGCCTGCCCGGGCGTGAGCCGCTCGCGCCGCCGCATTTCGCACAGGCCGTTGAGCAGGTGCCATTCCGAAAGGGACCAGGGCTGTCCTGCGGCGGGCAGCGCGGCCAGCGCGGGCCCGGCCTCGATGCACGAAGTGGCCTCGCATTGGGCGAGAGCCTGTTGCAGCTGACCGAACATGGCGCCGCACCGGGCGTGGCGCGCAAGCCCGGGATCGAGGGCGATCATGAGGTCGAGCAGCAGGCCCTCGGTCCTGCAGGCCGGATCGCGATCGGCCACGAGCTGGGCGCACAGGTCGGCGTGGACCTGGACCTGGGTGGCGCTCGATTGGTGGTCGAGGTCGAGTGTCACGTCCGCCACCAGGGCCTGCAGCCGGGGCGAGCCCGCCCGGTGCATGAGGTGCCCGAGCAGCAGGGCCTGGGTGGGGGGCGAAGCGGTGGTGGTGCGGTTCATGGGCGTCTCCCTGGGCTGGTGAGCCCGCTGAGAAACGCCCTACCGGGGTGGGTTCCGGTGCGGGCTCACACCGAGCGCATCAAACCCCCGTCCACGCGCAGGCTCTGGCCCGTGATGTAGGCCGCGCCCTCGCCCGCGAGAAAGGCCACGGTGGCGGCGATCTCGTCGGCCGTGCCGTAGCGCTGCATGGGCACGCTGTCGCGGCGCGCATCGGTTGGCGGCAGGCTGTCGATCCAGCCCGGCAGCACGTTGTTCATGCGCACCTTCTGCGCCGCGTACTGGTCGGCGAACAGCTTGGTGAAGGCCGCCAGGCCCGAACGCGCCACGGCCGAGGTGGGGAACATGGGGCTGGGCTCGCCGACCCAGGCGGTGGAGATGTTGACGATGGCCCCCCCGCCTTGCTTCACCATGTGCGGCGTCACCAGCCGCGTGGGCCGGATCACGTTGAGCAGGTACACGTCCATGCCCAGGTGCCATTGCTCGTCGGTGATGTCGAGCAGCGGGCCTTTGGGGCCGTGGCCCGCGCTGTTCACGAGCACGTCGATGCGGCCCCAGCGCTGCAGGGTCTGGTCGACCAGGCGCTGCAGGTCGTCGTTCGACTGGTTGGAGCCGGTCACGCCCAGCCCGCCGAGCTCGCGCGCGAGCGCCTCGCCCTTGCCCGACGAGGACAGGATGGCGACGTGGTACCCATCGGCCGCGAGGCGGCGCGCGGCCGCCGCACCCATGCCACTGCCACCCGCGGTGACGATGGCGACTTTGTGTTCTGCCATGCAGGACTCCTGTTGTGCGAGCCCGCCATTGTGGCGGGACCGGGCATGGGGTTTGCCGGCGACGGGCCCCAGACCAGGAGGCCGCCATGTCGCACGCCCACCAGCACCCGCCGCCGGACCAGGCCCTGGCCGAGCACCCGGCCGACTATTCCGACCCCGAGCTCAAGGCCTACACCGACGAGATCGCCACCGACCTGCTCGAAGAGGTCATGCCCCTCATGCCGCTCGTGGTCCCGGCGATGGGGGTGCTGCAGATCTTCATGTTCGCCTTCGTGGCCATTTACTTGGCTTGAGGGCGTCGCGATCCGGCGCCGGGCCGCCCCAAGCCGGATCAGCCCCCTCGAGGGGCAGCGACCCGCGCAGCGGCGGAGCGTGGGGGCCTTTTCAATCCGCGGTGATCTTGCGTTCCTTGATGATCGCGCCGAAGCGCTTGGAATCGTCCATGCCGCGGCGGCCGAACTCGGCCGGCGACAGCGGCAGGGTTTCGCCGCCCAGGTTCACCAGGCGCTCGCGCACCGCGGGCGTGGCCAGGATCTTGTTGATCTCGGTGTTCAGGCGCGTGATCACGGCCGCCGGCGTGCCCGCGGGGGCGTAGAAGCCGAACACGGTGTCGGCGTCGAAGCCCTTGAGGCCGGCCTCGTCGAGCGTGGGCACGTCGGGGAACAACGGCGAGCGTTTGCTGCTGCCCACCGCGAGCAGCTTGAGGCGGCCGCTCTTGGCGTGCTGCAGGCCGATGCCGGGGTCGAAGGTGTAGTCGATCTGGTTGCCCAGCAGGTCGTTGAGCGCAGGCGCCGCGCCGCGGTAGGGCACGTGCACCGCGTACAGGCCGGCCTGGCTCTTGAACATCTCGCCGGCCAGGTGCGGCGAGCTGCCGTTGCCCGGCGAGCCGTAGCTGAGCTTGCCGGGGCGGGCCTTCACGTAGGCCATGAAGTCCTTGATGTTGTTCACCTCCAGGCCGTTGCGCGCCATCAGGTACACGGCCACGCGCGCGGCCGAGGCCACGGGCACGAGGTCCTTGGTCGGGTCGAAGGCCATGCGCGGGTAGAGGTGCGGGTTCACCGACACCATGCCGCCCGAGGACAGCAGCAGCGTGTAGCCATCGGGCGCCGCCTTGGCCACCGCCTCGCCGGCCACGTTGCCGTTGGCGCCCGCGCGGTTTTCCACCACCACGCTGTGGCCCAGGGCCTCGCCGAGCGGCGTGGCCACGAGGCGCGCGATCTGGTCGGCCGCGCCGCCGGGCGCAAAGCCCACCACCACCTTCACGGGTTTGTCGGGCCAGGCCTGCGCGAGCGCGGCGGGCGCGGCCAGCAGCGCGGCGGCGGCGAGGGCGGTGGCGGTCAGCAAGGTCTTCATGTCGTGTCTCCGGTGCTGTGGTGGAAAAGGAAAACTCAGACGCGCTGCTTCTTCAGGCGCGGGTTGTGGTGCCAGCGGATCGGTTGCGGCTTGATCGGCCGCACCGGCGCGCCGTGCTGTTGCAGCGTGCGGTCGAGCGCGGTGCCGGCCTCGTCGGCGAGCGCGGCCGCGCGCGCCTGCGCCACGGCGCTGGCCGCGTCGGGGCGCGCGGGGTCGGCGAGGTGGTCGACGATGTGCAGCAGGTTGTCCTTGCCGCGTTCGTTGGTGCTGCCGTAGCCCTTGATGAGGCGGCCGCATTGCGCGAGCTCGTGGCCCAGGAGCGCATCGGCGCGCGCGCCGCGCTCGATGGCCGCGAGCCAGCGTTCGATCAGCGCCTGCTCGGTGGCGAAGCGGCTGCCGCGCGCGCGCAGGCCCTTGCAGGCCGCGAGCGTGCGCAGCGCGAGCAGGCCGAACACGCCGTGGCTCGACACCTTGAGCGGCAGGGCCCAGGGCGCCAGGCCGGCCTGCACGCGGCGCTGGTCCCAGGCGAGCACGCGGCGCGCCAGCGGCTCGGGCAGCAGCGCGGCGAACTCGGGCGCGCCGGGCTTGAAGTGGTCGTACACGCGCAGCAGCTCGGCCTCGCCGGCCTTGACCTCGCGGCGCACGCGCGCGGCGCGGCTGGCGCGCGCCTTGAGCTCGGCCACGCGCACGATGTCGTCGAAGGCCATCCACAGCGCGAGCCAGCGCGCGGTCTCGCGCGTGGTGGCGAAGCCCTGGGCCGCGGCGGGGTCGCCCGCGCGCTCGGCTTCGAGCACGCGCTGCAGCCGATCGAGGTAGCGCTGGCCGTAGGCCGCGTTCTGGTACTCCACGGCGCGCGCATGGCCCAGGGCCACGATGTCGTGCAGCGCGGTGGGAAATGGCGCGAGCAGGGCCGCGGGCGTGGCGGGCGCGGCCAGCGGCGCGTCGTCGTCGGTGTCGGTGTCGGCCATGACCTGCTCGACCCAGCGCGCCTGTTCGCGTTGCCGCGTCACGGCGTCGAAGGCGAGCGCGAAGCCGCGCAGGCTGGCCTTGGCGTGGCCGCCCTGGCCCACCACGGCCTCGTAGTCGGTGCGCGCGAAGGGCAGCAGGCCGCTGGCCGCGATGGCGCCGAGCATCACGGCGCTCACCACGGTGCCGGCCTCGCGCGTGAGCGCGGCCATGTCGAGCACGTGCTGGGCGCGGCTGTGTTCGCGGATGAGGGCCAGCAGCGGGGCTTCGTCGCGGCGGCCGTCGCCCATCACCATCTTCTCGGCGGTGGTGAGTGCGCGCGAGGACGAGCTGATCACCAGCGTGTGCCCGGCCGAGGCCAGGCCGTTGGCGATCTGGCGGCCGGTTTCGAGCAGCTCGGACGACACCAGCGCGTCGAGCCGGCCCGGCAAGGGGTTCAGGCCGAACACCGGGCGGCGGCCGCCGAGCTGCGCGAGCGGCACCGGAAAGACCTCGAGGTAGTAGGTGGTGGCGCCGGTGCGCTGGGCCACGCCGGGGATGCTGGTGGCCTGGGCCGCGTAGCCCGCGTGGCGCGCGGTGTCCACGAGCCAGTCGGTCAGCGTGCCGCCGCCTTCACCGCCGAGGGCGCAGAGCAGGAGGGAAATGGGTTGGGTCATGGCGTCAGGCCTGCAGCATGCGGACGAAGGGGGCGCGCAGGGCGTCGAGCAGGCGCTCGTGCCAGCGCGGGTTCTGCACCACCTCGGCGCGGTAGAACGAGGGGCACAGCGTGGCGGCGTGCGCGTTGGCTCCGCACAGGCCGCAGCCCACGCAGCCGTCGATCACCGTGGCCACGGGGTCGACCTTGAGCGGGTCGGGGTTGTCCTTGAGCGTGAGCGTGGGGCAGCCCGAGAGGCGGATGCAGGCGTGGTCGCCGTTGCACACGTCTTCGTCCACGCCGTACTTCACGCGCACCACGCGCTCGCCGCGCTTGAGCAGGCCCGCGATCCAGGGCTTGATGCGGCGCTGGCGTTCGAGCTGGCATTCGCCCTCGGCGACGATGACCTTGAGGCCCTGGAAGTCGGTGGTGAAGGCCTCGGTGAGCGTGGCGCGCACCGTGTCGACCTCGTAGGTGTGCACCGTGCGCAGCCACTTCACGCCCAGGCCCTTCAGGGTGGTCTCGATGGTCTGGTTGACGTGGGCGAGGCTCTGCGCCTTGTTCTCGGCCTGCTCCTTGGCCTCGTCGGCCGGCGTGGAGATGATGTCCTGCGTGCCGGTGGCCGAGGTGTAGCCGTTCTTGAAGATCAGCAGCACCGCGTCGTCGCCGTTGAAGAGCGCGCTCTGCACGCCGGTGAGCAGGCCGTTGTGCCAGAAGCCGCCGTCGCCCATCACCGAGAGCACGCGCCGGCGCATCAGCGGCGACACGCCCGCGCGGCTGGCCAGGCTCATGCCGTAGCCGAGGATGGAGTGGCCGAACGAGAAGGGCTCGAAGGTGGCGAGCGCGTGGCAGCCGATGTCGCCGGCCACGTGCACCGGGCCCACGTCCTGCTGCGCGAGCTTGAGCGCCGAGAACACCGGGCGCTCGGGACAGCCGATGCACATGCCCGGCGGCCGCGCGGGCAGCGGCGTGCCCAGGGCCTTGGCCACATCGGCGCGGCGCTGCGCATTGCCCTGCAGCCAGGCGCGCGCCGAGGCCAGCGCGTTCGTGTCGTCGGCCAGGTAGCGCTCGACGAAGCCGGCCAGGCCCTGGGCCATGACCTCGGCCGTGTATTCGCCCGCGCTGGGCAGCAGGTCTTTGCCGTGCAGCGGGGTGGCGATGCCGGCACGGCGCAGCAGCGTGGCGAGCTCCTGCTCGATGTACTCGGGCTGGCCTTCTTCGAGCAGAAGCACGGCGCGCTTGTCGTCGCAGAAGCGTTCGAGCTGCTCGGGCACCAGCGGGCTCGTCACGTTGAGCACCAGCAGCGGGATGCGGCTCTGGCCGAAGGCGTCGGCCAGGCCGAACTGCTGCAGCGCGCGGATCAGCGTGTTGTAGAGGCCGCCCTGCACGATCAGGCCCAGGTCCTTGTGCTCGCCGTCGAACAGCTCGTTGAGGCCGTGCTCGGCGATGTAGCGGCGCGCCGCGGGGATGCGCTGCTCGCCCTTGAGCTTCTCGTGGCGGAAGGTCACGGGCGGGTGGGCCAGGCGCATGTAGTCGAAGCCCGCCGGCTCCTGCATCAGGCGCTGGGTGGAGATCGCGGGCGCGACGTTGTCCTTGGCCTCGAAGCTGCCGCGGACGTGGCAGGCGCGGATGCGCAGCTCCATGATGGCCGGCATGTTGGACGCCTCCGAGAGCCGGAAGCCGTGCTCGACCATGTGCACCATCTGCGCGAGGTCGGGCCGCGGGTCGAGCAGCAGCATGCCGCTCTTGAGCGCGTAGGCGTGGGTGCGCTCCTGGATCACGCTCGCGCCCTCGCCGTAGTCCTCGCCCACCACGATCAGCACGCCGCCCGTGACGCCCGGCGAGGCCAGGTTGGACAGCGCGTCGGCCGCCACGTTGGTGCCCACGATGGACTTCCAGGTGACCGCACCGCGGATCGGGTAGTGGATGGACGCGCCCAGCATGGCCGCGGCCGAAGCCTCGTTGGAGCAGGCCTCCACGTGCACGCCGAGCCGGTCGAGGTAGGGCTTGGCCTGCACCATCACGTCGAGCAGGTGCGAGACCGGCGCGCCCTGGTAGCCGCCCACGTAGGACACGCCCGACTGCAGCAGGCCTTTGGTGATCGCGAGGATGCCTTCGCCGTGGAAGGTATGGCCCGCGCCGAGCTGGAGGGACTGGATCTCCTCGCCGAATGAAACTTCCAAGCGCCTGTCTCCGTGGGGTGTTTAGCCGGACGAGTATGGGCGCTGACGCGCCATCCATCCATACAATGAGGCGACTATCGGATATGAACAACATGCATGTCAAAGACCTCGACCTGAACCTGCTGCGGTTGTTCGCCGAGGTCTACCGCGCCGGCAGCGTGAGCCGCGCGGCCGAGCGCCTGGGCCTGACGCAGCCGGCCGTGAGCCACGGCCTCACGCGGCTTCGCCTGCTCGTGAAGGACCCGCTGTTCATGCGCGCGCCCGGCGGGGTGCGGCCGACGCCGCGCGCGGTGGCGCTGGCCGACGCGGTGCAGGACGCGCTCGACACGCTCGAAGGCGCGCTGGGCCGCACCAGCGTGTTCGACCCCGCCACCTCGCGCCACCTGTTCCGCATCCACATGAGCGACATCGGCGAAGGCCGCTTCCTGCCCGAGCTCATGGCCTGGCTGCACGTGCAGGCGCCGGGCGTGCGCGTGGCCACGCTGCCGGTGCCGCACGCGGTGCTGGCCGAATCGCTCGACGCGGGCGCGATCGACTTCGCCTTCGGCTTCCTGCCGCAGGTGCGCGAGACGCGGCGCGCCGAGCTGCTGCGCGACCGCTACGTGGTGCTGCTGCGCAGCGGCCACCCGCAGCGCGCGCGGCTGCAGGGGCTGCGCGGGGCGGCGCAGCTGCGGGCGCTGCAACAACTCGATTTCGTGGCCGTGCGCGCGCACGCCGACACGCTGCGCATCCTGCAGCGCACCGGCCTGCAGGAGCGCCTGCGCCTGACCACCGAACACTTCATGGTGCTGCCCAGCATCGTGCAGGCCACCGACCTGTGCGGGGTGATGCCGCGCAACATCGCGCGCGGTTTCGTGCAGGCCGGCGGCTGTGCGGTGGTGGAGCCGGCCTTCGAGGGCGCGGCCTTCAGCGTGTCGCTGCACTGGAGCCACCGCTTCGAGGCCAACCCCGCGCACCGCTGGTTCCGCGAAGGCGTGGTGGGGCTGTTCGCCCAGGCTTGAGCGCCGCGCGCGGTCTCAGGCCGCGGGGGCCGCGTCGAGCAGGCCGGCACGCTCGGGCTTCCTGAAGCCGCTGGACAGCGGCACCGCGCCGGTGCTGTGGCCGGTGTGCTCGCCCAGGCGCAGCGAGGCCATGCGGTAGAGGCCGCGCAGCGTGTCCACGCGCTGCTGCAGCGGCCCGCGCGCGACGATGCGTTCGCCATAACGCTGCAGCACCTGGTGCGCCGATTCGATGAGCTTGGCGTTGCACAGGCGCTCGGCCTCGCTCAGCAACTGCTCCACGGTGCCGCCCGGGTCGCCCTTGAGGCTCAGGCGCATGGCTTCTTCGGAGATCTTGAGCACCTGCGCGTGGCCGCTGGCCAGGGCCTTGGTCCAGGCGGCCTGGCCCTTGGCGGCGCAGCCCAGCAGTTCGCTCATGGCGCGGCTGGTGCCAAAGCGCAGGGCGATCGCGTTGACCACGCCCTCGGCGTCGGGCGGCGCGGCGCCGCGATCGACCATGCGCGTCATGAGCGTGAGCAGGTTGCACGCGGTCTCGACGTCGAAGGCCGGATCGCGCACCTGCTTCATGAACTCGGTGGCGATGGCCTGCACCTCGGCGTTGTTCCTGTGGTGCAGCGCGTTGATGGCGGTGGCGAAGCGGTGCAGCCGGCGCGGGCGCTCGGGTTCGAAACTGCGGTCGGCGTTGCGCGCGAGCTGTTCCACGCAGCGCTGCAGGCCGCGCGTGTCGTTGTTGTCAAAGCGCGCGAGCGCGAGCAGCACCAGGGCCTGGGGGTCGAACAGCTTGGAATCGACGCCCAGGCGCGCGGCGCGGTCGAGCAGTTCCACGCCCTCGGCGCGGTCGCCGCCATAGAAGGCCAGCATGCCGTGCTTGAGCAGCCGGCTCACGGCCGAGGGCGTGAGCCGCGTGGCCATGGCGTAGGTGGACAGGGCCTGCTCGAAGTTGCCGAGCTCGAAATGCGCGCGGCCCATCACGTCGTAGGCGTCGGCGTAGCCGTCGTCGTCGGCGAGCAGGGCTTCGAGCGTGGTCACGGCCTTGGCGGGCTGGCCCGCTTCGAGCTGGGCCCGGGCCACGCCCAGGCGCGCCCAGGGCAGGGTCTTGGCCGCGATCACGGCTTCGTAGAGCTGGCGCGCTTCGTCCAGGCGGGCGCCGCGCAGCAGCAGCTCGGCGCCGATGCGCGCGGCGTAGAGCCAGTAGTCCTCGCGCGCGTGGAAGCGTTCGAGGCACAGCGTGGCGGCGCGCTCGAAGTCCTGTTCGTCGATGGCGCTGAAGATCGCCTGCAGCGCGCGCTTGCGGGCGCGCGCGCTCAGGATGCTCTCGCCCAGGCGCGCGCCGGTGTGCGGCTTGAGCAGGTAGGCGTCGAGCGCCGACTCGGCGGCTTCGGCCACCTTGCTGTAGCTGGCCTCGGCGGTGAGCATGATGAACACCGTGTAGAAGGGCAGGATCTGCTGGCGGCGCAGGTCGTCGAGCAGTTCCTGGCCCGAGCCGCTTTCCTTGTCGAAGCGCTGTTCGCACACGATGACGTCGAAGCGCTGGGCCTCGAGCTTGCGGCGGGCGTCGTTCACGCGCGCGCATTGCGACACGTGGCCCACGCCGAGCTCGCGCAGTTGCGCAACGATGATGGATCGCGATTGCGCGTTGCCCTCGATCACGAGGGCCTGCGATTCGTGCAGGGGGTTGTCGAGAAAGCGCATGCGGACACCTCGGCCCACCGGGCCGTGCCCGGATTCTGCGGCGGCGACCGGCGGTTGATCGCGGGAACTGGCGGGCAAGGGCCGGCCAGTTCAACGCTTCAGACGCGCTCGCCAGGCAGGGGCCCGGCGGGCCCGGCGGGCGTTTCGAAGGCCTCTGCGAACACGCGGCGCAGGCGCTCCCATTCGTCCGCGGTGTCGGCACCGGAGCGCACCGACAGGATGCGCGCCACGGTGTCGCGCCGCGTGCCGGCCGCGATGCGCGGGTGGAGCGCGAACGCGGTCTGCAGCGGCAGCGTGGTGCGCGTCACCGGGCCCGAGACGAGCTTGAGCTTGTCGGCCTCGTACAGCGCGTTGAAGGCGCTGAGCAGCACCGCGGGGTCGAGCTCGTCGAGCAGCGGGCCGGTGGCGAAGCGTTCGCCCTCGTCGGTGAGGCCGCAGCCGTGGCGCAGCGCGGCCAGCGTGCCGTCGTGCAGCGCGACGGGCAGGTCGTGCGCGGCGCTGCAGGGGGCGTCGGGCCACGGCGCCAGGGTCAGGGCGACGAGCTGGCTGGTATGCGCGAGCAGCGCGAGATCGGTCGCGGTCCAGGGTTCGTCGGCCGCGGGCAGGGCCTTCAGGAGCGCGAGCAGTTCGGTGGCCGTGCACACGGGGACGTCGGGCCCCAGTTGCCGCAGCAGGTCGGTCTGCTGCTGCACCGTGGTGGCGATCTCGATGGCCTTGGCCGCGAGGTCGGCGGCCTGGGCCGCCTCGGTGCCGGCGTTCTGGCGCAGCTGGTCTTCGAGGGTGGTGCTCTGCCGGATCTTGGGCGTGAGGGTCTGCAGCACGCCCAGCTGGGCGCTCACCTTCTGTTCGAGCGCGGTCACGAGCGGTGTGGAAAAGCGCTGCCATTCGCCGAGCAGGGGTTCGCCGGCCTCCTGGGCCAATGCGGTCCTCCAGCGCAGCGTGTCGACCTGGCGATGCAGACCGGGCATCTCGCCGCCCAGCTCGTGCACCATCGAGGCGATCTCCTGCACCTGGTCGGCACAGGCCTGGGCGCCCGCGTGCGACATGGCGCTGAGCCGCGCCATGTCGCACGCCTGTTCACCGAGCCGGTCGACGTTGTGGCTCAGCTGCCGGGTTCTCGCGTAGAGGTTGGCCTTGACCAGCTTCACCAGCGCCTGCCAGCGCGCCAGCGCCTGCCGGACCGCCGGGTGCTCGGGGTGGGTGGCGGCGAAGTCCGCCATGCGCAGCGTGTGGGCCTGGAGCGCCTGGACGTCGCGCAGGTGCTGCACACCGGCATCGCACAGCGCCTGGGCCTGCACGTCGATCGGGAACCGGGGCAGCGATTTCACGACGCGCTCGACATGCTCGTCGGTGGGGTTGTACTGGCTGGGCTCGATCGAGGGGTCTTGCACCCAGAACAGCACCATGAGCAGATCGATCGGCAGGCGCTGCAGCGGCAGGTGCGGCGCGTGCAGGGGCAGCAGGGCTTCGTAGACCTCGTTCAGCGAGATGAGGCAGCCCGGTTGCAGCGCCGCGACCAGCAGGCCCTGCAGGCGCATGGCGGTGGCGCGCGGGCCTTCGCGCTCGAGCCTTTCACTCAGCGCGTGGCCGGGCTGCATCAGCGGCCGCAGGGCCGCCACCAGCGCGTCGGTCTCGAAATGCGTCCAGCGGATGGCCTCGATCGCGGCCCGGCGCTGCGCGGCCCACTCGGGGGCCGCGGGCAGGGCGGGCGCGGGCCGGGCCTTTTCTGCAAAGCCGACCCCGACCTGGTCGTAGTCGTCGCCGTGGTCGATCAGGCTGCGCCGCAGCGCCTGGTTCAGGCAGAGCCCGCGCCAGGCGTGGTCGGCCAGGGGCCCGAGCGCTCGCTGGCCGCCGCCGGCCTGCACCCAGGCGATGAAGTAGTCGCACTGCACCGGTGTCAGGCGGTGGGCGGCCAGCACCGCGGCCGACCACAGGCCCGCGGGGGCGTGCGGCGGCAGCAGCCATCGCAAGGCATCGGTCAGGGCCTTGTCCGAGTCGCCCTGGGCGAGGTCGTGGAACAGCTGCTGGAGCGCCTGCTGGCACCGGGCCGGATCCTGGGCGAGGGCCTCGCGGGCCAGCTTGGCAAGCCCCTTGGGCCCGTCAGCGGGGTCGGGTTCATCACCGGTGCGGCGGCGTTTGTCGGCGGGCAGGGCGGAGGAACGGGAGCTTGATGTGGGGCTGGGGGAGCGGCTGCGGATCATGGGCGTTGACGGTTGGACGCACCGGGCGGTGCAGGCGGCGGGGTGCAGCCTGTGTCGTGCCATGCTCCGGGGAGTTCCAGGGCCGTGGGCCCGCGCGCTCACACGCGCCAGATGCGTGGCGGCTCGGCACCCGTATTCCAGGCGAGGCGGCGCAGCCGCGCCCAGGCCGCTTGAAAGGCCGCCATCAGCGGCTCGACCTGCGGCGCCAGCGCGCGCACCACGATCAGGCGCGCATCGGGGCTGGTGGCGCCCGCGAACACGCTGGCGTCGGCGCCGTGCAGGGCCTCGCGCGCGGCCTCGAGCAGGGCTTCGCGCGCCGCGGGCTCGCGGGGTGTGCCGCTGGCCAGCCACAGCGTGCCGAGCGCGCGCTGGCCCGCCAGGCCCACGGGGCCGTCGAGCAATCGCGTGTCGCCCGCATCGATGCGCGCGCGCTCCAGCCACACGCCGGGCCACTCGATCTGCTGGTGCAGCACGCCGCGCACGAAGGGCTCGCCCGCGGCCGGCAGGCCGAGCGCGCACACGTCCCAGCCCAGGCATTCGGCGCCCGGGTCGAGCTGCAGGCTCAGCGTGTTGCGCGCGATGCAGTCGGGGTAGGCGATGGTTTCGAGCGGCAGCCATTCGAGCCGCGCGCCTGCGGCGAGCTGCAGCCGCACGCGCTGCGCGGCCTCGGGGCCGTTGCTGCGGTAGAAGCGCGTCGCGCCCGGGGTGGCGATGAGGCCGTGCGCGCCGCCGTCCACGCGCACGCCGATGTCCAGCGTGTCGCCGCCCACGAGCCCGCCCGGCGGGTGCACCACCACGTTGTGGCAGATGCCCTGGCCTTCGGGGTAGAGGCTCTTGAGGATGCGCAGCGGGCCGCTGTGGCGGTGCTGCAGCGTGGTGCGCCCGCTGGCGCTCTGGTAGTGCAGGTCGAGGGAGGCGTGCCAGGGCATGCGGGGAGTGTAGGCGGCGCACCGCCCCGGGGTGGGTGGCTCAGGCCTTCCAGAAGCCGCGGTGCGCTTCGCTGGCCTCGCCGATCAGCGCGGGACCGATGCAGGCGATGGGGTGGGGCGAGGCCGCGAACACGTCGCGGCACGAGAGCTCGGCGTCGCGCTGCTCGGCGCGCTCGCCGCGGAACACGCGCAGGCGCACCGCGTCGATGCCGTACACCACGCGGCCAATCGCGCTCCAGAAGATCGCGCCCGCGCACATCACGCAGGGCTCGGCCGACGAGTACAGCGTGGCGCGCGCGAGCACCTCGCGCGGAAAACGGTTGCCGAGCTGGCGCACCGCGTTGGTTTCGGCGTGGCCGGTGCAGTCGCCGGTTTCGCCGGTGTTGCAATAGGCCTCGGCGAGCACCGTGCCGTCTTCGCCGATCACCACCGCGCCGAAAGGGCGGTTGCCGCGCTCCCGCGCGGTCAGCGACCAGGCGATGGCCTGGCGCAGGTAGCGGCCGTCGCGTTCGTCGACCGCGACCTCGTCGGGCAGATCGGTGCTCATGCCTTCAGCGTCCGCTCGTTGAGCGAGGGCAGGAAGCCGCGGTGGAAGATGCCCTCCGCGCCGGGGCGGGTCTTGAGCTTGTAGACCTCGCTCACCTCGTCCACCTGCTGCTCCAGCGTGCGCTTGAGCACGTCGCCCAGGCCGTGGCTGCGCGTGTCGGGCGCGGCGATGTACTCGCGTGTGATGCGCCAGCGTTCGAGCTCCACGGCTTCCACGAGGATGGGCTCGCGCGCCTTGGTGGCGGCGATGGCCGCGGCCGGGTCGTTGAAGGCTTCCTGGATGCCGCGGTTGGTGGCCCGCAGGAAAGCCGCGACCGCGCCCGGGTTCTGCGTGATCAGCGCGTTGCCCGCGAGGATGGCGTTGCCGTAGAGGTTCACGCCGGCGTCGGTGTAGCGCAGCACCGAGAGCTCGTCGAGCTTCATGCGCGCGAACAGCGAGACGGCCGAGTCGTGGAAATAGGTGGCGGCGTCCACGTCGCCGCGCACCATCACGTTGTCGCGCTGCGAGAAGTCGGTGGTGGTCCAGGTGAAGAAGTCTTCGTTCACGCGCAGCCGGCGCGCCACCATGGGCCAGGCGCGGCGGGTGGACTCGACCGCCGCGGCCGCGACCTTCTTGCCCTGCAGGCTCTTGAAGTCGCCGGTGATGCCGCGGTCCTTGCGGCCGATGATCGCGAAGGGCGCGCGGTTGTAGTACTGGTACACGGCCTGCACCGCGGGCGTGCCGCCGTTGGCGGCCTGGAATTCGATCAGCGAGCTGATGTCGCCCAGGCCCATCTGGTAGGCGCCGCTCACGATGCGCGTGATGGACGCGACCGAGCCCGAGCCCACGTCGATGCTCACGTCCAGGCCCTCGGCCGCGTAGTGGCCGCGCTGCTGCGCGAGAAAGAAGGGCGCGGTCTGGCCCGTGACGCGGAAGTCGAGCGTGAACTTGATCGGGGTGGGCTTGGGCGCTCCCTGGGCCCACACGCTGGGCAGGGCCAGGGTGGCAGAGGAGGCGAGGGACTGGGCGAGAAAGCGGCGGCGCTGCATGCGGTTCTCCGGCGGGCTGTGAGCGATCCGGCGCGCGCAGGCGCCGGGGCAACCGAGCAATTTCCGGGCGGTGCCTGGTGGGGCGGTCCGCTGAACGCTTCTACTCTTGCGGCTGGTGTTTGCACGAGCCGTGCCAGCCCGCGTTGCACCGCGCCGGTGCGCGCGGTGCACAGCCGTGGGGGGCCGCGGTGGTCTGCGTCTTGCTAGAGTGCGGGCTGAGAGTAGAAGCGTTCAGCCCGCCCCGTGCCCACGGCCCGCGCGAGCAGGAAATTGCTCTTGAGCCCCCCGTTCAAGCCATTTCCGCAGGAGTGCTTCCATGCTCGTCACCCAACAACCCGTCTTCCGCCGCCATTGGCACGCCGTGATGCCGCTCGCGGACCTGCAGGACGGCCCCAAACCCTTCACGCTGCTGGGCGAGAACATCGTGCTCTTTCTCGACGAGCACGGTGAGCCCGCCGCCCTCAAGGACCGCTGCTGCCACCGCACCGCCAAGCTCAGCAAGGGCTGGTGCAAGAACGGCAAGCTGCAGTGCGGCTACCACGGCTGGGTCTACAACCGCAGCGGGCGCGTGATCGAGATTCCGCAGTACGGCGCGGACCGTGAGATTCCCAAGGACTACGGCACCCCGGCCTATGCCTGCACGGCGCGCTACGGCTATGCCTGGGTGGCGCTGGAAACGCCCGAGGCCGAGATTCCCGAGATGCCCGAGTTCGGCGCACCGGGCTGGCGCACCATCTTCCAGTTCCACGAGGTGTGGCACACCAGCCCGGTGCGCGCGCTGGAGAATTCGTTCGACAACTCGCACTTCAGCTTTGTGCACCGCGCCACCTTCGGCGTGGCGGCGCAGCCCAAGCCGAGCAAGTACGAGATCGTCGAGAACGGGCAGGGCTTTTACGCCGAGACCGTGATCGACGCGGCCAACCCGCTGCGCTTCCAGCGCATCAGCGGCGTGAAGGACCCGATCACGCAGCGCCACATGCGCAACGCCTACATGCAGCCGTTCTCGCGCCGGCTCGACATCGAGTACCCGAGCGGGGTGCGGCACGTGATCATCAACTGCTTCACGCCGATCGATGATGGCCGCATCCAGCTGTGCCAATGGCTGTTCCGCAACGACACCGAAGAAGACTGCCCGGCGCAGATGCTGATCGACTTCGACGCCGAGATCACGCGCGAGGACAAGGAGATCCTGGAGTCGACCGACCCGGACGCGGTGGTGGACCTGCGGCGGCGCGGGGTGGAGTTTTCGATGGACTCCGACCGGCCGGGCATCCTGATCCGGCGGCAGCTGATGGCGATGCTGGCGGCTGCGGGCGAGGGGGAGGTGCATCGCTGAGGTGTCGGTGCTCGTGGCGTTTCGCGCGTGGCACCTCGCGCACCCCCGCGATCGCCGGGTGCGCCCCTGCGCGAATGGCCCCCGGCCCGCCGCGCCGGCCCGCTCGCTCAGTGTCCCTTCCGCCACCGCGGCCAGAACACGATCACCGCCAGGCCGCCCAGCACCAGCGCGCAGGCGCCCAGCTTCCAGGCCGGCATGGCCTCGCCCAGGCTCAGGGCCGAGGCGCTCATGCCGAACACCGGCACCAGCAGCGCCATGGGGGTGACCGTGGCCGCGGGGTGGCGTGCGAGCAGCCAGTTCCACGCGCCGTAGCCGAACAGCGTGTTGCCCACGGCCTGCCAGGCCACGCTGGCCCACACCACGCCATCGGCCGCGCGCAGCGACTGCGCGATGGCCGCGGGGCCTTCGGTGAGCAGCGAGAGCAGCAGCAGGGGCGGCACCGCGAACACGCTGCTCCAGACCATGAAGTGCAGCATGTTCACGGGCCCGAGCGACTTGATGACCAGGTTGGCGCAGGCCCAGAAGAAGGCCGCACCCAGGATCAGCCCCAGGCCGAGCAGGGTCACGGTGGCGTCGAGGTTGGCGACGATCACGCCCAGCCCCAGCAGCGCGAGCGCCAGCCCCGCCAGCTGGAAGCCGCGCACGCGCTCGCGCATGAGCCACAGCGACAGGCCGATGGTGAAGAACACCTGCATCTGCACCACCAGCGACGCGAGCCCGGGTGCGATGTGCCCGTTGATGCCCAGGAACAGCAGGCCGAACTGGCCCGCGCCCAGCAGCACGCCGAAGGCCGCCACCGAGCGCCAGGGCGCTGCGGGCCGCGGCACGAACAGCAGCCAGGGCAGGGCCGAGAAAGCGAAGCGCAGGGTCGCGAACAGGAAAGGCGGCAGACCGTCCAGGCCCCAGCGGATGACGACGAAGTTGGTGCCCCAGACCGCGACGACGGCGAGGGCGAGCAGCAGGTGCGAGGTGGGCAAGGGCGGGACCGGCGGTGGGTGAGCGGGCAGTGTAGTCAGTGGCCCGCGGGGCCGCGGTCCGGCCCGGGACATGCGGTTATTATTCGCAACTCGATTGCATTAAGAGAGCTGCCCATGCCCCGCCCGTCCGCCGAAGCCGACGCCGTTCCCGAGCACGTGCAGGCCCGGCTCGACGCCGCCGGCCTGCGCCGCACGCTGGCCACGCGCGCCGTGCTGGGCGTGTTCCTCGCGCGGCCGGGCCAGGGGCTCACCCACGCCCAGGTGCTGCAGGCGCTGCACCAGCGCGGGCACGAGCCCAACCGCGTCACGCTCTACCGCCTGCTCGACCGCCTGGCCGCCTGCCAGGTGCTCGCGCGCCACAGCGACGACCGCCGCACCTGGCGCTTCACGCTGCAGGGCGCCGAGGCCGGCGCGCGCGCGGCGCCGCTGGTGCCGCGCTTCGAGTGCCGCCGCTGCGGCCAGGACCGCGCGCTCGGTGCACTGCCGGCCGCGGGCCGCGGCTGGCTGCGCGCGTTGCAGCGCGGCCTCGCCCGGCAGGGCGACAGCGTGGAGCGCGTGGAGCTCGCGCTGCGCGGCGTGTGCGCGCCGTGCAGCGCCGGCGGCGGCGCCTGATCCTTTTCTTCCGGAACCCATGACCATGACCATGATCAAGACCCTTGTGCTCTGTGCCCTGATCCCGCTGCTGACCCTGGGCAGCGCCCACGCCCAGCATTCGCAGCAGGAAACGCAGGAAGACGTGCAGCGCCACCGCGCGATGGCCCGGGCGCACGAAGCCGCGGCCAAGTGCCTCGAAGCGGGCAAGGGCGAGAAGGTCTGCCACGCCGAGCTCGCGATCGCCTGCAAAGGCCTGGCCATCGGCAAGACCTGCGGCATGCGTCATGCGCACTGAGCCGATGCACTGAGCCGATGCACTGAGCCGACGCACTGAGCCAGCGGCCGGTGCGCAGCGCGGCGATACCATCGCCGGGTGAACCTCGCCTCGCACCCCGTCTTCGTCTCGCTCACCCCCGTGTTCCTGCTGGTCGGCCTGGGCTTCATGGCCGGCCGCCTGCAATGGATCCGCGAGGCCGCGCTCAAGGACCTGTCCAACCTGGTCTTCATGGTGCTGATCCCGGCGCTGCTGTTTCGCACCATGAGCGCGGTGCGCTTCGAGCAGCTCGATCTGCGGCCCATGCTGGCGTACTTCCCGTCGACGCTGCTGCTGCTGGGCCTGTGCGTGTGGCGCCACGGCGCCACCACGCGCAGCGTGGTGCTGGGCCTGGCCGCCACCTTCTCGAACATGGTCATGATCGGCATCACGCTGATCGAACTGGCCTATGGCAAGCAGGGGCTGGTCACGCTGCTCACGCTGGTGTCGGTGCACGCGCTGATCCAGTTGAGCGTGGGATCCATCGTGCTCGAGCTCATCGTCGCGCGCGAAGCGCGCGCCCAGGGCGGCGAGGCGCGCCGCCTCTGGGCCACGGTGGGCTCGGTGGCGCGCGGCACCTTGATACACCCGATTCCGCTGCCCATCATCAGCGGCCTGCTGTTCGCACAGACCGGCTGGTCACTGCCCGGGGTGGTGGACAAACCGCTGCAGCTGCTGGGCAGCGCCTTCGGCCCGATCGCGCTGGTGCTGGTGGGTGTGAGCCTGGCGGCCACGCCGCTCAAGGGCCACTGGCGCGCCGCGCTCGAGGTGGTGGCGGCCAAGAACCTGCTGCTGCCGCTGATGGTGGCGGTGGGCGCGTGGTCGGTGGGGGTCACGGGCCTGCCGCTCACGGTGGTGGTGGTCACCGCGGCGCTGCCCGTGGGCGCCAACGTGTTCCTGTTCGCGCAGCGCTACCAGACTGCGCAGGAACTCACCACCGCGACCATGGGCCTGTCGACGCTCGCGGCGCCGCTCACGCTGAGCCTGGTCATGGGGCTCATGGCCTGGCTCAACTGAGACCGGGGTGCGTCACTGGCTGATCTTGCGCGCCTCTTCGACCTGGTACTCGAAGTAGCGCTGGATGCCGAAGGCCAGGCTGCCCATGAAGGCAATGGTGCCCACGAGCAGCGCCATCACGAGCGCGCCGATGGTGAGCCAGTTGGTGCGCGCCGCGGCCTGACCGGGCGCCTCGGGGTTGAACCAGCGGTCCCATTTTTCGGCGTCGCTGAGCGCGTAGACGATGCCCGTGAGGCAGGCGGCCGCGATGCTCAGGCCCAGGAAGGGGATCAGCACCCACGAGAGCTTGTCGTCCTGACCGTAGGCGAGCACGCGCTCGACGCCGTACCAGCCCAGCGCCGTGGGCAGCGGGTGCAGCCAGCCGATCCAGTCGCCCAGGCCGCGCAGGTAGAAGCGGTGCAGACCCAGCGAGCCGCCGACCAGGGCCAGCCAGACCGCCACGGTCTTGTTCTTCGCGCGCGCCATCAGCCCTCCTGCGGCGGTGTGGTGTCGGCCGCGCCGATGGCTTTTTCCATCAGCACGATGTCCAGCCAGCGGCCGAACTTCCAGCCGCAGGCCCTGACCACGCCGATCTCGCTGAAGCCGAGCGCGCGGTGCACGCCCACCGAGCCCGCGTTCGCGGAATCGCCGATCACGGCCATCACCTTGCGGATGCCCGAGCGTTCGAGCACCGCGATGAGTTCGGCCAGCAGCAGCCGGCCCAGGCCGCGGCCCGCGGCCTCGGGCGCGAGGTAGATCGAGTCTTCGACCGAGAAGCGGTAGGCCGGGCGCGGCTTGAACCAGTTGCCATAGGCGTAGCCGATGACCGTGCCGTTGTCGTCTTCGAGCACCAGCCAGGGCAGCTGCTTGCCCAGCACGTCGGCGCGGCGCTGCGCCATCTCGGCCTCGGTCGGCGGGGTGGTTTCGAAGGTGCCGGTGCCGTGCAGCACGTGGTGGGCGTAGATGCGGGTGATGGCGGCGAGGTCTTCGTCGCGGCTGGGTCGGATGAGCGGCATGCGGCGTGGGAATCTGGGGTGCGCGCGGGCACCGGGCTATAATCGCGGGCTTTGCAGCGTTTCGCTGGCCGGGTGGTCAGTCGTGTGTCTCAAGCGCTGCAGGAATCAACCGGGGTGTGTGCACAAGCCAAACCCCCGGTGAGCAACCACCCGAAGGATAAATCATGGTCGTCATTCGACTCTCCCGCGGCGGCGCCAAGGCCCGTCCGTTCTACAACATCGTCGTGGCCGACAAGCGCGCCCGCCGCGATGGCAAGTTCATCGAACGCATCGGCTTCTACAACCCCCTGGCCAAGGGCGGCGAAGAAACCCTGCGCATCGCCCAGGACCGCCTGACCCACTGGATCGGCGTCGGCGCCACCCCGTCCGACACCGTGGCCCGCCTGGTCAAGCAGGCCGCCGCCAAAGCCGCGGCCTGATCGCGGCCATGAGCGACGCCCTGGTCGCGTCGGCCCTGCCGGCCGACGCCGTCGAACTGGGGCGGATTCTCGATGCCTGGGGCATCAAGGGCTGGGTCCGCATCCAGCCCCACAGCGCCGACACCGAGGCGCTGTTCGCCAGCTCCGACTGGTTCCTGCAGCCGCCCGAAGCCCGCTTCGCGCGCGGCTTTTCTGCTTTCACGGGCTGTGTGGCCGTGCGCGTGGCCGACCTCAAGGTGCATGCCGATGGCCTGGTGGCGCGCTTCGACGGTGTGGCCGATCGCAACGCGGCCGAGGCGCTCAAGGGTTGCCGCATCAGCCTGCCGCGCAGCGCCTTTCCCGAGCCCACCGAGGGCGAGTACTACTGGGTCGACCTGATCGGCCTCGAGGTGTTCAACCGCGAGGGCGTGCACCTGGGCGTGGTGCGCGACCTCATGAACACCGGGCCCACGTCGGTGCTGGTGCTCGAATACACCGAGACCGTGGACGGCGCCGAGCGCTCCGCCGAGCGCATGATCCCCTTCGTCGATGCGTACATCGACGCGGTCGACAAGGCGCAGCGCCGCATCACCGCCGACTGGCAGACGGACTACTGACCCCCACGCTCCGCCGCTGCGCGGGTCGCTGCCCCCCGAGGGGGCTGACCCGCCTTGGGGCGGCCCGGCGGCGGATTGTCTCTCTCGAACCGCACAATCACCGTCCATGCGCTTCGACGTCATCACCCTGTTCCCCGAGCTCTTCGAGCCCTTCCTCGCGCACGGCATCAACCGCCGCGCGTTCGAATCGAAGCAGGTCGACGTGCGCCTGTGGAACCCGCGCGATTTCGCCGATGGCAACTACCGCCGCGTGGACGATCGCCCCTTCGGCGGAGGCCCGGGCATGGTCATGATGGCCGAGCCGCTGTGGCGCTGCCTGCAGGCGATCCGCGCCGAACGTGCCGAGCCCGAGGCGGCGCGCGCGCCCGTGGTGCTGTTCTCGCCCATCGGCGAGCGCCTGGCGCACGCGGGCGTGGAGGCCTGGTCCGCCAGCGCCGGCGCGGTGCTGGTCTGCGGCCGCTATGAAGGCATCGACCAGCGCTTCATCGACGCCTGCGTCGACCGCCAGATCAGCCTGGGCGACTTCGTGCTCTCGGGCGGCGAGATCCCGGCCATGGCGCTGCTCGATGCCGTGGCCCGGTTGCAGCCCGGCGTGCTGGGTGACCAGGGCAGCCACCAGCAGGACAGCTTCAACCCCGCGCTCGACGGCCTGCTCGACAGCCCGCACCACACGCGGCCCGAGGTCTGGCAGGGCCCGGCCGGCCCCATGGCCGTGCCCGAGGTGCTGCTGGGCGGCCACCACGAGCGCATCCAGCGCCACCGGCGCGAGCAAAGCCTGGCGCTCACCGCGCGCCTGCGCCCCGAGCTCATCGCACAGGCCCGCGCGCAGGGACGCCTGGGGCCCGACGACGAGCGTTTCCTGCGCGGCCTGGGCTGAGCCGGGCGCCTGGCTTTCCCGGGGTTGGCCAGTCTGGCTATAATGATCGGCTTTTCGATCCTCTGGCCGGCCGCCGCGACCGGGATCGCGCCCGCCGTTCAGGCGCTGGCGCACCGGATTCGCGGCCTTTAGTGCAGCGCGGCCACGATCGTGGAACAGGAACCATGAACCTCATCCAGACCCTCGAGCAGGAAGAAATCGCCCGTCTGGGCAAGACCATCCCGGCCTTCGCCCCTGGCGACACCGTGATCGTCAGCGTGAACGTGATCGAAGGCACCCGCAAGCGCCTGCAAGCCTATGAAGGCGTGGTGATCGCCAAGCGCAACCGCGGCCTCAACTCCAGCTTCATCGTGCGCAAGATCTCCAGCGGCGAAGGCGTGGAGCGCACCTTCCCGCTGTACAGCCCGCTGATCGCCAAGATCGAAGTCAAGCGCCGCGGTGCCGTGCGCCGCGCCAAGCTGTACTACCTGCGCGACCGCAGCGGCAAGTCGGCCCGCATCAAGGAAAAGCTGGGCGCCTGATCGCCGCATGTCCCCGAAAGCCGCTCTCCGGAGCGGCTTTTTTGTGCGCGCCACACCCTGTTCCACCATGTCCAGCACGCGCCTGCCGCCTTTTGATCCCCGCACCGTGCCCGTGGTCGCCACCGGCGCGAGCGAGGGCCTGCTGCCCGCCCCCGCGCACCGGCTCACGCCCGAAGGGTTGCGCAGCCAGTTCCAGGTGCCGCCTGCGTGGGCGCCCGAACTCGTGCGCGAGCGCCGCTTCGCCGACCGCGAACCGGCCGACGCCGCGGTGCTGCTGCCCCTGGTGCAGCGCGAGCACCTGAGCCTGCTGCTCACGCAACGCACGGCCCACCTGTCCACGCACTCGGGCCAGATCGCGTTCCCGGGCGGCAAGGTCGACCCCGAGGACGCCGACGCCGTGGCCGCTGCGCTGCGCGAGGCCCATGAGGAGATCGGCCTGAGCGCCGACCACATCGAGGTCGTGGGCACGCTGCCCGAGTACATCACCGGCACGGCCTTTCACATCACGCCCGTGGTGGCACTGGTGCGGCCCGGCTTCGAACTGCGGCCCAATCCGCACGAGGTCGACGACGTCTTCGAGGTGCCGCTGCCCTTTCTGATGGACCCGCGCCACCACCGCCGGCACGCCTTCGCTTTCGAGGGTGCGGTGCGCGAGTGGTACTCCATGCCCTGGCACGACGGTCGCCAGGAGCGCTTCATCTGGGGCGCGACCGCGGGCATGCTGCGCAACCTCTACCGGTTCCTGTCGGCCTAGTTCGTGGCCCGTGCGGCGCACCGATACGGTGCCCCACTATCATGCAGGGCATGGGATTCCTGGCCATTCTGTTGGCGCTGCTGATCGAACAAGCGCGCCCCTTGTCTTTCGACAACCCCGTTCATGCGGGCCTGCGCGGCTGGAGCCGCAGCGTGCGCCGCAACCTTGACGCGGGCGAGCGCTCGCACGGCTGGATCGCCTGGCTGCTTGCGGTGGGGGTACCGGGTCTGGTGGCGGCGCTCGTGTACCACGGCCTGTGGCAGATCAGCGGCTTCCTCGCGTTCGCCTGGACCGTGGCCGTGCTCTACGTGACCCTGGGTTTCCGCCAGTTCAGCCACCACTTCAGCGAGATCCGGCGCAGCCTGGAGGAGGGCGACGAGCGCACCGCGCGCGAGCAGCTCGCGTCCTGGTTGCGCGTGGACGCGAGCAGCCTGCCGCGCGCCGAGTTGCTGCGCCAGGTGATCGAGCATTCGGTGCTGGCCGCGCACCGCCACGTGTTCGGCGTTTTCGTGTGTTTCATCGTCTTCTGGATCGCGGGCCTGGGCCCCGCGGGCGCGGTGGTCTACCGGCTCGCCGAGTACCTCTCGCGCAACTGGCGCGCGCGCCCCGACGGCACGCCCAGCCTGCCGCTGCGCGAGGCCGCCACCACCGCGTGGCGCTGGCTCGACCACATCCCCGCGCGCATCACGGCGCTGGGGTTTGCGGTGGTGGGCAACTTCGAGGAAGCGGTGGGCAGCTGGCGCGCCGATGCCGAGCGCTTCGCCCCGGGCAGCGACGGCGTGGTGCTGGCCGCCACCTCGGGCGCGATGAACGTGCGCCTCACGCCGCAAGACCCCACGGTGGTCGAGCCCGACGAGACCGACCCCGGCGCGCGGCCCGAGCCGCAACTGGCCCACCTGGGCAGCGTGGTGGGCCTGGTGTGGCGCGCGGTGGTGCTGTGGATGCTGCTGCTCGCGCTGCTCACGCTCGCGCGCGTCTGAGCCCGCGGCCTCAGTAGGTGGGTTTGGCCGCGAGCTCGTCGAACAACTCGCCGTACAGGCGGTAGCGGGTTTCGTCGATCGCGAGCGGATCGCTCGCCGGGTCGGTGCCCACGTGCGGCCGCAGGCCGCAGCCCGGCTCGTGCCGGTGAGTGCAGTTGTGGAAGCGGCAATCGCCCAGCGTGGCGCGCAGGTCGGGCATGAGGCGCGCGAGTTCGGGCGCTTCCAGGTGGTACAGGCCGAAGGCCTGGAAGCCCGGCGAGTCGATGAGCGCGCTCTGGCGCTCGGCGTCCATCCAGTACCAGGTGGTGGTGGTGGTGGTGTGGCGGCCCGAATTGAGCGCGCGCGAGATCTCGCCGGTCTGCGCGCCCGCCTCGGGCACCAGCCGGTTCACCAGCGTGCTCTTGCCCACACCCGAGGGCCCGAGCACCAGCGTGCTGCGGCCGCGCAGCCGCGCATGCAGCGCGTCCAGTCCGTGGTCGGTCTTGAGGCCCAGCGGCAGCACCGGCGTGCCCATGCGCCGGTGCGGTTCGAGCCGGGCCCAGGCCTGTTCGAAGGGCGCCCCGAGGTCGTGCTTGTTGAGCACGATCAGCGCTTCGATGCCCGCGGCCTCGGCCGCGATCAGCGCGCGCGCGAGCTGCATGTCGGAGAACACCGGATCGGCCGCGAGCAGCACCAGCACCTGGTCGAGGTTGGCCGCAAACGACTTGGTGCGCATCTCGTCCTGCCGGTAGAGCAGGTTGTCGCGCTCGAGCACCTGCTCGATCAGGCCCTCGTCGCCGCTGTGCGACCAGCGCACGCGGTCACCCACCACCACGCTGCTTTTCTTGCCCCGCGGGTGGCAGAGGATGCGCTGGCCATCGTCGCCTTCGACGAGGCAATGGCGGCCGTGCGCCGCCACCACCCGCCCGGCGAACGTGCTGCCCATCAGCCCTTGAGCAGCGCGTTGACGGCCGCGGCGCAGAACATGTCGCTGACCGAGATGCCGTTGACGTCGTGGGTGTTGAAGCGCACCGTGACTCGGCTGTAGCCGAAGGCCACGTCGGGGTGGTGGTCCTCGCGGTGCGCGATCCAGGCCACGGCGTTCACGAAGGCCATGGTCTCGTGGAAATTGGCGAAGCCGAATTGGCGCTCGATCGCGCCGTCGATGAGTTTCCAGCCGTCGGCGGTGTCGCCGTTGAGCTGGCTCAGCTGCGTGACGATCTCGGTGGCATTGAGCGCGCGGCGGTTCTGGTGGATCGGATTCATGGCGGTGCGGGAAACGGGCCGCTCAGGCGGCCGACAGGCGCGCCAGGCGTTCGCTGGCGGGCGGGTGGGAGTAATAGAAGCGCGCGTACACCGGGTCGGGCGTGAGCGTGCTGGCGTTGTCCTTGTAGAGCTTGAGCAGCGCGCTCGCGAGGTCGCTGCCGCGGGTCTTTTCCATCGCGAAGGCATCGGCCTCGAACTCGTGGCGGCGCGAGAGCTGCGCCATCAGCGGCGACAGGAAGTAGCTGAACAGCGGCACCACGAGCAGGAACAGGATCAGCGCGAGCGCATCGTTGGGCGTCTGCATCGAGGGCTCGACGCCCAGGCCGTTGTAGAACCAGGCCTGCGACGCGGCCCAGCCCAGTGCCGCGAAGCCCAGCAGGCTGAGCGCGAACAGCAGCGCGATGCGCTTGTGGATGTGGCGGCGCTGGTAGTGGCCCAGCTCGTGCGCGAGCACGGCGTCGATCTCGTCGGCGTTGAGCTGCTGCAGCAGCGTGTCGAAGAACACCACGCGCTTGGCCGCACCGAAGCCGGTGAAGTAGGCGTTCGCGTGGGCGCTGCGCTTGCTGCCGTCCATCACGTACAGGCCTTGCGCCGAGAAGCCGCAGCGCGCCATCAGGGCGTTCACCCGGTCCTTCACCGCCGCGTCGGTGAGCGGCTCGAACTTGTTGAAGAGCGGGGCGATCAGCGTGGGGTAGAGCACCAGGGCCAGCAGGTTGAAGGCCATCCACACGCCCCAGGCCCAGAGCCACCAGGTGGGACCGGCCGCGCCCATGAGCCAGAGCACCAGCGCCACCACCGGGCCGCCCACGAGCACGCCCACCAGCAGGCCTTTGAGGCCGTCGGCGATCCACAGGCCCAGGCCCATCTTGTTGAAGCCGAAGCGCGCTTCGAGCCGGAAGGTGGCGTACCACGACAGCGGCAGGCCGATCAGCCCGCCGATGAGTGCGAAGGCGCCGATCAGGGCGAGCTGCTGCCACAGGCCCGGACCCAGCAGCGCGAGCAGCGCCTGGTTGAGCAGGTCGAGGCCGCCAAGCAGGGTCCAGCCCACGAGCACCGCGGCCTCGAAGGCCGTGGTGAGCAGGCCGAATCGGGTCTTGGCGATGGTGTAGTCGGCCGCCTTGCGGTGCGCTTCGAGCGGGATGGTGGCGTCGAAGGGGGCGGGCACGGTGTGACGGTGGCGCGCCACGTGGCGGATCTGGCGGCTGGCCAGCACGGTGCGCGTGAGCAGCCCCAGGGCGAGCAGGGCGCAGAAGACGGCGGTGAAGGCGAGGGCGGCGGTGTCCATGAGGGTGCCAAGTCTAGCGGGGACGATCAGAGACAATCGCCCGATGACTTCGAATCCCGCCACGGACATCACCCCGCCCGCCACCCTGGCCAAGAGCGACCAGAACCTGGTCTGGATCGACTGCGAGATGAGCGGCCTCGACCCGGAAAAGGAGCGCCTGCTCGAGATCGCGGTGGTCATCACCGGCCCGCAGCTCACGCCGCGCGTCGAAGGCCCGGTGATCGTGATCCACCAGAGCGAGGCCGTGCTCGACGCCATGGACGCCTGGAACAAGGGCACCCATGGCCGCAGCGGCCTGATCGACAAGGTGCGCGCGAGCACCGTGAGCGAGGCCGAGGCCGAGCAGCAGCTGATCGACTTCATTGCCCGCTTCGTGCCCAAGCAGGCCTCGCCGCTGTGCGGCAACACCATCGGCCAGGATCGCCGCTTCCTCGTGAAGTACATGCCCCGGCTCGAGGGCTACCTGCACTACCGCAACGTGGACGTGAGCACGCTCAAGGAGCTGGCCAAACGCTGGAATCCGGCCGTGGTCGATGCGTTCAAGAAGCGCCAGCTGCACACCGCACTGGCCGACGTGCACGAGTCCATCGACGAGCTCGAGCACTACCGCGCGCACTTCCTGCGCTGACCCGGCGCCGGGGTGCTCCCGGCGAATACATGACAATACGGTGACATTCACACCGTGTTCACATGAAGAAGAAGTCCCGTACCTTCCTGGATCGCCACTTCGAGGCGCTGCAACTGGCCACCGCGGTGGCCTTTCTTCTGCTCGTGGGGCTCTACGCCTCGCTCACCGGTGCGTCGGGCACCGGGCTGGGCCAGGGCGCCGTCTGGCTGCTGATTGTCGCGGCCGCCGTGGGGGCCTACATGGCCATGAACATCGGCGCCAACGACGTGGCCAACAACATGGGCCCGGCCGTGGGCTCGGGCGCCATGACCATGGGCTGGGCCATCGTGGTGGCCGCGGTCTTCGAGGCCCTGGGCGCCATCGTGGCCGGCGGTGACGTGGTGGGCACCATCAAGGGCGGCATCATCGATCCGGCCGACATCGCCGACCCGACCCTGTTCGCCTGGGTGATGTTCTCCGCCCTGCTCGCGGGCGCCCTGTGGCTGAACCTGGCCACCGCGCTGGGCGCGCCGGTGTCGACCACGCACTCCATCATCGGTGCGGTGATGGGCGCAGGCATTGCCGCGGGCGGCTGGGGGCTGGTGAACTGGTCCACCATCGGCGCCATCGTGGCGAGCTGGGTGATCTCGCCGCTGGCGGGTGCGCTGATGGCTGCGGCCTTCCTCTACGTGATCAAACGCAGCGTGACCTACCGCACCGAGAAGACCGAGGCCGCCGCGCGCGTGGTGCCCATCCTGATCGCGCTCATGGTCTGGTCGTACACCACCTACATGCTGCTCAAGGGCGTCAACCAGGTGGTGAAGATCGACTTCGTGGTGGCGGTGATCGCCGGCCTGCTGTTCTCGGTGCTGGTCTGGGCCCTGGTGCGCGGGCCCATTGCGCGCGCGGCCCTGCGCCAGGACAACAGCAAGGACGGCGTGAACCAGCTGTTCATGTGGCCGCTGGTCTGCTCGGCCGCCTTGCTGAGCTTCGCGCACGGCGCCAACGACGTGGCCAACGCCGTCGGCCCGCTGGCCGCCATCTACGAGGCCGTGAAAGCCGGCGCCATCGCCACCAAGGCCGGCACGCCGATGTGGATCATGGTGCTGGGCGCGCTGGGCCTGTCGGTCGGTCTGGCGCTGTACGGTGCCAAGCTGATCCGCACCGTGGGCAAGGAGATCACCGAGCTCGACCAGATGCGCGCCTACTCCATCGCCATGGCCGCCACCGTCACGGTCATCGTCGCCTCGCAGCTCGGCATGCCGGTGTCCACCACCCACATCTCGATCGGCGCGGTGTTCGGCGTGGGCTTTCTGCGCGAGCTGCTCAAGGTCAACTACGCCAAGATGGAGGCCACGGTGCGCGCCGGCCACCAGGGCGCCGACCGTGAGGAGGTCGAGGCCTACATGCAGCGCTTCGAGGCCGCCGAGGTGCAGGAGAAAAAGCGCATGCTGGCCGAGATGAAGCAGCGCGCCAAGGTGCGCGGCCTCGATGGCGCGGTGTTCGCGAAAGACGAGCGCAAGGCCTTCAAGAAGGCCTACAAGAAGGAGATCGTCAAGCGCTCGGTGGTGATGCGCATCGTGGCGGCCTGGATCGTCACCGTGCCGGCCACCGCGGTGCTCGCGGCCCTGCTGTTCCACCTGGTGGCCGCGGTGCTCGGCTGACCGAAGGCTAGGGTTTTCCCGCGATCTGTGCGACAATCGCGGGCTTCGCTGGCAACGGCGAAGAAACTTGTGCATTGGCCTCACACACCCGGCCCCTGAACACCGCCACCGATTCCGCGTGCGCGAGCAGGGGCCACCGCTTCCGGGCGGACCGTTTGTGGTTGATGTTTTGTAACCACGAACGGATCCGACGCCCCGGGGCTTGAATCTCCCCTTCGCGCGGCATTCGGTCATTGGCGCCCATTTTTTCCGGGCGCAGGAACGAACATGAGCGACGCTTTCGAAGCGCGCGGCGACGCATCGCCCGCGACCTCCCCTGAACAACAAGCCCCCGAAGCGCCCGAGATGGCCGCGACGCCGGTGGACGCGAGCGCGTTCGCCGAGCTGGGCCTGGCGCCCGAACTGGTCGCCGCGGTGGCCGACCTCGGCTACTCGCAGCCCACGGCCGTGCAGGCCCGCGTGATGCCCCTGGCCATCAAGGCCGAAGGCGCCGAGCGCTACGCCGACCTGATGGTGTCGAGCCAGACCGGCAGCGGCAAGACCGCGGCCTTCCTGCTGCCCGTGCTGCACACCCTGATCCAGCAACAGGCCGCACGCGCCGAAGCCGAGCGCGCCGAGCGCGAACGCCTGGTGGCCGAGGCCCTGGCCCGCGGTGAAGCGCCGCCCAAGGCGCCCAAGCGCCAGAACCCGCTGCTGGCGCGCAACTTCAAGGCCGCCACGCCCGGCGCGCTGGTGTTGTGCCCCACGCGCGAACTCGCCCAGCAGGTGGCGCACGACGCCATCGACCTGGTGCGCCACTGCCGCGGCCTGCGCATCGCGAGCGTGGTGGGCGGCATGCCCTACCAGCTGCAGATCCAGCGCCTGCAGAACGCCGATCTGGTGGTCGCCACGCCGGGCCGCCTGCTCGACCTGCAGCGCTCCATGCAGCTCAAGCTCGACCAGGTGCAGTTCCTGGTGGTCGACGAAGCCGACCGCATGCTCGACCTCGGCTTCTCCGACGACCTTGCCGAGATCAACGCGCTCACCGCGCAGCGCCGCCAGACCATGATGTTCAGCGCCACCTTCGCGCCGCGCATCCAGCAGCTCGCCATGCGCGTGATGCACGACGACGGCGCCCACGTGCAGAAGGTGCAGATCGACTCGCCGCAGGAAAAGCACGCCAACATCAAGCAGGTGCTGTTCTGGGCCGACAACGCCGAGCACAAGCGCAAGCTGCTCGACCACTGGCTGCGCGATGCCTCCATCGACCAGGCCATCGTGTTCGCGAGCACGCAGATCGAGTGCGACGGCCTTGCCGGTGAACTGCAGCAGGCCGGCTTCGCGGCCGTGGCGCTGCACGGCGCGCTGAGCCAGGGCCTGCGCAACCGCCGCCTGATGGCGCTGCGCAATGGCCAGGTGCAGATCCTCGTGGCCACCGACGTCGCCGCGCGCGGCATCGACGTGCCCACCATCACCCACGTCTTCAACTTCGGCCTGCCCATGAAGGCCGAGGACTACACGCACCGCATCGGCCGCACCGGCCGCGCGGGCCGCGACGGCATCGCCGTGACCTTCGCGGAATTCCGCGACCGCCGCCGCGTGTTCGACATCGAGGCCTACACCCAGCAGCGCTTCAAGCCCGAGGTCGTGCCCGGCCTGGAGCCGCGCGAGCGCGCACCCCAGCCCGAGCGCGCCGGTGGCCGCGGCCGCCCCAACGGCGGTGGCGGCGCCGGCCGCTTCAACGCCCGTGGCGGCAACGACCGCTTCGGCGGCGACCGCCGCGGTGCGCCCGCGCGCGGCCCGCGCTTCGAAGGCCGCGACAGCGCGCCGCGTTTTGAAGGCCGCGACAGCGCTCCCCGCTTCGACCGTGACAGCGCCCCGCGTTTCGACCGCGATGCCGCGCCGCGTTTCGAACAGCGCTTCGACCCGCGCGACCGCGCGCCGCGCTTCGAGCAGCGCGACGCCGCGCCGCGTTTCGAGCCCCGTGGCGGCGAGCGCGTCGACGCCCGTGGCGAGCGCGCCGCGCCGCGCCAGGACAAGCGCTTCGATCCGCGCTTCGACAACCGCGCCCCGGCGCGCCCCGGTGCACGTCCGAGCGGCTTCGGTGACCGCCCGGCGTTCAACGACCGCCCGCGCCGCGGCCGCTGATCCGGCGCCTTCCTGCTGCAACGGGCCTTCGGGCCCGTTGCCGTTTGCGGCTCAGGCGTCGCTCCACTCGAGCACCTCCCAGGCGCCCTCGAGCAGCGGCGCGCCGAGCACCCGTGCCAGGTCCAGCCCCAGGCGCTGCAGCTGCCAGGGGTGCTCGCAGCCGTCCAGCGCCGTGTCGCTGGCGCGCTCCACCGTCCAGGTGGCGCGCGCGCTGTCGACGCGGCCGAAGCTCAGCGCCGGTGCCGCGCCCGCGCGCGGCGCCACGTGCAGCAGGTACTGGCCGCACAGCAGCAGGCGTTCGTCGGTGGGCTGGCCCGCGTCGTCGCGCCGCGCGAGCGCGATGCGCGGCCCCTGCGATGCCGGCAGGCGCTCCCACACCGCGAGGTGGCGGTCGTGCAGACCCGTCTGCACGATGCGGTCGGGCGTCTGGAACACGTTGTGCGGCGCGCCTGGTCCTTCGTCGCACACCGAGGCGGCCTCGGCGCTGCGGCCCAGCGAACCGTGGTGGCCCGCGGTCTGCACCCAGCGCACCCAGGTGCCGGTGTCGCGGCCGGCCGGCGTCTCCAGCAGGGTGCGCGCCCACACGCCCTGGTAGGCAGGCGGCACGCGCGCCGGGGCCAGCGGCGGCGCGCCCATGCCCGCCATGGCGGTCTCGCGGTTCTCCCTGATGTGCACGGCGCTGCCTCCTGCGGGTGTCGGTTGTCCGAATCGGTGCGGGCTTGGCCGCACCGGCTTCGCCCCCAAGCAGGCATAGCAATCAGCGGGCCAACCCCGCCCTCAGGCCTTGGGCGCGTGCAGCGGCACGAAGGGCGCGCGCGCCTCGTCGGCCAGTCCGTCGGTGAGGGTCTGCAGCAATTCGATCAGCTGGCGGCGCTGCTGGGGCGACAGCGGCGACAACAGCCGCTGGTAGGCGCGCTCCGCGGGTTCGCGCGCGGCCGCGTGCAGATCGCGCCCCTGCGGTGTGAGGCTCACCGTCATCTGGCGCCGGCTCACGCGCGAGCGCTCGCGCTGCACCAGACCGCGTTCTTCCAGGCCCTTGAGCACCCGCATCACCGTGACCTTGTCGAAGGCCAGGGCGCGCGCCAGGCGCGTCTGGTCCAGCCCCGGCTCGGCCGCCAGCACCGTGAGCACGCCGTACTGGGCCGGCGTGAGGCCGACCTCGGCGCACGCGCTTTCGAACACGGCGGCCGAGATCTGGTGCGTGCGGCGCAACAGGAAGCCCGGCCGTTGGTAAAGGTCGCTCAGCGTCATGGTGGTGGTGTGGAGGGACGCGGGATTCTACGGATGATGCGGTTCGTGATTCGGCGGATAGTAGGAAGCATGCTTACGTTTGGAGTGTGTCCATGGCCTTGCTGAACTCCCCTGCTCGCCGCCGCCTGCTGGGTGCGGCATTGTTGGCTTCGGCCGGCGTGGCGGCCGCCCAGAGTGCCGACGCACCGCTGCGGTTGATCGTGCCCTTCACCCCGGGCACGGGCATCGACCTGATCGCGCGCACGCTGGGGCCGCGCCTGTCCGAGCGGCTCAAGCGGCCGGTGGTGGTGGAAAACCGCGCGGGCGCGTCGGGCAACATCGGCACCGAGGCGGTGGTGCGCGCCGCGCCCGACGGCAGCACGCTGCTGGTGAGCGTGAACACGCTGGTGATGAACCGCAGCCTCTACCCGCAACTGGGCTTCGACCCGGTGCGCGACCTGCAGCCCATCGGCCTCACGAGCTGGGGCCAGCTGATCCTGGTCACGCACCCGCGCACCGGCTACAAGAGCGCGGCCGACCTCGTCGCCGCCGCCCGCCAGGCACCGGGCAGGCTCAACTACGCCTCGCCGGGCGTGGGCACGCCGCACCACCTGTCCATGGAACTGTTCAAGAACACGGCCCGGGTCTTCCTCACGCACATTCCCTACCGCGGCACCGGCCCCGCGGTGAGCGACCTCATCGGCGGCCAGGTCGACGCCATGTTCCTGCCGATCCACGTGGCGCTGCCGCAGGTGCGCAGCGGCCGCCTGGTGGCGCTGGGCATCGGCAGCGACAAGCGCCACCCGCTGCTGCCCGATCTGCCCACGCTGGCCGAAGCGCGCGCGGGCAACGTGAACGTGGACATGTGGTACGGCGTGTTCGCGCCCAAGGGCATGCCCGCGTCCCAGGTCGCCATGCTCAACCGCGAGATCAACGACATCCTGCGCAGCGACGAGGTGAAAAAGGCCTTCGAAGGGCAGGGCATGGATCCGGCCACCGACACGCCCGAGGCCTTCGGCCGTCTGGTGGCGCAGGACGCGGACCGCTGGGCCGCGCTGATCAAGGCCCAGAGCATCAAAGCCGAATGAGCGCGCTGAAGATCGCCGTCGTCGGGGGCGGCATTGCGGGCCTGGCGTTCGCGCTCGCGCTGCACCGGCGCGGCCTGGCCTGCGAGGTGTACGAGGCAGCACCCGAGATGAAGGAGCTGGGCGTGGGCATCACGCTGCTGCCGCACGCCGTGCAGGAGCTCGACACGCTGGGCCTGCTCGGCGAGCTCGAGGCCATCGCCATTGCCAACCGCGAAAGCGTGTTCTTCAACCGCTGGGGCCAGTTCGTCTACAGCGAGCCGCGCGGGCGGCACGCGGGTTATGCGCTGCCCGAGCTGGGCATCCACCGCGGCCGCCTGCACGGCGTGCTCTGGCGCGCGGCGCTGCAGCGCCTGGGCGCCGCACGGCTGCACACCGGCCGGCGCCTGCAGGGTCTGTCGCTGGGCGGGCGCGACGCCACGCTGCGCTTTCACGACGGCAGCCAGGTGCAGGCCGATCTGGTGGTGGCCTGCGACGGCGTGAACTCGGCCGTGCGCCGGCACTTCTTCCCCGAGGACCGCGTGTGCTACGCGGGCATCAACACCTGGCGCGGCGTCACGGTGCACAAGCCCATCCTCACGGGCCAGAGCTACCTGCGCATCGGCAGCATCGACACCGGCAAGATGGTGATCTACCCCATCGTGGACAACGTCGACGGTCAGGGCAACCAGCTCATCAACTGGGTGGCCGAGATCCGCGACCCCGCCGCGCGCATGAACGACTGGAACCAGCCCGGCCGGCTCGACGACTTCCTGCCCACCTTCGCCGCCTGGCGCTACGACTGGCTCGACGTGCCCGCGCTCATCACCGGCGCGCAGCAGATCTTCGAGTACCCCATGGTCGACAAAGACCCGCTGCCGCGCTGGCGCCACGGCCGCGTGACCCTCATGGGCGACGCCGCCCACCCGATGTACCCGCGCGGCTCCAACGGCTCGGCCCAGGCGCTGATCGACGCCCGAACCCTGGCCGACGCGCTCGCCGACACCCCCGCCGACCCCGAAGCCGCGCTGGAGCGCTACGAGGCGGCGCGCCGGGAGGCCACGGCGCGCGTGGTGCAGACCAACCGCACCCTGCCGCCCGACTTCATCATCATGAAGGCCGACGAGCTCAGCGGCGGCCAACCCTTCGGCCGCATCGACGACCTCATCAGCCAGGACGAACTGCGCGCCATTTCGGAGCATTACAAGCAGGTGGCCGGGTTCTCGCTCAAGGCCCGCTGAGGCGCCGTGGCGCATTTCCGACGGATGCGCCGGTGCTTGCGCTTCAGCGGTGGCGTACCGGGCCGGTAATGTGGCAATGTCCGCGGTCGAGACACCCCCATGGGTGTCGGAGCCCCTGTGCCCCAACCCACGCCCTCTTCGTCGCCCGCACCTGCCGTGCGCGTCCTGCGCTACGGTGGCGATGAGGCCTTTCCCCCATTCGAATCGCTCGACGCCCAGGGCCGCCCCGTGGGTTTCCACGTCGACCTGCTGGCGGCCCTCGGGCGCGAGCTGAACGCCACCATCGAGGTGTCGCTGCAGCCCTGGCCGGCCACCATCGAGGCCTTCCGGGCCGGGCGGGTCGACCTGGTGGCCATGGTCGAAACCACCAACCGCCGCGCCTTCGCGCGCTTCCTGCGCAGCCACGCGGCGCCGCTGCACGCGGTGTACCTGCCCGCCGGCGCCGCGGCGCCGCGCGCGCTGCAGGACCTGCAGGGCGTGCGCCTGGCCGTGCTCGACTCCGAGCCCATGCGCGAGAGCCTGGCGCGTTGGCTCTCGGGTGTGCGCGACCCGCTGCGTGTGGCCTCGCCGCAGGCCGCGCTCGACGCCGTGCAGCGCGGCGACGCCGACATGGCCCTGCTGCCGCGCTCGTACGGCGATCCCCTGCTGGCCGCCATGCCCGGCCTGGTCGCCGGCGAGCGCAGCTTCAGCCTGCAGACCTATGCCTTCGCCGTGCCGCCGGGCCGCGAGGCGCTGCGCACCGAACTGCAGGCCGCGATCGACCGTCTCGAAGCGAATGGCACGCTGCCGGCGCTGCGCGAACGCTGGCTGCCGGGCGAATCGGCCTTTGCGCACACGGAGCGGCTGGCCATGGCGCGCGACCTGCGCGTGCAGCAGCGCTGGACCTGGGGCCTGGCCGCGGGCGCCTCGGTGCTGCTGCTCGGATCGGCCTGGGCGCTTGCGCGCCGCGGCCGCGCCGTGGCGCGCGAGCGCCGGCAGCGCCATGCCGCCGAGCAGGCCCTGCGGCACGCGCAGGAACTGCTGGACCGCACTTTCCAGCGCAACCCCGAGCCCATGCTGCTGATCGACCACCGCAGCGGCGTGGTGCGCGACGCCAACGCCGCCCTGGCCGCGCTGCTCGGCGTTCCCGTCGAAGACCTCGTGGGCCAGACCCTGCGCGGGCTCGCCCACCACGCCGACCGCCTCGCGCTGCAGGGCATGGTGAACGCCATCAACACCGACGGCCTGTTCGACGGCCTGCCGCTCACCGTGACCCACCGCGACGGCACGCGCCGCGCCTGCCTGGTGCACGCCGAGCGGCTGCACGTGGGCGAGGCGAGCGCGGTGCTGTGCATCGTGCGCGACGTGAGCGGCCGCCTCGCGAGCGACGCGGGCTTTCGCCTCGCCTACGAGCAATTGCGCGACGAGGCCGCCCGCGAGGTGGGCGAGGCACCCCAGGCCCTGCAAGCGCCCGAGCCCCTGCCCGGCGAGGAGCGCGCGCGCGAGTTCACGCGCGCCGTCGCCCACGACCTGCGCGCGCCGCTGCTGGCCATCCAGGGCTTCGTGAGCCTGCTGCGCGAGCGCCTGGCGCTCGGCTACACCGACGAGGCGCTGGAGTACAGCGAGCAGGTCGAGAAGGCCACGCGCCGCATGAACGCCATGATCGAGGCGCTGAGCCACCTGGCCCAGGTGGAGCAGCGCGAGCAGGTGCGGCAGACCATCGACATGCGCGCCTTGTGCGAAGACACCTGGCGGCTGGTGCAGGCAGCCGATCCGCAGCGGGCGGTGGATGTGCGCATCGACGCACTGCCGCCGGCGCTGGGCGACCCCGACCTGGTGGCGCAGGTGTGGCAGAACCTGTTGCACAACGCCTGGAAGTACAGCCGCCGCAACCCCGAGGCGCGCGTACGCATCGACAGCCACAGCGAGGGCCTGCGCACCTGGTACCGCGTGACCGACAACGGCGTGGGCTTCGACATGGCGCGCGCCCAGCACCTGTTCCAGCCGTTCCGGCGCATGCACCCCTCATCGCAGTTCGAGGGCAGCGGCGTGGGCCTGAGCATGGTGCAGCGCATCGTGCGCCACCACGGCGGTCAGGTGCACCTGCGCAGCCAGGTGGGGGTGGGCACGGTGGCCGAGTTCACGCTCGACCCGGAACCCCCGGCGGCGCGGCCGCCGCAGACCGCCGCGCCGGCCGAGGCCTGAGGGCTCAGCCTTCGCCGCTGATGGTGACCAGCAGCTGGATCACCTCGGCGCACTCTTCCTGAATGCGCTGGATCGGGTAAACCTCGTCCGCGCCCGCGTCGGCGGGCAGGCGCTCGCGCAGCACCTCGGCCTGCGACAGGATGGCCGACATGCGCTCGAACAGCTCCGAGGTCACGGCGTGCACGTCGATCGGCGGGGCCGCGTCGGCGGCCGCAGCGGGCGCGGCCGGCGCGGTCGGCGTGGCAGGCTCGGCCTGGGCCGCTTCGGCCGCCGCCTGCGCGCGCGCCGTGGGCGACTCGGTCGGCCAGTTGATCATGGTGGGTTCGAAATCGGGCTGGTCGCCGCGGGCGGCCGCGGGCGGCGCCGGCCGCGGAGCCACCGCCGGTGCCGCGGCCCGGCGTTCGGGCAGCGGGCGGTCGTCGAGTTCGATCAGCTCCATGCCCTCGCCGCTGAGGATCTGCTGCACGCGCATGCGGATCAGGTCGCGGTCGATGGGCTTGGTGAAGAAGTCGAGCACGCCCGCGGCGAAGGCGCGCTGGCGGTGGCTGGCGTCGTTGTGCGAGGTCACCATGACCACCGAGGTGTGGTCGAGCTCGCGGTTCTCGCGCATGCGCTCGATCACGGCGTAGCCGTCGAGGTCGGGCAGTTCGGCGTCGACCACCAGCAGATCGGGCTTGTGCTGGGCCAGCTTGGCCAGGGCGTCGTCACCGCGCACGGCGAAATGCAGCTGGGCGAAGTCGAGCAGGGTGCGGGCCAGCAGGTGCACCATGCCGGGATCGTCATCGACGATCAGCACCTTGTGGCGTTGGGGCGCCGCGGGGGTGGTCATCGGCAAACTCCTGGTAGTGACGGCAAAGGCCGCATGGTCGCACACGAGCGCGCATTGAGGGGGACCCAAGGGGTTTCGGCAGCGCGGGCGACAACTTGAGTGTGGCGCGCAGGACGCAAGAGTAGGATGCGCGCCATGCCCAACCTCGCCGACACCCTCAAAGCCGAAATCGCCCGCGTGGCGCGCAAAGAACTCAAGGGCGAGGTCCAGTTCCTGCGCAAGGCCGTGGCCCACCACCGCAGCGAGATCGCGGCCCTCAAGCGCGAGATCAAGGCGCTGCAGTCCAACGGCCGGCAGTTGGGTCGGCGCCTGCAGCAGGCGCCCGCCGCGGCCCCGCAGCCGGCCCCGGCCGACGCGGCGCCGCGCCGGCGGGGCCGCCAGCCCGCGCCCTACAGCGCCGAGGCCTTCGCCGCCACGCGCCGGCGCCTGGGCCTCACGCAGGCCCAGATGGCGCAGCTGCTCGGGGTCTCGCCGCTGTCGATCTACAAGTGGGAATCGGGCCAGGTGATGCCGCGTGCCGCGCAGCTCGCGAAGATCGCCGGCCTCAAGAAGATGGGCGTGCGCGAGGCGCGCCGCCGCCTCGCCGAAGCCGCCTGATCGGGCCTGGCGCGCTCGCCTTGGGTGAATGGCCCTCGAAATATGATGGTCATCATAATGGCGCAGAATCGCGGCCTGCCCGAAACCCTCCCGCCATGGACACGCCCCTCAGCCGCAAGGAACAGACCCACGACCGCATCCTCGATGTGGCCGCGGGCGTGATGCGCGCGCACGGCTTCGACGGCGTGGGCGTGGCCGACATCATGAAGCGCGCGGGACTCACGCACGGCGGCTTCTATGCGCACTTCGCCTCGCGCGACGCGCTGCTCGCCGAGGCACTGGAGCGCGCCGGCCACGACAGCCGCAGCCGACTGCAGCGCGCGATCGACAAGGTCGGCGACGCGCCGGGCGAGCGCTTCCGCGCACTGGTCGAGGCCTACCTGTCCGAGCGCCACCTCAAGTCGCCCGACAGCGGCTGCCCGGTGGCCGCGCTGGCCTCCGAGATGCCGCGCCAGTCCGAGGCCGTGCGCGCCGCGGCCGCGCGCCGCATCGCGGGCCTGACCGACGCGGTCGCGGCCACGCTCGGCACCTCACGCGGCCGCGACGACGCGGCCATCGTCACCTCGCAGCTCGTCGGCGCGCTGCAGACCGCGCGGCTGCTCGGCGACAACGCCCAGGGGCGCCGCCACCTGGCCGCCAGCCGCGCCTTCCTGCTCGAACGCTTCGGCGCCCACTGATCCGTCCGTCCCCGCACGCGCCCCCGGGCGCTTTTTTGCAAACCTTCAATATGACGATCGTCATATTGAAGCCACCCAGGAGTCCCTCATGCAGATCCAGAACGCCACCGTCCTCATCACCGGTGCCAACCGCGGCATCGGTCTGGCCTTTGCGCGCGAAGCACTCGCGCGCGGCGCGCGCCGCGTGTACGCCGCGAGCCGCCAGCTCGGCGCGGTCACGCTGCCCGGCGTCACGCCGCTGCCACTCGACGTGACCGACCCCGAGCAGGTGGCGCGCGCCGTGCGCGAGGCCGGCGACGTGACGCTGCTGATCAACAACGCGGGCGTGGCCGAGACCGGCGGCTTCCTGGCGGACACGACACTCGAATCCACGCGGCGCCAGCTCGAGGTCAACTTCTTCGGCATGCTGCGCATGAGCCAGGCCTTCGCGCCCGTGCTCGCGGCCCACGGCGGCGGGGCGCTGCTCAATGTGCTGTCCATCGCGAGCTGGATCAACCGCCCGCTGCTCGGCACCTATGGCGCCACCAAGTCGGCCGCCTGGGCGCTCACCAACGGCCTGCGGCACGAGCTGCGCGCACAGGGCACGCAGGTCACCGCGCTGCACATGGGCTTTGTGGACACGGCGCTCACGCACGGCATCGACGCACCCAAGTCCACGCCCGAGGCCATCGTGGCCCGGGCCTTCGACGGCCTCGAAGCCGGCGCCGACGAGGTGCTGGCCGATGCGCTCACGCAGCAGGTCAAGGCCTCGCTCTCGAGCGCCACGCCGGCCTACCTCGCCGCGGCCTGAGCATGGACGCCACGCGCCTCATGCTCGGCGGCCCGGTGCTGCCCACGCTGCTGCGGCTGGCCGCGCCCAACGTGCTCGGCCTGTTCGCCGCCACCGTGGTGATCGGCTTCGACGGCTACATCGTGGGCCGGCTCGGCGCCGACGCGCTGGCCGGCGTGGCGGTGGTGCTGCCGCTGGCCATGCTCATGCTGCACATGTCGGCCGGCGGCCTGGGCGGCAGCACCACCGCGGTGGTGGCGCGCGCGCTCGGCGCGGGCGACGCCGCGCTGGCCACGCGCCTGGCGCAGCACGCGCTGGTGCTCGGGCTGATCGCCTCGCTGCTGTTCACTGCGCTGTTCGCCACGCCGCTGGTCTACCGCGCCATGGGCGCGCAGGGCGCGGTGCTGCACGAAGCGGGCCGCTACGCCGGCGTGCTGTTCGCGGGGGCCGCGGCGATCTGGGGCGTGAACGTGCTCGCGGGCGTGGCGCGCGGCGCGGGCCACATGGGCGCGGCCGCGCTCGCGCTGCTGGGCACCACGGCGCTGCACCTGCTGCTGTGCCCGCTGCTGGTGTTCGGCGCCGGGCCGGTGCCGGCGCTGGGCGTGGCGGGCGCGGCGGCGAGCACGGTCACGACCAACGCCGTGGCCGCGCTCGCGCTGCTCGCCTGGCTTTCGCGGCTGGGGCGGCGCGTGCGCCTGCTCGGGGTGCCGTGGACGCTGGACCGCGAGGGTTTCCGGCCGATCCTGCGCATCGCCTTGCCCTCGGCGCTCAACCCCTTGCTCAGCAACGGCTCGATCGCCTTCGCCACCGCCTACGTGGCCGGCTTCGGCAGCCTGGCGATCGCGGGCTACGGCATCGCGGCGCGGCTCGAATACATCCTGGTGCCCGTGGCCTTCGGCGTGGGCAGCGCGCTCACCGCCATGGTCGCGACCAACCTGGGCGCGGGCCAGGCGCCGCGCGCCAAGCGCGTGGCCTGGACCGGCGCGGCCCTGGTGTGGGCCCTCACCGGCACGATCGGCCTCGTGGCCGCGCTGTGGCCGCAGTTGTGGATGGCCGCGTTCAGCGCCGACCCCGCGGTGCAGGCCGCGGGCGCGGGCTACCTGCGCGTGGTGGGCGGCGCCTATGGCTTCTTCGGCCTCGGCCTGGCGCTGTTCTTCGCCTCGCAAGGCGCGGGCCGCCTGCTGTGGCCGCTGGTGGCGAGCGCGCTGCGCCTGCTGGTGGTGGGCCTGGGCGGCTGGCTCGCGTTGCACGCGCTGGGCGCGGGGCCGCAGGCGCTGTACGGCGTGGTGGCCGCGAGCCTGGCGCTCATGGGCCTGACGCTGGCCTGGGCCACGTGGCGCAGCAACTGGGGCGCAGCGCCACACTGACCGGCCGCGCTTTCAGCCAATGCTCATGAGCGTGGCGTTGCCCCCGGCCGCCGCCGTGTTCACGCTCAGCGCGCGCTCCACCACCAGGCGCTCTGCGGGCAGCTGCGTGTCGCCGGGCGCGAAGCGCTCCACCGGCACCACCGGGCCATCGCGCGCGGCCAGGGCCTGTTGCACGCGGCGCAGCGCGTCGAGATCGCCGTGCAGCAGCACGAGGTCGAAGGCCACACCGGGCGCGGTCCAGTCGCGCGCGAGCATGACGCGGGCGCGCGTGTCGGCCGGCAGTGCGCGCCACGTCGCCTCGGCCTCGGCCGGCCACAGCGCATGGCCGCCCGCCGCGAGCACGGCGCGCGTTTGTGTGAGGCGGTCGGCCTCGCTGCCGGCCAGGCACAGCACGCGCTCGCGCGGCACCAGCCGGTACAGGTTGCGCTCGCCCGTGGGGCCCGCGAGGCACTGGCCTTCGCCGCTGGCGGCCAGCGCGGTGGCGCGTTGCGCGCCATCGGCGGGCCGCTGCGACAGCAGGCGGTACAGGTAGAGCGGGCCGCCGGCCTTGGGCCCCGTGCCCGACAGGCCTTCGCCGCCGAAGGGCTGCACGCCCACCACCGCGCCCACCATGTTGCGGTTCACGTAGACGTTGCCCACGCGCGCCGCAGCCAGCACGCGCGCCACGGTTTCGTCGATGCGCGTGTGCAGGCCCAGCGTGAGGCCGTAGCCGGTGGCGTTGATCTGCGCGAGCAGGGCGTCGAGCTCGTCGCGGCGGTAGCGCAGCAGGTGCAGCACCGGGCCGAACACCTCGCGCCCGAGCTCGCCGAGGTGACCAATCTCGATCAGCGTGGGCGGCACGAAGTGGCCCGGCGGCAGCGCTTCGCCCGCGCCGTGCCACGCCTGGTGCACGCGGTGGCCGCGCGCGCGCATCGCGTCGATGTGGCGCTGGATGTTGGCGTGCGCTTCGGCATCGATCACCGGGCCCAGGTCGGTGGCCAGCCGCGCCGGGTCGCCCACGCGAAGCTCGGCCATCGCGCCCAGCAGCATCCCGGTCACGCGATCGGCCACGTCGTCCTGCACGCACAGCACGCGCAGCGCCGAGCAGCGCTGGCCCGCGCTGTCGAAGGCCGAAGCGATGGCGTCGGCCACCACCTGCTCGGCCAGGGCCGAGGCGTCCACGATCATCGCGTTCTGGCCGCCGGTCTCGGCGATCAGCGGCACCGGCCGGCCCCGCGCGTCAACGCGGCCCACGAGCGCGCGCTGCAGCAGCCGCGCGACCTCGGTGGAGCCGGTGAAGAGCACGCCCATCACGCGCGGGTCGGCCACCAGCGGGGCGCCGACGGTGGCGCCGTCGCCGGGCAGCAGCTGCACCGCTTCGCGCGGCACGCCCGCGTCCCACAGCGCCTGCACCGCGGCCTGCGCAACCAGCGGCGTCTGCTCCGCGGGCTTGGCCAGCACCACGTTGCCCGCCGCGAGCGCGGCCGCCACCTGGCCCATGAAGATCGCGAGCGGGAAGTTCCAGGGGCTGATGCAGACCACGGGCCCGAGCGGGCGGTGCGTGTCGTTGTGAAACTGCTCGCGCACCTGGGCCGCGTAGTAGCGCAGGAAGTCCACCGCCTCGCGCACCTCGCCCACGGCGTTGGCCGCGGTCTTGCCCGCTTCGTGGATCAGCAGCGCCATGAGCGCGGGCCTGTCGCGCTGCAGCCGGTCGGCCGCGGCCTCGAGCCGCTGCGCGCGCTCGGATGCGGGCACCGCGGCCCAGGCGCTCGCGTGGTCGGCGGCGCGCTGCAGCGCGGCGGCGATCTCGCCGGCGCTGGCGTCGGGCACACGCTGTCGTGGCTGCAGCGGCGGCCGCTGCGCGGCCTCGGCCAGTTCGTGGGCCAGCTCGCGCAGCTGCGCTTCGTTGGACAGGTCCAGGCCCGTCGAATTGCGCCGCGCCGCGCCATACAGGTCGACCGGCAGCGGGATGGCCGGGTGCGGAAGCCCCAGCGTGCCCTCGTCGCGCGCCATGGCCTCGATGGCTTCCACCGGGTCGCGCACGAGTTCGTCGAGCGGCACGCCCGGGTCGGCGATGCGGTGCACGAACGAGGTGTTGGCCCCGTTCTCGAGCAGCCGGCGCACCAGGTAGGCCAGCAGCGTTTCGTGCGTGCCCACGGGTGCGTAGATGCGGCAGGGCCGGCCCAGGCCACCCTGTTCGGGGCTGCGCACCACGGGCTCGTACAGCGGCTCGCCCATGCCGTGCAGGCACTGGAATTCGTACTGCTCCGGATGCCACGCGCCCGGGTCGGCGAGTTCGTGGATGGCCGCGAGCGTGTGCGCGTTGTGCGTGGCGAACTGCGGGTAGACGGCCTGCGGCGCCGCGAGCAGGCGGCGCGCGCAGGCGATGTAGGCCACGTCGGTGTAGGGCTTGCGCGTGTACACCGGGTAGCCGGGCAGGCCGTCGAGTTGCGCGCGCTTGATCTCGCTGTCCCAGTACGCGCCCTTCACCAGCCGCACCATGAGCCGGCGCTGGCTGCGCGTGCCGAGGTCGATGAGGTGCTCGATCACCGCGGGGCAGCGCTTCTGGTAGGCCTGCACCACGAAGCCCAGGCCGTTCCAGCCGCGCAGCGTCGGCTCGAAGCAGAGCCGCTCGAGCAGGTCGAGCGAGAGCTCGAGCCGGTCGGCCTCTTCGGCGTCGATGTTGAGTCCGATGCCGTGCTGCCGCGCGAGCGTGCACAGCCGCAGCAGCACCGGGTAGAGCTCGTCCATCACGCGGTCTTGCTGCGCGCGGCTGTAGCGCGGGTGCAGGGCCGAGAGCTTGATCGAGATGCCCGGGCCCTGGTACACGCCGCGGCCCGCCGAGGCGCGGCCGATCGCGTCGATCGCGTCTTCGTAGGCGAGGCGGTAGCGCGCCGCATCGTGCGCGGTCAGCGCGGCCTCGCCGAGCATGTCGAACGAGTAGCGGAAGCCCTCGGCCTCGCGCACACGGGCCTTGCGCAGGGCCTCGGCGATGGTCTCGCCGGTGACGAACTGCTCGCCCATCAGGCGCAGCGCCATGTCCACGCCGCGGCGGATCAGCGGCTCGCCCCCCAGGCCCACGAGCCGCGCGAGCGCACTCGACAGGCCGGACTCGCTGTGCGTGGCCACCAGCTTGCCGGTGATGAGCAGGCCCCAGGTGGCCGCGTTCACGAACAGCGAGGGGCTCTGGCCCAGGTGTGCGTGCCAGCGGCCCTGCGCGATCTTGTCGCGGATCAGCGCGTCGCGCGTGGCGGTGTCGGGAATGCGCAGCAGCGCCTCGGCCAGGCACATGAGCGCCACGCCCTCCTGCGACGACAGCGCGTATTCCTGCAGCAGGTTCTGCACCAAGCCCGCGCGGCCCGCCGAGGCCTTGCGTTCGCGCAGGCCTTGCGCGAGCCGGCGCGCCAGCGCCTGCGTGGCCTGCGCCGTCGCGGCGGGCAAGCGCGCGGCGGCCACCAGGGCCGGCAACAACTCGGGTTCGGGCGTGCGCCAGGCCGCGGTGATGGCGCGGCGCAGCGGGGTATCGGCCAGGGGGGAGGGCGGGGTGAGCAGGGTGTCCATGAATGGGCAGGAAGCTGTGCAATGGCAGCAGTCTCTTGCATATTTCATGGCATATTGTTCGGAAATTCCGTGTTTCAGCCGAATGATTCACCACCATGCCCGACGTGAGCGAACTCGACCGCATCGACCGCCGCATCCTGCAGACCCTGCAGGACGATGGCCGCATCGCCAACCTCAAGCTCGCCGAAGCGGTGGCCTTGTCGCCCACGGCGGTGCTGGCGCGCGTGCAGCGGCTCACGCGTGAGGGCTACATCCTGGGCTACGAGGCGCGGCTGAACCCGGCCCTGCTGGGCGCGGGCCTGCTGGTGTTCGTCGAGGTGCTGCTCGACCGCACCACCACCAACGTGTTCGAGCAGTTCCGCGCCGCGGTGCAGGTGCGCCCCGAGATCCTCGAATGCCACATGGTCGCGGGCGGCTTCGACTACCTCGTGAAGACGCGCGTGGCCGACATGGAGGCCTACCGCCGCTTCGCCGGCACGGTGTTGTGGCAGCTGCCGGGCGTGCGCGAGACGCGCACCTACGCGGTGATGGAAGAGGTGAAGAGCTCGGCCAAGCTGCACCTGGGCTGAGCGCCTTCGCCCATCGATCCGGTCGCTGTTGCACATAGACGGCGATCGGACCGCGATCGCACGGCGATCGCCATCGCCTTGTACCGCCTTGCGCCGCCGCGCACATCGACGCCATCCATGCGCCGCATCGTTGCGGTCTATTCGACAGCGCGCAGCCTCACCCATACAGTCCGGTCCCGCCAAGAAGGCCGGCCAGCGCAGGCCGGTCACACAACAACGGAGACACGACGATGGGCCTGAACCCTTCCAACAACGACACGACGAAGGGGGCGCCGTGAAGCGTTTGCTCTCCCTCGTCGAAACCCTGGCCGCGCTCGCGCTGCTGCTGATCGCGCTGCTCACCGCGGCCAACGTGTTCGTGCGCTACTGCTTCGACTGGCAGATCCCCGACTGGTTCGACGGCACGCAGATGCTGCTCGGTGTGGCCATGTTCTGGGGCATCGCCATCGCCACCTACTACGGCAACCACATCGCGGTCGACCTGCTGTGGGAAGCGCTGGGCCGCCGCGGCCGCCTGTGGATCGACCTGCTCGCCACCGCGATCACGCTGGCCTTCCTCGTGCCGCTGGCCTGGATGGTGTGGGTGAAGGTGGGCGGCACCGGCAGCCAGAGCACCATGGACCTGCGCCTGCCGCTGGTGTGGTTCTACAGCGCCGGTGCGGTCGGCGCCACGGTGGCCGCGGGGCTGGCGCTGGTGCGCCTGCTGCAGCTGCCGCTGGGCCGCGAGGCCCGCCTGGACGACGCCGAAGGCGCGAACGCGGAGGCCGTCCATGGATCGTGATCTCGTCGCCCTGCTGGGCTTCGTCGGCATGTTCGCGCTCATGGCGCTGCGCGTGCCCATCGGCGTGGCCATGGGCATCGCGGGCGTGGCGGGCTTCGGCGCGCTCGCCGGCTTCACGCCCGGCCTGAACCTGCTGGCCAACGTGCCGCTGTCGGTGCTCACCGACTACAACCTCATCGTCATTCCCATGTTCATCCTCATGGGGGCCTTCGCCTCGCACTCGGGCATGAGCGCCGAGCTGTTCGCGGCCGGCAGGGCCTGGCTGCACCACCGGCGCGGCGGTCTCGCGCTCGCGTCCATCGCGGCCTGCGGCGGCTTCTCGGCCATCAACGGCTCGTCGGTGGCCACGGCCGCCACCATGACCCAGGTGGCCCTGCCCGAGATGCGCCGCGCGGGCTACGAGCCCGGCGTGTCCGCGGGCCTGATCGCCGCGGGCGGCACGCTGGGCATCATGATCCCGCCCTCGGTGATCCTGGTGCTCTACGGCCTCATGACCGAGGTCGACATCACCCAGCTGTTCGCGGCCGGCGTGGTGCCGGGCCTCATGGCGATCGCGTTCTACGCCATCACCGTGGCCATCATCGCGCGCGTGCGGCCCGAGTGGATGCCGCGCGGCGAGCGCCACGGCTGGGGCGAGCGCCTGGCCTCGCTCAAGCCGCTGTGGGCCGTGGTGCTGCTGTTCGTGTTCGTGCTCGGCGGCATCTACGGCGGCCTGTTCACCGTGCAGGAAGCCGCGGGCGTGGGCGCGGCGGGCACGCTGCTGATCGGCATCGCGCGCGGCCGGCTGCGCTGGCCGCAGATCAAGGGCGCGCTGATCGGCGCGCTGCGCGTGTCCTCGGCCATCATGACCATCGTGGTCGGCGCCTACCTGTTCGGCTACTTCCTCACCATCACGCAGTTCACGCAGAACGCGGTGGCCTTTCTCGTGCACCTGCCCATCGGCCCCTACGGCGTGCTCGCGCTCATCATGGTGGGCTACCTGATCCTGGGCGCGGTGATGGACGAGCTCGCGATGATCCTGCTCACCGTGCCCATCGTGTTCCCGGCCATGGTGCAGCTGGGCTTCGACCCGGTGTGGTTCGGCGTGATCGTGGTCATGGCCGTGACCTTCGGCATGATCTGCCCGCCCGTGGGCATGAACGTGTTCGTGATCAATTCGATCGCGCGCGACATGTCGCTGGGCCGCATCTACCGCGGCACCATGCCCTTCATCGCGGCCGACGTGCTGCGCCTGCTGGTGCTCTGCGCCTTCCCCTCGCTCTCGCTCTGGCTGCCCGGCCTCATCGCATGAGCCTGCGCACCGACGATTTCCGCGCCCGCGCGCGGCGCTACCTGCCGCGCTTCGTGTTCGACTACGTGGACGGCGGCGCCGAAGACGAGCGCTGCCTGCGCCGCAACCGCGACGACCTCGACGCGCTGCGCCTGGTGCCGAACTGCCTGCGCGACACCAGCGCCATCGACACCGCGGTCGAGGTGTTCGGCCGGCGCTGGGCGCATCCGGTGGGCGTGGCGCCCGTGGGCTTCAACGGCCTGGTGCGCCCGCAGGGCGACGTGCTGCTCGCGCGCGCGGCGGCCGCGCAGGGCCTGCCCTTCGTGTTGTCCACGGCGTCGAACGCGCGCCTGGAGGCGGTGCGCGCGGCCGCGCCCGAGGCCGTGCTGTGGATGCAGCTCTACGTGATGGGTGAACGCGCCATCGCCGAGCAGATCGTGCGCCGCGCCAAGGCCGCGCGCTTCGAGGCCCTGGTGCTTACGGTGGACGTGCCCGTGAGCGGCCTGCGCGAGCGCGACGTGCGCAACGGCTTCCGGCTGCCGTTTCGCCCCGGCCCGCGCATGCTCTGGGACCTGGCCAGCCACCCGGCGTGGTCGCTGGGCATGGCGCGCCAGGGCGCGCCCGGCTTCGTGAACCTCTCGGAACACGCCGATGGCGCGGCCTCCGCCCAGGTGCAGGCCGCGCTGCTCGCGCGCGCCATGGACCGCAGCCTGGTGTGGGACAGCCTGGCCTGGCTGCGCGGCCTCTGGAGCGGGCCGCTGCTGCTCAAGGGCGTGCTGCACCACGGCGACGCGCGGCGCGCGCTGCAGGCCGGTGTGGACGGGCTCATCGTGTCCAACCACGGCGGCCGCCAGCTCGACGCCGCGCCCTCGAGCATCTCGGTGCTCGGCGGCATCCTGGACGCGGTCGAGGGCCGCGTGCCGGTGTTCGCCGACAGCGGCTTTCGCCGCGGCAGCGACGTGCTCAAGGCGGTGGCGCTGGGGGCGCGCGGCGTTTTTCTGGGCCGCCATGCGGTGTGGGGCCTGGCGGCGGGCGGCGAGGCCGGCGCGCGCGAGGCGCTTGCGCTGATCGGCAGCGAGATCGAACGCACGATGACGCTGATGGGCGCGGCCTCGCTGCGCGAACTCGGGCGCGGTCAGCTCGCGCCGGCCTTCGCCGAGGCGCTCACAGCCGGGTTCACAGCCCGCTGAGCGAGCGCCGGACCTCGTCGCGCAGCCACTTGTGCGCCGAGGCGTTTTCCTGCCGCGCATGCCAGTGCATGCGCACCTCGAAATCGGGGATGGGTACCGGCAGTTCGGCCATGCGCAGGCGGCGCTGGCTCACGAACAGCTCGGCCACGCGGCTGGGCAGCACCACCACGAGGTCGCTGTCTTCCACCAGGCTGGGCAGCACCGAGAACTGCGGCACCAGCGCCACCACGCGGCGCTGCACGCCGCGCTCGGCCAGCGCGCCGTCGATCAGCGCATGGCCCGACGAGGGCGAGGTGACCATGACATGGCGCGCGCGGCTGAAGGTGTCGAGGTCGATCACCGCGTCGGTGCACGGGTGGTCGTGCGCCAGCAGGCACACGTAGCGCTCGCGAAACAGCAGCTCGTTGCGCGTGTGCGTGTGCAGGCTGGGCAGGTTGCCGATGGCGAGGTCGAGCGTGCCGCGTGCGAGCTCGTCGAGCAGCGTGTCGTTGAGCTGCACGAACTCGGCCTGGATGCTGGGCGCCTCCACCTGGAAGCGCTTGAGCAGCGGCGGCGTGAAGAACAGCGAGCCGATGTCGGACAGCGCGATGCGAAAGCGCCGCGTGGAGTGCAGCGGCTGGAAGCTCGCGCGCGAGTCGAGCGTGCCCTCGATGGCCATGAGCGCCACGCTCAGTTGCTCGTGCAGCCGTTCGGCCACCGCGGTGGGCACCAGGCCCGCGCTGCCGCGTGAGAACAGGCGGTCGTTGTAGAGCACGCGCAGGCGCGCCAGCGCGTGGCTGATGGTGGGCTGCGTGAGGTTGAGCCGCTCCGCGGCCTGGGTGACGCTGCGGGTCTCGTAAATCGAGACGAAGGCGCGCACGAGGTTCAGGTCGAAGCGGGTGGGGATGTCGTCTGCCGGGGTCTTCGCCATCTTGTTGTTCGATGTGTAACAAGGATTCTATCGATAGGATTTATGCGGCTCGCTCCCTAGCATCCGCGGACAACACCAGCGCCCCCGGCGCATTCCACGGAGACATTCACGCATGGAGCGATCGTTCGCTGCCGAGGTCCGGTCGCTGCGGCTGGCCGGCGGCCAGACCTTTCACGGCGAGGGCATCCTCGCCGTCACCAAAGCCCTGCTGCAGTCGGGTGTGAGCTACATCGGTGGCTACCAGGGCGCGCCGGTCTCGCACCTCATCGACGTGCTCGGCGACGCGCGCGAGCTGCTGCAGGAGCTGGGCGTGTACTTCGAGGCCAATGCCTCCGAGGCCGGCGCCGCCGCCATGCTGGCCGCGTCCATCCACTACCCGGTGCGCGGCGCGGTCACCTGGAAAAGCACGGTGGGCACCAACGTCGCGTCCGACGCGCTGTCCAACCTCGCGTCGGCCGGCGTCACGGGCGGCGCGCTGATCATCCTCGGCGAGGACTACGGCGAGGGCTCGTCCATCATCCAGGAGCGCACCCACGCCTTCGCCATGAAGTCGCAGATCTGGCTCATGGACCCGCGGCCCAACCTCGGCTCCATCGTGGACGCGGTGGAGCGCAGCTTCGAACTCTCGGAAGCGAGCAGCACGCCCGTGATGCTGCAGTTGCGCATCCGCGCCTGCCACGTGCACGGCCACTTCGAATGCAAGGACAACCGCGCGCCCGCGGTCTCGCTGCGCCAGCCCATCGAGCAGGCCGCCTTCGACTACGGCCGCATCAACCTGCCGCCTTCGATCTACCAGCACGAGCGCCAGAAGGTCGAGCAGCGCTGGCCGGCCGCGCTGCGCTTCATCCGCGAGGCGGGCCTCAACGAGCGCTTCGACGGTGAGCTCGGCGACGTGGGCCTGATCGTGCCCGGCGGGCTCTACAACGGCCTGATCCGCGGCCTGCAGCAGCTCGGCCTGGCCGATGCCTTCGGCCAGTCGAAGCTGCCGATCTACGTGCTCAACGTGGTGTACCCGCTGGTGCCCGACGAGCTGCTCGATTTCTGCCGCGACAAGCAGGCCGTGCTGCTGGTGGAGGAGGGCCAGCCCAACTACATCGAAGACGCGATCCACGCGGTGCTGCGCAAGGCCGGTGTGGCCACGCGCGTGCACGGCAAGAACGTGTTCCCCATGGCGGGCGAGTACACCGGCGACGTGGTGCTCGAAGGCCTGGCGCGTTTCCTGGAACTCGAAACGCCCGCCGGCCTGGCGCTCACGCCGGTCACGGCGCGGGCGCGCGCGCTGCGCGAACACAAGGCGCAGGCGGGCAGCGCCATCGGCGCGCCCGTGCCCACGCGCCCGCCGGGCTTTTGCATCGGCTGCCCCGAGCGGCCGGTGTTCTCGGCCATCAAGCAGATGCAGCAAAAGCTCGGCCAGGTGCACGTGAACGCCGACATCGGCTGCCACACCTTCGGCTCGCTGCCGCCCTTCAACGTGGGCAGCACGGTGCTGGGCTACGGCCTGGGTCTGGCGAGCTCGTCGGGCGTGGGTCCGCTCATGGCCAACCGCACCGTGAGCATCATGGGCGATGGCGGCTTCTGGCACAACGGTTTCACCAGCGGCGTGGTCAACGCGGTCTACAACGGCCAGGACTCGGTGCTCGTGATCCTGCAGAACGGCTACACCTCGGCCACCGGCACGCAGGCCATTCCGTCCTCGCCGTCGCAGCCCGCGGCCAAGCCGCTCACGCTGGACATCGAGAAAGCGCTGCGCGGCGTGGGCGTGCAATGGATCCGCAAGGTGGGCAGCTACCAGGTGGAAGAGATGGTGAAGGTGCTCGAAGAGGCCATGTCCACCGAAGAAGGCGGGCTCAAGGTCATCATCGCCGACGGCGAATGCCAGCTCGAACGCCAGCGCCGCATCAAGCCGAAGCTGGCCGAGCAGCTGCAGCGCGGCGAGCGCGTGGTGCGCACGCGCTTCGGCATCGACGACGACGTGTGCACCGGCGACCACTCGTGCATCCGCCTCTCGGGCTGTCCCTCGCTCACCATCAAGCCCAACCCCAGCCCGCTGCGCACCGACCCCGTGGCCGCGGTGAACACCGGCTGCGTGGGCTGCGGCCTGTGCGGCGAGAACGCGCACGCGGCCGTGCTCTGCCCCTCTTTCTACAAGGCCGAGGTGGTGCAGAACCCCGGCGCCTTCGAACGTTTCATGGCGCGCGTGCGCGGCGCCCTCATCGAAAGGCTCGCGGCATGACGCAACCCCTGTGCATCCTCATCGGCGCCATGGGCGGCGAGGGCGGCGGCGTGCTGGCCGACTGGCTCATCGACGCCGCCATGGAAGCGGGCTTCCCGGTGCAGAGCACCTCGGTGCCCGGCGTGGCCCAGCGCACCGGCGCCACCACCTACTACGTCGAGATCTACCCCGAGAGCCGCGCCGCGCTGGGCGGGCGCGAGCCGGTGCTCTCGCTCACGCCCACCGTGGGTCAGGTCGATCTGGTGGCCGCGTCCGAGCTCATGGAGGCCGGCCGCGCGATCCAGAACGGCTACGTGCACCCCGAGCGCACGCTGCTGGTGGCCTCGACCCACCGCGAGTACGCGGTGTCGGAAAAGGCGGCCATGGGTGACGGCCGCTTCGACAGCGGCCGCGTGCTCGACGCCGCGCAGCGCCAGGCGCGCGCGAGCGTGCTGCTCGACATGCGCGCGCTCGCGCAGCAGCACGGCACCGTGATCAACACCGTGCTGTTCGGCGCCATGGCCGGCTCGGGCGTGCTGCCGTTTGCGCGCGAGGCCTGCGAACGCGCCATCGAGCGTTCGGGCAAGGCGGTGAAGGCCAGCCTGCGCGGTTTTGCCGCCGGCTTCGACGCCGCCCAGGGCCGCGTGCAGGCCACGCAGCAACTCGCCGAGGGCGTGAAGGGCCTGCACGAACTGCCGGCGCGCGTGCGCGCGCTGCCCGAGCCGCTGCACGCGGTGGTGGCCGCGGGCGTGGCCCTCACCACCGGGTACCAGGACGCGCGCTACGCCGAGCAATACCTCGACACCGTGCAGCGCGTGCTCGCGGCCGAGCAGGCCTCGGGCCGCGACGGGCATGAGCGCCTGGACGTGACGCGCGAGACCGCGCGCCACCTGGCGCTGTGGATGGCCTACGAAGACGTGATCCGCGTGGCCCAGCTCAAGACGCGCAAGGAGCGCCTCGACCGCGTGCGCCGCGAGGTGGGCGCCAAGCCCGGCGAACCCTTGCTCACCACCGAATACCTCAAGCCCGGCCTCGACGAGATCGCCTCCCTGCTGCCGCCCGCGCTCTCGCGCTGGTTCCGCCGCGCCACCGAGGGCCGCACCTGGAACCGGGGCCTGCACGTGCGTACAGACACGCTGCGCGGCTTTCTCATGCTGTGCGTGCTGCGTTCGCTCAAGGGTCTGCGCCGGCGCACCGCGCGCTTTGCCGAGGAACACGCGGCCATCGCGCGTTGGCTCGCGGCCATCGAGTCCCGCATGCACGAGGCCGCGGCGCTGGAGATCGCGCTCGCGGGCAACCTCGTCAAGGGCTATGGCGACACGCACCGGCGCGGCCACCGCAACCTCGGCGCGCTGCTGGACGAAGCCGCGCAGGGTGCACCGGCCGAACGCCTGAAGGCGCTGCGCCAGGCCGCGCTCGCCGACCCCGAAGGCCGGCAGCTCTCGGGCGTGCTCGGCCGCCCGCTCGTGCAACCCATCCGTATCGTGCGCCGCCCGGTGCGGCCCTGATTTTTTCCACCCACCACAAGAGGAGACAAGGTGTTCAAAACCGCAACCATCCAAGCCGCCGCGCTCGCGCTCGGCCTCGCCGCCGGCGCCGCACAGGCGCAGGACAAACCCGTCGAGCTCAACTTCGGCCACTGGCTGCCGGGCACGCATTCGCTGTCCAAGACCGGCTTCGAGCCCTGGGCCAAGTCGGTCGAGGCCGCGTCCAAAGGCAGCATCAAGGTCATGCTGTTCCCGGCGCAGCAGCTCGGCAAGGCGCCCGACCACTACGACATGGCGCGCGACGGCATCGCCGCGATGACCTGGGTGAGCCCGGGCTACCAGGCCAACCGCTTCCCCATCTTCGCGGCCTCCGAGCTGCCCTTCATGAGCGCGCGCCCCGGCCCGGGCTCGGCCGCGCTCGACGCCTGGTACCGCAAGTACGCCGAGAAGGAAATGAAGGACGTGAAGTACTGCTTCGCGCACCAGCACATCGGCACGCTGCATTCCAAGAAACCCATCACCGACCCGGCGCAGATCCGCGGTATGAAGATCCGCCCGGCCAACGGCACCGTGGCCTCGTTCGTGACGCTGCTGGGCGGCACCAACGTGAGCGTGTCGGCGCCCGAGTCGCGCGACGCGCTTGAAAAAGGCATTGCCGACGCCATCACCTTCCCCTGGGATTCCACGCTGAGCTTCGGCGTGGACAAGGCGGTGAAGTTCCACAACGACATGCGCCTGTACAGCGCCAACTTCGTCTGGGTGATGAACCCGTCCTGGTACGGCAAGCTCAGCGCGGCGCAGAAGAAGGTCATCGACGACCACTGCAGCAACGAGTGGGCCGCCAAGGTCGGCGCGGCCTGGGGCGACTTCGAGGACTCGGGCCAGGCCAAGCTCGAAAAAGCCGCGGGCCACACCATCGTGAAGCTCACGCCCGCACAGCAGGAAGCCTGGCACAAGGCGGCCGAGCCGCTGTACCAGCGCTGGGCGCAAGACGTGCAACGCGCCGGCGGCAACGCGGATCAGATCCTGGGCGAGCTCAAGCGCGAGCTGGAGAGCCGCAAGGCGAACTGAGTCAGGGGCCGCCGCGGACGCGGCGGCCTGATGCTCCCACGGCCGCCTAAACCGCCCCCGGCCGGCTCACCAGCGCGAACAACTGGTTGCGGTGGTGGATGCCCAGCCGCTCGAAGGCGCGGTTGCGGTAGGTCTTCACGGTGCCGGCCGACACACCCATGTCGGCCGCGATGCCGTCGTAGGTGAGGCCCTTGAGCAGCCGCTCGCAGACCTCGCGCTCGCGCCGCGTGAGCGCATCGAGCGCGCTGCGCGTCTGCGTGGCCACCGACGACAGCGCGATGTGGCGCTTCACGCACGCGAGCAGCAGCGAGGTCGCGCTGCCCACGGCATCGATCTCGTCGTCGCTGAAGGGCCGCTCGCCTTCGTGGCGGTAGAGGTTCACCGAGAGCAGGCCGGGCTCGCTGTCGCGCCCGATCAGCGACAGGCGCTCGCGCAGGCCCGCGCGGGTGTAAATGCGCTCGCGGTGCGGCCGCGGGATCTCGCGCGCGTTCCAGTGCACCAGCATCTCGGGCGTGTGGCGCGCCTGGTCGCGCGCGGCCACGAAGGTCTGGTCGCGCTGGTAGAGCGATTCGCGGTAGGTCTTCCACGAGTCGCCCGTGTGGTCGGGCAGGCGGTAGGTGCCCGAGGCGGGCATGGACGGCGGCCGGTCGTCGTGCAGCCGGAACACCGACCACGAGGACACCAGCAGCAACTGGTTGAGTTGCGCGAGCGCGCGCTGGCCGAAGTCGTCGGCGCCCACGGTGCCGATGAAGCCGGTGAGCGTGTCCAGCGCCGCGCGCGGGGCGGGCCGCGACGGGGCAAGGGGCAGGGGAATGAGCTGCATGCGCTTCCAGACAGTACTGTATGGAACTCTACGCGCGCTCGCGCGGTGCGCGCCCCGGGGTTTCCCCGGGTTTTCCCTGAAGCGCGGCGGGGCGCAGCGCGCGTTTTGTCTCCCTCTCGGTAGACAGCCCGCGGCCGCGGCCGTGGCCACACTGGGGCTCCCGAACCCTTCTCCGGAGACAAGACCATGAGCCTTTCGCGCCGCCACTTCGTGGCCGGCACGGCCCTGCTGGCCGCCGCCCAACTGCCCGTCACCGCCCTGGCCCAGACCTACCCTGCGTACCCGATCCGCATCGTGGTGGGCTACCCGCCGGCCACCGCGCCCGACGTGCTCGCGCGTTTCCTCGCGCAGCGCATGGCCGAGCTGCTCAAGCAGCAGGTGGTGGTGGACAACAAGCCCGGCGCAGGCGGCCAGATCGCGGCGCAGACCGTGGCCAAGGCCCAACCCGACGGCTACACCCTGCTGCTCGGCGAGGTGGGCTCGATCGCCATCGCGCCGCCCGCGTTCAGCAAGCTGCAATACGACCCGACCAAGGAACTCACCGGCGTGAGCGAGGTGGGCAAGGTCGACCTGCTGCTGGCCGTGCCCGCGAACTCGCCGCACCAGACCGTGGCCGACTTCGTGAAAGCCGCCAAGGCGCGCGGCGACAAGATCAACTTCGGCACCTTCGGCGCGGGCAGCCCGGGCCACTTCGGCGCCGAGGTCTTCGCCGAGGCCGCGGGCTTCAAGATCGAGCCGGTGCACTACCGCAACACCGGCGACGCCGTGACCGGCATCATCAACGGCGACGTGGCCGGCGCCTTCGTGTCGACCGCGCTGGGCGCGGCGCAGATCAAGGGCGGCAAGATGCGCGCGCTGGCCACCAGCGCGCCCGTGCGCTCGCCGCTGCTGCCGCAGGTGCCGACCATGATCGAGGTGGGCTACCCCAAGATGGACGTGTCGGCCTGGTTCGCGCTGATGGCGCCCGCGGCCACGCCGCCCGCCGTGCTCGACCTGCTGGCGCGCGAGGCGGCCGCGGCGGTGCAGTCGCCCGACACCAAGGCCAAGATCGTCGAGGCCGGCTTCAGCGTCACCGGCCTCTCGCGCGCCGACACCGACCGCATGCTGCGCGCCGAGTACCCGCGCTGGGCAGGGATCGTGAAAGCATCGGGCTTCCGCGGCGACTGAACGAAATGCGCCCCCACGCTCATCACTCCGTGTATTCGCTGCCCCCCGAGGGGGCGCAAGCCTCCCTTGGGGCGGCCCGGCGGGAGGCTTGACATGCAGCGCCACCGTATTGAGACCCTCGCCGACGTGGCGGCCATCGGCGCGCTGCCGTATGCGCAGTTCATGCCGCACACGCACGTGTACGACGCGCTGCGCGCCGCGGCGCTGCGGCACGCCGATCGCCCGGCCATCACCTACGTGCGCGAGCCCGACCCGGCGCAGCCCGTGCAGACCTGGCGCTACGCCGAACTGCTCGAGCGCATCCACCGCACCGCCAACCTGTTCGCCGCGCTGGTGCCGCCCGATGCCGAGGGCCGGGGCCCGCGCGTGGCCATGCTGCTGCCCAACATCCCCGAGGCGCACCTCACGCTCTGGGGTGGCGAGACCGCGGGCGTGGTGTGCCCCATCAACTACCTGCTCGAGCCCGCGCACATCGCCGAGCTCGTGCAGACGTCGGGCTGCCAGATCCTGGTGGCCCTGGGCCCGCACCCCGAGCTCGACATCTGGAGCAAGGCCAGCGCCGTGGCGCGCGAATGCCCGGGCCTGCAGCACGTGTTCGCCGTGGGCGGCGCGCCCGGCGCGCGCGACTTCATGACCGCGGTGGACGCCATGCCCGGCGACGCGCTCGCGCCCGCCATCACCACCGGCGCCGACCGGCTGGCCGCGCTGTTCCACACCGGCGGCACCACGGGCGCGCCCAAGCTCGCGCAGCACCGCCACAGCAACCAGCTGCATTCCTCGTGGTGCGCGGCCCAGTTCTACGCCATGGACGAGCGCGACACGCTGCTCAACGGCTTTCCGCTGTTCCATGTGGCCGGGGCCTTCGTGTACGGCCTGTCGGTGCTGCTCAGTGGCGCGCAGATCGTGCTGCCCACGCTGCTCGGCCTGCGCAACACCGGCTTCATGCAGCGCTACTGGGACTTCGTCGAGCAACACCGCGTGAGCCTGCTCGCGGCCGTGCCCACGGTGATGGGCACGCTGCTCAAGCTCGAACCGGGCCAGGCCTCGCGCGGCTCGGTGCGCGCGCTGCTCACGGGCGGCTCGCCGCTGCCCAACGAACTCGCGCAGGCCTTCGAGCGCCGCTACGGCATCGCCGTGCGCAACATCCTGGGCATGACCGAGTGCGCGGGCGTGGTCAGCATCGAGCCCTTCCTGGGCCCGCGCACGCCGGGCTCGTGCGGCCTGCCGCTGCCCTACACCGAGGTGGTGGCCGTGAACGCCGAGGGCCAGCGCTGCGCGCCCGGCGAGAGCGGCATCGTGCGCCTGCGCGGCCCCAACGTGGGCCCGGGCTACACCGACGCGCGCCGCAACACCGGCACCTTCGACGACCAGGGCTGGCTCATCACGGGCGACATCGGCCACATCGACGCCGAAGGCCGCGTGTTCATCACCGGCCGCGCCAAGGACGTGATCATCCGCAGCGGCCACAACATCGACCCGCAGCAGATCGAAGAAGCGCTGCTGCAGCACCCCGATGTGATGGTGGCCGCGGCCGTGGGCGAGCCCGACGAGTACGCGGGCGAGGTCGCGGTGGTCTACGTGTCGGTGCGCCCGGGCGCATCGGTCACGCCCGAAGAACTCTCGGCCTTCGCGAACGCGCGCATTCCCGAGCGGCCGGCCTACCCCAAGCGCGTGCAGATCGTGCCCAGCGTGCCGCTCACCGCGGTGGGCAAGGTGTTCAAGCCGCGCCTGCGCGCCATGGCCTGCGAAACCGCGCTCGGCGAGCGCCTGGCCAGGGCCGGGCTGGCCGACGCGTTCGAGATTCGCGTGGCCGATGCCAGCAGCGGCCTGCAGGTGCTGTTCGCCGCGCGCAGCGCCGAGGCGGCCGCGCAGCACGCCGAGGCCGTGCGGGCCATCATGGCGCCATTCCCGCTGGCCTACCGCGTGGCGGTGCAAGGAGAAGACGCATGAGCGAAGGCCAGGTCCGTTTCGAGACGCAGGGCGACATCGCCGTGTTCACGCTCGACGCGCCCGCGTCGCGCAACGCGCTCACGCCGCGCATGCTGTGCCAGCTTGCCGACCACGTGGTGGCCTTTGCGCAGAGCCCGTCGCTGCGCGTGGCCATCCTCACGGGCAGCGGCGACAAGGCCTTCTGCGCGGGCGGCGACCTTGCGCGCACGCTGCCGCTCATGAGCGGCGACCGCCAGCCGCAGGACGCGTGGGACCACCGCGTGCTCAACGAGCCGCTGGTGATGGCCGCCTCGGGCCTGCGCGACTACCCGCTCGACAAGCCCGTGATCGCCGCGGTGAACGGCGCCTGCATGGCCGCGGGCTTCGAGATCCTGCTCGGCACCGACATCCGCCTGTGCGCCGAGCACGCCACGTTTGCGCTGCCCGAGGTCAAGCGCGCGCTGATCCCCTTCGCGGGCTCGCTCGCGCGGCTGCCGCGCCAGATCCCGCAGGCCGTGGCCATGGAGCTCATGCTCACGGGCGATGCCATCAGCGCCGCCGAGGCGCAGCGCCTGGGCCTGGTGAACCGCGTGCTGCCCGCGGCCGAGCTGATGCCGCAGGCCCTGGCCCTGGCCGCGAAGATCGCGCGCAACGGCCCCGTGGCCGTGCAGGCGGTCAAGCGCACCGTGGTGGCCGCCAGCGGCCTGCCGCTCGATCAGGCCTACCGCCTCGAGGACGAGGCCAAGGCCCGGGTGATGGCCAGTGCCGACGCCCGCGAAGGCCCGCGCGCCTTCATGGAAAAACGCGAACCCGTCTACCGCGGGCACTGAACCTCCACCTACCGGGCGAGAACCCCATGAAGCTCCAGAACAAGATCGCCATCGTCAGCGGCTCGGGCCGCGGCATCGGCCGCGCCACCGCGCTCAAGCTCGCCGCCGAAGGCGCCACCGTGGTCGTGAACGACCTCGACGCCGCGCTGTGCGAGCAGGTGGTGGCCGAGATCCGCGCGGCCGGTGGCCAGGCCTCGGCCTGCGCCGGCAGCGTCACCGACCCGGCCTTCGGCGCGCGCTTCGTGCAGGCCGCGCTCGACAACCACGGCGGGCTCGACATCATCGTCAACAACGCCGGCTACGCCTGGGACGGCGTGATCCAGAAGATGAGCGACGAGCAGTTCGACGCCATGCTGGACATCCACCTCAAGGCGCCGTTCCGCATCCTGCGCGCCGCGGCCGGCCACCTGCGCGAAGCCGCCAAGCGCGAGAACGCCGAAGGCCGGCGCGTGCAGCGCAAGGTGGTCAACGTGTCGTCCATCGCGGGCATCCTGGGCAGCGCGGGCCAGACCAACTACGCCGCGGGCAAAGCGGGCATCGTGGGCATCACGCGCACGCTCGCGCGCGAGTGGGGCCGCTACCACGTGAACGTGAACGCGGTGGCCTTCGGCTACGTGGTCACGCGCATGACGCAGGCCGTGGACAAGGGCAGCGCCACGCAGGTCGACATCGAAGGCCGCGCCATTCCCGCCGGCATCCCGGCCGAGCAGGTGCGCGCGCTCGAAGCGCAGATTCCGCTGGGCCGCGGCGCGAGCACCGAAGAGGCCGCGGGCGCGATCGCGCTGCTCTGCTACCCCGAGAGCGACTACGTGTCGGGCCACGTGCTCATGGCCAGCGGCGGGCTCTGAGGCGCGCGGGCGCGGGCCCGTGCCCGACAATGCGCGCTGTCCCACCGCCCGCCCGCCATGGAACTGCGACAGCTGCGCTACTTCGTCCGGATCGTCGAACTCGGCTCCATGAGCCGGGCCGCGGCCGAGCTCGACCTCGTGCAATCGGCCCTGAGCCAGCAGATCGGCCGGCTCGAGGGCGAGCTCAGCACGCGGCTGCTGCAGCGCACCCCGCGCGGCGTGCTGCCCACCGAGGCCGGCATGGCCTTCTTCCGCGAGGCCAAGCTCACGCTGCGCCACGCCGACCAGGCGGTGCGCGCGGCGCAATCGGCGCGCCTGTCGGGTTCGGTGAGCGTGGGCCTGGCGGCCACCACCGCGGCGGTGCTGGGCCTGCCGCTCATGCAGGCCATGCGCGAGCGCTACCCCGACGTGCGCCTGCACCTGGTGGAAGGCATGTCGGGCCACCTCGCGGCCCAGCTCAACGCGCGCGAGCTCGACCTCGCCATGCTGTTCGACCCGCACGCGGGGCAGGGCGGCCGCGGCCCCGGCGACCGGCTGCTGGAGCGCCAGCCGCTGTTCACCGAAGACCTGTTCCTCATCACCCAGCGCCGGCGCCGCCGCGCCGCGCGCCTCGCGCTCGCCGACCTGGCCGGTGAAGACCTGATCCTGCCCACCCACCCGCACGGCCTGCGCATCACGCTCGACGCGGCCTTCCAGCGCGCCGGCATCACCCCGCGCGTGGTGCTCGAAGTGGATTCGCTCTCGCTCGTGATGGCCGCGGTGAACGCCGGTCTGGGCGGCAGCCTGCAGCCCTATGCCGCGGTGCACGGCTTTCCCGACGCGAGCGAGCGCTTTCGCCTCTCGCTGATCGACGACCCGCAGATGCGCCGCACCAACGTGCTGTGCAGCCTGTCTGACGACGAGCTCTCACCGGCCGCGCTGGCCACGCGCGTGGTCATCGCCGATTGCGCCAAGCGGCTGGTCGAGGGCGGCGCCTGGCCCGGCACGCGGCCCTGGCATCACAAAACCTGATACCCCCATGCCGGGCGCTCGCTTCCCGGGCGCGCGGTGTCTGCCTAGAGTGCGGGCGTTGCCGGCGGTGGGCCGTCGGCCTACTCCCCGACGAGGCCCGAGGTGGACCCTGATGTTCTGGTGATCGGTGGTGGCAACGCCGCGTTGTGCGCCGCGCTCATGGCGCGCGAGGCCGGCGCGCGCGTGCTTCTGCTCGAAGCCGCGCCGCGCGAATGGCGCGGCGGCAATTCCGCTCACACGCGCAACCTGCGTTGCATGCACGACGCACCGCAGGACGTGCTGGTGGACGCCTACCCCGAAGAAGAGTTCTGGCAGGACCTGCTCAAGGTCACGGGCGGCCTCACCAATGAACACCTCGCGCGGCTCACCATCCGCGCCTCGTCCACCTGCCGCGACTGGATGCGCCGCCATGGTGTGCATTTCCAGCCGCCGCTGTCGGGCGCGCTGCACGTGGCGCGCACCAACGCCTTCTTCATGGGCGGCGGCAAGGCCCTGGTGAACGCCTACTACCGCAGCGCCGAGCGCCTGGGCGTGCAGGTGCGCTACCAGGCGCCGGTGGCACGCATCGAAGTGCGCGACGGCCGCTTCGTGGCCGCCCATCTCCAGAGCGGCGAGCGCATTGCCGCGCGCGCCTGCGTGCTCGCCGCGGGCGGCTTCGAGTCGAACCGCGACTGGCTGCGCGAGGCCTGGGGGCAGAACGCGCGCGGCGAATGGCCGGCCGACAACTTCCTCATCCGCGGCACCGCCTACAACCAGGGCGTGCTGCTGCGCCACCTGCTCGACGACCACCGGGCCGACGGCATCGGCGACCCGACGCAGGCCCACATGGTGGCCATCGACGCGCGCGCGCCGCTCTACGACGGTGGCATCTGCACCCGCATCGACTGCGTGTCGCTGGGCGTGGTGGTGAACCGCGAGGCGAGGCGCTTCTACGACGAAGGCGAAGACTTCTGGCCCAAGCGCTACGCCATCTGGGGCCGCCTGGTGGCCCAGCAGCCGCAGCAGATCGCCTATTCCATCATCGACGCCAAGGCCATCGGCCGCTTCATGCCGCCGGTGTTCCCGGGCGTGAAGGCCAACAGCCTGCCCGAACTCGCGCGCCAGCTCGGCCTGGACGAGGCCACCTTCATGCAGACCCTCGACGACTACAACGCCGCCTGCCGCGTGGGCACCTTCGACCACACCGCGCTCGACGACTGCCACACCGAGGGCGTGACGCCCGCCAAGACCCACTGGGCCCGCCCCATCGACACCGCGCCCTTCTACGGCTACGCGTTGCGCCCGGGCGTGACCTTCACCTACCTGGGCCTGAAGACCGACGACACCGCCGCCGTGCGCTTCAACGACACGCCCAGCGACAACCTCTTCGTGGCCGGCGAGATGATGGCCGGCAACGTGCTGGGCAAGGGCTACACCGCGGGGGTGGGCATGTCCATCGGCACCGCCTTCGGCCGCATCGCGGGCACCAACGCGGCCAAGGCCGCTCTGAAACAGGGAGCGTTGCATGCAGGCGCTTGAAGCCCTGGCGCGCGACGCGCGCCAACTCGCCAACGGCCAGCCGGTGCCGCTCACCCCCGCCGAAACCGAGGTGGCGCGGCAACTGCAGATCTGCAACGCCTGCCGCTACTGCGAAGGCTTTTGCGCCGTGTTCCCGGCCATGACGCGCCGGCTCGAATTCGGCAAGGCCGACGTGCACTTCATGGCCAACCTGTGCCACAACTGCGGCGCCTGCCTGCACGCCTGCCAGTACGCGCCGCCGCACGACTTCGCGGTGAACGTGCCCCAGGCCATGGCCCAGGTGCGCGGGCAGACCTATGCCGACTACGCCTGGCCGCCCGCGCTGGGCCGGCTGTACCAGCGCAACGGCCTGGTGCTCTCGGTGGCGCTGGCGCTGGGCATCGCGCTGTTCCTGCTGCTGGCCGCGGCCACGCAGGGCAGCCTGTGGGCCGACGCCGCGCGCGGCGACTTCTACCGCGTGTTCCCGCACAACCTGCTCGTGGGCCTGTTCGCGCCGGTGTTCCTGTTCGTGGTGTTCGCACTCGGCATGGGCGTGCGCCGCTTCTGGCGCGACATCACGCCCGTGACCGGCGGCGTGCCGGTGCAGGCCCCGGCCGCGGCCGAGGCCACGCACGACGTGCTGCGCCTGAAGTACCTCGACGGCGGCCACGGCGAGGGCTGCCACAACGACGACGAGGCCTACACGCTCTCGCGCCGGCGCTTCCACCACCTCACCTTCTACGGCTTCGTGTTGTGCTTTGCGGCCACCAGCGTGGCCACGCTCTACCACTACCTGTTCGGCTGGGTGGCGCCCTACGACTTCCCGAGCCTGCCCAAGCTGCTCGGCGGCGCGGGCGGGCTGATGCTGGTGCTGGGCACCGCGGGCCTGTGGCGCCTGAACCTGCGCCGCCACGAACGCCATGGCGACCCCGCCCAACGCCCCATGGACCGCGCCTTCATCGCGCTGCTGTTCCTCACCGGCGCGAGCGGCCTGCTGCTGTGGTGGGGCCGCGGCACCCCGGCCATGACGCTGCTGCTGTGCGCGCACCTGGGCGCGGTGATGGCCCTGTTCGCCACGCTGCCCTACGGCAAGTTCGCGCACGGCATGTTCCGCACGGCGGCGCTGCTGCGGCATGCGGTGGAGAAGCGCCTGCCCAACCCGGTGGGTCTGGGCGCCGACTGAGTGATTTTCCCAACCGAGAGAGCTCCACGATGACCACACGACAACTGCTGCGCGCTTTCGCGCTCACCGCCGCCGCGCTGACCCTGGCCAGCCCGGCGCCCGCGCAGGACTTTCCGCCCAAGAAGCCGGTGACGCTGGTGGTGGGCTTTGCCGCCGGTGGCGCGGCCGATGCCGCGGCGCGCCTGATTGCGAAGAAGCTCGCGGCCAACATCGGCCAGTCGGTGGTGGTGGAGAACAAGGGCGGCGCGGGCGGCAACATTGCGCACCAGTACGTGGCCAACGCCGCGCCCGATGGTTCGGTGCTGCTGTTCGGCTCCATCGGCCCGCTCACGATCGCGCCGCACATCATGAAGGTGTCGTACGACCCCTTCAAAGACCTCGCGCCCGTCTCGGGCGGCGTGAACTTTCCCAACGTGCTCGTGGCGCACAAGGCGCTGGGCGTGAAAACGCTGGCCGAGTTCGTGGCGCTGGAAAAGAAGAAACCCAACACCCTCGACTTCGCGTCCACCGGCGCGGGCTCGGCGTCGCACCTGGCGGGCGAGCTGTTCAACCAGCGCGCGGGCATTGCCATGGTGCATGTGCCCTACAAGGGCGGCGCGCCCGCGCTCAATGACCTTCTGGGCGAACGTGTGGCTTCCTACTTTGCGGCGCCGCCCACGGCGCTGCCGCACGTGGAAACCGGTGCCCTGGTGCCCCTGGCCACCACCGGCCTCACGCGCCCGGCCTACCTGCCCAACATCCCCACCGTGGCCGAAGCCGGCTACCCGGGCTTCGAGGCTTTGAACTGGTATGCCTTCGTGGCCCCGGGCAAAACGCCTGCGCCTTTGCTCGACCGCTGGAACCAGGAGATCGTGAAGGTGCTCAACGACGCCGAGGTGAAGGGCGCTCTCAACCAGCACGGCCTGACGCCCCAACCCACGACCCGCGCGGAACTGACGGCGTTCATGCGCAAGGAGGACGCGAAGTGGGGGGCGATCGTGCGGGAAAGAAACATCAAGGCGAACTGAAGGGCTTCGCGGCGGCGGCGGCGAGGCGGCGCGCCGCCACCGCCGTGAGCACGAACGCCAGCCCCACCAGGCCCCAGTCGGCCGCGTGCAGCGGCCGCAGCCCCAGCCACGCGCTGGCCGCCGGCAGCTGCACCAGCAGGCCCAGCGAGAACAGCGTGCCTGCCACCAGCCCGCGCGGGCTCGCCCGGCGCAGGCCCGCGAGGCCGGCGGTGAAGCCGGCGCTGGCCGCCAGCAGCACGCCCAGCGCCATCGCGCGCGCGTGCTCCACCTGGCGGTCGGCGCCCAGCGCGTGCAGGTAGCTCCCCACCACGGCCACGCTCACCAGCCCGCCGATCAGCACGATCGCGCCCCAGGCGCCGGCCGAGAAGAAACGCGCGCGCCGGTGGTGGTGCTGCACCGGGGCGAGTGGGCCCGCCGCCGGCAGGCCCTGGAAGGCCAGCAGGGCGGTGGGGTGGATCACCAACTCCAGCCACACGATGTGGATCGGCAGCAGCAGCAGCGGCAGGCCCATGAGCGGCACCGCAGCAGCGGCGGCCACGAGCGGCAGGTGCACGAGCAGCAGGTAGGCGAACGCCAGCCGCAGGTTCTGGAACAGCTGGCGGCCTTCGCCCACCGCGTGCACGATGGTGCGGAAGTTGTCGTCGAGCAGCACCACCGGCGCCACCTCGCGCGCGCTGCGCGTGCCGCGTTCGCCCATGGCCACGCCGACGTCGGCCTGGCGCAGCGCGGGCACGTCGTTCACGCCGTCGCCGGTGACGGCCACCAGCTCGCCGTCGGCCTGCAGCGCCTGCACCAGCGCGAGCTTCTGCGCGGGCGTGGCGCGGGCCACCACGTGAACGCCGCCGTGCGCGCGCAGCGCGGCCGCGGCGTCGTCGCCCGGGGCCAGCACGATCACCCGGGGCTGGCCGCCCCCGAGCCCGATCTCGCGCGCAATGGCCTCGGCGGTGCTCGGGAGGTCGCCGGTGACCATGATCACGCGCATGCCGGCGGCCACGCAGTCGGCAATGGCCTCGCGCACGCCGTCGCGCACCGGGTCTTCGAACGCCAGCAGGCCGACGAGGCTGAAGCCCTCGGCGGGTTCGGTGTCGGGCGCCGCGTCCGCGGGCAGCGCGCGCCGCGCGCAGGCGATCACCTTGTGCCCCGAGCGGGCGTAGGCCTCGATGCGCTCGGTCCACGCCGCGCGTTCGGCCTCGGTCAGCGCGCACAGGGCCATCACGGTTTCGGGCGCGCCCTTGGTGAAGGCCGTGGTGGTGCCGTCGGCCAGCCGCAGCACGGCGGTCTCGCGGCGCCGCGCTTCGGTGAACGGGAATTCGGCCAGCCGCGTGGCGGGCGGCAGGGGGCCGGCGGCCGCGTGCAGCGCCTGATCGAGCGGGTCACCGCTGTCGGGGCGGGCGGCGAAGGTGGCGCTCTGCAGCACGGTGTCTTCGTCAAGGCCATCGGCTGGCGCGCGATGGGCCAGCACCAGCGTGCCGGCGGTGATGGTGCCGGTCTTGTCGGACACGATGCAGCTCACGCGGCCGATGTTCTCCACCGCCACCGCGCGCCGCACCAGCGCCTTCTTGCGCGCCAGCCGCAACACCCCCACACCGAGGAAGCCGGTGTACACCACGGGAAACTCCTCGGGAATCGCCGCCACGGCCAGGGTCACCGCGCTCAGCAGCGCATCGATCCAGCCGTGCCCGTGCCACAGCCGTATGGCGGCGAGGGCGGCGCACATGAGCAGGGCCACGCCGAGCAACACCAGCACCAGCTGGCCGATCGCGCGCTGCAGCGGGGTGGCGGCGTGGCTGCCCTCGGTGGCCGAGCGCGCGATCGCGCCGTAACGCGTGTCGCCCCCGGTCTCCACGATGCGCAGCCGCGCCTGGCCGGTCAGCAGCCGCGTGCCCGCACGGCCCCGGTGCAGCTCGGGCACCTGGCGCTCCGTGGCCGGTGCATCGGTGTCCAGGGCGCGCTTGGGCACCGGCAGCGATTCGCCGGTCAGCGTCGACTCGTCCACCTGCAGCCCGTGCCCGCCGACCAGCAGGCCATCGGCGGGAAAGTAGCCGCCCGGTGTCACCGCCACCAGGTCGCCGGGCACGAGCTCGCGGGCCGCGATGTCTTGCCACTGCCCATCGCGCAGCACGCGCGCCGAACTGGCCAGCCGGCCCGCCAGGGCCGCCGACGACGCCGACGTGCGCCGGTGCAGCCACGCGTCCATGCCGAGCAGGGGCGCCAGGGCCAGCAGCAGCGTCAGCGATTCGGTGTACTGCCCCAGCAGCGCGAACAGGCCCGAGGTGAACGCCAGAAACCACAGCATGGGGTCGCGCGCGGTGTCGCGCGCCACCACCTTCCAGCCGCTTGCGGTGGGCGCCACGATGTCGTTGAAGCCGTGGCTGCGCAGGGCCTCCTGGGCCTGCGCCGAGGTGAGGCCCTGTGCGGTGTCAGCGTCATCGGCGTCATCTGCGCCGGCGGCGCTCAGCGCACCAGCAGCACCGGTGTGCGGCATGAGGCCAGCACCTTGGTGGCCACCGAGCCCATGACCAGGCCGGCCAGCGCGCCGTGCCCGTGCGAGCCCAGGATGACCATGTCGAAACCCTCGCGGTCGGCCATGCGGGCGATGGCCGATGCGGCGCTGCCCATGCGGTGGACGAAGCGCGCTTTCAGCTGGTGTTCGGCGAAGAACGCGCGCACCGGGCGCAACACCGTCTCGGCGTCATCGCGGTACAGGGCCTGCACCTGCGGCCGGTCGACGAAGGCGGCGGCGCGGTGGGGCAGGGGCAGCACGCAATGCAGCACCGTGTAGCGGTGTTGCGGCCCCAGCCATTGGGGCTGGCTGGCGATGAAGGCCAGCACGCGCTGGGTGTAGGGACTGCCGTCCACGGCGACGAGGATCTTCAAGGCGAGGCCTCCATTGGGGTTCTGACCAGTATGGTCCGCGGCGCGCCTGCAGATCAAGCCCGCTGCGCTGCACATTCCTTCACGCATGCCATCGCCGCTGCGCGCCCCGCGCGGTGAAGGCGCGGTGTATCGTGGCCCCTCGTTTCACAGGGGGAGCTGAACATGATCTTTGACCGCATCAACCGCCGTTTTCTGTGGCAGGCGACAGCGCTGGTGGCCGCCGCGCTGTTGTGGCTCTGCGCGGCGTCACCGGCGCGCGCGCAGGCCGCCGACAAGGCCTGCGCCGTGGTGCTCATGCACGGCAAGTGGGGCAACCCGCAAGCCATTGGCTTCTTCGGCCGCCGGCTCGAGCCGGCGTGCACGGTGAAGTCCATCGACATGCCGTGGTCGGCGCGGCGCGGCTACGACGTGCCCTACCCGCAGGCGCTCGAACAGATCGCCGACGAGGTGCGCCAGTTTCGCGCCCAGGGCTTCCAGCGCGTGCTGCTGGCCGGCCACAGCTTTGGCGCCAACGCGGCCCTGGCCTACATGGCGCAACACGGCGATGCCGATGGCGTGATCGCCCTGGCGCCCGGGCATTCACCCGCGTTCACCTACCGCCGCGGCATTGGCCGCGAGGCGGTGGACGAAGCGCGCGCCAAGGTGGCCGCGGGCGAGGGCGCGGCCATGCTCACCATGGCCGACCTCAACCAGGGCCAGACCCGCAACGTGCGCATGCGCGCCGACGTGCTGCTGAGCTACTTCGACCCCGAGGGCCTGGGCCACATGCCCGGCACGGCCGAGCGCTTCAAGAAGGCCGTGCCGTTTCTGTGGGTGATCGGCACGCAAGACCCGCTCTACCCCGCGGGCGAAGCCTTCGCCTACGCCAAGGCCCCGCCGCACCCCGCGAGCCGCTACCTCGTGGTGGAGGCGGGGCATGTGAATACGCCGGATGTGGCGGTGGAGCAGGTGAAGGGGTGGATTGCGGGGTTGCCGTGAAGGGGGGCTGCTTTGCAGCGTTATCGGACATAAGTGTTGTGGGCTTGAACGGCTGCTTTCAAGCGATAGACGGTCCACTAAGTCGGAGCGCTAGCGAGCTAGCCGCGGCCAAATCGCGAGCTTGACAAGCTTAGGTCGGTGTAACCGCAACCGTAGCAGTCCAGGCGGTCATAGCGCGTCCAGCTCGAATGGCGGGACCATCCGGCCGTCGATGTCGGTGAAGCCGTACAACCGCGCCAGATCGCCCACACGGAGCACATTGCCGCTACGCTCCAGTACCTTGGGATCGCTGGCGAGTGCAACGATCGCACGCCCCAGGTAGCGGGGCGACTCCGTACGGGCTAGCGCCGGCTGCTCGTGCCAGCGGGTCTCGTCGGTCTGATGGCTGGCCAGAACGAACTCCGTGCGCATCCAGCCTGGAGACACTGCCACCGAGGTCACACCGTGCGGTCTGAGGTCTTGTGCCATGCCAAAGGCCAGGCGCGTCATCGCGGCCTTGGCAAGGTCATAGAACAGGTTGCCGCGCATGTATTTGTCGCCGTCCCAGAAGGTCGTGGTCACGATCAGCCCCTGACCCTGGCGAACGAAGATCGGCGCGGCCAGCCGGCTTGAAAGGAGATGGTTGCGAACGCCGCGATCGAACATCGCGTCCCATTGCACCATCGGGCGCTCCCAGAATGGAGCCTGGAACACGCCGTCGAAGGCCTCGTGCCCGCCCCAGGCGTTGTTGATCAGCAGGTCCAGGCGCCCGTGTTCGTGCTGCACTCGATCGAAGAGCGCCTGGACCTGCGCTTCGTCGGAGTGATCACAGGAGACGGCGATGCCGCGTCCGCCGGCACGTGTCACCTCCTCGGCTGTCTCGTCGATGCTGCCCGGGACACGGTGCAGGTTGGACAGTGAAAGAATCTGCTCGTAGCCGGGCGCTGGCTTCGCACGCCGGCTGCGCCCGGTGACGTACACCGTGGCGCCGGCAGCGCCCAGTTCGATGGCGCAGCCGCGGCCCGCGCCGCGACTGGCGCCGGTCACGACGGCAATGCACGATTGAAGTCTCTTCATGGATGTCGGCGGGAGTCGGTTAAGGGTGTCGGCGACCTTAGTCGGCAGGCTCGCCCGCCGTATTGGAAGAATCCGAAACGACACGCCGCAGGAACTGCGGCGGCGTCAAGCCGCACAGCACGCGGAACTCGTTGATCATGTGCGACTGGTCGTAATACCCATGTTCCAGCGCGATTTGAGCCCACTGCGGCGTTTGGGTCATCCTCAAGAGTCGAAGCGTGCCATGCAGGCGTTGCAGGCGGCGCCAGGCGCTGGGTGCCAGGCCGATCTGCGCAGCGAATAGTTGTTGCAGCCGCCGTTCGCTAAGGCCCAACTCGGCGGCCAGCGCCCGAACTGAGATACCTCCAGCGTGTGCCTGCAGGCGGCCTGCGGCATGCGCCACCCATTGCCGGGAACCCAAGTCCACCGGTCGGTGCATCGCACACAGCGCGGCCAGGATGACCCCGACCCGCGTGGTGTCGTCGGCTGCTGCGGCCAGTTGCTCAGGCAGATCGCGACGTGCCCTTGGCGAGAGGTCGCTCCAAGGTACGGTGCGACCCGCCAGCTCGTCGGCCGGGACACCCCACAGCGCCATAGAGGCCCCGGGCTCCAGCATGATCGAGAGGCCGTGCATGTGCCCGCGCATTGACAACACGACGGGACTGACGCTTGCACCGGCAACATGGACCGCGGCTGCGCCGCCTTGCAACAGGACAAGCACGCGCGACGCGCCGTCAGGAATCACCCGCTCGACGACCTCGGCGCCCGGCGCGAACCGCTCTTCGTAGGCGGTCACATGGGTCACCACCGACCGCAAGGGGGCGGGCAGGGCGAACCCCCGGAGCGTACTGGCCGGGACAGTGGTCCCCGGGGCACACGGAGGGTCATCGGGCAGTCGAAGAAACAAGCGCTCGGGCATGCACTATCCGGTCGATTCGCCAGAGCTTAGCTGCATGGATCGAGCCTTTGCTCTGAAGATCGAACGCTCACGACGGGCGAAAGGAGATTCACGCCAGACCGTAGGCCAACCTGCCCGCGACGCATGAAGTTGCGCTGCGTCAAGCGCTGCCACCCGCTGAGTGCCGAGCCAGCAGTTCGTCCCGAAGTGCGGTCGCCGCAGGGCCTCGCACACGGTCGCGCCGGTACACCACGTAAGCCTGCTCGCGCGACTCGCCCGCAGGTCCGAGGCTGCGTGCAGGAAGCTTCACGAGCCGGCCATCGTCGAGTGCCCTTTTCACCGTCCACAGCGGCAGCCGGCCCCAGCCGAGGCCGGCCTCGATGAGGGTCAGCTTGGCCTCCTGCGTGCCGACCCGACAGGTCTGTGGCGACAGCACGTTGAAATCACGCCCCGTCGACATTGCGGTCGGGTCGCTCAGCACGATCTGCAGGTGCTCGGAGATGTCTTCGAGGCGCAGGCGTGCGCGCTGGCGAACGCGATCGGCGAGCGCATGGCTAGCGGCAACGATAGGCACAACGGCGACGGTACCCAGCGGCTCCTTGATAAGCCGAGCATCGTTCAAGTCGTCACCAACTGTCACCGCCAGTGCGCACTGACCGTTCAGCAAGGCCATGAGCGGCCCTCCCAGGGGTGCCACCTGCAACTGCGTGCGCACACTAGGGAAGCGCTGGTGCATGGCGAGCAAGGCCTCGCCGACAACTGGCAGCGGAAACAAGGTATCGACGACGACAGGCAGTTCAAGCTCCAGTCCCATGCCAACGCCCTGTGCACGGGCACGCATTGTGTCGACCTTGAGCAATACCGCGCGTGCGTCTTCCAGCAGTGCGATGCCAGCCGGCGTTAGCACTGGGCGCCGGCCGCTGCGGTCGAACAGTCTGATGTCGAGCTCGGCCTCCAGGCTCGCCACGGCATGGCTCACCGCCGATTGCGCGCGCCGAAGCCGCGCCGCCCCGGCACGGAAGCCGCCAGCTTCGGCGATGGCCACAAAGGTGCGCAACTGGCCAAGGGTCAAGGCGTCGATCACAGATCTATTCAATTGATCAATAAGGTCGAAATTATGTGACTTCCGTCGATCGGAGCAAAGGTTCAAAGTGCGTCTGTCGAACCTAGATGGAGGAAACCACATGACGATCCAACCCCGTGTGCTGGTGCTGTACTACTCATCGTACGGCCACGTGGAAACCCTGGCGCACGCGGTGCGCGAGGGCGCCGAAGAGACAGGGGCTGAGGCCCGGATCAGACGCGTGCCCGAGCTGGTGCCGCCGCAGGTAGCCGAGCGAGCGGGCTACAAGCTGGCGCAGTCTGCACCCGTCGCACGCGTAGAAGAACTGGCCGAGTACGACGCAATCCTCTTCGGAACGCCCACGCGCTTCGGCACTATGGCCGCGCAGATGAAGAACTTCATCGACCAGGCGGGCGGGTTGTGGGCGCGGGACGCGCTGGTCGGTAAGGTGGGCAGCGTGTTCACCTCGACGGGCTCGCAGCACGGCGGGCAGGAAGCCACACTGCTCACGAGCCATGTGCCCCTGTTGCACCTGGGCATGCTCATCGTCGGGCTGCCCTACAGCTTCAAGGGGCAGAACCGCATGGACGAGATCACAGGTGGTAGCCCTTATGGAGCGTCGACCATCGCCGACGATGGGCAAGGCGGCGACAGGCCGCCAAGCGCGAACGAGCTCGCGGGCGCGCGCTTCCAAGGCGCACATGTGGCTTGCGTGGCGCGCGACCTGTTGCTCGGACGGCGGGCCCGGGGAGCCGTATGAGCGTGCCGAAGGCCATCGCCCCAGCCTCCCAATGGCCCGCGATCTTGCTGCTGGTCGGCGCCGGACTGGTTTCCGCCGTGCAGCTTGCCAAAGTACCGGCGGCCATGCAGGCAATACAGGCCGCTCTTGGCATGCCACTGGAGCGGGCGGCCTGGCTGCTCTCCGCCTTCGGCGTCGTGGGCGCGTTGTTCGGCACGGCCATCGGCACGGCGACCGACAGGCTAGGCGCGCGCCGCACGCTGGTGGCCGGCCTCGCATTGCAGGGTGCGGCATCGGCTGCCGGCGCATTGGTTCAGGGTGCGCCACTACTGATCGCGAGCCGGCTGGTCGAAGGTGTTGGATTCCTCGCGGTAATCGTTGCCGCTCCTGCATTGATCGCGCGTGTCGTTCCCGCCTCGCGCGCCGCTGGGCCGATGGCGGCTTGGAGCAGCTTCATGCCCGCCGGCATGGCGCTCGTGCTGCTGGCCTCGCCGTGGTTGCTGATTGCGGGCTGGCGGGCGCTTTGGTGGGTGAGCAGCGCGCTCGCCTTGGCTTATGCGGCACTGGCCGCATGGTGCGCACCACGCGACGCGAGCCAGCGTCCGCCCGCAAGAGACCGTGCCTTACCTTTACACCGCACCTTGCTCGCGCGGGGCCCGCTCGCCTTGATGTTGCTGTTCATGCTTTACGCCGGCTCGTGGTTCGCCTTGTTCGGACTGTTGCCGGTCGTGCTGGAAGGCGGCCTCGCTGCCACGCCGGCGCAAGCAAACATGCTAACGGCGCTTGCCATTGCGAGTGGTGGCATCGGTAACCTGGCGGGCGGCGCCCTGCTCGCACGGGGCATGCGGCCGGCCACGCTGGTCGCCGGAACGCTGGGCGTGTGCGCCCTACTCGCGCTGGCCGTGGCCACGGAATCGCTCGGCGCCTGGACACGCTACTGGCTCGTCGTCGCATTCGCCACCGTCGCCGGTTGTGTGCCACCGGCGCTCTTTGCCGAAGCGTCGGTGCAGGCACCCCATGAGTCGACGCTGGGCCTGACCATCGGGATGATGATGCAGGGCAACAACCTCGGGCTGGTCGCCGGTCCGGCGGCAGGCGCTGCGCTCACCGTCATGGGGGGCTGGCCCGCGCTGGCAGCCGGCGTTGCTGCGCTGGCGGGAGCGGGCATCGTGGGAGCGGTGTGGTTGTTGCCCAAGCCCGTGGCCGCCATGCAAACGCGGCGGCTCGCTGAGGCCACATCGCCGCCGGCTGAAGCCCGCCCCACGGCAAGCAGCCGAACAGAACCTCTTGCAACCGGAGCCGATAGCGTAGGCCCAGGTCACCGACAGCGCAGCACATGAACGCTCCGTGGTCCTGTCACGGTCGCGTGAGTCGTAGAGCTGCAACCTGCGCGGACCACAACTCGTCGCTAAGCCAGGGCGCCGCTGATCTTGCGAGAGTGGAGCGACGCATGAATCAAGCCAAGCAACGTCCCATTAAACGAGGCCTTGATCGCCGAGCAGTGAAGAGCCCTCGAGGAAGGTTGGGTCACGCAGAGAAACTCGATTCCATGGCCGGGAGAGTGGACATCGTTACCGCAATCGGGCAGCAGAGATCGTACGTATGGAGTTCAGGCGGAATCTCACGCGGCTCGTCGCTATCTCGTCCGTCCTGGATCCCGCCCCATGAGAAGCCGGCCTGTTGAGGCTTCCGCCTGTAACCGCTGCTCTCGCGAGCGAGTGTCTGCGTCGGGTCGGCGGCCGCCGTCGAGATACTCGCTCGCGAGAGACCGCAGTCAGTCTCAAGCAGACAAGCTCCACTCAATCGCGGCGCCTCCCCGCTCAAGGCACTTCCAGCGACTCGCCAGCGCGTGCGCCGCGCCTGTCTCTTCTCCTCAAGCCCCAGGATGCTGGTGCCGAAACTCCTGCGTCTTGCCGCCAAAACCATAGGCCGCGGCCCGCACGTCTTCCACATGCACATAGCTCTCGTGGTGCAGCGGGCCCAGCAGCGTTTCGAATCTTTCGAACGCTTCGGCGATGTAGCGCGCCTTCTCGGCCTTGGTGTTGGTCTCGTCCACCACCTTCACGTCGAAATAGAAGCTCGCGAGCTGGTGCTCCGCCAGCGATTTGCCGGCGACGAACCAGTCCCGCGGGTCGACGTAGTCGATCACCACCGCGGTCAGGTCTCGCCGCTTGCCGAGTACGCGGGTGGTCAGTTCGAGCAGCATCTCGGTGATGCGCCCGGAGAGTTCCGGTGTGCGCGCCGCGCCGATCTTCACGTTGAGAATGGGCATGTCAGGCTCCTTGGTTGTTGAGGGGTTGGTGCACGGACTGTAGGCAGCCCGGCACCGGCCGGAAACCGCCGCCGGGCACAATCGGTTTTGCTTGCCAAGCAAAGCCGGAATCCGGCACACCACACAAGGAGCCCCGCGATGAGTCCCTTCCTGCCCGACCCGGTGGACCTGCGCTGGCTGGTGCGTTCGCTGGAGCTGAAATCTTTCTCGGCGGCGGCGCGAGAGATGGGTGTGGCGGTGTCCGTCGTCTCGCGCGGTGTCGATCGCCTTGAAGCAGGCTTCGGCATTTCGCTGCTGCGCCGCTCCACGCACGGTCTGTCGGCAACACCCGAAGGCGCCGAACTCGTGCAGGGTGCGCGCGACGTGCTGGGCCGGCTCGATGAGATGGCCGCCGCGTTCGACAAGCGACGCCACCGGGTGGCCGGCACGGTGCGGCTGGCATCCAGCCAGGAGATTTGCGAACAGCTCGTCGTGCCGCAGCTCGCCACGCTGCGCGAGCGGCACCCGGCGCTGCGCATCGAGCTCGTGGCCGACGACCGCGTGGTCGATCTCGCGACTGACGGCATCGATGTGGCGCTGCGCACCACGCTGGGCAACAGCGAGGCGGTCGTCGCGCGCGAACTGGGGTCGTTCGAGCGCCGCCTGTACGCCTCGCCCGACTACCTGCGCCGGCACGGGCACCCGGCCGAGCCGGCCGAGCTGCACCAGCACCACACCGTCACGCACACCGCGCAAGGGCCCACCGTGACCTGGGCGTTCCGCCAGGGCGGGCGCAAACTCAACATCGCCGTGGCCTCGCAACTCGCGGCGAGCAGCACGGCCTTGCTGCACCGCGCACTGGTGGCCGGCGCCGGCATCGGCATGCTGTCGCAGCCCATGGCCGCGGCCGACGTGCGGGCAGGCCAGCTCGTCGAAGTGCTCAAGCCCTTCGCACCGAAAAAGCCTTACACCCTGTACGCCGTCTCATTGCCGAACCGGCGCACCGCATCGCGCGTTCAGGCCGTCACGGCCTTCCTGCAGGAAGCGGCGCGCAAGTCCTGGGGCCTGGCAGGGCGCTGAACGGCGCGCGGGCGGCGCGCCGCGGCGCGGCTCAAGCCTTCACTTCAACCACCTGCTCGAAGCCGCCGAAGATCATGCGCTTGCCGTCGAAGGGCATGGGCGGATTGCCTGGTGCCGACGGGTCCATGCGCGGGTCTTCCATCATCTTTTTCATGCCCGCGTCGCGCGTGGCCTTGTCCGGCCACTCCACCCACGAGAACGCCACCGTCTCGTCGGCCGTGGCCTGCACGGCCCGGCGGAAATCGGTGAGCTTTCCGTCGGGCACGTCGTCGCCCCAGCCTTCGATCACGCGCAGGGCGCCCAGCTCGATGAAGATCGGGTCGAGCTGGCGCGCGTGCTCGATGAACTTCTGCTTGTTGGCCGTGGGAACGGCAATGACGAAACCATCGATGTAGGACATTCCTTGACTCCTGTTGGGTTGTCGGGCCGGTGCCCTCGCCAGAGAGCACCCCCGTCCCCACGACGGTCGACCGGGCGAGAAATCGACATCGCCCCTCAAACCTTCGCCAACACCACATCTCCCACCGCCCGCGCCACACACGGCAGGCAATAGCCCTCTGCCTTTTCTTCGGCGCTCAGGCCGGGCCACGGAATGTCGTAGCGCACCTGGCCCTGCAGCAAGCGCGCCATGCACGTGCGGCAGGTGCCGTTGCGGCACGACACCGGCCAGGCGATGCCCGCGCGCGCGAGCGCCGTGAACAGGCTGGTCTCGCTGTCGGTCGGTGCTTCTAATGCCTGGCCATCGATGCGGATGCGGAAGGTGTTCATGCGCGGGCAAAGGGGAAGGGCATGCGCTTAAACTTTTTGCATGACGCTGGAGTACTGGAAGTATGACGCGGGCACCGACGCCGTCGCCCCGCTGGTGATCCCTGCGGCCCTGGGCCGCGCCCGCACCTTCGACCTCGATGCCACGCTGCAGGTCCGCGTGCAGGCGCAGGCCAGTGATCCCTGGTTCGAGTTGAGTGTGGAGGTCGATGGCCAGCGCTGGTGGGCGCGCCGCGTGCCGGCGCAAAACCCGGGCGACACCGACGGCCTGGACTACCACTGCCGCCTCACCGTCGAGGCCGATGCCGATTGCCGCGTGCGCGCCAAGGCCAACGGCCAGGGCGTGCGGGTGCTGTCGCTGGTGCTGGAGGCCCGCGAAACGGCGTACTGAACCGGGCCGTGACCGTGTAAGGTGTTGCCCCTTCGCTGTCACGCGCATGCCCACCCCGCCGCACGCCCACGCCCGCCCCGGCGCGCAAGCCCTGCGCCCGTCGCGCGCGCTCGCGCCCTTCGTGGACCACTACTGGTTCGGCAGCGGCCGCGACGCGGCCGTGGCCACGCTGCGGCCCGATGGCCGGGTGGACGCGGTGCTCGCACACGGCGCGCGCGGTGCGGCGCTGTCGGTGCATGGCTCGGTCACGGTGCGCACCGAACTCGCCTTGCAGGCCGACGCGCTGTACCTCGGCATCCAGTTCCGCGCCGGGCAGGCGCGGCACTTTCTGCGCGTGCCCACGCCGCTGCTCACCGACGGCGCGCTGCCAGGCGAAGACGCCTTCGCGCCCGCGCTGCCACGCCTGCTCGATCTCAGCGACCCGCTGGCGGCCGTGCGCGCGGTCGAGTCCGCGCTGCTGCAGCACCTGGGGCGCACGCCGCCCCAGGCCTCGCGCGCCGACGCGCTGGTGGCGCGCATCGAGGCCACGCGCGGCGCCGAGCGCATCGAAGCGCTGGCCGATCGCTTCGGCATCGGCCGCCGCCAGGTCGAGCGTTGTGTGCTGGAGGCCGTGGGCCTCACGCCCAAGGCCTTTGCGTCCATCGAGCGCTTCAACCACGCGGCGGCCTGCCTGCGCGCGGGCCTGCCGCCGGCCCAGGCCGCGTTCGACGCCGGCTACGCCGACCAGAGCCACCTGCACCAGGCCTTCCGGCGCTACGCGGCCACCACGCCCACGCGCTATGCGCGCGGCGAGGTCGCATTTCTTCAAGACGGCAAGCGCGTGCCCGACGACCATGCCGGGCATCGCAACCCCTGTCCGATCTGAAGGAGTGAAACCATGACGCTGTGGACCGGCATCGTCACCGAACACGTGCTCGCCTCGCGCGATTTCTACACCCGCCTTTTCGGCGCCGACGTGGTCTACGAAGGCGAGGGCGCGTGGTTCGTGCTGCTGCGCCTGGGCGAGCGCGAGCTGGCCTTCATGCGACCGGGCCTGGACACGCAGGCCCCGATCTTCCAGGGCGCGTACGGCGGCCAGGGCATGTGGCTTGCCCTCGACGTGGACGACGCCGAGGCCGAGCACCGCCGCCTCGTGGCCCTGGGCGCGCCCGTGGTGCTGCCGCTGCGCGACGAGCCCTGGGGCGATCGTCACTTCGTGCTGCGCGACCCGAACGGCATCGGTGTCGACATCGTGCAGCGGCTCGCCGCCTGAACCCGTTTTGCTCATGACACCCACCGACACCACCGCCCCACCGCCCTCGCTCTGGGCCGATCTGCGCGCCGCGCTGCGCGGCACGCAGGCCGACTACACGCGCATCCCGCTCAAGCGCGCGGTGCTGCTGCTGGCCATTCCCATGATGCTCGAGCTCGTGCTCGAGTCCACCTTCGCGGTGGTCGACATCTTCTTCGTCGCCCAGCTCGGCGCATCCGCCGTGGCCACGGTGGGCCTCACCGAGACCTACCTGTTCCTGCTGTACTCGGTGGCCATGGGCCTGGCCACGGCGGTCACGGCCATCGTGGCGCGGCGCGTGGGCGAGCAGCGCGGCGAGGCGGCCGCGCTGTCGGCGGTGCAGGCCATCGTGCTGGCGGTGCTCGTGTCGCTGCCGGTCACGTTCGCGGGCATCTTCTGGGCGCAAGACCTGCTGCGCCTCATGGGGGCCGACGCCTGGGCCATCGAGCACGGCTACCGCTACACGCAGTGGATGCTGGGCGGCAACCTCGTGATCCTGCTGCTGTTCGTGATCAACGCGGTGTTTCGCGGCGCGGGCGACGCGGCCACCGCCATGCGCGTGCTGTGGGTGGCCAACGCGGTCAACATCGCGCTCGACCCGCTGCTCATCTTCGGCCTCGGCCCCATACCGGCCATGGGCGTGGAGGGCGCGGCCATCGCCACCAACATCGGCCGCGGCGTGGGCGTGCTCATGCAGCTGTGGATCCTCGCGCGCGGCAGCGAACACCTGCGCCTGACGGCCGCGAGCCTGCGCTGGGACGGCGCCACGCTGCTGCAGATCGCGCGCACCTCGCTCGGCGGCATCGGCCAGATGATCATCGCCATGACGGCCTGGGTGTTCCTCATGCGCATCCTGGCCAGCCTGTCGACCGAAGCGGTGGCGGGCGCCACCATCGCCATGCGCGTGATGATGTTCACCCTCATGCCCGCGTGGGGCATGTCGAACGCCGCGGCCACGCTGGTGGGCCAGAACCTGGGCGCGGGCGACGCCGCGCGCGCCGAGGCCGCGGTGTGGCGCATCGGCTGGATGAACATGGTGTTCACGCTCGCGGTGTCGGTGGCCTTCTTCTTCGCGCACGACGCCATCATCGGCCTGTTCACCGACGACCCTGCGGTGGTCGCGGTGGGTGGCGAATGGCTGTCCATCCTCGCGTACTCGTACTTCGTGTACGGCTGGTGGATGGTGGCCGTGCAGGCCTTCAACGGCGCGGGCGACACGCTCACGCCCACCTGGATCAACTTCGTGTTCTTCTGGCTGATCCAGCTGCCGCTGGCCTGGGCGCTCGCGCTGCCGCTGGGCTGGGCGCACTCGGGCGTGTTCTGGGGCGTGTTCGTGTCGGAAACCGCGGTGGGTCTGTTCACGCTGTGGCTGTTCTCGCGCGGCGGCTGGAAAAAGGTGACGGTGTGACGGACCGCCCCGTGCCCGTGTGGCAGCTCGGCGCGCATCCGCTGGACGAACTCGTCGCGCACATCCGCGCGCTGCCACGCACGGACCGCCCGGTGTGCGTGGTGGCCATCGACGGCCGCAGCGGCAGCGGCAAATCCACCCTCGCACAGGCACTGGCCGAGGCCTTGCCGCCCGCGCGCGTGATCGAGGGCGATGACTTCTACAGCGGTGGTGTCGATCTGCGCCACGACACACCCGCCGAACGCGCAGCGGCGTGCATCGACTGGCGGCGACAGCGCGAGGTGCTCACGGCCCTGCGCGCCGGCCGGCCCGCCACCTACCGCGCCTTCGACTGGGACGCCTTCGACGGCTCGCTGTGCGCCACCGAAACGCGCGTGGCCCCGGCACCGCTCGTGGTGCTCGAAGGCGTGTACAGCGCGCGCGCCGAACTGGCCGACCTGCTCGACCTTCGCGCCGTGCTCGGGGTGGACGACGCGCTGCGCGAGCAGCGCCTGCGTGCGCGCGAAGGCGGCATCGGCCCCTGGGAGCGGCAGTGGATCGAGGCCGAAGTGCCGTATTTCGCGCGATTGCTCGCGGGCGTTGAGCGCTAGAGTCGACGCACCTGAACAAGGGAGGAAACCACACATGTTCGGCATGTTCGAAACGGCACGGCCCGGGCGGGCCTGGGGGCGGTCGGGCTTGGCGGCGGTCGCGCTGGGCATTGCGGCGGCTACGCCCGCACCGGCGCAGACCCCGCCGCAGACGGCCGCGGCCCTCCCCACGGTATTGCGCCTGTTGTGCGAAGAAGCGGCCGCCGGTGCGGCGGTGACCCTCAATGGCGAAGCGCGCGGCGAATGCCCGGCCGACGGCCCGCTCGACCTGATCGTGGTGCCCGGCAACTACCGTTTGCGTGCGGCCAAGCCGGCCGGCCCGGACCAGGAACGCGTGTTCGAGAAAGAGCTGCGCATCCTGCCGGGCACCTTGCCCCGCCAGGAGGTGCTGCTCGGCACCGCGCGGCCCACCGCCGACGCCCAGCGCCGCCAGGCCGAGCAGCAGGCACTGGCGGAGCAGGCGCGCGAGAAAGCGCTGCGCGAAAGAGCGGCCATCGAACGCCCCATCGACGACGCCCTGGCCGCCCACGACGCGCGGCACGGCCTGTTCTGCTTCGCGGTGCAGCGAACCAGCTGGCGCCACAAGCGCGCGGTGTCACCGGTGTGGGAAACCCCCACCGCGGGCGACAAGGGCCGGCCGGCGCAACTCGCCGCGCTGCGCGGCTTCGTCGAAGCCCTGCACGCCGCCGACAACGACTGGTTCGCCTGGTCCGGCTACGCCCAGGGCGGCGCCGAGCCCGAGCCGCGCTGGGACCGGCCGACGGACACCGCGTCCATCGAAGGCGCGCTGACCGCGGTGCTCGTGAACGCACGCCAGCTCTCGTTCGGGCGCGGCATCGAGGAGCAGGACGTGACCCAGCGTTGCTACAGCACGGCCGAGCAGGCGCATCTGGCGCGCCGCTGGTACGCCGGCAAGATGGGGTCGCTGGCGGTGCTGCCCCCCGGCAGCCGGCCGGCGCCGCCACCGCAGGCGGTGACGCCCGGGCGCCTGTTCTGCACCGCCGCCGTGCGCGTGGGCGACACCGCGCGCCAGGTGCGCAGCGGCGTGTGGACGCCCGGCGGGGCCACGCTGACCGACCAGCAGCTGTTCAACGCGTTCGCGACCTTCAGCAACGCGGTCCAGACCAGCGACCCTGCGCAGTGGCCTGCCCCGATGCGCGGCCCCATCGACGGCACCTGCGACGTCAAACCCGGGCTGTCGAGCAAGTGCGTGGCCCGCTTCGAAAGCGCCGGCCGCAAGGACATCCAGGGCGACATCGCCTGCCTGCCCGACGCGATGTCGGCCTTTCAGCAGCGCCAGGCTTACAAGGCCGCGGCGCTGCGCGACAAGGTCGTGAGCGACGACGTCGAGTGGGCGCCCGCGGGGGCCACCCGCATCGAAAGGCCCTGACCATGACCCACGCATTCCCGTTCCTGGCGCGCCGCCCGTTGGCCCTGTTGCTGGCCGCGCTGCTGAGCACCGTGCTGTCGGCCCTGGCCGCGCCCGCGCGGGCGGCTCCCAACGCCCCGGCCGCGGGCGACGCGGCCCACCTGCAGGGCCTGGTCTCGCAGCTCGACGCCATGGACCGCGCCGAGCTGCTGGACCTGCTCGACCAGGCCGACCGCTGCACGCTGGCGCGCGACTTCGACTGCGCCGAGGCGCGCCACCGCCGCGCGCGCCTGTACGCGCACCAGCAGCGCGACCGCGCCTGGCTGGCCAAATCGAAAGCCTTCCTCGAGGAAGAGCGCGAACTGCAGGCGCGCGAAGAGAAACGGCGCGAGCGCGAGGCGCAACGCCTGGCGCTGGAAGACGAATGCGCGCGCTTTTGCCCCGTGCCCGCGCAGTACCGCCAGTGCGTGGCGGGCCAGCGCTACGTGGGCAACTGCACCGACGGCAGCCCCACGCCCAGCCTGGCCGACGGCATGCGCGAAGGCTTCGCGTCGGCCATGAACGGGGCGCAGCGCCTGAACAACATCCACAACCAGGCCATGAACCGCCTGCAGGACACCCAGGCCGAGCAGCGGCGCGCCACGGCCCGCGATGAAGAGGCGCAGCAGACCCGCCGCACGCAGCAGGCGGCGCTGGCGCGCGAACGCCAGTCGCAGGCCCAGGCACCCGCACCGTCGCAGGCCGCCGCGCCCACCCGGGCCGAAGCGCCGCTCTACACCTTCAACTGGCCGGGCAGCCTGAGCTCGGACAGCATGCACGCGTCCGAGGCCGAGGCGCGCGCCGAGGTCGCGCGCCTGGCCGAGCGCGCGCGCCGCGGCGAAACCGAGCCGACGAAGATCCAGCGCGGCCTCATTCCCGACGCGGTGTCCTACGAGTGGGTCAAGACCGGCCCGACCCAGTGCCGGCCGAACACCAGCGGTGGCAAAACCCTCTGGTGGTGCTGGGCCGACACCGAGTACCGCGTGGTGTCGCGCGCACCGCGCCCCAGCGGCGGCAACAACGCGCCGGCCGCGGGCGTGGCGCGCTGAACGCGGCGCCGCTACTGGCGCGCCGCCTTCTTCGGCTTGGCCGCGGGCTTGAGCCGCGCGCCGGCGTCATCGAGCCACAGCAGGGCTTCGGTGTGCGCCATGAAGCGGCGCAGGTAGTCGGGCGAGAGCTCGGTGAGCAGGCCCAGGGTGCGCAGCACCAGCATGTGCGAATTGAGCGGGCCCGCGTTTTCGGCGCCGCGCCGCACCGCCTGGTGCACGGCCTCGACCGCGCTCAGGCGGGCCCAGCTCTCGTGAAAGGCCGCGGCGCTGCGCAGCTCGCCGCGCGCGGTGGCCGAGCGGCCCGTGACCCGCTCGATGTGGCGGTTGAGCTCGGTCAGCGGCGCGGCGTGCGGCTTATTCACGCGGGGCCCCGCTTGCGGCGGTGGACGAGGCCGTGGGGGCGGGCGTGCGCGGCACGGGCGCCATTTCCACGCGGCGGTTGAGCGCGCGGCCTTTTTCGTCGGCGTTCGAGGCCACGGGCTGTTCGGCGCCGAAGGCGGCGCTGAACACGCGCTGCGGCGGCATGCCTTCCTGAATCAGCGCGCGCGTGACCGTGAGCGCGCGCTGCGCCGAGAGTTCGAGGTTGTCGGCGAAGCGCTGGTTGCTCGCGTGCACCGGGCGGTCGTCGGTGAAGCCGCTCACCATCAGCATCTCGTCGCGCTCGCCCAGGTACACCTGCAGCGGCGGCACCAGGCTCTTGAGGATCTGCCGGCCCTCGGGGCGCAGCTCGTCGGAGTTGAGCGCGAACAGCACGCTGCCGCTGATGCCGATGCGGCCGTTGTTCAAGGTGACGCGCCCGCTTTGCAGCGGGATCGCGAGCGCCTTCTCGAGCGCCATGCGGCGCTGCTCCTCCTGCTCGCGCTTGCGCACCTCGGCCTGCAGGCTGTTCACCAGGTCCATCTGCACCACGAGCACGCCGACCAGGATGAGCACGAAGGCGCCCACCAGCCCGGCCATGAGGTCGCCGAAGGCGGCCCACACGGGGGCCTGGTGCTCGGCGTGTTCGGCGTCGTCGCCGTGGCGGTCGTCCAGCCCCAGCATCAGGCGGCCTTGCGGGTGTCGGGCTGGCCGCGCAGGCGGCGCAGGTCTTCGACGATGCCTTGCTGCGCGCTGATGCTGAGGTCGACCACCTCGCGCGCCTGCGCCACGTAGTAGGCGAGCTGTTCGTCGCTGCGCGCCATCGATTGCGCGAGCGCGTCCTGAATGGCCTGCAGGCTTTGCATGAGCGCGTGGTTGCTGTCGCTGAAGCGCTGCACGCCCTGGCCGAACGCTTCGCCGAGCTGCGCGAGGCCGGTGGCGCTGGTCTGGATGCGCGCGGCCACGTCTTCGGCGTGCACGGCCTGCGCGCCCACGGTGTCGGCGAATTGGCGGCCCACCTGGTCGAGCACCGCGCCGGCCGAGCCGACCAGGGCTTCGATCGCGGCGCGCTGCCCGTCGGTGGTCTGCTGCACGCGCTGCAGCAGGGCGTCGATCTGCTGCATGAGCGTGGCGCGTTCCTGCAGCGCGGCGTTATCGCGCTCGCTCAGGCGGCCGAGTTCGCGGCGCAGCTGCGCCATCACCTCAGCCGCCGCGCGCGGGGCTTCGGCGGCGCTGTCGATCAGGCGGGCCATGGGCGCTTCGAGCGCCTGGCCCAGCTGCGTGAGCTGGGCCCCGGCCTGCGCGTTGAACGCGGCCTGCTGCTCGCCCAGGCGCTGCAGCGCGGCCTCGCCGCGCGCGTCGAACCGATCGGCCAGGGCCTGCACCTGCTCGGCCACCGTCGCGCTCACCCGCGCGTGCAGTTGTGCGGCCTCGTGCGCCACGCGTTCGTGCAGCCGCGCGCTGTCTTGCGCCATGCCCGCCATGGCCGTGCTCACCACGGGCGTCAGGTGCTCGCCGGCCGCGCGCGCACCGGCCTCCAGGCCCTGGCGCAGCGATTGTTCGACCGAGCGCGCGAGCTCGCGGTAGGCCGCGTCGGCGCGGTCGAGGAAGGCGCCCTGGCGCGCAAGCAGTTCTTCATCGAGCCGCTGGCCGCGCTGCTCCACCTGCGCCACCAGGGTCTGCAGCTGCGCCACCACCGCGGGCAGGGCCTGGGCCTGCTGCTGCAGCGCGTCGACCGTGGCCTGGCGCTGGTGCGCGAGCGAGAACGCGCGGAAATGCGTGGCCACGCGCGCGTCGAGCAGGCGCAGCGCCTCGGCGCGCTCGCGGCGCGCGATGGCCGACATCAGGCCCAGCATGGCCGAGGTGGCCACGCCCACCACCGAGGTGCCGAAGGCCAGGCCCAGGCCCTTGATGGGCGCGGCCAGCGCGGTGCGGATGGCCTGCAGATCGGCCGAGCCTTCGAGCGTGAACACCACGCCCTTGAAGGTGATGACCATGCCCAGGAAGGTGCCCAGCATGCCCAGCATCACGAGCAGGCCGATGAGGTAGGGCGTGAGCGCCAGGCCGGGCAGGGCGCCGCGCTCGGTCTCGATGCGCTGGCGCACGGCGGCCTGCAGCGCGGCGGGCACGCGCGGCAGCCAGTCGTCGAGCGCGGCCAGGGGCTGCGGCACCTCGGCCAGTGCGTGCACCAGGCCCGCGGTGGCCTGGCGGTGGCGCTGCAGCTCGTGCGCGCCCACGAGGTAGGCCGCGCCGATCAGCGCGGTCATGGCCAGGGCCAGGGCGCTGGTGCCGATGAAGCCCAGGCCCACCCAGGCGAGGGACGCGAGCCCGAGCGCGAAGGCGGCGGCGAAGAAAAAGCGGTTCAGGGAAGCACGGTTCATGGGCGGGGCGTCAGGGGGTGGGGCCGGCCTGCTCGAAGGCTTCGACCAGGCCGGTCACCGGTTGCAGGCGCAGGTCGAGCTCGGCGCGCAGCGCCTGTTGCAGCTCGGCTTCGAAGGTGGCGGGCCAGGTCTCGGGCTCGCTCTGGCGCAGCTGGTCGAAGCGCGCCTTGAGGAACTGGGGCACGTCGGCCAGCAGGCGCTGCTCGCGCCCGCCGAGCAACTGGTCGAGCGTGGCGTCGAGCTGGGCCAGCCGGGCCAGTTGCGGCGAGGCGGCCGCGAGCGTCTGGCGCGCGTGCTGGCGGAAGGCGTCGATGGCGGTTTCCATGCGCCGCTGCAGCGCGAGGCAGCGCTGGTGCGTGGGCGCGAAGCTGGTGTCGTCGGCCGCCAGCGGCAGCGCGGGCGGGGCCGCGATGCCGTGTTCGAGCGTGTCGCGCAGGGCCTGCAGGGCCGGGCGCAGGCCGGGCCCGGCCGCGCCGGGGCGGGTGGCGCGCCGCTGCGCCGGGGCGGCCTGGATGGCCTGGTGCGCCGCGTGCAGGGCGATCGCATCGCGCACGTTGAGCCAGCCGCCCAGGCGCTCGGCCAGGTCCTGCCGCGGGGCGTCGGCGGGCGCGGGCAGCCAGGCGGCGAGCTGTCGCACCAGAGCGGTTCGGTGGGCTAGGGGGCGCAAGAAACGGTCCTCGGCGCGGCCACGGGGCGGATCCGGCGGCGCTGGCCAGAAAGAACAAAGGGCCTTGGTGAACAAGGCCCTTTGGCAATGGTGGTGGAGACGAGGAGGATCGAACTCCCGACCTTCGCATTGCGAACGCGACGCTCTCCCAGCTGAGCTACGTCCCCACGAAAAACCGCATTTTAGCCACAAGCTCAGACCATGCCGTTGCGCCGGGCGAGTTCGACGAACAGCGCGGAGTGGTCGAGGTCGCCCACGCCCTGTTCGACGGCTTCGGCGAAGAGCCGCTCGAACAGGCCGGTGATGGGCGCCTCGAAGCCGAGCTCGCCCGCGGTGGTCATGGCGTTGCGCATGTCCTTGAGCTGCACGGTCATGGCGGCGCGCTTGGTGAAGTCGCGCTCGACCATGCGCTGGCCGTGCACCTGCAGCACGCGGCTCTCGGCGAAACCGCCGCCGATGGCCTGGCGCACCTTGCCCATGTCGGCGCCGCCCTTCTCGCACATCAGCAGCGCCTCGGCCACGGCGCCGATGGTGATGCCCACGATCATCTGGTTCGCGAGCTTGGCGAGCTGGCCCGCGCCGTGCGGGCCCACGTGCGTGGGCCGGCCCAGGATCTCGAACACCGGGCGCGCGCGCTCGAAATCGCCCGCCTTGCCGCCGGCCATGATGGCCAGCGTGCCCGCCTCGGCGCCCACGGTGCCACCCGACACGGGCGCGTCCACGTGGCCCAGGCCCAGCGCGGCCAGGCGCTGCGCGTGGTCGCGCGCCTGGCGCGGCAGGATGGACGACATGTCCACCACCAGGCCGCCGCGCGCCAGGCCGGCGGCCGCGCCCTGGCGGAACAGCACGTCGTCCACCACGTCGCCGTTTTCCAGCAGGGTGATCACGATGTCGGCCCGGCCGGCCGCCTCACCGGGCGTGTCGGCCACGTGCGCCCCGAAGGGCAGCAGCCGCTCGGCCTTGCTGCGCGAGCGGTTCCACACGCTCACGCGGCAACCGGCTTCGCACAGGCGGCGTGCCATGGGGAAGCCCATGAGGCCGATGCCGAGCACGGCCACGCGCAGTTCGGTCTGAGGGGTGGGGTCGGGGGTGTTGTCGCTCACGGGTGTCTCGCTGGCGGGTGGCGCCGGATTCTAGGGAAGTGCTCAAAAAAAACGCGGTCACCGACCAGGGCCGGGACCGCGCGCAAGTGGATCGCCCGGGCCTTTTCAGGACCTGCGACGACCACGGAGTTGATCGGTACCAGGGGCGCCGCCGCTGTCGCCGCCCCCGAGCTGGTCTTGCAGCGCCTGCGCCGCCTTGCCGGTGTGATCGCCCATGAGCCGCACGGCGGTGTCGGCGTCGCCTTGCGCGATCGCGTCCACGATCGCTTCGTGTTCGTCCCAGACCGGGCGGCGCAGGTCGTCGGACTGCAGGGCCAGGCCCATGGCGCGGCGGATGTGGTGCAGGTGCAGCTGCGCGCTGCGCTCGATGAAAGGGTTGCCCGCAGCGCGGTAGACCGCGGCGTGGAACGCGATGTCGGCCTCGATCAGGGCCTTGAGGTCGCCGCGCCGGTCGGCCGCGTGGCCCTGATCGATCAGCGCGCGGTCGATGCGCGCGCGGCGCTCGGCCGCCAGGCGCACGGCGAGCGCGTCGAGCGCCGCGCGCACCTGGTAGACCTGGCCGATCTGGGCCGGATCGAGCGGGGCCACCTGCAGGCCGCGCGTGCGCTGGCCCGCGCCCTGGGCCAGCAGCGGGGCATCGAGCACAAAGCCGTCTTTCTTGAGCAGACGCAGCGCCTGCATCACGGGCTGGCGCGACACCGCAAGCCGCTCGGCCAGCTCGTCCTGCGTGATGCGCCGGCCCGGCGGCAACGCGCCGGTGCTGATCGAATCGAGCAGCGCGACGTACACCTGCTCGACCAGGTCGGGCGAGGTTTCGATGCGGTGCAGCTGGGCCGTCATGGCGGGTTTCTGAATTCCGTATACAGAATTCGCAAAGCATACCCGATGGGGGTATGCCGGGGTGTCGCCTCCGGTCGAAATACGGGGAACCCCCATGACACAATGCCCCGCCATGGACCTGAGTTTCAACCGCGACCCCGCCTGGCTCGACAGCGAATACAACAACCGTGCCCTGGTGCCCGAGCACCCGGCCATCTTCGAGCGCTGGGCCCGCGACTCGCAGGCCGCACGCCAGCAAGGCCCGGCGCTGATCGACCTGCGCTACGGTCACGGCCCCGGCGAATCGCTGGACATCTTTCCCGCGCAGGGCCGCGGCGGCGCGGCGGCCCCGGTGCTGTTCTTCATCCACGGCGGTTACTGGCGCAGCCTCGACAAGGCCGACCACTCGTTCCTCGCGCCCGCGTTCCAGCGCCTGGGCGTGTGCGTGGTGGTGGTCAATTACGCGCTGTGCCCGGCGGTGACCATTCCCGACATCACGCTGCAGATGGTGCAGGCCCTGGCCTGGACGCACCGCCACATCGGCGTGCACGGCGGCGACGCCACGCGCATCACGGTGGCGGGGCATTCGGCGGGCGGCCACCTGGCGGCCATGATGCTGGCCTGCCGCTGGGCCGAGGTGGGCGCCGACCTGCCGCCCGCGCTGGTGCGCAATGCGCTGTCGGTCTCGGGCGTGTTCGATCTGGAGCCCGTGCGGCTGGCGCCCTTCGTGGCGCCCTCGCTGCGGCTCACGCCCGCGCAGGTGCAAAAGGCCAGCCCCGCGCGCCTGCCTTCGCCGGGCCTGCGCGAGGGCCGCGGCCGGCTCTACGCCGTGGCCGGGGGGGCAGAGAGCAGCGAGTTCCGGCGCCAGAACGCCTTGATCCAGCCCGCCTGGGGCCGCGACACCGTGCCGGTCTGCGAAGACCTGCCGGGCCTGAACCACTTCACGGTGCTCGACGCGCTGATCGAGCCCAAACACCGGCTGCACGCGCTCGCGCGCGAGCTGCTCGGCGTCTGAATCACATCAGCAGGTGCTCGCCGGCGTTGTCGCCGCCGAGGATCACGTAGTTCACCTTGCGGATGTCGAGCAGCTTGGTGCCGCCGGCATAACTGATCGAGCTCTGCACGTCCTGCTCCATCTCGGTCAGCGTGCGTGCGAGCGGGCCCTTGATGGGTTCGAGGATGCGCTTGCCCTCGACGTGCTTGTACTCGCCCTTGTTGAAGTCGCTGGCCGAGCCGTAGTACTCCTTGTAGAGCACGCCGTCGACTTCAACGGTCTGGCCCGGTGATTCCTCATGGCCCGCGAACAGCGAGCCGATCATCACCATGCTCGCGCCGAAGCGCACGCTCTTGGCGATGTCGCCGTGGCAGCGGATGCCGCCGTCGGCAATGATGGGCTTGGTGGCCACGCGCGCGCACCACTTGAGCGCGCTCAGTTGCCAGCCGCCGGTGCCGAAGCCGGTCTTGAGCTTGGTGATGCAGACCTTGCCCGGGCCCACGCCCACCTTGGTCGCGTCGGCGCCCCAGTTCTCCAGGTCGATCACCGCCTCGGGCGTGGCCACGTTGCCGGCGATCACGAAGGTGTCGGGCAGGCGGGCCTTGAGGTGGGCGATCATCTCCTTGACGCTGTCGGCGTGGCCGTGCGCGATGTCGATCGTGACGTACTCGGGGCGCAGGCCTTCGGCCACCAGCGCGTCCACCGTGGCGTAGTCGGGCGCCTTCACGCCGAGCGAGATCGACGCATAACAACCCTTGGCCTGCATGTCGCGCACGAACTTCACGTTGTCCAGATCGAAGCGGTGCATCACGTAGAAGTAGCCGTGCTGCGCCAGCCAGGTGCAGATGGACTCGTCGACCACCGTCTTCATGTTGGCGGGCACCACGGGCAGGCGAAAGCGCCGCCCGCCGAGCTCCACGCCGGCGTCGCACTCCGAGCGGCTTTCCACGCGGCACTTGCGCGGCAGCAGCAGGATGTTGTCGTAGTCGAAGATTTCCATGGTGGTCCAGGCAAAAAAATACCGGGCACAGAAAACCTGGGCCCGGTGCGCGATTCTAGGCCGATGTGCACCGGCGCGCCGCTTATGGTGTGCATATGCCCGCGCGTATGGCGTGGTCGGGCCGTGGGCCCTTTCTACAATCGCCCGATGTCGCCGGATCTGTTCTCGTCCCCCGTGTCCCCGCTCGTGAGCGGCCTCAACCCCGAGCAGGCCGCGGCCGTCACGCTGCCGGCCGAACACGCGCTCATCCTCGCGGGCGCGGGCTCGGGCAAGACGCGCGTGCTCACCACGCGCATCGCCTGGCTGCTGCAGACGGGCCAGGTCGGCCCGGGCGGCGTGATGGCCGTGACCTTCACCAACAAGGCCGCGCGCGAAATGACCACGCGCCTGTCGGCCATGCTGCCGGTGAACGTGCGCGGCATGTGGATCGGCACCTTCCACGGCCTGTGCAACCGCCTGCTGCGCGCGCACCACCAGGCCGCGGCCCTGCCCGCCACCTTCCAGATCCTGGACACGCAGGACCAGCTCTCGGCCATCAAGCGCCTGTGCAAGCAGCACAACGTGGACGACGAGCGCTTTCCGCCCAAGGAGCTGCAGTGGTTCATCGCGGGCGCGAAGGAAGAGGGCCTGCGCGCGCGTGACGTGCCCGCGCGCGACGAAGAAACCCGCCGCAAGGTGGAGCTGTACGCGCTCTACGACGAGCAGTGCCAGCGCGAGGGTGTGGTCGATTTCGGCGAGCTCATGCTGCGCAGCTACGAACTGCTGCGCGACAACGACGCGCTGCGCGAGCACTACCAGCGGCGTTTCCGCCATGTGCTGATCGACGAGTTCCAGGACACCAACAAGCTGCAGTACGCCTGGCTCAAGCTGTTCGCGCCGCCGCCGCTCGAAGGCCTGGGCACCGGCACCGGCGCGGTGTTCGCGGTGGGCGACGACGACCAGAGCATCTACGCCTTTCGCGGCGCGCGCGTGGGCAACATGGCCGACTTCGTGCGCGAGTACCGCGTGCGGCACCAGATCAAGCTCGAGCAGAACTACCGCAGCGTGAGCAACATCCTCGACGCCGCGAACCACCTGATCGGCCACAACCAGCGCCGCCTGGGCAAGAACCTGCGCACCGACGCGGGCGCCGGCGAGCCGGTGCGCGTGAACGAGGCCGTGAGCGATTTCGCCGAGGCGCAGTGGCTGGTCGAGGAGATCAAGGCCCTGGTGCGCGAAGAGGTGCCGCGCAGCGAGATCGCGGTGCTTTACCGCAGCAACGCGCAAAGCCGCGTGGTGGAAACCGCGCTGTTCAACGCCGGCCTGCCGTACCGCGTGTACGGCGGCCTGCGCTTCTTCGAGCGCGCCGAGATCAAGCACGCGCTGGCCTACCTGCGGCTGATCGAGAACCCGCGCGACGACACCAGCTTCCTGCGCGTGGTGAACTTCCCGCCGCGCGGCATCGGCGCGCGCAGCATCGAGCAACTGCAGGACGTGGCGCGCGCCGCGGGTTGCTCGCTGCACGACGCGGTGAGCGCCGTGACCGGCCGCGCGGGCGTGGCCATCGGCGGCTTCGTCGCGAAGATGGACGTGATGCGCGAGCGCAGCGAGGGCGCGAGCCTCAAGGACATCATCGAGCTGGTGCTCGAACACAGCGGCCTGATCGAACACTACCGGCAGGAGCGCGAGGGCCAGGAGCGGGTGGAGAACCTGGAAGAACTCGTGAACGCGGCCGAGAGCTTCGTGATGCAGGAGGGCTTCGGCCGCGACGCCGCTGCGCTCACGCAAAGCCCCGCGAGCCAGGGGCTCGACCCGAACGCGCCGCCGCTGGCCGAGCCGATCGCCGACCCCGCGCCCGACGCCGACACCGGCGAGACCCTGAGCCCGCTCGCGGCCTTCCTCTCGCACGCGGCGCTCGAGTCGGGCGACAACCAGGCCCAGGCCGGCCAGGACGCGGTGCAGCTCATGACGGTGCACGCGGCCAAGGGCCTGGAGTTCGACTGCGTGTTCATCACCGGCCTCGAAGAGGGCCTGTTCCCGCACGAGAACGCCATGAGCGACCGCGACGGCCTCGAGGAAGAGCGCCGCCTGATGTACGTGGCGATCACGCGCGCGCGCAAGCGCCTGTACCTGAGCCATTCGCAGACGCGGCTGCTGCACGGGCAGACGCGCTACAACCTCAAGAGCCGCTTTTTCGACGAACTGCCCGAGCACTGCCTGAAGTGGCTCACGCCGCCGCAGGCCCAGGGCTGGGGCGGCATGGGCAGCGCGGGCTGGGGCGGGCACCGCGCCATGGGCGCACGCAGCGAGCCGCAGCCCGCCTGGTCGCCGGGCTGGAAGGCCGCGAGCGCCCCCGCGCCCGAGCCCGACCGCGGCACCGCGATCAAGGCCGGCATGGCGGTGTTCCACAACAAGTTCGGCGAGGGCAAGGTGCTTGCGGTGGAGGGCGCGGGCGACGACGCGCGCGCGCAGGTGAGCTTCAACCGCCACGGCACCAAGTGGCTGGCCCTCAGCGTGGCCAAGCTCACCCCCATCGAATGAAAAAAGCCCCCCGGCCATCGCCGGGGGGCTCGCAGGGTGCGATGGCGAGCGGGCTCAGGACCCGATCACCCCGCCATCGTTCTTGGTGATCACGATCGTGGCCGAGCGCGGGCGTTGGCCCGCGCCGTAGCCGGCATTGGACGGCCACTGGCTTTCGTACTTGGCCGGGTCGCCGATGTCGGCCATCTTCGTGTTCTCGCCGGCGTGCTGGATGTTCACGAACAGCGCGCGGCCATCGGGCGTTTCGGTGATGCCGGTGATCTCGGCACCCCTGGGGCCGACGAGGAAGCGGCGCAGCGTGGCCGGCGTCTGCGGCTTGCCCGCGGGCGTGCTGACCTCGCGGCCATCGGCCTTGAGCGTCACGCGGCGGCCGTCGCCCACCTGGCCCGGCAGCGCGGCCAGCAGCATGCAGTTGGTCTTGTCGGTGTAGGCGCCGTCGTCGGTCTCGATCCAGCAGATGCCGGTGGCCTTGCTGAACACCAGGCCATCGGGCGAAGACAGGTCGTTGTCGGCGGTGAGGCTGGAGAGGTTGACCGTGGCCTGATCGGCGTCGGCCTCGGACGCGAAGAGGTAGATGTCCCACCGGAATTTCGCATCGGCGGGGGTGGCCTCGGCCAGACGCACGATGTGGCCGTGCACGTTGCCCTTCTGTTCCTTGCCGGCTTTGAGGTCGGTGTAGGCGCGCGGGTTGGCCGCGTCCACCGTGGCGGGCGTGCGCTGGCTGTTGTTGGTGAGGGTGATGTAGACCTCGCCGTTCTTCGGGTTCACGCCGGTCCACTCGGGGCGGTCCATCTTGGTCGCGCCCGCGGCGTCGGCGGCCAGGCGCGTGAACACGCAAACGTCGGCCTGGGTCTTGAAGTCGAAGCCCTTGTGGGCGGCGATGGCCGGGTTCTTCGGCGACAGCTCGAGCCACTCGCCCGTGCCGTCGGCGTTGAAGCGCGCCACGTACAGCGTGCCGCTGTCCAGGTACTTGTCGCCCGCGGCGAGGCGGTTGCGCGGCTGGGCGTCGGCCGGGTCCCACTTCTCGCTCGACACGAACTTGTAGATGTACTCGCCGCGCGCGTCGCAGCCCATGTAGGCCACCACGGGCTGGCCCGCCACCGGCACGGCGAAGCTCACGTTCTCGTGCGCGAAGCGGCCCAGCGCGGTGCGCTTGGTGAGCAGGGTGTTCGGGTTGTAAGGGTCGAGTTCGACCACGTAGCCGAAGGTGTGGAATTCATTGCGGTAGTCCTCGCGCGCGCTCGCGCCGGTGACGCCGGTGTTCCAGCGCTGGAAGCGGTCTTCGCTGCCGCCCGATTCCCAGCCGTGGCGGCTCGGCGCGCCCGCGCGACGGCCGTAGCGGTTGAAGGCGTTGACCATCTTCGGGTCGTTGCGGCGTGCGTCGTCCTGCGCGTCGCGGAAGAAGTAGCCGAACCAGTTTTCTTCGCCCGACACCAGCGTGCCCCAGGGCGTGCGGCCGGTGCCGCAGTTGTTCACCGTGCCGCGGGCCTTGGTGCCGCCGGGGCTGAAGCGCGTGACCAGGTGCGCGCTGCCCGCGGCGGGGCCGGTGAACACGGCCTCGCTGAGCGTGGTGATGCGCCGGTTCAGCGGCGAGTCCTGGCGCGTGACCCAGCGGCGGCCGTCGCGGCGCACCTCGACCACCGAGATGCCGTGGATCATCAGCTCCTTGTCGATCTCGGCCGCGGGTCGCGGCAGCGTGGACGTGCCGCCGTTGGCGTGGATGAAGAACGACGAGAGCTTCTCGTCCGTGGTGGCCTCGTGGTTCATCGCGAGCACGCCGCGCGACGAGAACGTGGCCGAGGGCTTGCCCTCGGCGTCGAGGCCGAACCACTCGATGCCGTCGTGGTGATCGCCCGCGCGGCGGCCCCATTCGTTGTCGGTGCCGTCGTTCTTGAACGCGGGCACGCCCGCGGCCAGTGGGTCGCCGCCCGCGTAGAGCACCTGCGCGGTGTAGCCGGGCGGCACCACCACGGTGTCGGCCAGGCTGTGGGCCACGGGCTTGAAGCCCAGTTGCGACACCGGGCCCGCGGGGGCGGTGGCTTGGCCCGTGCTCGCGCAGCCGCTCAGCGCGGCGCCACCCGCCACGGCCGCGCCCGCGCCGCCGCGCAGCAGGTGGCGCCGGCTCAGGCGCGCGTTCAGCACGCTGTCGAACGTGGGGTTGGGGCTGCGGTTGGAGTCTTCGTCGTTGAAGTCGATCATGGTCGGGGTCCTCGTGGGGCGGTGCTGCCGTGACCGAATGCTTGGGGTGTTTCGTGAAAGTCACATGACAGCGCGGTGTCATGCCGGGGCTTGTGTGGGCGCTTCGCGACGCAGCAGCGGCTGTCCCATGCGAATGCCCTGGCCGCTGGCCACGCCGGGCGCGAGCGCGAAGCCCGGCGGCGCGAACAGCAGGATGGTCGAGCCGTGCTCGAAGTGGCCCATTTCCTCACCGCGCGCGTACGCCGCGTCGCAGGGCAGTTCGTCGGGCCCGCGGTAGCGCGTGTTCAGCGGCAGCGGCAGCGCGCGCAGGCGCAGGCTGGCGACGAGGATGGCCGCCACCGGCACCAGCAGCAGTGGCGTGCCGTCGGCCAGGCGCGTGTAGAGCGCGGCGCGTTCGTTGCGGCAGAACAGCTTGTGCACGCGCGCGAGCGCGATCGGGTTCACGTTCCAGGTGTCGCCGCTGAAGTGCGTCACGTGCTCGAGCCGCAGCGCGTCGGGCGCGTGGAAGCGGTGGTACATGGCCGAGGTCAGGCGCAAGGTGACGAAGCGGCCGCCGCGCAGGGCCGCGATGGCCTCGCGCGCGCGCGGCGAGTCGCCGATGAGCTCGCGCAGCGTGTACGGAAAACCCTTGGCCTGGAACACCTGGTCCTCGGGGTCGTCGCCCGGCGCACCGATGCGGCCGCACGCGCCCACGATCGCGTCGCAGGGGCTGGTGAGCCACTGCGGGTCGGGGTTCACCGGGCGTGCGCCTTCGCGCAGCTCGCGCGTGAAGCAGTCGTGCAGGCTGTCGAAGCGCTGCTTCTTCGCGTCGCTCAGGTCGAGGTCGGTGAAGGCCTTCCACACCGCCATCGATGCGTCGCGCACCAGCGGCTGGCGGATGCCGCTGAACCAGCCCATGAAGCGCGTGAGCGCCAGGCGCGGCACGCGGTTGGTGAGCAGGAAGTTCAGGTCTTCGTTGAGCGCGAAGCGGCGCACCTGGCGCTGCACGAAGCCCGTACCGTTCTGTCGCATGCTTTTCATCGTTGGGTCATCCGGGGGCCATACAAGTGCGGGATTTCCACGACGCCCCGAACGCCATGTCCCTGCTGTCCTATGCCGTGCCTGCGGGCTCCGCGCTGCTGGCCCTGCCTTACCTGCAACAACGCCTGGCACTCTCGCGCGCCAAGCACCGCTCGCTCGCGGGTCACTCGCGCATGGCCAAGCGGCTCGCGCGCTGGCTGCCCGGCTACGCCTTCGACGAGGCGCGCTGGTTCAGCGCCGACGGCGCCGACAGCGCGCTGGCCGCGCAGCGCCGCGCCGCCTTCGAGCGCTTGTGCACGGCCTACGCCGAGCGCTACGCGAAGACCCTGGCGCTCACTGCGCAGGCGCGCGAAGGCCTGGCCGACCTGCAGCTCACCAGCGCCTACCGCGTGCCGTTCCCCTTCAGCCCCTACCTGCGCGAGCGCCTCAAGGTGGGCGCCTTCGTGCAGGCCGCCAGCGGCGTGCATGTGCAAGATCTCGACGGCAACCGCTTTCTCGACCTCACGGGCTCGTACGGCGTCAACGTGTTCGGCGTGGACGTCTACAAGGCCTGCATGGAAGAGGGCGCGCGCATCGGCCTCGAACTGGGCCCGGTGCTGGGCGCGCTGCACCCGGTGGTGGCGAGCAACGTGCAGCGCCTGCAGGCCGTCTCGGGCCACGAGCAGGTGTCCTTCCACATGAGCGGCACCGAGGCCGTGATGCAGGCCGTGCGCCTGGCGCGCTACCACACGCGCAAGAAGCACCTGGTGCGCTTCTGCGGCGCGTACCACGGCTGGTGGGAAGACGTGCAGCCCGGCCCCGGCAACCCCTTGCCCCCGCGCGAGACCTACACGCTCAAGGACATGGACGAGCGCAGCCTCGCCGTGCTGCGCACGCGCCGCGACATCGCCTGCGTGCTCGTGAACCCGCTGCAGGCCCTGCACCCCAACCGCAACGCGCCCGGCGACGGCACGCTCATGAACGGCCTGCGCAGCGCCGGCTTCGACCGCGCGGCCTACACGCGCTGGCTGCAGCGGCTGCGCGAGGTCTGCACCGAGCGCGGCATCGTGCTGATCTTCGACGAGGTCTTCCTCGGGTTCCGCCTGGCACCGGGTGGCGCGCAGGAATACTTCGGCGTGAAAGCCGATCTCGTCACCTACGGCAAGACCGTGGCCGGCGGTTACCCGGTGGGCGTGGTGTGCGGAAGCGCCGCGCTGATGCAGCGCTTTCGCCCCGAGCGCCCGGCCGACCTGTGTTTTGCGCGCGGCACCTTCAACGCCCACCCGCACGTGATGGGCGGCATGCACGCCTTCTTCGAGCGCCTGGACACGCCCGAGGTGCAGGCCATGTACGCCGGCAGCGACGGGCGCTGGAACGCGCGCTGCGCGCGCTTCAACGCGGCCATGGCCGCCGCGGGCCTGCCGGTTCGTGCGCGCAACCTGCACAGCGTGTGGACGCTCGACTACACGCAGCCGGGCCGCTACCACTGGATGTTCCAGTTCTACCTGCGCTGGCACGGGCTGGCCTTGAGCTGGGTGGGCACGGGGCGGTTCATCTTCTCGCTCAACTTCGATGACGCGGCGTTCGGCGAGGTGGTGCAGCGGTGTGTGGCGGCGGGGCGTGACATGCAGGCGGACGGGTGGTGGACCTTGCCTTCCGGCCTGGATGCCAAGGGGATCTCGAGGCAACTGCGGTCGGAGACTCTGCGGGCACTGTTCGCACGTTGAGGCCTCCTCCGGCGGCTCCGGGTGGCGGCGCCCGGGTCAGTGGCATACCCATAGATCACTTCAGTACACGAGTGTGGGGTGCGCCACGCAGCGACATCAAGGAGGAGGCCCTGCGCAGCAGGGCTGGGGGACAGTCGCGGAGTGGCGCACCCCGCGATCGTGTGCCCGCGAGGTGCATGCCCGAAACCCCCGCGACAACCCCCCATCAACGGTGCTGCCCCACCCCCGGGTCGATCAACTGCCCCTTGAGCAGATAGAACGGCGCCTTGTGGTACAGCTTGATGTCGTGGAACGGGTCGGTGAGGATCTTGGTGGCCCACACCAGCCCGGTCTGGATGTCCTGCAGGAAGAACAGGTGCACCGTGCGGAACAGCAGCCCGCCGATGCCCAGCCCCAGCCACAGCGTGCCCACGTGGCGGATGTAGCCCACGTTGTCGTGGTGCGGCTCGAACAGGCCCAGCACCGAGGGATCGATCCACACCAGCACCGGCACCAGCGCCCACAGCGCCATCAGCACCACCTTGCGGCGCAGGTTGTAGCCCACCTTGATGTCTTCCTTGTACTCGTGCGTGGCCTGGTTCACGTGGTCGTAGCCCTTGGGCTCGAAGAAGAAGTGGCCGGCCTGGCGCGAGGTCATCGAGACCAGCCAGGCGATCAGCGCCGAGATCACGGGGTCGAACCACAGCATCACGTAGGCGATCACGAAGCTGATCGCGCTCACCAGGTGCAGCGTCTGGTTGATGCGGCTGTGGTGGTAGTAGCGGTGGTCGTCCCAGCGCTGGGTCTGCAAGGCATCGAAGAAATCTTTCAAGGCGGGCGCTCCGTGGTCGAAGTCAGGGGAGGGTGACGCAAAGGTCCGCGGCATGGTCGGCCGCGCCTGTGAAAGCGCGGTGACAGTGGCGCCGCGTCACCGCGCTGGCACGCGGGCGTCATCGCGGTGTCGCGCTGTCACACGGCTGTTGCGAAGCGGCCGGAGCATGCGCGCCATGATCACCGCCGACACCGATGCCTTCCTGGTCGAGGAATTTCCCGCTGCGCGGCCCTCGCTGCGCCTGTCGGTCGTGACCGAGACCTGGCCACCCGAAATCAACGGCGTGGCGCTCACGCTGTCGCGGCTCGTGCAGGGGCTGTGCGCGCGCAACCACCAGGTGCAGCTGATCCGCCCGCGGCAGACACGCGCCGATGCCGCGCGCAGCGACGAGGGCTTCGAAGAACTGCTGATGCGCGGCATGCCGATCCCGCGCTACCCCGAACTCAAGCTCGGCCTGCCGAGCAAGGGTGCGCTGGTGCGCGCCTGGACGCTGCAGCGGCCCGACCTGGTGCACATCGCCACCGAAGGGCCGCTGGGCTGGTCGGCGCTGCAGGCGGCGCGCCGCCTGCGACTGCCCGTCACGTCCGACTTCCGCACCAACTTCCACGCCTACAGCCGGCACTACGGCGTGGGCTGGCTCAAGACGCCCATCGCGGCCTACCTGCGCAAGTTCCACAACCTCACGCGCTGCACCATGGTGCCCACGCAGGCGCTGCGCGCCGAGCTGCAGGCAATCGGCTTTCACAACGTGCAGGTGGTGGCGCGCGGCGTGGACACGCAGCGCTTCACCCCCGAACGCCGCAGCGAGGCGCTGCGTGCGCAATGGGGCGCCGGGCCCGACACGCTGGTGATGATCGCCGTGGGCCGGCTCGCGCCCGAGAAGAACCTCGAGGTCGTGGTGCGCGCCCACGAGGCCATGCGCGCGGTGCGCAGCGATGTGAAGCTGGTCTTCGTGGGCGACGGGCCGCAGCGCGCCGCGCTGCAGCAGCGCTGCCCGCAGGCCGTGTTCGCGGGCATGCGCCGCGACACCGACCTGTCGGCCCACTACGCGAGCGCCGACCTGTTCGGCTTCGCCAGCCTCACCGAAACCTTCGGCAACGTGACGCTCGAAGCGCTGGCCAGCGGCCTGCCGGTGCTCGCCTTCGACACCGCGGCCGCGGGCGACTGGGTGCGCCACGGCCACAACGGCTGGCTCGCTGCGCCGCACGACCCCGAGGGTTTCGTGCGGCAGGCCGCGGCGCTGGCGCACGAGCCCGCGCGCGTGCGCCACGCGGCCTCGCAGGCGCGCGCGCAGGTGGCGCCGCTGGACTGGGCGCAGATCGCGCGCCAGGTCGAAGACATCTTCCTGCGCACCACGGGCTGGCCGGTGCTGCCGGGCGCGCGCGACGCGCAAGCGTCATCGGGCTTTCACGGCCCTTTCACGCGCGCTCTCTAGCCTTTCGTTTTTCTCTCGCTCCCAACCCCACAGGACACACCATGACGCATCCGATCGACAGCGAAGACCTGCCCACCAATCCCAGCCACAACGAACACTTCCAGCGCGTGGTGGAACGCGCCGTGAACCGCCGCGGCTTTCTGCTCAAGACCGGCGTGGGCGCCGCTGCCGTGGGCTTTCTCTCGGCCGGCCTCACGGGCTGCGGCGGTGGCGGCAGCGACGCACCGGCGGCGGGCGGCAGCACGCCGCCGGCCGCCGGCCCGCTGCTGGGCTTCACCGCCATCCCCACCGACACCGGTGACCGCGTGACCGTGGCCCCGGGCTACACCGCCACCGTGCTCGCGCCCTGGGGCACGCCGCTGTTCTCCACCGGTCCCGGCTCGACCTGGGTCGGCGACGGCAGCGAAGACGCCGCCGCGCAGGCGCGCCAGATGGGCGACAACCACGACGGCATCCACTACTTCGCCATCAACGGCAAGAGCGACGAAGGCCTGCTCGTGATGAACCACGAGTACACCAACCTCGGCACCCTGTTCACCAACGGCGTGGTCGACAGCCTCGACGACGCCAACAAGGACCTGAACGCGCACGGCGTGGCCGTGGTGCACATCAAGCGCACCGCCGGCACCTGGGCCGTCGTGGTCGACTCGGCCTACAACCGCCGCATCACCGGCAACACGCTCATGCAGCTCACCGGCCCCGCGGCCGGCGACGCGCTGCTGCAGACCAGCGCCGACCCCACGGGCACGGCCGTGTTCGGCACGCTCAACAACTGCGGCAACGGCTGGACGCCCTGGGGCACCTACCTGACCTGCGAAGAGAACTTCAACCAGTACTTCGGCACCACCAACACCGCCAACCCGGGCCAGACGCGCGACGCCAACATGGTGCGCTACGGCCTGAGCAGCGGCACCACCTCGCGCAAGTACGAGCAGTACTTCGACCGCTTCGACTGGCAGAAGGAGCCCAACGAAGCCAACCGCTTCGGCTGGATCGTCGAGATCGATCCCTTCGACGTGAACGCCACGCCCAAGAAGCGCACCGCGCTGGGCCGCATCAAGCACGAGAACGCCGCCTACGCCATCGCCGCCGACGGCCGCGTGGTGGTCTACATGGGCGACGACCAGGCCAACGACTACGTCTACAAGTTCGTGTCCACCGGCCGCTACATCGCGGGCGACATCGTGAACAACCGCAACCTGCTCGACAGCGGCACGCTGTACGTGGCGAAGTTCAACGACGGCGCGACCACCGGCGACATGATGGGCACGGGCGAATGGCTGCCCCTGACCGCTGCCAACCCCGCGCTGTCCGCCTTCAGCTCGCAGGCCGACATCCTGGTGCGCACGCGCCAGGCCGCCGACGCGCTGGGCGCCACGCCCATGGACCGCCCCGAGTGGGTCACGGTGCATCCGCAGACCCGCGAGGTGTACGTGACGCTCACGAACAACTCGGGCCGCGCCACCACCAACGACGCCAACCCGCGCACCGGCAACGTGTACGGCCAGATCGTGCGCTGGCGCGAGGCGGGCAACGACCCGACCGCGCTGACCTTCGAATGGGACATCTTCGTGCTCGCGGGCAACCCCACGATCGCGCAGGCCAACCCGCTCAACAACGGCTCGTCCAACGTCACCGCGGACAACACCTTCAACAGCCCCGACGGCCTGGGCTTCGACAACGCGGGCCGCCTGTGGATCCAGACCGACGGCAACTACAGCAACACCGGCAACTACGCCAACCAGGGCAACAACCAGATGCTCTGCGCCGACCCCGTCACCAAGGAGATCCGCCGCTTCCTCGTGGGCCCGGTGGAGTGCGAGGTGACCGGCCTGACCTTCACGCCCGACAGCAAGACCATGTTCATCAACATCCAGCACCCGGGCGAAGGCGGCAACAGCCACTGGCCCGCGGGCGGCACGGCGCGCCCGCGCTCGGCCACGCTGGTGATCACCAAGAACGACGGCGGCGTGATCGGCACCTGATCGCGGCCTGTGCATGAAAAAAGCCCGCACGGGGAGACCCGTGCGGGCTTTTGCGTGGCAGGCGCTTCAGGCCGCGGTGGAGTCCGTGGCGTCGGTGGCCTCGTCGTCGAAGCGGAAGCTGTCGCGGAAGCTGAACCACAGGGAGGTGTGGAACATCGCCGCCATCAGCAGCACGAGCGGGTAGAGCACCACCTGGAAGGCCGCCGCGCCGCCGAGCAGCGAGCTGATCAGGCCCAGCGCGAGGCCGAAGGCCATGAACACGCCCATCCAGCCCAGGGTGAACACGGTGAGCGCGCCCTTGTTGCCCCAGCAGGCCACGAGGCTGAAGAACAGGCTCTTGGCCGGCTTCACACCGTGCCAGTACACCAGCGGCGGCGCGTGCCAGAAGGCCAGCGAGACCGGCAGGTACAGCAGCATGGCCGCGAGCATGCCCGGGCGCACCACCAGGCCCATGGCCTCGGCGCCCATGTCGCCGGCCTCGGGCGCGGGCAGGGGCGCGGGGCCGCTGAACAGGTTGGCCACGGTGATCACGGCCAGCACCGCGATCGCGTACAGGCCGCCCAGCACCAGCATGGCCCGCGTGCGCTCGGGGCCGCCGCGAAAGGCCAGCGCCAGCACCGTGGGCATGGGGAAGCGCTTGTTTTCGGCCTCGCGCGTGGCGGCCATCAGGCCCAGGGTGGCGGCCGGCACCAGCACCAGCGACAGCGCCGTGCCCACCACGGGCACCAGCGACAGCAGCGAGGCCACCACCATGAACATGAAGAACAGGCCGGTCAGCGCCAGCGGCTGGCGAAAGAAGGTGCGCATGCCGCGCTTGACCCACTGCCAGCCGGTGCCGGCGGTGTTGACGTGCAGTCTCATGCGGCGGCCGTTTCTGCGGGGCGAACGGGCGCCGCCAGCGGCAGGCGCGCGCGCAGCACGCGCTCGAAGTGGCCCGGATCGTGCGGTTTCAGCAGTGCAGCCTCGCGCGGCAGGTGCAGGTCCCACAGGCGCGAGAGCCAGAAGCGCAGCGCGCCCGCGCGCAGCAGGGCCGGCAGCAGCGTGCGCTCGGCGGCGGTGAGCGGGCGCACGCCCTCGTAGGCGCTCAGGAAGGCCTGCTGCAATTCGGGCACGGGCTCGCCGTCGCGCTCGCCGCCGTGGCGCACGCACCAGTCGTTGAGGCACACCGCGAGGTCGAACAGCCAGCTGTCCACGCCCGCGAAGTAGAAGTCGAAGAAGCCGCTCACGGCCTCGCCCTCGAACATCACGTTGTCGCGGAACAGGTCGGCGTGGATCGGGCCGCGCGGCAGGGCCTTGTAGGCGCTGCCCTCGGCGATGTGGTTCTGGTAGGCCAGCTCGGCGCGCAGCAGCGCGGCCTGTTCGGGCGCGAGAAAGGGCAGCACCACGGGCACGGTCTCGTTCCACCAGGGCAGGCCGCGCAGGTTGGGCTGTTGGCGGTCGAAGTCGCGGCCCACCAGGTGCATGCGCGCGAGCAGCGCACCCACGGCCGCGCAGTGCGCCGCGCCGGGGGCGAGCTCGCTCGCGCCGCGCAGTTTGTCGACCACGGCCGCGGGCTTGCCCTGCACCGTGTGCAGGATCTCGCCGCGTGCGTCGGCCGCGGGCTCGGGCACCGGCACGCCGTGCGTGGCCAGGTGCTTCATGAGGTGCAGGTAGAACGGCAGGTGCTCGAACCCCAGGCGCTCGAACACCGTGAGCACGTGCTCCACGGTCTGGCCCTCGCGCTCGCTGGTGACGAAGTAGTTGGTGTTCTCGATGCCGCCCTGGATGCCGCGCAGCTCGGTGAGCGTGCCCAGGTTCAGGCGCTCGAGCAGGGCGGCGGCTTCCGCGAACGGGACTTCGGTGTAGACAGCCATGGCGCGGTCAGAAATCGAGCACGCGCCAGCTGCTGCGCCCCGCATTGCCCGAGGGGCGGCCGTTCTCGCCGGGCGTCTGGCCCGGGGCCAGCGGCTTGATCTGGTAGGCCGGCGCGCCGTTTTTGGGCGTGACCTGGATCGACTGCGTCTGGCCGTCCACACGCAGCTCGTCGATGCGGGTGAGCGCGTCTTCGTTGGTGATGCGCTCGATGCGGTCGCCCGCGGCGCGCTGGGGCGGCGGCGACTCGGCGGGCGGCGTCTGGGCGGCGGCGCTGGCGGCCGTCAGCAGGGCGGCCAGGGCAAGGGCGGGCGGGGCGGTTCGGACCATGCCGGCATTGTAGGCAGCGCGGCCGTGGCCGCGCTGCCGCCCAGGGCTTGGCGCGGCCATCCCCGACAATGGGCGCCATGACGCAAGACCCCGCCCGCACGCTGCTGCTCATCGACGGATCGAGCTACCTCTACCGCGCCTACCACGCCATGCCCGACCTGCGGGCCGTGCCCGGCGACCCGGCCAGCCCGGCCACCGGCGCCATCCGCGGCATGATCAACATGATGCAGAGCCTGCGCAAGGAGGTGCCGGCCGCCTTCGCGGCCTGCGTCTTCGACGCCTCGGGCCCGACCTTCCGCGACGCGCTCTACCCCGAGTACAAGGGCCACCGCAGCCCCATGCCCGACGACCTGCGCGCGCAGATCCCGCCGATCCACGAAGTGGTGCGCCTGCTGGGCTTTCCGGTGCTCGACGTGCCCGGCGTGGAGGCCGACGACGTGATCGGCACGCTCGCGCGCGCCGCCGCCGAACAGGGCTTGCAGGTGGTGATCAGCAGCGGCGACAAGGATCTGGCGCAGCTCGTGAACGAGCAGATCGCCATCATCGACACCATGAGCGGCAAGCGCCGCGACCTCGCGGGCGTGCAGGCCGAGTTCGGTGTGCCCGCCCACCTGATGGTGGACTTCCAGACCCTGGTCGGTGACGCGGTGGACAACGTGCCCGGCGTGGAGAAGGTGGGCCCCAAGACCGCGGCGAAGTGGCTGCTGGAGTACGGCTCGCTCGACGCGCTGGTGGCGCGCGCCGGCGAGATCAAGGGCGTGGCGGGCGAGAACCTGCGCAAGGCCCTCGACTGGCTGCCCACGGGCCGCCAGCTCGTGACCATCAAGACCGACTGCGACCTCAACGGCCATGTGCCCGGCCTGCCCGCGCTCGACGCGGTGAAGATGGGCGAGCCCGACAACGCCGCGCTCAAGGACTTCTACGAGAAGTACGGCTTCAAGTCGCTCGCGGCCAAGGCCGCGGCCGGCCAGGACGCGCCCGTGGCCGGCGGGTCCACCGCGGTGGACCCGGGTGTGACCCAGGGCCTGTTCGACGAGCCGCCCGTGGTCGCGGCCGAACGCCCCGCACTGCGCTACGAGACCCTCCTGAGCTGGGCGCAGCTCGACGCCTGGCTCGCGAAGATCGAGGCCGCCGAGCTCGTGGCGCTGGACACCGAGACCACCTCGCTCGACGAGATGGTGGCCGAGATCGTGGGCATCTCGTTCAGCGTCACGCCCGGCGAGGCGGCCTACATCCCGCTGCGCCACGCGGGGCCCGACGCGCCCGAGCAGCTGCCGTTCGACGAGGTGCTGGCGCGCCTCAAGCCCTGGCTCGAGAACCCCGCCAGGCCCAAGCTCGGCCAGCACGTCAAGTACGACCGCCACGTCTTCGCCAACCACGGCATTCAGGTGCGCGGTTACGTGCACGACACCATGCTGCAAAGCTACGTGCTCGAGGTGCACAAGCCGCACAGCCTGGAGAGCCTGGCCGAGCGCCACACCGGCCGCAAGGGCATCGGCTACGAAGACCTGTGCGGCAAGGGCGCGCACCAGATCCCGTTCGCGCAGGTCGACGTGGCCAAGGCCGCCGAGTACTCGTGCGAAGACAGCGACCAGACGCTGGACGTGCACCGCGTGCTCTGGCCGCGGCTGCAGGCCAACGACAAGCTGCGCTTCATCTACGAACTCGAGATGCAGAGCAGCGAGGCGCTGTTCCGCATCGAGCGCAACGGCGTGCTGATCGACGCGCCCACGCTGGCCGCGCAAAGCCACGAGCTGGGCCAGCGCATCGTGGCGCTCGAGCAGGAGGCCTATGCCATCGCGGGCCAGCCCTTCAACCTGGGCAGCCCCAAGCAGTTGGGCGAGATCTTCTTCGACAAGCTCGGCCTGCCCGTGATCAAGAAGACCGCCACCGGCGCGCGCAGCACCGACGAAGAGGTGCTCGAAAAACTCGCCGAGGACTACCCGCTGCCGGCCAAGATCCTCGAGCACCGCAGCCTGTCCAAGCTCAAGGGCACTTACACCGACAAGCTCGCGCAGATGGCCAACCCGCGCACCGGCCGCGTGCACACCCACTACGCACAGGCGGTGGCGGTCACGGGCCGGCTCTCGAGCAACGACCCCAACCTGCAGAACATCCCCATCCGCACCGCCGAAGGCCGGCGCGTGCGCGAGGCCTTCGTGGCGCCCGCGGGCCACGTGATCGCCAGCGCCGACTACTCCCAGATCGAGCTGCGCATCATGGCCCACATCAGCGAGGACGCGGCCCTGCTGCGCGCCTTCCACGAAGGCCAGGACGTGCACCGCGCGACCGCGGCCGAGGTGTTCGGCGTGGAGCTGGCCCAGGTCAGCAGCGAACAGCGCCGCTACGCCAAGGTGATCAACTTCGGCCTCATCTACGGCATGAGCGCCTTCGGCCTGGCCAAGGCCCTGGGCATCGACAACACCGCGGCCAAGAACTACATCCAGCGCTATTTCGAGCGCTTCGAGGGCGTCAAGCGCTACATGGACGAGACGCGCCAGAGCGCCAAGAGCCGGGGCTACGTGGAGACCGTGTTCGGCCGCCGCCTCTACCTGCCCGAGATCAACAGCCCCAACGGCCCGCGCCGCGGGGCGGCCGAGCGCGCGGCCATCAACGCCCCCATGCAGGGCACGGCGGCCGACCTGATCAAGCTCAGCATGGTCGCGGTGCAGGCCGCGATCGATGCGCAGCAGCGCGGCACGAAGATGATCATGCAGGTGCACGACGAACTGGTGTTCGAGGTGCCCGAGGCCGAGATCGACTGGGTGCGCACCGAGGTGCCGCGCCTGATGGCGGACGTGGCCGCGCTCAAGGTGCCGCTGCTGGCCGAGGTGGGCGTGGGGCCGAACTGGGAAAAGGCCCATTGAGCGCGTGAACCTTCGGCCGCGGTCAGAATCAGCCCCGCTTTCAACCCCACAGAGGAGACACGCATGCTGGACCAGAATCTGACCCGCGACGCCGAGGCGCTGCTGCCCGGTGAAAGCACCGAGCGCGGGGCCACGCGCCGCACCGCGCTCAAGGCCGCGCTGGGTGTGGGCTATGCCGCCGCGGCCACGCCGCTGATGGCGCAGACCGCGATCAAGACGCCCAGCGACGGGCTCACCGTGGGCGAGGTGATGATCGACGTCAACGGCTTCCAGATGCCCGCCTACCGCGCCGCGCCCGCGGGCAAGACCGGCCTGCCCGTGGTGCTGGTGCTGTCCGAGATCTTCGGCGTGCACGAGTACATTGCCGACACCGCGCGCCGCTTCGCGCGCGCCGGCTACCTCGCGATCGCGCCCGAACTGTTCGTGCGCCAGGGCGATGCCCAGGGCTACGGCGAAATGGCCAAGCTGATCGCCGAGGTGATCAGCAAGGTGCCCGACCCGCAGGTGCTGGCCGACCTCGACGCCACCGTGAAATGGGCCGGCGCGAACGGCGGCGACGTGAGCAAGCTCGGCGTGACCGGCTTTTGCTGGGGTGGCCGCCAGGTGTGGCTCTACAGCGCGCACAACCCCGCGGTGAAGGCCGGCGTGGCCTGGTACGGCCGCCTCGTGGGCCAGCAGAACGCGCTCACGCCGAAGAACCCGGTGGACGTGGCCGGCCAGCTGCACGGCCCGGTGCTGGGCCTGTACGGCGGGGCCGACACCGGCATCCCGCTTGACACGGTTGATAAGATGAAAACCGCTTTGGCCGCCGGCAGTGCGGCGGCCAGATCCTCGACCTTCGTGGTGTACCCGGACGCACCGCACGCCTTCCACGCCGATTACCGGCCGAGCTTCCGCAAGGAGCCCGCCGAAGATGGCTGGAAGCGCGCGCTGGCCTGGTTCAAACAGCACGGTGTGGGTTGACCGACACACCCCTGCCGCGCTTCGCGCGACCCCCTCAAGGGGGCGACGCCTGCGGCCCGGCAAAGCCGGTTCCGCGGCGTCCCTCGGTTCGATCGTCCCGCCCGTCGCGCAACTTCAACCGAGCAAAAGAAGCTTCACATGACCTTGTTGGCCATCCTCGTGGGCACCGTCGCGGCCGGTGTCGGCAGCGTGTGGATCGCGGCCCTGCTGGGCTTTGCGATGCTGGCCCGCTACACCCAGCACATGCTGAGCCTGGCGGCCGGCGCGCTCATGGCCACGGCCTTCATGCACCTGCTGCCCGAGGCCTTCGAGAGCGCGGCCGGTGCGCACGAGCTGTTCGCGCTGCTGCTGGGTGGCCTGGTGTTCTTCTTCCTGCTCGACAAGGCCGAGCTCTGGCACCACGGCCACGAGCACGGGCAGGGGCCGGACCACGCGCACGAACACGCCCGGGGCCATGAGGGCCACAGCCATGGGCATGCCCACGCGCACCACCACGGCCACGCCCACGCGGGTGAGCGCCGCGCGGGTGGCTGGGCCGTGCTGCTCGGCGACAGCGTGCACGCCTTCGGCGACGGCATCCTGATCGCCTCGGCCTTCATGGCCGACATGCGCCTGGGCGCGGTGGCCGCGCTCGCGGTGATGGCCCACGAGGTGCCGCACCACATGGGCGACCTGGTGGTGCTGCGCCAGACCTCGGGCACGCAGCGCGCGGCGCTGGTGAAGGTTTCGCTCGCGGGCACCGTCACGGCGCTCGGCGGCCTGGTGGGCTACTTCCTGCTGGTGCGGCTCGAAGAATGGCTGCCGTACTTCCTGGTGGCGGCGTCGAGCAGCTTCGTCTACGTGGCGCTGGCCGACCTGATCCCGCAGCTGCAGAAGCGCCTGGGCCTGCGCGAGACCGTGGCCCAGGTGGCCTGGCTGGTGGCGGGCATCGCCCTGGTCACCGTGGTGAGCGGCCTCGCCCACGCCGGCCATTGAACGGGCCTACGCGGTCGGGCCCTCGCCGAAGCTGAAGCGGAAGGTCGCGCCCACGCCGGGTTCACCGTGCGCGGTCACGGTGCCGCCGTGGCGGTCGATGATGCGGCGCACCGTGGCCAGGCCGATGCCCGTGCCCTCGAACTCGTGCGCGCGGTGCAGCCGCTTGAAGGGCTTGAAGAGCTGGTCGACGTAGGCCATGTCGAAGCCCGTGCCGTTGTCGCTCAGGAAGAAGCGCGGCACGCCGTTCTCGTCCACCCCGTCCTGGCCCCAGGCGATCTCGGCGACCTCGCGCTGGCGCGTGTACTTGAGCGCGTTGCCGAACAGGTTTTCGAGCACGATGCGCGCGAGGTCGGGGTCGACATTGGCCAGCAGGCCCGGCTGCAGGCTCACGCGCACCTGGCGCTGCGGCTCGCGCCCGAGCTCCTGGTCGAGCACGGCGCGCGCGAGCTCGCTGAGATCGATCTCCATGCGGTTGAGCACGCCCTGGCTCACGCGCGCCAGGCCCAGCAGGTCGTTGATGATCGCGCCCATGCGCGCCGAGGAGCTGAGCACGCGATCGAGCAACTGGCGGGTGTCCTCGTCGGCGATCGGCTCGATCTGCTCCTTGAGCAGCTGGGTGAAGCCGTCGATGGCGCGCAGCGGCGACTTGAGGTCGTGCGAGACCGAGTAGGCGAAGGCGTCGAGCTCGGCGTTGAGCTTTTGCAGCTCGGCCGTGCGTTCGCGCACGCGCTGCTCCAGGGTTTCGTTGAGCCGCACGATCTCGCGCTCGCTGCGCAGGCGCACCAGCTCGGCCTTGGCGCGCGCCGCGAAGATCGAGAGCAGGGCCTGGGTGTCGGGCTTGATCGTGAGCGGCTCGCGCCACATCGCGCCCAGCAGACCGATGGCCCGGCCCTCGGCGTCGCGCAGCGCCAGGCCGATGTAGGCCTGGTAGCCCTGGGCGCGCAGCTGGGGCGCGGCGGGGTAGTGGTCGGCCAGGTTCACCGTGCAGCTCATGAGGCCGTCGCGCCGCAGCGTGTCGGCGCAGGGCGTGCCCGCCACGTTGAAGGCGAAGTTGCGGCTCAGGCGCCCGTCGCGCCACACGGCCAGGGTGTCGAGCACGGTGTCGTCGCGCACCTCGGCCACCATCACCATGCCGGCGTCGATGGCGCCGCTCAGGTGCTGCGCCAGCGCGCTGAAGAAGGCCTCGCCGGTCTCGGCGGTCACGCCCTTGGCCACCTCGAGCAGCAGCGCCTCGCGGCGCTTCTCGTCGCTGATGTTGATGCTGCTGGCGAGGATGCAGGGCTCGCCGTCGATCTGGATCACCTCGGCCCAGATGCGGCTGTCGACCAGCGTGCCGTCCTTGTGGCGCATGCGTGTCTCGTAGGCATCGACGTGGCCGTCGCGCACGAGCAGGTCGACGAAGCGCTGGCGTTCTTCGGGGCTGAGCCAGACGCCCATCTCGAGCGCGGTGCGGCCCTTGAGCTCATCGGCCGTCAGGCCCTGCACGCGGTCTTCGGCCCGGTTCACCTCGAGGATGGTGCCGTCGGACAGGCGCGAGAGCGTGAGGTTGAGCGGCGCGAAATTGAAGGCGGTGGCGAACAGCGCCTCCGAGCGGCGCAGGCGTTCGAGCAGCTGCTCGCGGCTGGTCACGTCGGTGACGGTGGAGATGACCAGCCGGTCTTCTTCTTCGCTGCCGGTCTCGCTAGAGATCATGGCCTCGAAGGTGCTGCCGTCGGCGCGCCGGCTGCGGCAGCGGTGGTTGTCGATGGTGCGTTCCTTCGCGAGCCGCTCGACGTAGCGCTCGCGCTCCATCGGGTCGGCCCAGAGGAAGGTGTCCTCGCGGCCCAGCACCTGGTTGCGGCGGTAGCCGAAGCAACGCTCGAAGGCGGGGTTGACGTCGAGGATGGCGCCGTTGCGCGCCGACTGCGCGATCATGGGGCTGGGGCTCGAGCGGAAGATGCGCGTGAAGCGCGCGAGGCTGCGGTCGCGTTCGAGCTCGGTCTGCTGGCGCCGCTCGAGCTCTTCGCGCAGGCGCCGCAGCGCGCGCTGGTTCACGGCCTGGATGTGCATGACCATGAGGCCCGCCGCGGTGAGCGACACCGCCTGCGTGAACCACACGCGCAGGCCGACGCGGAAATCGGGCGGTGGCCCGCCGAAGCCTGGGCCGCTCTCGATGGCGATCAGCACCGCGAGCAGCGCCAGCGTGCCCAGCAGCACCGCCACCAGCGTGCGGCGACCGAGAAAAATGCCTGCGCCCACCACCGCACCCACGAACAGGAAATTGACCGAGGTGCGCACCGAGCCGTAGACCACCACCGAGGCGGTGGCCGTGGCCAGCACGCCAAGGATCACCGCGCCCGCCACCGCCACCGGTGAAAGCCGGCGCTGGCGCAGGCCGTACCAGCAGACCCACGACACCAGGGCCATGAACAGCGCGATCGGGGCCTCGCTGCGGCCCGGGGGCGCCAGCGCGATGTCGAGCAAGGCCACCAGCAGGGCCGCCACGCCCAGGCCCTGGCACATCCAGAGCAGCGCCTGTCTCAGATCGGCCGAATCGGGCAGGTCCACCCGGACCGGTGTGCCCGCCGGCGGCGGCTCGGGCGGCAACGACGGCTCAGCCTCGTGCACGCGGCGTGCCCTCGGTGTTGCACCAGGCGCTCCAGCTGCCGGGGTAGAGCGCGGTGTTGCCCAAACCGGCGATGTGCATGGCGAGCAGATTGGGCACGGCGCTCACGCCGCTGCCGCACTGGTGCACCACGCCGGCCGGGTCGCGCTGGCCGAGCAGGGCCGCGAACTCGGCGCGCAGTTGCGCGGCGGGCTTGAAGCGGCCGTCGGGCAGCAGGTTGTCGCCGAAGGGGCGGTTGAGCGCGCCGGGCACGTGGCCGGCCACCGGATCGAGCGGCTCGACCTCGCCGCGAAAGCGCGCCGCGGCGCGGGCGTCGATCACCGTGGTGTCGGCACGGCCCAGGCGGGCCAGCAGGCCCGCGGTGTCGAGCGCCGGGCTCAGGCTCTCGCCCACGGCGAAGTCGCCCGCGGGGCCGGGCTGCGCGGGGCCGCTGGCCACCGCACCGCCCGCGGCCTTCCAGGCCGCGAGGCCGCCGTCGAGCACCGCCACGGCCGCGTGGCCGCACCAGCGCAGCATCCACCACAGGCGCCCGCTGGTGGCGATGCCCTGGCGGTCGAGCACCACCACCTGCTGGCCGCGCGACAGGCCCAGTGCGGCCATGCGTCGCGCGAAGGCCTCGCGCGAGGGCAGGGGGTGGCGGCCCTCGCTGGCCGGACGGCCCTTCTCGCTCAGGTCGAGGTCCAGGTCCACGTGCAGCGAGCCAGGCAGGTGTTCGGCCTCGAACATCGCGCGGCCGGCGGCGGGGTTCATGAGGTCGAAGCTGCAGTCCAGCACGAGCACCGGGGTTCCGGCGTCGCGCAGCGCCTGCAGTTCAAGGGGCTGGATCAGGGTGGCGAACATGGGCCGATTGTGGAGCACATCGGCGGACCCGCCCGCCCGGGCTTTCCTGCGGGGCCGCAGGGGCGCGCCTCAGGGCTCTTCGGCCGGGCTGCGCGGCACGGTGCGCGCCCGCAGCGCGGTGGCCGCGATGCCGCTGAGCACGATCAGGCCCATGCCCAGCCAGCCGATCAGGGGCAGCCGGTCGCCGAACAGCGTGACGCTGAACAAGGCCGCGAACACGATGCCCGAGTACTGCAGGTTGGCCACCACCATCGTCGCGCCGCGCGAGTACGCACGCGTCATGCAGAGCTGGCCGAACACCGCGAGCAGGCCGATCGGCAGCAGCCACAGCGCGCTCGGCCAGCGCAGCGGCGACACGCCCGAGAACAGCATGCCGAGCAGGCCGGCCACCACGGCGCCGAGCGAGAAATAGAACACCGTGCGCGACTCGGGCTCGCCCACCTTGGACAGCGCCGCCACCTGCAGGTAGGCCAACGCCGCGAACAGGCCCGAGAGCAGGCCCACCAGGCCGCCCAGCGCCTGCGATTCGTTGAAGCTCGGGCGCAGCAGCATGGCCACGCCCGCGAAGCCGGCGATGACGGTGAGGAAGACCGGGGCCTGCTCGCGGATCGGCGCGTCGCGCCCCTGCACCAGCACCGCGCCGCCGAGCAGGAAAGTGGCGATCCACACGCTGCTCATGTAGTTGAGCGTCATGGCCGTGGCCAGCGGCAGCACGGCGATGGCATAGAACCACGCGGTCAGCGAGATGGTGCCGACCACGCTGCGCCACAGGTGCATCAGCGGCACCTGCGTGGCCAGCGAGACGCCCTTCCAGCGCGTGAAGCCCCAGAGGAACAACATGCCCACGAGACCGCGGTAGGCCACGATCTCGAAGGGGTTGAAGTGCGCGGACGCGAGCTTGATGCACACCCCCATGCTCGCGAAGAAGAAGGATGCCAGCAGCATCCAGAGTGCTTGCATCCGTTAGCCCCCACGTTCCGCCGCTGCGCGGGTCGCTGCCCCCCGAGGGGGCGCGTTTCGCCTTGGGGCGGCCCGGCGGCGAAACCAGCTCAACCCGGATACCCCGTGCCCATCTTGGCGCGGTACCACTCGTGGAAGTGCTGCATGCCGTCTTCCATGGGGCTCTGGTAGGGGCCGACCTCGTTGTCGCCGCGCGCGAGCAGGGCCTTGCGGCCCGCGTCCATGCGCTCGGCGATCTCGTCGTCCTCGATGCAGGTTTCCATGTAGGCGGCGCGCTGCGCCTCGACGAACTCGCGCTCGAAGGCGGCGATTTCCTCGGGGTAGAAGAAGGCCACCATGTTGAGCGTCTTGTCCACGCTGATCGGATGCAGCGTGGAGACGGTCAGCACGTGCGGGTACCACTCGACCATGATGTGCGGGTAGTACGTGAGCCAGATCGCGCCGTGCTCGGGCAGCACGCCCTCGCGGTAGCGCATGAGCACGTCGTGCCAGCGCTGGTAGGTCGGGCTGCCGGCCTTGCCGAGCAGGTTCTGCGCGCCCACGGTCTGCACCGAGTACTCGGGCTTGAATTCCCAGCGCAGGTCTTCGCAGGTGACGAAGTTGCCCAGCCCCGGGTGGAACGGGCCCACGTGGTAGTCCTCGAGGTAGACCTCGATGAAGGTCTTCCAGTTGTAGTTGCACTCGTGCAGCTCGACGTGGTCGAGCACCATGCCTTCGAAGCTCAGCTGCTTGAGCGGGCCCATGTTCGCGAGGTCGGCCGCGATGTCGACGCCGTTGTCCTCGAACAGCAGGCCGTTCCACTCGCGCAGCTTGTAGTTGTTGAGGTTCAGGCAGGGGTCTTGCTGGAAGTGCGGCGCACCCAGCAGCTGGCCGGCCGGGCCGCCGCCACGGGGCGTGTTCGTGCCGCTGTAGGTCCAGCGGTGCAGCGGGCACACGATGTTGCCGCCCGCATGGCCGGCGCGCGTTTCACCGAGGTTGCCGCGGCCCTTGAGCATCACGGCCTGGCGGTGCCGGCACACGTTGGACACCAGCTCGATGCCCGAAGGCGTGCGCAGCAGCGCGCGGCCGTCGGCCTCTTGCGGCAGGGTGAAGTAGTCGCCCGTGTCGGGCACCGAGAGAGCGTGCCCCACATACCGGGGCCCCCGCTGAAAGATCGTCTCCAGTTCGCGCTGGAACAGCGCCTGGTCGAAATAGCTCGATACGGAAAGTTGGCTTTTGGCCTGCTGCAGTTGAAGACTCAAATCAGACATGGCGTCCTGGACCTGAAGACTCCCCCTATGAAGGGGCAGGGTAAGCGCTGTGCTCGTCAGACGAATTCGCGCGGGAAGGGTGAAGTGGTGCGTCCCTCCGGGTCCAAAGGACCCGTCGTTTCGGAAAAAAAAGAGGCCGGATTGTACCCCCCATGCAGAGGAGATCCGGGCCGTCCATCGTGGGTGGCTCGTTAGAATCGCCGCTTTGCCGCCCCCACCCCCGGGGGTGTCGCTCGATCCGCTCATGCCCCCTTCGACAACCCGCGCCGCCGCCCCATCGAATGCCCCCGTGGCCGAGAGCTACGAGGCCGCTCTGCAGGAGCTCGAGCAGCTCGTGGCCCAGCTCGACGCCGGCCAGCTGCCGCTGGAGCAGTTGCTCGCGCGCTACCAGCGCGGCGCCGAACTGCTGGCCTTCTGCCGCGACCGCCTGCAGGCGGTGGAGCAGCAGATCCAGGTCTTCGAGGCCGGGCGCACGCAACCCTGGGACGCCGCATGAACGCGGCGCATGCCTTGCCCTTCGCCGACTGGCGCGCCGCGCAGCAGGCCGCGGTCGAGCAGGCGCTCTCGCGCTTCGTGCCCGCCGACGCCCCCGCCGGCCTGGGCGAGGCCATGCGCTACGCCGTGCTCGACGGCGGCAAGCGGCTGCGCCCGCTGCTGGTGCTGGCCACCAGCGCCGCGGTGCAGGGCCATGCCGAGGCCGCGATGCGCGCGGCCTGCGCGGTCGAGCTGATCCACGCCTACTCGCTGGTGCACGACGACATGCCCTGCATGGACAACGACGTGCTGCGCCGGGGCAAGCCCACGGTGCACGTGAAGTTCGGCGAAGCCCAGGCGCTGCTCGCGGGCGACGCGCTGCAGGCCCTGGCCTTCGAGCTGCTGGTGCCCGGCGAGGGCAGCCTGCCCGACCCCATGAGCGCGCGGCTGTGCCGGCTGCTCGCGCTCGCGGCCGGCGCCGACGGCATGGCCGGCGGCCAGGCCGTGGACCTCGCGAGCGTGGGCATTGCGCTCGACCAGCCCTCGCTCGAGGCCATGCACCGCCGCAAGACTGGCGCGCTGCTGCAGGCCAGCGTCACCATGGGCGCCGCCACGGGCGCGGTGAGTGCCCCCGCCCTGGCCGCGCTCACCGATTACGGCGCCCGCCTGGGCCTGGCCTTCCAGGTGGTCGACGACATCCTCGACGTGACCGCCGATTCCGCCACGCTCGGCAAGACCGCGGGCAAGGACGCGGCCGCCGACAAGCCCACCTTCGTCTCCCTGCTGGGGCTCGCGGGCGCCCAGGCCTATGCCGACGCCGCGCTCGCCCAGGCCCACGAGGCTTTGCGCCGCAGCGGCCTGGCCGAGACCGGCACGCTGCACGCCCTGGCCGACTGGGTGGGCCAACGCAACTCCTGAACCGGGGCAACGCCACATGAACGCGAACCACGATCCGTCGACCCAGGCCCCCGCCACCGAACTGCTCGACCGCGTCGACTCGCCGGCCGACCTGCGCCGCCTGCCGCGCGCCCAGCTCGCGCCGCTGGCGCGCGAGCTGCGCCAGTACCTGCTGCACAGCGTGGCGCGCACCGGCGGCCACCTCAGCTCCAACCTCGGCACGGTGGAGCTCACGATCGCGCTGCACTACGTGTTCAACACGCCCGAAGACCGCCTGGTGTGGGACGTGGGCCACCAGACCTACCCGCACAAGATCCTCACGGGCCGGCGCGATCGCATGCACACGCTGCGCCAGCTCGGCGGCATCAGCGGCTTCCCGCGGCGCGACGAAAGCCCCTTCGACACCTTCGGCACCGCGCACTCGTCCACCAGCATCTCGGCCGCGCTGGGCATGGCCATGGCGGCCAAGGCCAAGGGCGAGAGCCGCCGCGCCGTGGCCATCATCGGCGACGGCGCCATGACCGCGGGCATGGCCTTCGAGGCGCTCAACAACGCGGGTGTGGCCGACGGCCGCCTGCTGGTGGTGCTCAACGACAACGACATGTCGATCTCGCCGCCCGTGGGCGCGCTCAACCGCTACCTCGCGCAGCTCATGAGCGGGCGTTTCTACGCCGCGGCCAAGCACGTGGGCAAGCAGGTGCTCAAGGGCGCGCCGCCGCTGTTCGAGCTCGCCAAGCGGCTCGAGGAACAGGCCAAGGGCATGGTGGTGCCGGCCACGCTGTTCGAGAAGTTCGGCTTCAACTACATCGGCCCCATCGACGGCCACGACCTCGATTCGCTGGTGCCCACGCTGGAGAACATCCGCCAGCTGCTCGACAACGACGAAGGCCCCCAGTTCCTGCACGTGGTCACGAAGAAGGGCCAGGGCTACAAGCTCGCCGAGGCCGATCCCGTGGCCTACCACGGCCCGGGCAAGTTCGACCCCGCCGTGGGCCTGACCAAACCCGCCACGCCGCCCAAGCCCACCTTCACCCAGGTGTTCGGCCAATGGCTGTGCGACATGGCCGCGGCCGACCAGCGCCTGGTGGGCATCACGCCCGCGATGCGCGAGGGCTCGGGCATGGTGGAGTTCGAGCGCCGCTTCCCCGGCCGCTACTTCGACGTCGGCATCGCCGAGCAGCACGCCGTGACCTTCGCCGCGGGCCTGGCCTGCGAGGGCCTGAAGCCGGTGGTGGCGATCTACTCCACCTTCCTGCAACGCGCCTACGACCAACTGATCCACGACGTGGCGCTGCAGAACCTGCCGGTGGTGTTCGCGCTCGACCGCGCGGGCCTGGTGGGCGCCGACGGCGCGACCCACGCGGGCGCCTACGACATCGCCTACCTGCGCTGCATCCCCAACGTCTCGGTGGCCTGCCCGGCCGACGAGGCCGAGTGCCGCCAGCTCTTGTCCAGCGCGTTTGCGCAGGACCACCCGGTGGCCGTGCGCTACCCGCGCGGCGCCGGCGTGGGCGCGGCCCAGCCCGCGGGCCTGGAGCCGCTGCCCTTCGGCAAGGGCGAGCTGCGCCGCCAGGGCCGCGGCATCGCCATCCTGGCCTTCGGCACCTTGCTCTACCCCGCGCTCGCCGCGGGCGAGAAGCTGCATGCGAGCGTGGCCAACATGCGCTGGGCCAAGCCGCTCGACCTCGATCTGCTGCGCGATCTCGCGCGCACGCACGCCGCCATCGTCACGGTGGAAGAGGGCTGCGTCATGGGCGGCGCGGGCAGCGCCGTGATGGAGGCCCTGCAGGCCGAAGGCTTCACGCTGCCGGTGCTGACGCTGGGCCTGGCCGACGTGTTCACCGAACACGGCGACCCGGGCAAGCTGCTGGCGCAGCAGGGCCTGGACGCGGCCGGCATCGAGGCCTCGGTGCGCGCGCGCTTCGGTGCGCTCCTCGATGGTGCATCGGGCCTGAAGGTCGTGGCCTGAGGCCTGCCCCATTGGGGTAAGTCCTCGCTGCCCGGCGAGGGAAAACCCGTGCGGAACGCCTGCGGGCGCTTCCTAGAATGGCCCAGCCCACAGGGGGCACCCGCTGCACGACGGCGGGCCCAGCCATACAAACCACGGAGTTGAAACAATGGATCGTCGTTCTCTCATCCGGCATGCCGGAATCGCCGGCGTGCTCGCCGCCGGCGCGGCACCCGCCGTTCACGCCCAGGCCGCCATCCGCTGGCGCCTGACCTCCAGCTTCCCCAAGGCCCTGGACACCATCCACGGCGCGGCCGACGTGTTCGCGCAGTCGGTCAAGGCCATGTCGGGCGGCAAGTTCGAGGTCACGGTGCACGCGCCCGGCGAACTGGTGCCGGCCTTCGGCGTGGTGGACGCGGTGCAGGCCGGGACGGTGGAGGCGGGCCACACGGCGCCGTACTACTTCTTCGGCAAGGACGACACCTTCGCGCTCGCCACGGCGATCCCCTTCGGCCTCAACAGCCGCCAGCTCACGGCCTGGATGTACGACGGCAACGGCCTGAAGCTGTTCCGCGAGTTCTACGACCAGTACAACATCGTGAACTTTCCCGGCGGCAACACCGGCTCGCAGATGGGCGGCTGGTACCGCAAGGAAATCAAGACGGCGGCCGATCTCAAGGGCCTGAAGATGCGCATCGGCGGCTTCGCCGGCAAGGTGCTCACGCGCATGGGCGGCGTGCCGCAGAACATTCCCGGCGGCGAGATCTACCAGGCGCTCGAGAAGGGCACCATCGACGCCACCGAATGGATCGGCCCCTACGACGACGAGAAGCTGGGCTTCCAGAAGGTCGCCAAGAACTACTACTACCCCGGCTGGTGGGAAGGCGGCGCGCAGCTCGAGTTCTACATCAACAAGGCCGCCTACAACGCGCTGTCGCCCGAGAACAAGGCCATCGTCGAGAACGCCACGGCGCACGCCCACACGGTCATGCAGGCCCGCTACGACGCGCGCAACCCCGCGGCGCTCAAGCGGCTGGTGGCGGCCGGCGCCAAGGTGCTGGCCTTCCCCAAGCCGGTGATGGACCTGGCCTTCAAGGAATCGATGGCGCTGTACAGCGAGCTCAGCGCCTCGAACCCCAACTGGAAGAAGATCTACACCGACTACGCGAACTTCCGGCGCGACCAGAACCTCTGGTTCCGCTTCGCCGAGGCGCAGTTCGACCGCTACATGCAGTCGGCCAAGCTCTGAGCCCTGGCCGGTCGGTCGCGGGCCCCGCAGCAGCGGGGCCCTTTTTCGTTCGGTGGCGCCGCGCGGCGGCGGCCGGTCGGGCTTTGGCTGATGCTCAGGTTCGGCTTGCTAGACTGTCGGGTTTTCCCGTCGGCGCTCCCTTTCCCCCGGGTTTCCCATGCAAGCCTTGCTCAAGCTCTCCGCCCTCATCGACCGCATCAACGACCTGATCGGCCGCGCGATGATGTGGTTCGTCCTCGCCGCCACGCTCATCAGCGCCGGCAACGCCATCGTGCGCAAGGTGGCCGGCACCAGCTCCAACGCCTGGCTCGAGGTGCAGTGGTACCTCTTCGCGGCCGTGTTCATGCTCGGCGGCGGCTACGCCTTCCTGCGCAACGCCCACGTGCGCATCGACTTCCTGTCGTCCAAGTTCAGCGCGCGCACCCGCAACTGGGTCGACATCGTCGGCATCGTGGTGTGCCTGGTGCCGCTGTGCCTCATGCTCATCGTCGAAGGCTGGCCCGTGTTCGCGCGCGCCTGGGTGTCGGGCGAGATGTCGTCCAACGCGGGCGGCCTGATCCGCTGGCCGGTGTACCTGCTCATTCCCGTGGGCTTCGCGGTGCTGCTCGCGCAGGGCGTGTCCGAGATCATCAAGCGCGCGGCCTTCCTGAGCGGCGCCGGCCCTGACGTGCTGGCCCACAAGGAGCCCGACGAAACCGAGGTCCTGCTCAAGGAACTCTCCGCCGCCGACGGCGCGGCCCAGAACAAAGCCTGAGCGAGCCCACCATGACCGCCTTCATCACCGCCAACTTCGTGCCGCTGCTGTTCTGCGGCCTGCTGATCTTCCTGCTGTCGGGCTTTCCGGTGGCCTTCTCTCTGGCCGCCACCGGCCTGTTCTTCGGCTACATCGGCATGGAGGTCGGGCTGTTCCCGTCCAACCTGTTCCAGGCCCTGCCGCTGCGCGTGTTCGGCATCATGCAGAACGACACGCTGCTCGCCATTCCCTTCTTCACGCTGATGGGCATCATCCTCGAGCGCAGCCGCATGGCCGAGGACCTGCTCTCCACCATCGCGCAGGTGTTCGGTCCGGTGCGTGGCGGCCTGGCCGTGGCCGTGGTGCTGGTGGGCGCGCTGCTCGCGGCCACCACCGGCGTGGTCGCGGCCGCGGTGATCTCCATGGGCCTGATCTCGCTGCCCATCATGCTGCGCTACGGCTACAACCGCACCATCGCCATGGGCACCATCACCGCGTCGGGCACGCTGGCGCAGGCCATCCCGCCCTCGCTGGTGCTGATCGTGCTGGCCGACCAGCTCGGCCGCTCGGTGGGCGACATGTACGCGGGCGCGCTGGTCCCGGGCCTGATGCTCGTGGGCCTCTACCTGCTCTTCATCGCAGGCGTGGCCATCGTGCTGCCCAAGTGGGTGCCCGCCCTGCCGCCCGAGGCGCGCATCTACACCGAACCCAACGGCGCCTCGGGCCACCGCTCGCTGCTGGTGCTGCTGGCCGTGTGCGCGGCCGCGAGCTGGTACTGGTCCACGCAGCACGAGGCCATCATCAATCCCATGATCGGGCGCGAAATGGCGGCCGGCGGCGACGAGGTGGTGATCATGTCCATCACCGTGGGCTCGGTGCTCGCGCTGGCGATTGCGCTGCTCAACCGCCTGTTGCGCCTGGGCCTGCTCTCGCGCCTGGCCGAGCAGGTCACCTTCGTGCTCATCCCGCCGCTGGTGCTGATCTTCCTGGTGCTGGGCACCATCTTTCTGGGTGTGGCCACGCCCACCGAAGGCGGCGCCATGGGCGCGCTGGGCGCGCTCATCATGGCGGCCGGCCGCCGCACGCTCAGCATGAAGCTGCTGCGCGAAGCCATGGAGAACACCACCAAGCTGTCGATCTTCGTGCTGTTCATCCTGATCGGCTCCACCGTCTTCAGCTTCACCTTCAACGCCGCCGACGGCCACATCTGGGTCGAGCACCTGTTCGACAAACTGCCCGGCGGCCAGCTCGGCTTCCTGATCTTCGTGAACTTCCTGGTCTTCGTGCTGGGCATGTTCATCGACTTCTTCGAGATCGCCTTCATCGTGGTGCCGCTGCTGGCGCCGGTGGCGCAGAGCCTGGACATCGACCTGATCTGGTTCGGCGTGATCCTCGCGATGAACCTGCAGACCTCGTTCCTCACGCCGCCCTTCGGCTTCGCGCTGTTCTATCTGCGCAGCGTGGCCGCGCGGCAGGACTACACCGACAAGGTCACGGGCAAGCTGATCCCGGCGGTGACCACGGCGCAGATCTACAAGGGTTCGATCGCCTTCATCATCCTGCAGCTCATCATGGTGGTGGTGGTCATCGCCTACCCGAACCTCGTCACGGGCCACATCGGCCAGGCCGTGAAGGTCGACAACGAGACCGTGCAGGAGATGCTGCAGGACATGGCGCCGCCGGCGGAAGACGAAGAACCGGCCGCCGAGGGCGAGGCCGACCCGCTCAAGCCCGCAGAGGAGCCGGCGGCGTCGACCGAGGAAGACCCGATGAAGGCTTTGCAGGAAAGCCTCAAGAACGAGAAGAAGTGAGGGGCCGGCCGTGCTGATCGATGTGAAGGTGCTGGACCCGCGCATGGCGGACCAGCTTCCCGCCTACGCCACGCCCGGCAGCGCCGGCCTCGACCTGCGCGCCTGCCTGGACGCGCCGCTCACGCTCGAACCCAATGCCTGGCAGCTCGTGCCCACGGGGCTGGCGGTGCACCTGGCCGACCCGGGCTATGCGGCGCTGATCCTGCCGCGCTCGGGGCTGGGCCACAAGCACGGCATCGTGCTCGGCAACCTCGTGGGCCTGATCGACAGCGATTACCAGGGCCAGCTCATGGTGAGCGCCTGGAACCGCAGCGACGTGGCCTTCACGCTCCAGCCCATGGAGCGCCTGGCGCAGATGGTGATCGTGCCCGTGGTGCAGGCGCGCTTCAACGTGGTCAACGACTTCAGCGCCGAAAGCGCGCGCGGCGCGGGCGGCTACGGCTCGACCGGGCGCGGCTGAGCCGCGCCGGGGGCAGGGCCCCGCGGCCCTCAGTGCAGGGTGTGCGGCGCGCTGTCGTCGTCGCCGTCGCTGTCTGGCGCATCGATCTGCGTGCGGAAGAAGCCCGTGCCCAGCGTGCCCGCGCCGATCTCTTCCTCGGTGGCCTCGCGCACCGCGTGCAGCTTGAGGTGGATGCGCAGCGCGATGCCCGCGAGCGGGTGGTTGCCGTCGAGCACCACGTGGTCGGGGTAGATGTCGCTCACGAAGAACAGGCGGTCGCGCGGCGCGGTGGGGTTGCAGCCCGGGGGCAGGCCCTCGAAGCCCATGCCCACCTCGAGTTCGGCGGGAAAGCGCTCGCGCGGTTCGAGGAACAGCAGCCGGTCGTCGTAGTCGCCGAAGGCGTCCACGGGCTCCAGGTGCAGTTGCAGCGCATCGCCGGCCTGGTGGCCCTGCAGCGCTTCTTCGATCTTGCCCAGCAGGTCGTTGCCCCCCACCAGGAACTCCACCGGGTCGTCGAGCGTGTCGAGTTCTTCGCCCAGCGTGTCCTTGAGCGTCCAGGTGAGCGCCACCACGCACTGCGGCGTGACGGTCATCGGGTCTTGGTCCTTGGATTTCATCCGACAATTCTCCCATGAGCCTTTCCCCCGACACCGCCTTGCCGCTGCTGGGCGGCCTCACGCCCGCGCGCTTCATGCGCCGCCACTGGCAGAAAAAGCCCTTGTTGATCCGCCAGGCCGTGCCCGGCATGCGGCCGCCGATCGAGCGCAGCGCGCTGTTCGATCTCGCGGGCCGCGAGGGCGTGGAATCGCGCCTGATCGCGCGCCGCGACGACACCTGGACCCTGCGCCACGGCCCCTTCGCGCGCCGCGCGCTGCCGCCCGTGGGGCGCGCTGGCTGGACGCTGCTGGTGCAGGGCGTGGACCTGCACGTGCCGGCGGCGCATGAACTGCTGCAGCGCTTTCGCTTCGTGCCCGACGCGCGGCTCGACGACCTCATGATCTCCTGGGCCAGCGACGGCGGCGGCGTGGGCCCGCACTTCGACAGCTACGACGTGTTCCTGCTGCAGGCCTCGGGCCGGCGCCGCTGGCGCGTCGGCCGCCAGCGCGACCTGAGCCTGCGCGGCGACGTGCCGCTCAAGATCCTCGCGAATTTCGAGCCCGAGGAAGAGTTCGTGCTCGAGGCCGGCGACATGCTCTACCTGCCGCCGCGCTGGGCCCACGACGGCGATGCCGTGGGCGGTGACTGCATGACCTGCTCGATCGGCTTCCGCGCCCCGCAGCGCGGCGGCCTGGCCGAAGAACTGTTGCAGCGCCTGGCCGACGAGATCGAAGACCCGGTGCTCTACCGCGACCCGCAGCAGGCCGCCACCGACACGCCGGCCCGCCTGCCCGCCGACCTGCTGGCCTTCGCGCTCGACGCGGTGCAGCGCGCGCTCGCGCGGCCCGAGGCGCTCGCGCTCTCGCTGGGCGAAGTCATGACCGAGCCCAAGCCCCACACCTGGTTCGACGAGCCCGCCCAGCCCTGGACGCCCGGCGCCTTGTCGCTCGACCGGCGCACGCGCATGATGTACGACGACCGCTTCGTCTTCATCAACGGCGAAGGCCTGCGCGCCGCGGGCGCCGATGCGCGCCTGATGCGCCGCCTGGCCGACCGCCGCGCCCTGAGCGCGCGCGAGGTGCAGCGCGCGAGCCCCGAGGCGCAGGCGCTGCTGGGTGACTGGCACGACGCGGGCTGGCTGCACCGCGACACCGACACCCCCTGAGCCCGGAGACCCGATGAACCCCGACGCCCCCAGCCCCGCGAACCCGCCCGGTCCACACGTCCCGGCCGCGCTGCCCGAAGGCCGCCTCGTCGGCCGTGTGGCCTTCGGCGATGCGGTGCGCGCGGCCATGGCCGCGGCGGCGGCCGAAGGCTGGTCGGGCATCGTGCTGGCCGACGACAACTTCGACGGCTGGCCGCTCGGTGAGCGCGCGGTGGTGGAGGGCCTGAACGCCTGGGCCCGTCAGGGCCGCCGGCTGCGCCTGCTGGCGCGCGACTTCGCGCTGTTGCGCCAGCAGCACCCGCGCTTCGTGCAGTGGCGCACCACCTGGTCGCACCTGGTGGAGGCGCACGGCGTGCCGCAGGCCTCGCCGCACGAAATACCCGGGGTCATCTGGACCCCGACATGGACCCTGGAACGGCTCGACCCGGTGCGCTGCACGCTCGTGGCCGAGCGCAGCGCCGAACGCCGCGTGGCGCTCGCCGAGCGCCTGGACGACTGGTGGGCCAAAGGCCGTCCGGCCTTCGCGGCCACGACCCTGGGCCTGTGATACGCCGCGCGCAGCGCGGCGGGGGGGTTAGTTGAGGTCCCCGGCGAGCAGCTGCACGATGCGCTGCGCGTTCTGCGACGCGTCGGGCTTGCCCTGGGCGTCGAGCACCGACACGGTGGTGAGGTCGTCCGCGCTCTTGACGAGGATGCGGTAGCGTTGCGGCGTGGGCTGCTTGTCGTCCGACCCGAACAGGCGGCTGAAGAAGCCGGGCTTGCCCGTGGGCTGCACGGGTTCGACATAGCGCACGAAGTAGGTGCCTTCGCTGCGGTTGCGGTCTTCCACGGTGAAGCCGCTGCGGTCGAGCGACAGGCCCACACGGCGCCAGGCGCGGTCGAAGTTGTCGTTGAACTGCAGCACCGGCTGGTTGCCCACCGTGGTCACGCGCGCGGTCTGGCGCGCCGCGGGCGCGGTGGCCACCACCGATTGCGCCTGGGCTTCGGCCACGCCGAGCTTAACCATCAGGCGGCGCAGGAATTCGGCCTCGAGCTCGGGGTCGGCCGGGCGCGGCTGCCACACGGTCTGGTCTTTCTCGCGCGTGGAATACACCTCGGCCATGCCGCGGTGCGACACGTAGATTTCGGTGCCGCCGCTGGCGTTGCGTTCCAGGCGGGTGCGGAACTTGTCGCGCTCGCCGGTGGAGTAGAGGCTGTCGAACAGGCGGCCGATGGTGTTGCGGATGATGTCCTGCGGAATCTTCGCGCGGTTCTCGGCCCAGTCGGTTTCCATGATGCCCAGGGTTTCCTGGTCGACATCGAGCAGGAAGCCGTTTTCCTGCCAGAAGTCGCGGATGGGGCCCCAGAGCTGCGCGGGCGGGCGGTTGACCACGAGCCAGCGCTGGCTGCCCGAGCGCTCGATGCGCACGTCGCCCACCTGCAGCGGCGCGGTGCCGGCGCCCGGCGCGCTCGCGCCGCTGGTCTGGCTGGTCTGGTAGCCGCTGGCCGTGACGGCCGCGCCGGGCACCACGTAGCGCGTGTCGCGGCTGAGCTGGGTCAGGTCGGGCGGCACGTCGAGCGAGCTGCCGCGCTGCGCGCTCTTGTAGTCGATCTTGTCCTCTTTGAGGATCGAGCAACCCGACACCAGCAGGGCGGCGCAGGCAATGAGGCCCAGCCGGTGGAGCGGGCGGGTGGAGCGGGCAAGTTGGCGCATCGGCTAGACGGGTGGGTTATTTCAACAGGCCGGCATCGCGCAGCGCGGCTTCGACCTGCGGCACCAGGTGGCGCGACATGGGGGTGAGCGGCAGGCGCATGGTTTCGCCGCACAGGCCCATGCGCGACATGGCCCATTTGAGCGGGATGGGGTTGGCTTCGCAGAACAGCTGCTTGTGCACGGGCATGAGGCGCTTCTGGATCGCCATGGCCTTCTTCGAGTCGCCCGCGATGGCGGCCACGCAGAGCTCGTGCATGTCGCGCGGGGCCACGTTGGCGGTGACGCTCACGTTGCCGTGGCCGCCGCAGAGCATGAGCGCCACGGCGGTGGGGTCGTCGCCCGAGTACACGGCGAAGCCCGCGGGCACGTCGCGGATCAGCCATTGCGCGCGCTCGATGTTGCCGGTGGCTTCCTTGATGCCCACGATGCCCTGGACCTGGGTCAGGCGCAGCACGGTGTCGTGCTGCATGTCGGCCACGCTGCGGCCGGGCACGTTGTAGAGCACGATGGGCAGGTCGCCCGTGGCCTCGGCGATGGCCTTGAAGTGCTGGTACTGGCCCTCTTGCGTGGGCTTGTTGTAGTAAGGCACGACCTGCAGCTGGCAGTCGGCGCCGACGCCGCGCGCGAACTTGGCCAGGTTGATGGCCTCGGCGGTGGAGTTGGCGCCGCAGCCGGCCATGATGGGCACGCGCTTGTTGGCCTGTTCCACCGCGACGCGGATGATCTCGCAGTGTTCCTCGACCGTGACCGTGGGCGATTCGCCCGTGGTGCCGACGACGCCGATGCAGTCGGTACCTTCGGCGATGTGCCAGTCGACCAGCTTGCGAAGGCCGGCGTAATCGACGCTGCCGTCGGGGTTGAACGGGGTGGCCAGGGCCACGATGCTGCCGGTGATCATGTGCATGGCGGATCGTTGTGTCGGCGTGTTGCAAACGGGCACGCCGGGCGCCCTCGGGGGGCGGGTGAGCGGTGCATTCTACCCAGCGTCTACCCCGCGCTTTCGAGCCGGTAGCGGGGCGGTGGTGCACCGTCGGGGCGGCGCTCGCGCACCGCCACCAGGCGCTGCACGAAGCGGTCGGGGGATTCGCAGAAGCCGTCTTCGTACGCCACCGTGCGAAGACCGCCCGCGGCGGCCAGCAGTTCCCCGGGCCGCAGCAGGAAATCGGGCCGCGAGGGCTTGCCCACTGTGGCGTGGTCGCTGCCGAAGGTTTCGTAGATGAGCACACCGCCCTCGGCGACGCTGGCCACGATCTGCGGCAGCAGGGCGCGCCAGAGGTAGTTCGTGACGACCACGCCCGCGAAGGTCTGGCCCGGCAGCGGCCAGGGGCCGTTCTCGATGTCGGCCAGCAGCGCACGCCCGGGGCCCGTGACGGGGGCGATGGCCGCGATGGCTTCGGGATCGCGGTCCACGCCCGTGACCGGGTGGCCGCGCTCGGCGAACCAGCGCAGGTGGCGCCCGCGCCCGCAGGCCAGGTCGAGCACCTCACCGCCCGCGGGCACCAGGTGCGACCAGCGCCGCACCCAGGCCGAAGCGGCTTCCGTGCCGTGCATCAGAAGCAGCTCCAGAGGCGGTCGGCCATGTCGACCAGGAAGCCCGGGCGCTGGTAGAGCGTGAAGGTGGCCAGCAGCACGCCGACCGCCGCGGCCCAGGCCAGGGCGCGCTGGACCCTGGTCATGCCGCGGCCCCGGCGGTGCGCGGCGCACGCGCAATCGGCGCTTCTCGCACCGGCAGGTTCACGATCGCCGCGAACACGCCGAGCGCGATCGCGATGTACCAGACGATGTCGTAGCTGCCGGTGCGGTCGTAGAGGTAGCCGCCCAGCCACACGCCCAGGAAGCTGCCGATCTGGTGGCTGAAGAACACGAAGCCGCCGAGCATGGACAGGTGGGCCACGCCGAAGATCTGCGCCACCGTGGCGTTGGTGGGCGGGATGGTGGACAGCCAGAGCAGGCCCATGACCGCGGAGAACACGTAGACGCTCATGGGGGTGAGCGGCGCCCACAGGAACAGCGCGATGGCCACGGCGCGCGCGAGGTAGATGAAGGCCAGGATGTGGCGCTTGGCCATGCGCTGGCCGAGCGCGCCCGCGGCGTAGGTGCCGAACACGTTGAACAGGCCGATCAGCGCCAGCGCGTAGCTCGCCACCTGGGGCGACAGGCCGTTGTCCTTGAGGTAGCTGGGCATGTGCACGCCGATGAACACCACCTGGAAGCCGCACACGAAGTAGCCCGCCATGAGCAGCTGGAAGCTGCGGTACCGGAAGGCCTCGCGCAGCGCCTGGGCGATGGTCTGCTCGCGTTTGATGGCGGTGGCGCCGCCGAAGCCGGGCTCGCGCAGGCCCACGGCCAGCGGCACGATCAGCAGCACCGCCACCGCCAGGACCAGCAGCGCGTTCTGCCAGCCCAGGCTTTCGATCAGCTGGCCCTCGACGGGCACCATGAGGAACTGACCGAACGAGCCCGCGGCCGCGGCCACGCCCATGGCCCACGAGCGCTTCTCGGCCGGCAGCTGACGGCCGATGACGCCGTAGATGACGGCGTAGGTGGTGCCGGCCTGTGCGGCGCCGATCAGCACGCCGGTGGTGAGCGCAAAGCCGAGGGTGGAGGTGGACAGCGCCATGCCCGCCAGGCCCAGGCCGTAGAGCACCGCGCCCACGATGAGCACGCGGAAGGCGCCGAAACGGTCGGCCGCCATGCCCGCGAAGATGCCGAACAGGCCCCAGGCGATGTTCTGCACGGCCAGCGCGAACGCGAAGGTTTCGCGCGTCCAGCCCTGGGCCTGGGTGATGGGCTGCAGCCACAGGCCGAAGCCGTGGCGGATGCCCATGGAGAGGGTGACGATGAGGGCGCCGCAGGCGAGCACCTGGGCGGCGGACAGGGGGCGGTGCGTGGACATCCCGGCACTCTAGCCGGAATGACAGCCCCTGTCGGGCCCGGGGCTGCACCGCGGTCTTGAAAGTTCCGCACGGGATTGTGTCGCGGCGCGCATCGGTGACGCGTGGGCGACAGGCCGGTGCCGCGCGGCCGCGCTCAAGAGGGCCGGTTCACGAGGGCAGGTGCAATTGACGGATCGCGGTGCCGACGAGCCTGTGCTTGAGCTCGCGCGGAAGGCCAAGCCCTTGCGGGGCGGGGGCATCGCGCAGGCAGAGCGCGAACGTGCGCACGCGTTCCCAGTCTTGCTGCCATTGCGCCTGGTTGCGGTGCAGGGTCTGCCTCAGGCCGGCCAGCCGCTGGTCGTCCGAGTCCATCAGGGGCGAGACCTGCCGCAGCCGGCGGTTGCCGGGCAGCGCGAGCCTGGGCCACATCGGATGGTCCTTCATCAGCTTGCTGCAACCGGCCAGGGCCCACGACGTGGCCTGTGACGGCAGCCGCAGCGTCTCCAGGCTGGGGTGGCGGTCGAGCGAGCACAGGAAGACCAGGAAGGTGAGGCATGCATCGGCGCTCGATGCCGTGGCCATCTGGTCATTGCCTTCGAGGTCGAGGTGCTTGAGGGCAGCGCGCCTCAGGCCGTTGTCCAGGTTGCCCCAATCCTGGGGGCTCAGCTGACAGCCCCGCAAGGCCAGCGTTTCCACCGCCGAGCCTTGGAGCGCGGCCAGCAGGCGCAACAGCGGAGGCTGCAGGTCGTGGAACTGGTTCGCGGCCAGCCGACCCATGAAGGGCAGCAGGCCCAGCGCGGGTTGCCGGTCGAGCGTGAGGCTGCGCAGCGCGGTGCTGGTGCCGACGAAGCCGATGATGGCCTGCAGCGCCGGCTCGTCCAGGCCTTCGGCGGGGCTGGCCTGCGCCTGGCCGTCGGCCAGGCTTTGGGCACCCGAAAAATCGAGGCACGTGATGCCGGCGCCCGCGTGGGCGTCGAGCACGGTGAGCAGCGGGAGGGGGGAATGCAGCCGGGCGTCGGTGAAGTCGATGGTGTTGAAAGGCAGGCCGCCCGGCAGCCCGCACTGCTCGTCGAGCACCTCGGCCAGCAGGGCGATGTCTCGGGCCTCGAGGGTCTGGCCTCGAAGGCTCAGCGTGGTGTTGCCGGGGCGGCTTCGCAGCGCGGCCAGGTGCGCGCTGAAGGCCGCCTTCCTGTCGGCGATGGCGGGCGAAGGGCGGTGTGCGGAGGCGGTGCCCTGATGGGCGAGGGAGGTGGCGTTCATGGAGCGATCGGTGCGGGTGGTGGATGCGCCGTGGGGCGCGGAGGTGCCTGCTGCGTGGGCGCAGGGCTGGCGTCAGTGGGGGGATGGGTTGTCGGGCGGGGCATGCACGGCATGGTTCTGCACGTGGGACGCGAGTTGTCTGGCGATGTCTCGCGGCGCGCCGTGACAGGTTTCTGCGATCCACGCCACCGTGACGGCCCGCCACTGGACGGCCGCGTGCTGCTGATTGCGGTCCAGCACGTCGATCAAGTCCTTCAACCCGACCCTTTGGCGAAGCGCGTTGGAAAACGGCGTCAGCACGCACAGCGTGTGGTTGTCGGGCAGGCGCAGCTCTTGAGCGGAATCGATCAGCAGTTCGGTGGCGCTCCAGGGCAGGTGCAATTCCCTCAGCGAGGTGTTGTGGTTTAGGTTCTGGATGAAGCTCAGGCGCGCCATGTAGGCGGTGCGGTTGTTGTCCCGGCTCGGGTAGAGGTCTTCGTTGCCGCTCAGGTCCAGCATCTGCAACCCGCTGCTCGGGTCGCGATGCGGGGCGGCGAGGAAGCCCCTCGCCTCGGCCACCCGTTCGCTCCCGGGCGAATACCACTTCCCGCTGCACTCGATGGCCTTGTTCGCCGAGCGGATGCGGTGACCCGGATCTCGCTGGTCGAGTGCCGATTCGATGGCGGGCCAATCCCCCAGCCCCAGCCCGCAGTTCCTGAGCTCGAGCCAGACCACGTTGCTCTCGCCCACGGCCGCCATCAGCTTGTGCATGGGGGGAGCCCCGTCGTGATCGTCAGGCTGCGCCGAGAGGCCGATTTGGCCGTTGAGCCTGAGTTCGCGCAGCGTCGGGCAGGCGGCAACGATGTCGGCGATCGTGGCGAGGTGCGCCGGTGTCAGCGGCTGGGGGCTTTCGCCCGCGGCCGGGTCGCTGCCGACGAAGCGGGTGCCCGACAGGTCCAGGCTTTCGAGCGCGGCGCCCTTGAGCGTGCGCAGTTGTTCCAGGAACGCCTGGGGATCGGGCAGCACCTGGCCGCTCAGGTCCAGGGAGCGCACGCCCCGGTGTTCCAGCGCGTGCAGGTGGCTGTCGAGAGCGGTGGCCGGGTCATGCCCCTGAGGAGTCGTGGACGGGGTGCCGAGGGTGCCGGCCGAGCGGGGCCAGGTCGGGGAATGGGAGGTGGTCTTGTTCATGGGTCGAGGGGGTTGAAGGGCGTCGCGAGGCGGCGCCGGCCCGCACAGGGCCGGGCCTGCGTGCACCCCGGGGCTCAACAGGTTCCCGGCATGAGGCTGTGATTGCATCCAGTGTTTGACGCCATCCACCCCTACAATCCGCGCCCATGGCAAGCACCCCATCCACCTATTCCGAAGGCTCCATCCGCGTCCTCAAGGGGCTGGAGCCGGTCAAGCAGCGGCCGGGCATGTACACCCGCACCGACAACCCGCTGCACATCATCCAGGAGGTGCTGGACAACGCGGCCGACGAGGCCTTGGCGGGGTTCGGCAAGAAGATCAAGGTCACGCTGCACACCGACGGTTCGGTGAGCGTGGAAGACGAAGGCCGCGGCATTCCCTTCGGCCTGCACCCCGAAGAAAAGGCCCCCGTGGTCGAGCTGGTGTTCACCCGGCTGCACGCGGGCGGCAAGTTCGACAAGGGCAAGGGCGGCGCGTACAGCTTCTCGGGCGGCCTGCACGGCGTGGGCGTGAGCGTGACCAACGCGCTGTCGCAGCGCCTGGAGGTGATCAGCTTCCGCGACGGCCAGGTGGCGCGCCTGGCCTTCTCGGGCGGCGACGTGATCGAGCCGCTGGCCGTGGCCGCGCGCGGCGAGGGCGACCGCAAGCAGGGCACCACGGTGCGCGCCTGGCCCGACGCGAAGTACTTCGAGTCGGCCGCGCTGCCCATGAACGAGCTGGTGCACCTGCTGCGCAGCAAGGCCGTGCTCATGCCCGGCGTGACCATGCAGCTCGTGGTCGAGAAGACCCGCGACGTGCAGACCTGGCAGTACAAGGGCGGCCTGCGCGACTACCTGCAGCAGACGCTCACCGCCGACCCGGTGATCCCCATGTTCGAGGGCGAGGGCTATGCCGAGAGCGGGCACGACAGCTTCGCCGAGGGCGAGGGCGCGGCCTGGTGCGTGGCCTTCACCGAAGACGGCGCGCCGGTGCGCGAGAGCTACGTCAACCTGATCCCCACGAGCGCGGGCGGCACGCACGACAGCGGCCTGCGCGACGGCCTGTTCCAGGCCGTCAAGGGCTTCATCGAACTGCACGCGCTGCTGCCCAAGGGCGTGAAGCTGCTGCCCGAAGACGTGTTCGCGCGCGCCAGCTACGTGCTGAGCGCCAAGGTGCTCGACCCGCAGTTCCAGGGCCAGATCAAGGAGCGCCTGAACTCGCGCGACGCGGTGCGCCTGGTGTCGAGCTACGTGCGGCCCGCGCTCGAGCTCTGGCTCAACCAGCATGTGGAGCACGGCAAGAAGCTCGCCGAGCTCGCCATCAAGGCGGCGCAGACGCGCCAGCGCGCGGGCCAGAAGGTGGAGAAGCGCAAGGGCAGCGGCGTGGCCGTGCTGCCCGGCAAGCTCACCGATTGCGAGAGCCGCGACCTCGGCCACAACGAGATCTTCCTGGTCGAGGGCGATTCGGCCGGCGGCAGCGCCAAGATGGGCCGCGACAAGGAATGCCAGGCCATCCTGCCGCTGCGCGGCAAGGTGCTCAACACCTGGGAGGTCGAGCGCGACCGCCTGTTCGCCAACAACGAGATCCACGACATCGCGGTGGCCATCGGCGTCGACCCGCACGGCCCCAACGACACGCCCGACCTGAGCGGCCTGCGCTACGGCAAGGTCTGCATCCTGTCGGACGCCGACGTGGACGGCTCGCACATCCAGGTGCTGCTGCTCACGCTGTTCTTCCGCCACTTCCCCAAGCTGATCGAGGCCGGCCACGTGTACGTGGCGCGCCCGCCGCTGTTTCGCGTGGACATCCCCGCGCGCGGCAAGAAGCCCGCGGCCAAGGTGTACGCGCTCGACGACGGCGAGCTGCAGGCCATCCTGGACAAAGCCGCCAAGGAAGGCGTGCCCGCCGACAAATGCCAGGTGAGCCGCTTCAAGGGCCTGGGCGAGATGAGCGCCGAGCAGCTCTGGGACACCACGCTCAACCCCGACACGCGCCGCCTGCTGCCCGTCACCCTGGGCGCGCACGACTTCGCGACCACCGAAGCGCGCATCACCCAGCTCATGGGCAAAGGCGAAGCCGCTGCGCGGCGAGAACTCATGGAACTCCACGGTGACGCCGTGGAGGTGGACATCTGATGACCGACGAGACCACCCCCGAACTGCCCCTGGCGACGGCCGAGCCCGACGACAGCCTGGCCGCCTACGCGCAGCGCGCCTACCTCGAGTACGCGCTCTCCGTGGTGAAGGGCCGCGCCCTGCCCGACGTGTGCGACGGCCAGAAGCCGGTGCAGCGCCGCATCCTCTACAGCATGGACCGCATGGGCCTGAGCTACGGCGGGCCCAACAACAACACGCCCGCGCGCCCCGTGAAGAGCGCGCGCGTGGTGGGCGACGTGCTCGGCCGCTTCCACCCGCACGGCGACCAGGCCGCCTACGACGCGCTGGTGCGCATGGCGCAGGACTTTGCGCAGCGCTACCCGCTGATCGACGGCCAGGGCAACTTCGGCTCGCGCGACGGCGACGGCGCCGCGGCCATGCGCTACACCGAGGCTCGGCTGGCCAAGATCAGCACGCTGCTGCTCGACGAGATCGACATGGGCACGGTCGACTTCGTGTCCAACTACGACGGCTCCACCACCGAGCCCCGGCAGTTGCCCGCGCGCCTGCCCTTCAACCTGCTCAACGGCGCGAGCGGCATCGCCGTGGGCCTGGCCACCGAGGTGCCCAGCCACAACCTGCGCGAGGTGGCCGACGCCTGCGTGGCGCTGGTGAAGAACCCCAAGCTGGGCGACGACGAGCTGTTCGGCCTGATCCCCGGCCCCGACTACCCGGGCGGCGGCCAGATCATCAGCCCCGCGGGCGACATCGCCGACGCTTACCGCACGGGCCGCGGCAGCCTCAAGGTGCGCGCACGCTGGAAGATCGAAGACCTCGCGCGCGGCCAGTGGCAGCTCGTGGTCACCGAACTGCCGCCGGGCACGAGTTCGCAGAAGGTGCTCGAAGAGATCGAGGAGCTCACCAACCCCAAGGTCAAGGCCGGCAAGAAGGCGCTCACGCAGGAGCAGAACCAGCTCAAGGCCAGCGTGCTCGCGGTGCTCGACGGCGTGCGCGACGAGTCGAGCAAGGACGCGCCGGTGCGCCTGGTGTTCGAGCCCAAGAGCAGCCGCATCGAGCAGCAGGAGCTCATCACGCAGCTGCTCGCGCACACCAGCCTGGAAACCTCGGCACCGATCAACCTCACGGTGATCGGGCTCGACGGCCGGCCGGTGCAGAAGTCGCTGCGCCAGATGCTGGTGGAGTGGATCGAATTCCGCCAGACCACCATCACGCGGCGTTCGCAGCACCGGCTCGACAAGGTGCTCGACCGCATCCACATCCTCGAAGGCCGGCAGCTCGTGCTGCTCAACATCGACGAGGTGATCCGCATCATCCGCCACAGCGACGAGCCCAAGCCCGCGCTGATCGAGGCCTTCCGCCTGAGCGATCGCCAGGCCGAGGACATCCTCGAGATCCGGCTGCGCCAGCTCGCGCGGCTCGAAGCCATCAAGATCGAGCAGGAGCTCAAGGAGTTGCGCGAAGAGCAGGGCCGTCTCGAAGACATCCTGGCCAACCCGAGCAGCCTGCGCCGCCTGATGGTGAAAGAGATCGAGGCCGACGCCAAGGTCTTCGCCGACGAGCGCCGCACGCTGATCCAGGCCGAGAAGAAGGCCGTGGCCGAGATCAAGGTGGTCGACGAACCGGTGACGGTGGTGGTGTCGAGCAAGGGCTGGGTGCGTGCGCGCACCGGCCACGGCCACGACGCCGGCGCCTTCGCCTTCAAGGCCGGTGACGGCCTGTACGGCACCTTCGAGTGCCGCACGGTGGACACGCTGATCGTGATCGGCAGCAACGGCCGCGTGTACTCGGTGCCCGTGGCCAGCCTGCCCGGCGCGCGCGGCGACGGCCAGCCCGTGACCACGCTGATCGACCTGGAAAGCGGCACCCAGCCGCTGCACTACTTCGCCGGCCCGGCGAACGCGGCGCTGCTCCTGAGCAGCAGCGGCGGCTACGGCTTCATCGCCACGGTCGAGAGCATGGTGTCGCGCCAGAAGGGCGGCAAGACCTTCATCAACCTCGGCGAGGGCGAGGTGCCGTGCGCGCCCTCGCACGCGGCCTTCGGCAGCGGCAGCCAGCCGCTCGCGCCGGCCACGCACGTGTGCTGCGCGTCCACCGGCGGGCGCATCCTCACCTTCGAGATCGGCGAGCTCAAGCAGATGGACAAGGGCGGTCGCGGCCTGATGCTGATCGACCTGGAACCCAAGGACACGCTGGCGGGCGCCGCGGCCTACACGCGCAGCGTGAAGATCGAGGGCATCGGCCGCGGCGGCAAGGAGCGCGACGAAACGCTGGAGATCCGCAGCCTCAACAACGCCAAGGCCGGCCGCGGCCGCAAGGGCAAGGCGGCCGATCTGGGCTTCAAGCCCGCGCGCATCACGCGCGTGGAGTGACGGCGAAAACGCGACCAAACGGCAGTCAACTGGAAAAAAGTCGCGACTTTTTTCCAGTTGACCATAAAATGGTCGCATGAAGCGCTACCTCGACAACCACGTCATTGCGGACCTGAACCGCAAGATCGTGGTGCTCACCGGGCCGCGCCAAGTGGGCAAGACCACCCTCGCCCGACAGCTGATGGCGTCACAGCCCGGGGCTCAGTACCTCAACTGGGACGTTCCGGCCGACCGAGGGGTGCTTGAACGCCAGAGCTGGAATCCGAAGGCGCCGCTGCTCGTGCTCGACGAAATCCACAAGATGCCGGGCTGGAAACAGCGCCTCAAGGGCATCGCCGACGGCAGGGCCGCGGGCCAGCGCATCCTGGTCACGGGCAGCGCGCGCATGGACACGTTTCGCCAGAGCGGCGAATCGCTGGCGGGCCGTTACCTGGCTTGGCGCCTGCACCCGATCTCGGTGCGCGAATGGTGTGAGCAGCAGGGGGCCGAACCCGAGGCGGCGCTGAGCCACCTGCTGGAACGCGGTGGCTTTCCCGAACCTGCCCTGGCGCCCAACGCCACCGAAGCGGCCCGCTGGCGCCAGCAGTACTTCACCGACCTCATCCGCGAGGACATCGTCGATTTCTCGCGCGTGCAGGAGATCGGCACCATGAAGCTCTTCGTGGAACTGCTGCGCGAACGCGTGGGCTCGCCGCTGTCGCTGGCCTCGATCGCGCGCGACCTGGCGGTTTCACCCACCACGCTCAAACGCTACCTCGACATCCTGCAGGCACTGTTCGTGGTGTTCACGGTGACCCCCTGGCACCACAACATCGCACGTTCACTGCTGCAAAGTCCCAAGGTCTACTTTTTCGACACCGGCGTGGTGCGTGGAGACGACGGCGTGCGGTTCGAGAACGCGGTGGCGGGCATGCTGCTCAAGCACGCCCAGTACGAGCAGGACGCCCACGGCAAGCCCGTGCAGTTGCACTACCTGCGCACCAAGGACGGCACTGAGGTCGACTTTGCCCTGGCCGAGGAGCAGCGCCTGACCCACCTGATCGAATGCAAGTGGGCCGATGCCGCGCCGCACCGGGCGCTGCGTCGCTTCGCCGATCAGTTTCCGAATGCCGAGGCCGTGCAGATCGTGCGCCAGTTGCGCCAGCCCGAATGGCGCGATGGCCTGCACATCGCCGAGGCCGCGCCGTGGCTGGCGCAGCTGTCGGCCTGAGCCCCAGCCCTCAGCCCAGCTCGGCGATCAGCTCGATCTCCACGCAGGCGCCCATGGGCAACTGCGCCACGCCGAAGGCGCTGCGCGCGTGCGCCGAGCCGAAGACCTCGCCCAGCAGTTCGCTGCAGCCGTTGGTGACCAGGTGCTGCTCGGTGAAGGTGGGCGTGCTGTTGACCAGGCTCATGACCTTGACGATGCGCTTGACGTCGTCGAGCGTCTTGCCGGCCGCTTCGCAGGCGGCCTGCAGCGTGCCCATCAGGGCGATGGCCACCGAGCGCGCGGCTTCCTTGCCTTCGTCGGTGGTCATGGTCAGGCCGAGCTGGCCGACCCAGGCCTGGCCGTTCTTGCGCGCGATGTTGCCGCTGATGAACACGAGGTTGCCGGTCTGCACGAAGGGCACGTAGGCGGCGGCCGGGACGGCCACGGGGGGCAGGGTGATGCCCAGTTGCTTGAGCTTGGCGAGTGCGCTCATCGGTCGCTCCAGGAAGGCGGTTGAAAGGAGCGATCGATTCTATCGACCGGGGCGTCAGCGCCCTTCGCGCGGATCGAGCTCGCGCCCTTCCAGTTCCGCCGGCGGCGCCACCGTCACCGCCACCTCCAGCGTGTGCTGCGCGCCGCCCTGGATCACGCCGCGCATGGGCGAGACGTCGCTGAAGTCGCGGCCGATCGCGAGGATCACGTAGTCCTCGCCCGGGCTGCCCGCGCCGCAGCGGTTGTTGGTGGGGTCGAAGTCGAACCACTGGCCCGGCGTGTCGCCGCTGGCGGGGGCGTAGACCGACACCCACGCATGCGAGGCGTCGGCGCCGATCAGGCGCGGCTTGCCCGGGGGCGGCTGCGTGAGCAGGTAGCCGCTCACGTAGCGCGCGGGCAGGCCCAGGCTGCGCAGGCAGCCGATCATGATGTGGGCAAAGTCCTGGCACACGCCCTTGCCCTGGGCCAGCGCTTCGAGCGCGGGCGTGTTGACCTCGGTGCTCGCGGTTTCGTAGCGCAGCTCGGTGTGGATTCGCTCCATGAGCGCGCGCGCGGCCTGCAGCAGCGGCAGGCCGGGTTCGAAGGCCGGGCGCGCCCATTCGCTGAAGGCCTCGTCGCGCGGCACCATGGGCGAGGCGAAGACGAACTCGGCCGCGGCCTCGTAGGGCGCGTTCACCCGGTAGCGGAAGTGCTCGCGCACGCGCTCCCAGGCCATGCCCCGCCATGGTGCGCCTTCGGGCAAGGGCTGGGGCGCGCGGGTGTGTACCGTGCTGTCGGCCAGCACGCTCAGCGCCTCGTGTGGTGCTTCCTGCGCAAAAAAGGTGCGCAGGTTGCCGTGCGCGTCCAGGGTCTGGTGCACGGTGGCGGGCTCGGGCGCGATCGCCAGCCGGTGCGCGAGCACGCGCTGCGTGGGGGTTTCGCGCGGCGTGAGGTGCAGCATGTGCTGCGCCATGTCCACCGGGCTCTGGTAGCGGTAGGTGGTGCAATGGCGGATGCGCAATTCCATCGCGGGCTCCCTCAGGCGCTCAGGCTCTGGCTGCGGCGGTCGGCGTGGCTGAAGTGCAGCCGCGCGATGGCCTCCGACAGGTCCATGGCCGCGATCTCGCAATCGGCCAGCACGCTGGCGAGCGCGCTCCAGCGGCGCTGGCCGTCGCCGTCGCGCTGCCAGTGGCTGAGTTCGGTGAGCGACCAGTGCGCGGGGTCGGGCAGTTCGCGCGCGAACTCGGCGTCTTGCGGCGCCACGTTCTGCCCCAGGCGCGCGAGGCGCGCGCGCAGGGTCTTGACCACCCAGGCCAGCGAGCGCGGGTTGTCGGGGTCGAGCACCAGCAGGTCGATCAGCGCGACCATGTCGCGGCGCTGCTGGTACTGCGCGTGGAAGGTGATGGTGGAGTCGAACAGCGCCACCATGGCCTCGAAGCCCGCAGGCTCGTGCAGGCTGCCGGTTTCCAGGCCCAGCGCGAGCGCGCGCGACAGCGTGATCAGTCGCTCGATGTGGCGGCCCACGGACAAGAGCCGCCAGCCGTCGTCGCGCACCATGCGGTCGGTCTGCGAGCCGGTGATGGCGGCGAGCATCTCGCTGGCCTCCTGCAGCATGGACTGCGCGTCGCCCGTGGCGTACTCGGCTTCTTCGGCGAGCTGCGCGGCCGAGCCCATGAAGCCCGCGTGCGTGAGCTCGATGAGCTTCCAGTGCTCGCGCGAGAGCCGCTCGCGCACCTGTGAGGCCGCGGCCTTGAGCGCGCCCAGGTTGAAGCCCACGCTGAACGAGCTGCCGGCCTGCGGGTCGTGCGGCGGCGGCGCGAGGTTGGCCATGAGGCAGCGCGCGAACACGCGCGACGACTGCGTGGCATCGGGCGCGTCGGGCAACACCAGCGCGTTCTCGCGCGCCACGGCCGACAGCCAGGCCAGCAGCGCGGGCGTGCCGGGCTCTTCGCCGTCGAGCTGGTCGAGCACGATCTCGGCCAGGCGCACGGTGTTTTCGGCGCGCTCGGTGTAGCGGCCGAGCCAGAACAGGTTCTCGGCGGCGCGGCTGGTCACGGGGCGCTTCTGCTGCGCGATGGCGAAGGTGCTGGGCTGGCTTTGCGTGAGCGTGGCGTGGTCGACCGGGCCGTCGGTGAGCACCCAGCAATCGGCGCTGCTGCCGCCGCGCTGCATGGCGGCCACGAGCTGCCCGCGCGGGGCCAGCCGCACCAGGCCGCCCGGCAGCACGTGCCACGAACCCGTGCCGTCGGCGAGCGCGAACACGCGCAGCAGCGTGGAGCGCGGCAGGATGCGTTCGCCGTCCCAGGTGGGCGTTTGCGACAGCGGCAGCCAGGACTGCACGGTGTAGTCCTCGGGCCGGCGCGCCATGCGGCCCGACCACTCGTCGAGCTCGCGCGCGCCCAGGGCCTGGCCGATCGCGGTGTCCAGGCCCGAGCGCGGGTAGGTGGGCTTGATCACGCCGCCCTTGAGCAGCGGCAACACGCTGCGCAGGGCCGCGTCTTCGCCGCACCACCAGGTGGCCAGCGAGGGCATGGCCAGCGGCTCACCGAGCAGGTGCTCGCTGATGGCGGGCAAAAAGCCGAGCAGGGCGCTCGATTCGAGCGGCGCGGAGCCGGGCGCGTTGGCCAGCACGAGGTTGCCCGCCCGCAGCGCCTGCAGCAGGCCGGGCACGCCCAGGGTGGAGTCGGCGCGCAGCTCGAGCGGGTCGAGCCATTCGTCGTCGAGGCGCTTGATCAGCGCGTGCACCGGTTCGAGCCCGCCCAGCGTCTTGAGGAACACGCGCTGGTCGCGCACCGTGAGGTCGTTGCCCTCGACCAGCATGAGACCGAGGTAGCGCGCGAGGTAGGCGTGCTCGAAGTAGGTTTCGTTGTAGGGGCCGGGCGTGAGCAGCGCGATGCGCGCGTTCTCGCCTTCGGGCGCGATGGCCTTGATGCCGTCCATGAGCGCGCGGTAGCTCGCGGCCAGGCGCTGCACGCGCAGCCCCGTGAAGGCCTTGGGAAACTGGCGCGCGATGGCGATGCGGTTCTCGAGCAGGTAGCCCAGGCCCGAGGGTGCCTGGGTGCGCTGGCCCACCACCCACCAGCGGCCGTCGGGACCGTGTGCGAGGTCGAAGCCCACGATGTGCAGCCAGGTGCCACCGGCCGGGCGCACGCCCTGCATGGCGCGCAGGTAGCCCGGGTGGCCCTGCACCAGCGCCGCGGGCAGCAGCGCGCGCTTGAGCAGTTCGCGCGGGCCGTAGAGGTCGGCCATCATGGCGTTGAGCAGGCGCGCGCGCTGGCGCACGCCGGCCTCGATCTGCGCCCAGTCGGCCGGGCCCACGAGCATGGGGAAGAGGTCGAGCGACCAGGGGCGTTGCAGCCCGCCTTCGTCGGCGTAGACGTTGTAGGTGACGCCGTTGTCGCGGATCTGGCGCTGCAGGTTCTCGGCGCGGCGGTTCAGGTCGGCCAGGCCTTCCTGGCCGATGTGCTCGAAGAAGTCGGCCCAGGGGGGGGCCAGGCCGTGCGGGCCGTCGCCGCGCAGTTCGTCGAGGTGGCCTGCGTCGGCGCGCATGGCCAGGGACTGCGCCCACTCGCCCGGTTGTTCGGGCAGCAGGGCGTCAAAGAGCGAATCGCCGGGATCTTGGTTCACGGCGCGCAGTATGCCCGGGCGCCCACGAACGCGATCAGCGTCTCATGTCCAGCGTGCACGGGAATTCACGGTTGACGGCCTCGGCCTGCACCTGCATCCGGCCGGGGGTGTGGTTCATCTGGAAGAAGCGCGCAAGGCGGCGGCTTTCGGCCTCGAAGGCGTTGATGGGGAAGGTGTCGTAGTTGCGTCCGCCCGGGTGCGCCACGTGGTAGCGGCAGCCGCCCAATGAGCGCTGCATCCAGGTGTCCACGATGTCGAAGGTGAGCGGCGCGTGCACGCCGATCGAGGGGTGCAGCGCCGAGGGCGGCGCCCAGGCCTTGTAGCGCACGCCGGCCACGTACTCGCCGGCCACGCCGGTGCTGTGCAGCGGCAGCACTCGGCCGTTGCAGGTGATGGCGTGGCGGCGGTCGGTCCAGCCGCGCACGTGCACCTCGAGCCGTTCGAGCGAGGAGTCGACGTAGCGCACGGTGCCGCCGATGGCGCCTTCTTCGCCCATCACGTGCCAGGGCTCGAGCGCGCTGCGCAGCGTGAGCTCGATGCCGCGCGCCGCGACCTCGCCGATCAGCGGGAAGCGGAACTCGAAATGCGGCGCGAACCAGGCCATGTCGAAGGCGTAGCCGAAGTCGCGCAGCTCGGCGATCACGTCTTCGAAGTCCAGGCGCAAATAGGTGGGCAGCAGCCAGCGGTCGTGCAGCTCGGTGCCCCAGCGCGCCAGCGGCGCCTTGTAGGGCTGCTGCCAGAAGCGCGCCACCAGCGCGCGCAGCAGCAACTGCTGGGCCACGCTCATGCGCGCGTGCGGCGGCATTTCGAAGGCGCGCAACTCGAGCAGGCCGAGGCGGCCCGTGGGGCCATCGGGCGAGTAGAGCTTGTCGATGCAGAACTCGCTGCGGTGGGTGTTGCCGGTGACGTCGACGAGGATGTTGCGCAGCGTGCGGTCGACGAACCAGGGCGGCACGTGGTCGCCGTAGATGCCTTTGGCGCGATCGAGTTGTTCGAGCGCAATCTCCAGCTCGTGCAGCTGGTCATTGCGCGCTTCGTCCACGCGTGGGGCCTGGCTGGTGGGGCCGATGAACAGGCCGCTGAACAGGTAGCTCAGCGAGGGGTGGTTGTGCCAGAAGCCGAGCAGGCTGCCGAGCAGGTCGGGACGGCGCAGGAAGGGCGAATCGGCCGGCGTGGCGCCGCCCAGCACGAAGTGGTTGCCGCCCCCGGTGCCGGTGTGGCGGCCGTCGGTCATGAACTTCTCGGCGCACAGGCGCGTCTGGTGCGCGGCCTCGTACAGGAATTCGGTGTGCTCCACCAGCTCGCCCCAGCTGTGCGCGGGGTGGATGTTGACTTCGATCACGCCCGGATCGGGCGTGACCTGTAGCACCTTCAGGCGCGGGTCGCGCGGCGGCGGATAGCCCTCGAGCACGATGGGCAGGTTCAGGCGTTCGGCCGTGTCTTCGACCGCGGCCAGCAGGTTCAGGTAGTCCTCGAGCCGCGCGAGCGGCGGCATGAACACGTAGAGGTGCTGGCGCTTGCCGCCCTCGGCCTTTTCGGCCTTGGGGCCGTTGGCGCGCTGCGGGTCGCGCGCCTCGACGCACAGGGCGGTGCGCGTGAGCCAGCCGGCGGATTCGCCGCGCTGCGGCGCGCGTGCCGTGCCGGCGCTGGCGGGGCCGGTGCCGGCCTCCGTGTTCGGGCCGGTGCCGGCACCCGTGGCCGCGCCGGCCGTGCGCGGGTCCGAAGCCTCGAACCACGCGGCATCGGCCGAATCGCGCGACTGCTGGCGCCAGGGCGTGGCCGCCGGCAGCGGCGCGCGCGGCGTGAACGGGTCCTGTTCGATGTGGTAGGGGTAATCGCCCGCGCTCACCCAGGGCAGCGAGTCCAGCGGCAGGCGGTAGCCCATGGGCGAGTCGCCGGGCACCAGGTACATGCGCTCGTCGCGGAAGAACCAGGGGCCGGTGGACCACACCGTGCCGCCGAGCGCGGGGTTGCCCGCGTTGGCCTGCAGCGGCAGCACGTAACCCACCACGGCGTCCAGCCCCTGGTCGAACACGCGTCGCAGGCGCACGCGTTCGAGCTCGTCGGACAGCTTGCTGTCGAACGGGTCCACGTTGACCGGCAGGCGGCGCTCGCGCCACAGGTAGTACCAGGTGTCCTCGTGGCCGGCCGTGATGTAGCGCGAGGCGATGCCCAGGCGGCGCGCCAGCGCCTGCGTGAAGCGGCGCGCGTCGTCGCTGTTGTGGTGGGCCTCGTCGCGCTCGTCGGCCAGCAGCGCGGGGTTGTTCCAGCAGGGCTGGCCGTCGGCGCGCCAGAACACCGAGAGCGCCCAGCGCGGCAATTGCTCGCCCGGGTACCACTTGCCCTGGCCCATGTGCACGAAGCCGCCGTGGCCGTACTGCGCGCGCAGCCGGTCGAGCAGTTCGGTGGCGTAGCCGCGCTTGGTCGGGCCGAGCGCGTCGGTGTTCCATTCGGCGGCGTCGCGGTCGCCGGTGGCCACGTAGGTGGGCTCGCCGCCCTGCGTGAGGCGCACGTCGTGTTTGACCAGGTCGGCGTCCACCTGCTCGCCGAGCGCGAGCACCGCGGCCCACTGGTCGTCGGTGTAGGGCTTGGTCACGCGCGGCGACTCGTGGATGCGCGTGACCTGCATGTGGTGCTCGAACTGCACCTCGGCCTCGTCCATCAGGCCCTCGACGGGCGCGGCGCTGCCCGGCTGCGGCGTGCAGGCCAGCGGAATGTGGCCTTCGCCCGCGAGCAGGCCCGAGGTCGGGTCCAGGCCGATCCAGCCCGCGCCGGGCAGGAACACCTCGCACCAGGCGTGCAGGTCGGTGAAGTCCTGGCTCGGGCCGCTGGGGCCGTCGATGGCCTTCACGTCGGGCGTGAGCTGGATCAGGTAGCCCGAGACGAAGCGCGCCGCCAGGCCCAGGTGGCGCAGCAGCTGCACCAGCAGCCAGCCGCTGTCGCGGCACGAGCCGCGCTTGAGCTGCAGGGTCTGCTCGGGCGTCTGCACGCCGGGCTCCATGCGGATGGTGTAGGCGATGTCCTGCTGCAGCCGCTGGTTCAGGTGCACCAGGAAATCGACCGTGCGCTGCGGCGCGCGGTCGATGCCGTCGAGGTAGGCCTGCAGCAGCGGCGTGAGCGGCTCGGTGGCGAGGTAGGGCGCGAGCTCGGCGCGCTGGGCCTCGGCGTAGGCGAAGGGCACCTGTTCGGCGTGCGGCTCGAGGAAGAAGTCGAACGGGTTGTGCACCGCCATCTCGACCACCAAGTCCACCGTGATATTGAACTCGGTGGTGGGCTCGGGAAACACCAGCCGTGCCTGGTAGTTGGCGAATGGGTCCTGCTGCCAGTTGATGAAGTGGTTGGCCGGCTCGATGCGCTGCGAATACGAGAGCACCTTGGCCCGTGCGTGCGGCGCGGGGCGCAGGCGGATCACCTGCGGGCCCAGTCGCACCAGGCGGTCGTAGCGGTAGTGCGTGATGTGGCTCAGGGCGACGTGGATGGCCATGCAACGGGGCTTTCTGCGAGGGATCGGGGGCGCCGCGCGCCAGGGTGCGCGGCTGCGGGCCATGCTAGCAAGAGCTGCGCCACAACACCATGACGCTGGCGCGCCGGCGCAGGGCGGCCGCCGGAGCAATCGGCCTTGTGGCCGATGGCCCGGCCCACGTCCCTGCCCAAGCATGCGGGCCCCATGCCCTCAGACACCGCCGCCCCTTCCCCTTGCAAACCCTGACCCCCATCCCCTGGCGGGCGGGCTGGTGCCTGGCCGCCGGCGTGGCCGGCACCGCCCTGCAACTGCAGCAAGCGGCGCTGTGGCCGCTGCCCGTGTACCAGAGCCTGGTGCTCTGCGGGCTGCTGGCTTTGTGGCTGCGCTCCCGCGCGGCCTGGGCCTTCGCCGGCCTGGCGCTGGCCGTGGGCTGCACCGGCTGGCGCGCGCATGCGTTTCAGGCCGACGGGCTCGATGTGGCGCTCGAAGGCCGCGACATCGCGGTGGTGGGCCGCGTGGCCTCGCTGCCGCAGGCCGGGGCCACGGGCCTGCGCTTCGTGTTCGTGGTGGAGCGGGCGGCGCTCGCCGGCGTCGAGGTGCGGTTGCCGCCGCGCCTGCTGCTCGGCTGGTACCGTGCGGCCAGCGACGAGACCGAGCCGCCCGACCTGCGCGCAGGCGACCGCTGGGCCCTCGAGCTGCGCCTGAAGCGCCCGCACGGCGATGCCAACCCGAGCGGCTTCGACCGCGAGCGCTGGCTCTGGGAGCAGGGCATCGGCGCCACCGGCTCGGTGCGCCTGGGCCCGCGGGCGGCGCCGCCCCGGCGCCTGGGCACCACGCCCTGGCACCCGGTGGACCGCGCGCGGCAGGCCATTGCACAGGCCATCGCGCAGCGGGTGGGCGATCCGCGAAGCGCCGGGGTGATCGCGGCGCTCGCGGTGGGCGACCAGGCCGCAATCGACCGCGCCGACTGGGCACTGTACCGCGACACCGCCACCGCCCATGCGATGGCGATCTCGGGCGCGCACGTGACACTGTTCGCCTGGCTGGCGACCGTGCTCATCGCGGCGCTGTGGCGCGGCATCGGCCGCTGGTGGCCCGCACTGCCCATGCGCTGGCCCGCGAGCCACGCCGCGGCGGTGGGCGGCGTGCTGGCCGCCACGGCCTATGCGTTGCTCGCCGGCGGCGATGTGCCCGCGCAGCGCACCGTGCTCATGCTGGCGCTGGTCGTGGGGCTGCGCGTGACCGTGCGCCAATGGCCCTGGCCCGCCGTGTGGCTGCTCGCGATGGCGGCCGTGCTGGTGCTCGACCCCTGGGCGCTGCTGGACGCGGGGTTCTGGTTGAGCTTTCTGGCCGTGGCGCTGCTGTTCGCGGCCGACCCGGGCCGCCCTTCGCCGGCCGGCGCCCGCAGCCTGCCGCTGTGGCGCCGCGGCGGGCGTGCCGCCGCGCGCCTGTGGCGCGAGCAATGGCTGATGACGCTGGGCCTCGCGCCGCTGGGCCTGCTGCTGTTTGGCCAGTTCTCGCTGGTGGGCCTGCTCGCCAACCTGGTGGCCGTGCCCTGGGTGGGTTTCGTGGTCACGCCGCTGGCCTTGCTGGGCGTGTTGCTGCACCCGCTGTGGTCGCTGGCCGCGTGGGCGGTGGAGCTGCTCAATGCGCTGCTGCAGCCCATGGCCGCGTGGCCCTGGGCCGTGGTGCACCGCCCCGCCGTGCCCTTCTCGGCCGCGCTGGCCGCGGTGGCCGGCGGCGCCTTGCTGGTGATGCGGCTGCCCGGCGTGATGCGCCTTGCCGGCCTGCTGCTCATGGCCCCGGCCGGCCTGTACCAGCCGCCGCGCCCGCCGCCGGGCGCGTTCGAGGTGCTGGCCATCGACGTCGGGCAGGGCAGCGCGGTGCTGGTGCGAACGGCGCGGCACGCCCTGGTCTACGACAGCGGCCCGCGCTGGAGCCCGGAGGCCGACGCCGGCGAACGCACCGTGCTGCCGCTGCTGCGCGCCCTGGGCGTGCAGCCCGATCGGGTGGTGATCAGCCACCGCGACAGCGACCACGCCGGTGGCGCCGACGCCTTACGGCGCGCGTTCCCTGGGGCGGTGTGGCGTTCGTCGTTCGACGACGACCCGGCCTTGCGCTGCCGCGCGGGCGAGCGCTGGCATTGGGACGGCGTGGACTTCGAGCTGCTGCACCCCGACGACGCCACCTACGCCCGAGCGGGCGTGCCGACCAACGCGCTGTCGTGTGTGCTGCGCATCGCGGCCGGGGCCCAGGTGGCCTGGCTCACGGGCGACGTGCCCGCGGCGCAGGAAACGCGGCTGGCGCTGGCCCGCCCGCAGGAACGCGTGGCGCTGCTGCTCGCGCCCCACCACGGCAGCGCCAGCTCGTCGAGCCCGGTGCTGCTCAACACCCTGCGGCCGCGCTGGGTGGTGGTGCAGGCGGGCTACCGCAACCGCTACGGCCATCCGGCGCCGGCCGTGCTGGCGCGCTACGACGCGCGCGGCCTGGCCTGGGTGGACACGCCGCGCTGCGGCGCGGCCACCTGGCGCAGCGATGAACCCGAGGCCATGCGTTGCGAGCGCGAGCAGGCCGGGCGCTACTGGCAGCACCGCGAACCCCGCCCGCCCGTGGCGGCTGGCCCGGAGCTTGCTATCCTGCTGCCAGGAGCACAACAACCATGAGCCAACGACCGATGTTCGACGAGATGCACGCCTCGCCATCCGAAGTGCGTGAGCACTATCGGCAGTACGCACGCTGGCTGTCCGAGCAACCCGACGAGGTCATGGCCGCCCGCCGCGAAGAGGCCGAGATGATCTTCCGCCGCGTGGGCATCACCTTCGCGGTGTACGGCGCCAAGGACGAAGACGGCGCCGGCACCGAGCGTCTCATTCCCTTCGACCTGATCCCGCGCATCATCCCGGCCCACGAATGGCGCAGCATGGAAGAGGGCCTGGTGCAGCGCGTGGCCGCGCTCAACCGCTTCATCCACGACGTCTACCACGAGCAGGAGATCATCAAGGCCGGCGTGATCCCGGCCGACCAGATCCTGCAGAACGCGCAGTTCCGCCCCGAGATGATGGGCGTGGACGTGCCGCACCAGATCTACTCGCACATTGCGGGCATCGACATCGTGCGTGCGCCCAACGCCCAGGGCGAGGGCGAGTACTACGTGCTCGAAGACAACCTGCGCGTGCCCAGCGGCGTGAGCTACATGCTCGAAGACCGCAAGATGATGATGCGGCTGTTCCCCGAGCTGTTCGGCGAGAACCGCGTGGCGCCCGTGGCGCACTACCCCGACCTGCTGCTCGAGACACTGCGCTCGGTGAGCCCGGCCACCACGGCCGAGCCCACGGTGGTGGTGCTCACGCCCGGCATGTACAACAGCGCCTACTTCGAACACGCCTTTCTCGCACAGCAGATGGGCGTGGAACTGGTCGAGGGCCAGGACCTGTTCGTGAAGGACAACTTCGTCTACATGCGCACCACGCGTGGCCCGCGCCGGGTCGACGTGATCTACCGCCGCGTCGACGACGACTTTCTCGATCCGCTGGTGTTCCGGCCCACGTCCACGCTGGGCTGCGCGGGCCTGCTCGACGTGTACCGCAGCGGCAACGTGAGCATCTGCAACGGGGTGGGCACCGGCGTGGCCGACGACAAGTCGATCTATCCCTACGTGCCCAAGATGATCGAGTTCTACCTCGGTCAGAAACCCATCCTGGCCAATGTGCCCACCTTCATGGGCCGCAACCCCGAAGACCTCAAGTACATCCTGGCCCACCTGCCCGAGCTCGTGGTGAAGGAGGTGCACGGCGCGGGCGGCTACGGCATGCTGGTGGGGCCGGCCTCCACCAAGGCCGAGATCGAGGAGTTCCGCCAGGCCGTGATCGCCAAGCCCGAGGGCTACATCGCCCAGCCCACGCTGTCGCTGTCGACCTGCCCCACCTACGTGAAAAGCGGCGTGGCGCCCCGCCACATCGATCTGCGGCCCTTCGTGCTCTCGGGCAAGGAGGTGCAGCTGGTGCCCGGCGGCCTCACGCGCGTGGCGCTCAAGGAAGGTTCTCTGGTGGTCAACTCGTCGCAAGGCGGTGGCACGAAAGACACCTGGATCCTCGAAGACTGAACCCAAGGGAGACCCACATGCTGTCGCGCACCGCCGACCACCTCTTCTGGATGTCGCGCTACACCGAGCGCGCGGAGAACACCGCGCGCATGCTCGATGTCAACTACCAGACCTCGCTGCTGCCGCAATCGGCCGCGGTGGCGCAGGTGGGCTGGGAAGGCCTGCTGACCATCAGCGAGCTCATGCCTTCGTACCGCACCAAGTACGGCGAGGCCATCACGCCGCGCAACGTGCTCGACTTCATGGTGCGCGACGAGAACAACCCGTCGAGCATCGTGTCGTGCCTGCGCGCGGCACGCGAGAATGCGCGCGCGGTGCGCGGCGCGCTCACCACCGAGTTCTGGGAAACGCAGAACCAGACCTGGCTCGAGCTCACGCGCATGCTCAAGGGCAAGAACTTCGAGCGCGACCCGGGCGAGTTCTTCGAGTGGGTCAAGTTCCGCTCGCACCTCTCGCGCGGTGTGGCCATCGGCACCATGCTGCAGGACGAAGCGTTCCACTTTTACCGCATGGGCACTTTCCTCGAGCGCGCCGACAACACCGCGCGCCTGCTCGACGTGAAGTTCCACGCGGTGCACAGCGACTTCTACGGCGCGGCCAGCGAGCTCGACCAGGAGTACGACTTCTACCACTGGAGCGCGATCCTGCGCAGCGTGAGCGGCTTCGAGGTCTACCGCAAGGTGTACCGCGACGTGATCACGCCCGAGCGGGTGGCCGAGCTGCTGATCCTGCGCGCCGACATGCCGCGCAGCCTGGCCGCGAGCGTGAACGAGGTGGTGAACAACCTGGGCGTGGTGGCGCACGACAACAGCGCCGAAACACTGCGCCGTGCGGGCAAGCTCAAGGCCGAACTGCAGTACGGCCGCATCGACGAGATCCTGGCCACGGGCCTGCACGCCTACCTCACGCAGTTCCTCGACCGCGTGAACGAACTCGGCTGGCGCATCAGCCAGGACTTTCTGGTGCCAGCGGGGTGAGGCGCGGGGCCCGCCCAGGCCGGCGGAGTTCCCTCAGCGGCGCAGCGTCATGCCCAGCACCGTGAACGCGTTCCGGAGCGCGCTGCGTGCGGCGGGGCGGCTTTCCGCGGGCAAGGCCCTCACGAGTTCGTTCTCGGTCGGCAGGTACTGGGCTTCGGCCTGCAGAAGCGCCAGCTGCTTTTCCATGGTGTCGTTCCTGGGCAGGCCGTCGGTCGTGCGCCGGGTCTCCAGTTCGTTCCAGTGCCGGGCCGCCTCAACGAGCTGGCTGGCGATCTCCGCGATGCAGGCGTCCTCGCCCTGAGGCATCTGGTCGGGCTGCCGATGCTGTTGGTGGAACCATTCGAGCGAACGCGTGAAGACCACCTCGGTGCTGTCCATGAACGCCCGCATCGTCGGGTGCAGGGCGTAGGTCGCGCTGGCGTCAGCCGCCGCATTCGCATGCGCGGCCGATGGGGCTTGCGCATTCAACGCCGGGGCATCGTGCGGCGCGCTGCCGACAGGGGTTCGGTTCTTCAGCGCCGTGCCGAGAAAGCCCAACACAGGATGCCTGGCCAGTTCGCCATCGACAGAAAAGATCAGGCCCAGGTTGGCGTGCATGGCGGCTGCCATCGCCGGCTCCCCGACGTTCACGACCTCGTTCACCGAGGAGGCCCAGTCCAGTTCAATGGTCTGGTGTGTGTCCTGCAAAGGGGCGCCTGCTGCCCACGCGTGGTCCAGCTCAGCCAGGGTGCTGCGGCAGGCGGTGGCCGACGCGCTGACCAGAACGCCTTTGAGCACATTCGCCAAGGCGTGGCGCTGATGCTGGCCTATCTGGTGGTCCACGGCCCTGGCGAAACCCTTGAGCAGGATGACCACATCCTTGCTCGCCACATCCGAGGTGCTCAGCGAGGCCAGTTGGCGCCTGAGCGCGCCGAGTTGTTCCGAGCGCATGGCTTCCAAGTGCGTGTAGAGCCGCGCGCTCACCAGGGCATCGGCATCGGTCCAACGCCCGTCTGACCGTGCGAGCAGCTTCTTCGCCGCGGCATCGCAGCGCTGGGCCTCGGCGACGATACGGCTCAGGTCCGCATCGTTGGCTTTGGCCGTCAGCATGGCGCCCAGAAGATCACCCATGCGATGGCTGCATTCGCGCAGCGACTCGCGCAGCTTGGCTTGCGTGCGAATGCCCTTGGGCGCCACGGCGTTGTACGCGCGCTGAGCCCCGTGCTTCGCGGACTTGACGGCACGTGCGAGCAGCGAACGGGGCTTGCCGCTCGATGTCACGCGGTAGCGTTGTGCGCCGCCCGTGGGCGCGTCATGGAAGGGCGTGCGGAGAAGCGCGTCGAACTGGGCTTTTGAGGCAGGGTGCATGAAGGCTCCGTCGTGCAGGGTTGCGGTGTCTGTCAGTGAAACGATCGAGGGGATCGTTCCCAACCGCGGATCAGACGGCGGCCCGTCATCGGCCCTGGCTCAGGCGCGCTCGATGAATTCGACCGGGCGCTGAAAGCTCGCCTGCGCCGCGGCATCGCCCGGCGTGGCCGCGAGGTCGGTGAAGCGCTCTTGCCAGGCCAGCGCGGCGTCCACGAAGCGGTCGATGCGCGAGGCGATGAGTTCGGCCGTCCAGCCGTGGTTGCCCACGTCGGTGCACAGCACGATCTCGCCGAATTCCGGGTCGATGGCGAGCGAGGCGCCGCCCGTTTCGGCGCCGAACAGGTTGGCCGTGAGCAGGCGCTCATAGACCGTCTCGCGGTGATCGGCGGGCAGCGCGCCCAAGGTGCAGTACACGTGCAGCAGGTGCCCGCTGCTGCGCTCGAAGTTCACGTCGATGCGGTCGTCCACGCGCAGGCGTGCGCAGCCGTTGGCATCGAACTGCAGGTCGGGGGCGTTGAAGGCGTTGGCGAGCGCCTGCAGGACTTGGTCGGGGTTCATGGGCCCTGCATTCGTAAGGCACCGCACCGCGGCGGTTCCTCATGCAAATGGCCGGATCGGCTTGAAGGAACAGCCTAAGCCCCGGGCCGCGCTCAGCGCGGCAGCGCCGCCTTCACCGCCTCGCCGAGCTCGATCACGGCCATGGCGTAGTAGCTGCTCCAGTTGTAGCGCGTGACCACGTAGAAGTTGTCGGTGCCGGCCACGTAGCTGGATGGCGCGCCCGCGTTCTGCAGCTCGATCAGCGCGAGCTTGCCCGGGTGCTGCAGCGCCTCGCCGTCCACGACCGCGCCTTTGGCGAGGAAGTTCTCGACACTGAAGCTGGGCAGGATGTCGGGCGCGAGCAGGGTCTCGAGGTCGAGCCGGGCCGGGTCGAAGCGCACCGGGTAGTGCGTGGGCATGCCGCTTTGCCAGCCGAAGGTCTTGAAGTAGTTCGCGACCGAGCCGATCACGTCGGCCGGGCTGTCGAAGAGGTCGATCCGGCCGTCGCCGTCGAAGTCGATCGCGTATTTCACCCAGCTGCTGGGCATGAACTGCGGCCAACCCATGGCGCCCGCGAAGCTGCCCAGCAGGCTGTGCGGGTCGATGCCGCCGCGCTGGCACAGGCTCAGCAGCTGTTCGAGCTCGTCGCGGAAGAAGGCGGTGCGCGCGGCCGCGCGCGGGTGCACGGCGGGGAAGTCGAAGGCCAGCGTGGTGATGGCGTCCATCACCTTGTGGGTGCCGGTGTGGCGGCCATACAGCGTTTCCACGCCGATCACGCCCACGATGAGGCTGGCGGGCACGCCGAACTCGGCCTCGGCGCGCGCCAGCGTGGCGCGGTTGTCCAGCCAGAAGCGCTGGCCCGCGGCGAGGCGGACGGGTTCGATGAAGCGCGCGCGGTAGGCGGCCCAGTTCTTGGGCACGCCCGCGGGCGGCGGCGTGACGCCGCGGATGGCGGCCTCGAGCCGACGCGCGCGGCCGATCTGCTCGCGCACCCACCCGGTGTCGAGGCCGCGGCGCTGGGCGAGATCGTCGGCGAAGGCCATGGCGGCCGGGTGGTCGCGGTAGAAGCGCTCGGGCGCGGCCTTGCGCGTGGCAGGGCGGGTTTTGGGTGGGCCCGAGGGGGCGGTGGACCAGGCGGGCGGCAGGCTCGCGGCGAACAGGGCGAGCGGGATCGATCGGCGTTTCATTGCCCCGATTTCATCACGCGCCGCGCGCCGGGGGCCAACGCAGCCGACGGTACTCGCGCCGCAGTTCGGCCAGCGTGGTGGTGCTGCGGGGCGCGTAGCGCTGCGCTTCCAGGCGCAGCAGCCAGTCGGCCAGCGCCGCTGCGGCGGGGTCGTGCGCAAAACGCTCGCGCAGCTGGCGGGCGAGTTCGCGCGGCGGGGTCCGGTCGCTGGCCTGCAGGCCCAGGGTTGTCAGGCGCCTGCCCGCGTGGTGCAGCAAGCGCAGCCAGGGGTCGTGGCGCCGGCGTTCCCAGACGGCCCAGGCCGCGCCCACCAGGCTCACCACGACCACCACCGCGAGCAGCACCAGGGCCAGGTCCTGCCAGCTCGGTGACGCCACGCCCAGCGAGCGCAGCAGCTCGAACTGGCGGTCTTGCGTGTAGTTGAGCACCCACTGGTTCCAGGTGTTGTTGAGCGCCTCCCAGTTGGCGCGCAGCAGGCCGATCAGGTCGGCCCCCACGGCGGCGCGCAGTGCGCCCGCCACGGCGCCCACGGGGGCCTGCAGCCGTTGCAGCGAGCCGATGCGCGAGGGCACCGCCGCGCCCGTGGGGTCCACGCGCACCCAGCCGCGCCCCTGCAGCCACACCTCGGTCCAGGCGTGGGCGTCGCGCTGGCGCACGGTCCAGTAGCCGTCGACGCTGTTGAGCTCGCCGCCCTGGTAGCCCGTGACCACGCGGGCCGGGATGTCCATGGCGCGCATGAGCACCGCGAAGGCGCTCGCGAAGTGCTCGCAGAAGCCGGCCTTGCGGTCAAACCAGAACTCGTCGGCGGTGTGCTGGCCGTACACGCCGGGCTCCAGGGTGTAGACGAAGCCGCCGGTGCGCAGGCGCTCGAGCACGGCGTCGACCAGCGCGGGCGCGTTCTGCGGCCCCGGGCCATGGACGCGGCGCAGGTCCTGCGCGAGTTGCAGGGTGCGGGGGTTGAAGCCCGGGGGCAGGTCGACGAACTCGCGCAGGGCGGCGCTGTCCTGCAGCGGACCGTGGCCGAAATCGACGTGGCTTTGCGCGCGGTAGCGCACCAGCGACACGATGGGGCGCTGCGTGACCCACTGCAGGTCGGTGGTCATGCGCACGCGGTTGCCGGGCAGCTCGGGCGCTTCGGTGGCGGCCTCGAGCACGAACAGCCAGCGCCGCTGGTGCGGCTCCAGCGTGACCTCGTAGCGCAGCGGCTCGCCGCGCGGGCGCAGCTCGGCGCGCAGGCCGGCCGACAGCGCTGTGGGTTCGAGCTGCTGCGTCCAGCGGCGGCCGTCGAAGCGGCTCAGCACCGGGCCGCGGAAGTAGGTCAGGGCCGCGGGCGGTGGCGGGCCGTCGAAGCGCACGCGCAGGGCAATGCTGTCGTCGAGCGCGAGCTGCGCCACATCGCCCACGCGCATGTCTTCGGACAGGCCGCTGGTGCCCGTGGGGTTGTTGTTGGGCACGCCCCACAGCGGCGCGATGCGCGGGAACAGCAGGAACAGCACCAGCATGATGGGCGCGCCCATCAGCGCCATGCCGGCGGCGATGCGCGCGGCCTGTGCGAGCGGCGGCCGGCCCACCGGCATGTGGGCGTTGACCACCGCGGTGAGCAGGCCCAGCAGCGCCACCAGGATGCCCGCGGCCGTGACCAGCGATTGCGAATAGAAGAAGTGCGTGAGCAGCGCGAAGAAGCCGAGGAAGAACACCACGAAGGCGTCGCGGCGCGCGCGCAGCTCCAGCGTCTTGAGCGCCAGCAGCACCACCACCAGGGTCACGCCCGCGTTCTGCCCGAGCAGCGTGCCGTGGCTGGCCCAGGTACCGGCCAGGGCCACGGCCAGCAGGCCCGCGCGCCACGGCCAGCCCGGCAGCGGCCGTGCCTGGAGCGCGAGCCAGCCGCGCCACGCCAGCAGCACGCCCGTGAGCGCGGTGGTCCAGGCGGGGATGTGGGCCGCCTGCAGCGCGACGACCCAGGCGATGACCGCGAGCAGGAACAGCGTGTCGCGCGTGTCGCGGGGCAGGCTGGCGCCGCGGCCGGGAGCGTGCAGGGTCAGCACAGCGCCAGCGCCTCCAGGCAGCGGGCGCGGTGGGCCGCGCCCTGGTCGGGGGCGATCTCGCGCCCGGGCACGCGCAGGCCGTAATCGAGGCCGAGCCGGTCGGCCATGAGCACCCAGGCCGTCAGGCGCGACAGACGCGCTTCCATGCCCGCGCCGCCGCACTGGTTGATGTCCAGCCACAGCGCCTGGCGCTGGCTGGACAGCGCGTCGCGGCTCACGAGCTCGTCGCGGCCGCTGGCGAAGGCCTGCGCGGCCTTCTTCCACACCACCGATTTCAGCGGGTCGCCGCGGCGGTAGGGGCGCACGCCGTCGTACTCGCCCGTGGCCTGCACGCGCGCGCTGCCGGCGCCGCCGCCCTGCGGCTCGCCCGGGGGCAGCGGCGGCGGGTGGGCTTCGGGTTCGGGGTACACCAGCGCGGTGGCCGCGGGGCGCCAGAAGGCCCAGACGCGGAAGGTGCCGAGCGGGAACCCGGTTTGCGCCATCAGCGTGGGCAGCGCATGCAGGCCCCGGCCGGGCGCGCGCCAGGCCAGCTGCACCGGGGTGCGGCCCTGGGCGGGCACGTCGGTCCAGGCCAGTGTCGGGGCCTGGCCGTCGGCGTCGACCACGCCCAGGCCGATGCCATGCCGCACGCGGCGGCGCTCGCTGGCGAGCTGCAGCTCCAGCACCACGGCCTCGTGCGCGTGCACGGGCTCGGGCGGGTGCAGGTGCAGCGTGAGGCCGCGCAGGTTGCCGTGGCACACGTGCATCCCCACGAGCGCGCTGCCCGCGAGCAGGAAGGTGAGCAGGTAGCCGAGGTTGAGCTGGTAGTTGATGCTGGCCAGCAGCAGCACGGCCAGGGTCAGCGCCAGCATCCAGCCCGGGCGCGAGGGCAGGATGTAGACGTTGCGCTGGGTCAGCGTGAGCGTGTCGCTGCGCCGGATCCGGTTGTGGAACCAGGCCTGCAGGCGGCGGCGCAGCGGACGCAGCGGGTTCATCAGGGCAGGGGAACGGCGTCGAGCATGGCGCGCACTTGCTCGAGCGGGCCGCGGCCGGCGTCGCGCACGGGGATCAGGCGGTGTGCCGTGGTCTGGGGCAGGATGGCGGCAAGGTCGTCGGGCGCCACGTAATCGCGCCCCTGCAGGAAGGCCTGCGCCTTGGCGGCGCGCACCACGGCCAGCGCGGCGCGCGGTGACAGGCCTTGCAGGAACCAGCGCCCGTTGCGCGTGGCGGCCACCAGGTCCTGCAGGTACTCGAGCACCGGCTCGGCGGTGTGCACCGCGGCCACCGCGCGCTGCAGGCGGGCCAGGTCGTCGGGCGTGAGCGCAGGCGGCAGCGCTTCGATCAGCGAGCGCCGGTCTTCGCCGCGCAGCAGCTCGCGCTCGGCGGCGCGGTCGGGGTAGCCCAGCGACAGCCGCATGTGGAAGCGGTCGAGCTGCGATTCGGGCAACGCGTAGGTGCCGAGCTGGTCGTGCGGGTTCTGCGTGGCGATCACGAAGAAGGGCTCGGGCAGGCGCCGGGTCTCGCCCTCCACCGTGACCTGCTTTTCCTCCATCGCTTCGAGCAGCGCGCTCTGCGTCTTGGGGCTGGCGCGGTTGATCTCGTCGGCCAGCAGCACCTGGGCGAACACCGGGCCCGGGTGGAACACGAAGGCCTCGCGGCCGCGCTCGTAGATGGACACGCCGATCAGGTCGGTGGGCATCAGGTCGGCGGTGAATTGCACGCGAGCGAATTGCAGGCCAAAGGATCGCGCGAGCGCGTGTGCCAGCGTGGTCTTGCCCACGCCGGGCACGTCCTCGATCAGCAGGTGCCCGCCCGCCAGCAGGCAGGCCACGCTGTCGTTGACCTGCTGGGTCTTGCCCACGATCACCGTGTTAAGCTGGCTCAGCAGTTGCTGGATCTTGCCGTCGATCTGTCGTTGGCTTTGTCGTTGGTCTTGCATAGCGGCCGCGATTCTCACAGCAGTTCAGAGATGTCCCACGCCACAGGTTATTTCACCCACCGGGCATGCTGGCAGCACGAGATGGGCGCCGGCCACCCCGAATGCCCCGAACGGCTCGATGCGATCGAAGACCGGTTGCTCATGACCGGGCTCGACGCCGCGCTGGAGCGGCGCGAGGCCACCGCGGCTGCGCTGGCCGACCTCGAACTCGCGCACGACCGCATGCACCTCGCGTCGCTGCGCGGCCTGGCCGAGCAACTGCGCGACGACATGCAGGCCGGCGGCCCTTCGCGCGCGCAGGTCGACCCCGACACCTCCATGAACCCGCACAGCTGGGACGCCATCCTGATGGCCGCGGGCGCCGCCATCGACGCGGTGGACGCGGTGATGGCGGGCGAACTCGCCAACGCCTTCTGCGCCGTGCGCCCGCCCGGGCACCACGCCACGCGCCGCCAGGCCATGGGCTTTTGCTTCGTCAACAACGTGGCGGTGGCGGCCAAGTACGCGCTCGAGCGCCACGGCCTGCAGCGCGTGGCCGTGATCGATTTCGACGTGCACCACGGCAACGGCACCGAGGACATCGTGGCCGGCGACGAGCGCATCCTCATGTGCAGCTTCTACCAGCACCCGTTCTACCCGCCGGGTGAGCACGCGGTGGCGCCCAACCTCGTGAACCTGCCGGTGCCCGCGTACACGCGCGGCATGGCCATCCGCGAGCTCGTGGACATCCACTGGATCCCTCGGCTCGACGAGCACCGCCCGCAGATGGTTTTCGTGAGCGCGGGCTTCGACGCCCACCGCGAGGACGACATGGCCCAGCTCGGGCTGGTCGAGTCCGACTACGCCTGGCTGACCGAACGCATCAAGGCCGTGGCCGACCGCCACGCCCAGGGCCGCCTCGTGAGCTGCCTCGAAGGCGGCTACGCGCTCGATGCGCTGGCGCGCAGCGTCGAGGCGCATCTGCGCGTGCTCGCGGGTGTGTGAGCGGCCCGCCGGGCCGCGCCTTTCTTTTCATTCTTTTGTCGGCTCCCGATGAACGATCTCATTCCCCCGGCCCCCCGCCCGGTTGACGATTTCGGCGCCTGGCTGCGTGGCCTGCTGCAACCCGCGTCGCTGGCCGAATTGGCCGCGCTCGCCGCGGCCGTGCTGGTGGCCTGGCTGTTCACGCGCGCGCTGCGCCGCGCGCTCTCGATGCAGCACGCGCCGAACTCGGTGCTGTTCGGCGAACGCCTCATCGACGGCGCCCTGTTCCCCATGGTGCTGCTGCTGCTCGGCTACGTGGCGCGCGGCGTGATGGTCAAGTTCGTGCCGCTCGCGGTGTTCCACGTCGCCATTCCGGTGCTGGTGTCGCTGGTGGTCATCCGGCTCGGCGTGAAGGTGCTGCAGGTGGCCTTCGACGGCCAGCCCTGGGTGCGTCTGCTCGAGCGCACCATTTCGTGGGTGGCCTGGGCCGCCATGGTGCTGTGGGTGAGCGGCCTGCTGCCCGTGGTGCTGGCCGAGATGGACCAGGTGAAGTGGAAAACCGGCAGCAGCACGCTGAGCCTGCGCACCCTGGTCGAGGGCCTGGTCACGGCCTCGCTGGTGCTGCTCGTGGCGCTGTGGATCTCGGCCGCGATCGAGGCGCGGCTGCTGCGCAACGCGGTGGGCAGCGATCTCTCGCTGCGCAAGGCGGTGAGCAACTTCACGCGCGCGCTGCTCATGTTCGTGGGCCTGATCGTGGCGCTGTCGGCCGTGGGCATCGACCTCACCGCGCTGTCGGTGCTGGGCGGCGCGGTGGGCGTGGGCATCGGCTTCGGTCTGCAGAAGCTCGCGTCCAACTACGTGAGCGGCTTCGTGATCCTGGCCGAGCGCAGCGTGCGCATCGGCGACAACGTTCGCGTGGACAACTTCGAGGGCCGCATCACCGACATCAACGCGCGCTACACCCTGGTGCGCGCGCTCAACGGGCGCGAATCCATCGTGCCCAACGAGACGCTGATCACCAGCCGCGTCGAAAACCTCTCGCCGGTGCGCGGGCGCGTGGGCCAGACGGTGGTGCTCACCGTCAACTACGACAGCGACATCGAACTCGTGGAGCGCCTGCTGCTCGACGCGGTGCGCGACCGCCCCCGCGTGCTCGCAGACCCGGCGCCCTCGGTGGCCCTGTCCAACTTCGGCGCCGACGGCCTCGAGTTCACCCTGAGCTACACCATCGACGATCCCGAGAACGGCCAGCTCAACCTGCGCTCGGACATCAACCACGCCATCCTGCGGGCGCTGCGCGCGCACCACATCGACATCCCCTTCCCGCAGCGCGTGGTGCGCGTGGTGGGGCAGGGCGGCGGCGAAGGCGCGGCGTTCAGCGGTTCATGAACCCCGGCAACCAGAGCGAGATCACCGGGAAGGCCACCAGGATGCCCAGGCGCACGATGTCGGCGAACACGAAGGGCCAGACGCCGCGAAAGATCTGATTGAGCGGCACCTTGGGCAGCAGCGCGTTGATCACGAACAGGTTCATGCCCACGGGCGGCGAGATCATGCCGATCTCGATCACGGTGACGATGAGGATGCCGAACCACACCGGGTCGTAGCCCAGGCCGGTGATGACGGGGAAGAACACGGGGATGGTCAGCAGCACCATCGAGAGCTCCTCCATCACCAGGCCGAGCAGGATGTAGATCACCATCATCATCACCACGACCATGATGGGCTCGGGGCTGAACTGCACGATGAAGTCGCGCAGGTCGTTGGGCATGCTGGTGAAGTTCACGAAGCTGGTGAACACCATGGCCGCGATCAGGATGGTGAACAGCATGGCCGTGGTGCGCGCGCTCTCCTGCAGGATCTCCAGCAGCGCGCGCGGCGTGAGCGAGCCGCGCAGCAGCGCGAACACGAAGGCGCCGCCCGCGCCCACGCCTGCGCCCTCGGTGGCGGTGAACACGCCGCCGTAGATGCCGCCGATGACGAGCGCGAACAGCAGCGCCACGCCCCAGACGTTGCGCAGCGCGCGCAGCCGCTCGGGCCAGCTGTGGCGCTTGGCGGCGGGGCCGGCCGCGGGGTCGCGCCAGGTCACCACCACCACGGCCAGGCACAGGCAGACGATGGCCACGATGCCCGGCAGGATGCCGGCCACGAAGAGCTTGCCGATGTCGGTCTCGGTGATGATCCCGTAGATCACCATGATGGTCGAGGGCGGGATGAGGATGCCCAGCGTGCCGCCGGCGCCGATGGAGCCGGCCGCGAGCGCGTCGCGGTAGCCGTGGCGCTTCATCTCGGGGTAGGCCACGCGCGTCATGGTGGCGGCGGTGGCGATGGAGGAGCCGCAGATGGCGCCGAAGCCGCCCGAGGCGATGATGCTGGCCATGGCCAGGCCGCCGCGGCGGTGGCCGACGAAGGCGTTGGCGGCCTGGAACAGCTCGCGCGCCATGCCCGCGCGCGCGACGAAGTTGCCCATGAGCACAAACAGCGGGATCACCGAGAGCACATAGGCGAAGCCGGTCTCGAAGATCACCTGGCTGGTGCTGGCCAGCGCGGGCTGCCAGCCGCGCAGCAGGGCCAGGCCGCCCATGCCCACGGTGACCATGCACACCGCCAGCGGGATGCGCAGCGCGGCCATGAGGAAGACGGCGGCGAAGCCGATGGATGCTTCGATCATGAGGCGCTCCCTTCGCCCATGCCCGCCTCGCGCTGCGGCGCGCGCACCACCACGAACACCGCGTGCACCAGCGCCGTCACGGCCAGGAAGACGGCCATCATCCAGGCCACGGGCGACAGCGGCAGCTGCAGGTATACGGTGATGTCGCCGTACTCGGCGAAGCGGTCGGCGCGCAGCACCATCAGGTAGGCCATGAAGCCGAATGCGAGGGCGCACACCAGGTGCACCAGGCGCTGCTGGATGCCCTGGATCCAGTCGGGGATGAAGGGGTCGAGCGAGTCGAACACCACGTGCTCGCTGCGCCACGAGACCAGCGGCAGCGCGCCGAAGATCACCACGACCATCAGCACTTCGGTGAGCTCCAGCCCGCCGGGCACGGAGTGGTTGAGGAACTTGCGGCCCGTCACGTCGAAGACGGTGAGCCACATGATGGTGAACAAGGCCATCGCGGCCATGAAGCCGGTCGACCAGCGCAGTGCGCGATCCAGGAAGGTGAGCATGGGGGAAACCGTGATGCGACAACGGCGGGCAGCCGGATGACTGCCCGCCGTGCGGGAGGGCCTGGGGTTCAGGACCCGGGGGTCACTTGACCTTCTTGATCTCCGCGCGGAACTCGGCCAGCACGGCCTTGGGGTCCTTCAGGCCTTTGGCGGCCGCGGCCGCGGCCCATTTGTCTTCAAGCTCGGACTGCTTGGCGGTGACGGCCTTGATGAAGGAGTCGTCGGCCTGGATGCGGGCCACGCCCTGGGTCTTCTGCAGCTCGCGGCTGGAGGCGTCGACTTTGTCCCAGCCCTCGCCGAAGATGCGCGCGGCGGTCTCGCCCGAGATCTTGTCGACCACCGCCTTGTCCTGCGCCGACAGCGCGTTGTACTTGGCCGGGTTCATCATGAACACGAAGCTGGTGTTGTAGAGCCCGCCCGGGAAGGTGGTGGCGTGCTTGATCATGCTCAGCTTGAACGAGGCCACCGATTCATCGGGGAAGAAAGTGCCGTCCATGACGCCGGTGGACAGCAGCTCGAACGAATCGGGCGCAGGCTTGAGCGTGGTGTTGAAGCCCATGAGTTTGGAGAGCTCGTTGATGTTGCCGCCGCCGATGCGGAACTTGAGCTTGGTGGCGTCTTCGGCGGTCTTCACCGGCTGCTTGCTGTTGAAGATGATGCCGGGGCCGTGCGTGAACACGCCCAGCACTTTCACGCCCCGGTGCTCGCCCAGCGGCGCGAAGTACTTGGTGTACAGGTGCTGGTAGGCCACCGAGGTGGCGAGCGCGCTGTCGCCCAGGAAGGGGAACTCGGCCAGTTGCGTGAAGACGAAACGGCCCGGCGTGTAGCCGTCCACGGTGAAGGAGATGTCGGCCAGGCCGTCGCGCACCGCGTCGAAGGTGCCCGGCGCGGCGGCCACGCCCTTGGGCAGGATGTTGCACTTCATGCGCCCGCTGCTTTCCTTCTCGAGCAGGTCGCACCACGACTTCTGCGCCACGCTCAGCGTGTGCGTGGGGCCGACCCACGATGAGGCGGTGAACACGGTCTGCGCCGAGGCCACGCCGGCGCCCAGCAGGGCGGCGGTGGCCAGAAGGGGAATCAGCTTCATGCGGTTTGCTCCAGCGACGGGGGATGGCCCTTGGTGATCCAACATAACCAATGGGTGGTGACCCAATATAGGGCTTGGGTTCGTGCCTGAGGCTCCAGACTTACCCGGGCTCGCCGACCCAACGGTCGGCGAATGTCGGCGCAACGACAAGCGTGCGCAGGGGTATTCGAAGATGCCCGTGCCGGTATCTCTATAATCAAAAAAGCACGATCGTTCGCTTTTGGGCGGACGGTCCGCACCAGACCCGCGCCTACAATGCCGAGTTGACGTGCACGTCAATTGCGCGACCGCATCAACCACCATAGGAGCAAGCCAGCATGAAGGTCCTCGTCCCCGTCAAGCGCGTGGTCGACTACAACGTGAAAGTCCGCGTGAAGAGCGACGGCAGCGGAGTGGACATCGCCAACGTGAAGATGTCCATGAACCCCTTCGACGAGATCGCCGTGGAAGAGGCGGTGCGCCTGAAAGAAAAGGGTGCGGCCACCGAGGTGATCGCCGTCTCCTGCGGCGTGGCGCAGTGCCAGGAAACGCTGCGCACGGCCATGGCCATCGGCGCCGACCGCGCCATCCTGGTCGAGACCAGCGAAGAACTGCAGCCGCTGGCCGTGGCCAAGCTGCTCAAGGCCCTGGTGGATAAGGAGCAGCCCGGCCTGGTGATCCTGGGCAAGCAGGCGATCGACGACGACTGCAACCAGACCGGCCAGATGCTGGCCGCGCTCGCGGGCCTGCCGCAGGCGACCTTCGCGAGCAAGGTCGAGATCGACGGCCAGAACGCCAAGGTGACCCGCGAGGTCGACGGCGGTCTGGAGACCCTGTCCATCGCCATGCCTGCCGTGATCACCACCGACCTGCGCCTGAACGAGCCGCGCTACGTGACGCTGCCCAACATCATGAAGGCCAAGAAAAAGCCGCTGGAGACCATCAAGCCCGAGGACCTCGGCGTGGACGTGGCCCCGCGCATCAAGACCCTCAAGGTGAGCGAGCCGCCCAAGCGCGGCGCCGGCGTGAAGGTGCCCGATGTGGCCACCCTCGTGAGCAAGCTCAAGAACGAAGCCAAGGTGATCTGAGGAGCGCACTGAAATGACTGCACTGGTTATTGCCGAACACGACAACGCCGCCATCAAGGGCGCCACCCTCAACACCGTGACCGCGGCCGCGCAATGCGGCGGCGAGGTGCACGTGCTGGTCGCGGGCCACAACGCCGCGGCGGCCGCCCAGGCGGCCAGCCAGATCGCCGGCGTGAGCAAGGTGATCCACGCCGACGCCGAGGGCTTCGCCCACGGCCTGGCCGAGAACGTGGCCGCGCAGGTCATCGCACTGGCCGCCAACTACAGCCACATCCTGTTCCCCGCCACCGCCTCGGGCAAGAACGTGGCCCCGCGCGTGGCCGCGCTGCTCGATGTGGCGCAGCTCAGCGACGTCACCAAGGTCGTGAGCGCCGACACCTTCGAGCGCCCGATCTACGCGGGCAACGCCATCGCCACCGTGCAGAGCGGCGACAAGGTCAAGGTCATCACCGTGCGCACCACCGGCTTCGACCCGGCCGCTGCCAGCGGGGGCAGCGCCGCCGTGGAGAGCGCCAGCGCCGTGGCCGATTCGGGCAAGAGCCGCTTCGTGGGCAGCGAGATCGCCAAGAGCGACCGCCCCGAGCTCACCGCCGCCAAGATCATCGTCTCGGGCGGCCGCGCCCTGGGCAGCGCCGAGAAGTTCACCGAGGTCATCACGCCGCTGGCCGACAAGCTCGGCGCCGCCATCGGCGCCAGCCGCGCCGCGGTGGACGCGGGCTACGCGCCCAACGACCTGCAGGTCGGCCAGACCGGCAAGATCGTGGCGCCGCAGCTCTACATCGCCGCGGGCATCTCGGGCGCCATCCAGCACCTGGCCGGCATGAAGGACTCCAAGGTGATCGTCGCGATCAACAAGGACCCCGAAGCCCCGATCTTCAGCGTGGCCGACTACGGCCTGGAGGCCGACCTCTTCGAGGCCGTGCCCGAGATCGTCAAGGCGCTCTGATCGGCAGCGCATCCCCAAGGGCATCGCTTGCGATGCCCTTTTTTCTGCATCTTTGCATTCCCGGAGTCACCCCATGAGCTACACCGCCCCCGTCAAGGACATGCTGTTCAACATCGAGCACCTGGCGCGCATCGACCAGGTTGCCCAACTGCCCGGCTTCGAAGACGCGGGCCTGGAAACCGCGCAGGCGGTGCTCGAGGAATGCGCCAAGCTCAACGAGGGCGTGGTGGCCCCGCTCAACCGCGAGGGCGACCTCAAGCCCTCGTTCGTGAAAGACGGCGTGGTCACCACCACGCCCGGCTTCAAGGACGCCTACCGCCAGTACGCCGAAGGCGGCTGGCAGGGCCTGCAGCACCCCACCGATTTCGGTGGCCAGGGCCTGCCCAAGACCATCGGTTCGGCCTGCGGCGAAATGCTCAACAGCGCCAACCTGAGCTTCGCGCTGTGCCCGCTGCTCACCGACGGCGCCATCGAAGCCCTGCTGACCGCGGGCAGCGACGCGCAGAAGGACACCTACCTGCCCAAGCTCATCAGCGGCGAATGGACCGGCACCATGAACCTCACCGAGCCGCAGGCCGGCTCGGACCTGGCCGCGGTGCGCACCCGCGCCGAGCCGCAGCCCGACGGCACCTACAAGATCTTCGGCACCAAGATCTACATCACCTACGGCGAGCACGACATGGCCGACAACATCGTGCACCTGGTGCTGGCGCGCGTGGTCGGCGCGCCCGAGGGCGTCAAGGGCATCAGCCTGTTCGTGGTGCCCAAGTTCCTGGTCAATGCCGACGGCTCGCTGGGCGCGCGCAATGACGTGCACTGCGTGAGCATCGAGCACAAGCTCGGCATCAAGGCCAGCCCCACGGCCGTGCTGCAGTACGGCGACCACGGCGGCGCCATCGGTACCCTGGTGGGCCAGGAGAACCGCGGCCTCGAGTACATGTTCATCATGATGAACGCCGCGCGCTACGCCGTGGGCGTGCAGGGCATCGCGATCAGCGAGCGCGCCTACCAGCAGGCCGTGCAGTACGCGCGCGACCGCGTGCAGAGCCGCCCGGTGGACGGCAGCCTGAACACCGCCGCGCCCATCATCCACCACCCCGACGTCAAGCGCATGCTCATGACCATGCGCGCCGCCACCGAGGGCTGCCGCGCCATGGCCAGCGTGGCCGCGGCCGCCTACGACGCGGCCCACCACCACCCGGATGCCGAGGTGCGCAAGCAGAACCAGGCCTTCTACGAATTCCTGGTGCCGCTGGTCAAGGGCTACAGCACCGAGATGAGCCTGGAGGTCACCAGCCTGGGCGTGCAGGTGCACGGCGGCATGGGCTTCATCGAAGAGACCGGCGCGGCCCAGCACTACCGCGACGCCAAGATCCTCACCATCTACGAAGGCACCACCGCGATCCAGGCCAACGACCTCGTGGGCCGCAAGACCGCGCGCGACGGCGGCACCGTGGCCAAGGCCATCGCCGGCCAGGTGCGCGCCACCGAAGCCGAGCTCGCCCGCTCGGGCAGCGACAACGCCCGGGCCGTGGCCAAGCGCCTGACGGCCGCGCGCGAGGCCTTCGAGCAGGCGGTGGACTTCATCGCCGCGAACACCAAGGCCAACCCCAACGCCGCCTTCGCGGGCAGCGTGCCCTACCTGATGCTCGCGGGCAACCTCATGGCGGGCTGGCAACTGGCGCGTGCGCTGCTCGTGGCCGAAGACCTGTCGGCCAAGGGACAGGACAAAGCCTTCATGCAGGCCAAGATCACCACTGCGCGCTTCTATGCCGACCACATCCTCAGCCGCGCCCCGGGCGTGGCGGCGTCCATCGTCGAGGGCGCCGAGGGCGTGACGGCCATGGCCCTCGAAGCGTTCTGATCCTTCCAACGGAGACACCATGCCCGCACCCGAGCGTTACCTGCCCCCGGTCCTCAAGAACCTCAAGTTCCCGGTGATCGGCTCGCCGCTGTTCATCATCAGCAACCCCAAGCTCGTGCTCGCGCAATGCAAGGCGGGCGTGGTGGGCTCGATGCCGGCGCTCAACGCGCGCCCGGCCTCGCAGCTCGACGAGTGGCTGGCCGAGATCACCGAAGGCATCGCCGCGCACAACAAGGCCAACCCCGACAAGCCGGCCGCGCCCTTCGCGATCAACCAGATCGTGCACAAGAGCAACGACCGGCTCGAGCAGGACATGGCCCTGTGCGCGAAGTACCAGGTGCCCATCATCATCACCAGCCTGGGCGCGCGCGAAGACGTGAACCAGGCGGTGCACGCCTGGGGCGGCATCGTCATGCACGACGTGATCAACAACGTGTTCGCGCACAAGGCGATCGAGAAGGGCGCCGACGGCCTGATTCCGGTGGCCGCGGGCGCCGGCGGCCACGCGAGCGTGAAGAGCCCGTTCGCCATGGTGCAGGAGATCCGCGAGTGGTTCGGCGGCCCGGTGGCGCTGTCGGGCTCGATCGCCTCGGGCGGCGCGATCCTGGCCGCGCAGGCCATGGGCGCCGACCTGGCCTACATCGGCTCGGCCTTCATCGCCACGCACGAAGCGCGCGCCGTCGAGGGCTACAAGCAGATGATCGTGGAGAGCAACTCCGACGACATCGTCTACAGCAACTTCTACACCGGCGTGCACGGCAACTACCTCAAGGGTTCGATCCGCAACGCCGGCATGGACCCCGACAACCTGCCCGAGAGCGACCCGAGCAAGATGAACTTCTCGACCGGCGAGGGCGCCAACGCGGCCAAGGCCTGGCGCGACATCTGGGGCTGCGGCCAGGGCATCGGCGCGATCCGCGAGATCACCGGCGCGGGCGAGCTGGTGGCGCGCTTCCAGCGCGAATACGCCGAGGCCAAGGCCCGCATCTGCGCGGGCTGATGCCCGCGCCGTGAAGGCTGTTCAGTGAGGCCCGCGCCCGGGCCTCACTGCCCCGGCGGCTGCGGCGTGGCGGGCCGGCCGCTGCGCAGCCAGTCACCGATGGCGTCGAACACGCGGCCCACGCCGGCGCCGAAGCTGGTCTGGTACTGCACGCCCGCAGTGTCCGAGATCGCCGACACCCAGCCGCCGTCGCGCCATTCGCTGTAGACCAGATCGCCGCCGCTGGCCACCACGCCCTCGGGCGGCTCGGGCAGGGGCTGCACCGGTTTGCCCTTGAGCGCCACGCCCATGTAGTCGGTCCAGATCGGCAGCGCGATGCGCCCGCCCGATTCGGCGCCGCCTAGGCTGCGCGGCTTGTCGTAGCCCACCCAGACGGCCGTGGCCAGCGAAGGCTGGAAGCCCACGAACCAGGCGTCGACCGCCTCGTTGGTGGTGCCGGTCTTGCCGTAGATGTCGGGCCGCTTGAGCAGCGCCTGCGCGCGCGCCGCGGTGCCGCTGCGCGTCACCTCGTTGAGCAGGCTGGACATCACGTAGGCATTGCGCGCGGGAATGGCGCGGGTGTCTTCGGTGAGCGGGGCGGCCGGCGGCGCTTCGAACAGCACCTTGCCCTGCGCGTCGGTGATCTTCTCGATCACCACGGGCGGCACGCGCCAGCCGCCGTTGGCCAGCGTGGCGTAGGCCTGCACCATCTGGATCGGCGTGGCGCTGCCGGTGCCGAGCGCGAGCGTGAGGTCGTCGGGCTGGCGCGCCGGGTCGAGACCGAAGCGGCCCAGCCAGTCGCGCGCCGTGGGCGTGCCCACGTGCTGCAGCACGCGGATGCTCGCGAGGTTGCTCGACACCGCGAGCGCGTGGCGCACCGTGATCGGGCCCAGCGTCTGGTGGTTGCTGTTGGTGGGACTCCAGCCGTTGGCCGCGGTGAAGGGCAGGTCGTCCACCAGCGTGCCCGGCATCACGCGCGATTCGAGCGCGGCCGAGTACAGCAGCGGCTTGATCGCCGAGCCCGGCTGGCGCCAGCCCTGGGTGACGTGGTTGAAGGGCTGGTTGGTGAAGTCGAAGCCGCCCACCAGGGCGCGGATGCGGCCGCTCTGCGGGTCCATGGCGACCAGCGCGGCCTCCACCTCGGGCCACTGCGAAATGGCCCACACATCGGTCTTCCTGTCCTTGGCCTTGCCCGTGCTCACCACGCGCACGATCGCGCCGCGCGCGAGCTTGAGCGGCGCCTTGGCCTTGGGATCGAGCCCGCGCTGCGCCCAGCGCAGGCCCTCGCCCTGCAGCGTCACGCGCTCGCCGGTGGCGAGCTGCACCTGCACGGCCTTGGGGTTGGCGTCGAGCACGATGCCCACGCGCAGGGTCTCGTCGTCGCGGTGGTCCTTGAGCGCCTCGGCCGCGGCGCGTTCGAGCTCGGCGCCCGTGCCCGCGGGCAGCGATTCGGTGTCTTCGGGCCCGCGCCAGGCGCCGCGCCGCTCGAAGGCCAGCACGCCGCGCTGCACCGCGGCGTGGGCCGCGCGCTGGTCGGCCGCCACGAGCGAAGTGGTCACGCGCAGGCCGCTGGAATAGGCCTCGGTGCCGAAGCGCTCCACCACCGCGCGGCGCGCCATCTCGGCCACGTGAGCGGCGTGCACGCTGCGCAGGCCGGGCGTGCGGATCACGAGCTTCTCGGCGCGCGCGGCCGCGAGCTGCTGTTCGGTGATCACGCCGGTCTCGCGCATGCGCTCGAGCACCACGCGCTGGCGCTGCGTGGCGCGCTGGAAGTTCGCCACCGGGTTGGCGTAATAGGGGTTCTGCGGCAGGCCCGCGAGCATGGCGTTCTCGGCCAGCGTGAGCTGGTCGAGCGGCTTGCCGAAGTAGGTCTTGGCCGCGGCCGCGAAGCCATAGGCACGCTGGCCCAGAAAGATCTCGTTGAGGTAGATCTCGAGGATGCGGTCCTTGGAGAGCTCGTTCTCGAGCTTGAGCGCGAGCCAGATCTCCTTGGCCTTGCGCTCGGCCGAGAACTCGCGCGTGAGCAGCATGGTGCGCACGAGCTGCTGCGTGATGGTGGACGCGCCCTGCTTGCGCCCGCCCGTGATCACCGCCACCAGCGCGCGCGCCATGCCCTTGGGGTCCACGCCCGAGTGCTCGCGAAAGCGCGCGTCTTCCACCGCCAGCAGCGCCTGCTGCAGCTGCAGCGGGATGCGCGCGAGCGGCACGTACTCGCGCCGCTCGGCGCCGAACTGCGCGATCTCTTCGCCGTCGGCGGTGAACACCTGCAGCGGCAGCTTGGGCTGGTAGTGGACGATGCGGTCGAGCGACGGCATGTCGAAAGCCGATACGGTGGCCGGCAGCGCTGCCGCGAGCGCGGCGGACAGGGCCAGGGCCAGGGCGGCCCGGCGGGAGCGGTTCTGCAACATGGGGCGCGATTGTCCGCTGCCCGCCTGAAGCCCGGTGAACGCGGGGTGGGGCGGTGGTTGCCAGCTGTAACAAGCGGGCGGCGGGCTGACGGGCGGCGCTCGCACGCCTCAGCTGCTGCCGCGCACCACCAGCTCGAAGCCCAGGTCGGCGCTGCTGCGCGCCAGCGGCTCATCGCGCAGCAGCGACAGCAGCATGCCCGCGCCCACCTCGCCGATGGCGCGGCGCGGCGTGCGCACGGTGGTCAGCGGCGGCAGCATCTGGTCGCTGCCCGAGAGGTCGTTGAAGCCGGCCACCGCGATGCGCTGCGGCACGGCCACGCGCAGGCGCAGCGCGGCGAGCAGGCCACCCTGGGCCAGGTCGTCGTTGCAGAAGAACACCGCGTCCACCTCGGGCCGTGTGCGCAGCAGGTCTTCGAACAGCTCGCCGCCCAGGCGCATGGACGAGGGCTGCGGGCTCAGCAGCTCCAGCCGCGCGTCGTACAGGCCGGCGGCGCGCAGGCAGCGGCGGTAGCCCTCGGCACGCTGCAGCACGCGCGGGTCGAGCTGCGCCGCGATGAAGGCGATGCGGCGGCGGCCGCGCTCGATCAGGTGCTGCGTGATCGCGTGGCCCGCGTCCTGCTGCGAGAAGCCCACGCAGTGCACGCCGGGCGCGTCGGTGAGCTCCATCAGGTACACGCAGGGAATGCCGCTGGCGGCCACCAGCTGGCGCGCGGCCTCGGTGCGGTCGAAGCCGGTGAGCAGCACGCCCGCGGGCCGCTGCGCGAGGTAGCTGCGCAGCAGCTGCTCTTCCTCCATCGGGTCGTAGTGCGTCACGCCGATCAGCGGCTGCAGGCCGTGCGGCAGCAGCACCCGGTGCACCGCCTCGATCACGTCCACGAACAGCGCGTTCGACAGCAGCGGCACCAGCACCGGCACCTGCGTGCCGCGCGCCGAGGCCAGCGCGCGCGCGGCCGGGTCGGGCACGTAGCCGAGCCGGGCCGCGGCCGCTTTCACGCGCGCCACCAGCTCGGCGGCCACGCCCCGCTCGCCGCGCAGCGCGCGCGACGCGGTGATGGGGCTCACCTCGGCCTCGCGGGCCACGTCCTGCAGGGTGATGCGGCCGCTGGGCCGGCGGCGGCGTTCGGTGGGTGGGGTGGGGGGCAAGGGTTTTCCCTGTCAAAGCGGTGACGGAACGGGGAATAGGATAGCGCTACCATAGCGGGCTTCGCATCCGGATTGGCCCTGATGTTCCCACACTCGGGCAGCCATTCCGAAGCAAAGCGATCGCCATGAACGGTCCTGACCCCAGGACCGTTTCTTTCGGATTCTTTGGACAGCGCTACCAATGACCCTCAACCCCGTTCCCACCCGCCTCGTCGTCATGGGCGTGGCCGGTTGCGGCAAGTCCAGCCTGGGCCAGCACGGCGCCCGGGCCCTGGGCCTGCCGCTGCTGGAGGGTGACGACTTCCACCCCGCGGCCAACGTCGCCAAGATGCGCTCGGGCATCGCGCTCAGCGACGACGACCGCGCCGCCTGGCTCGACACCCTGGCCGAGCAGCTCGCGCTGCGCCCCGAGGGCGTGGTGCTCACCTGCTCCTCGCTCAAGCGCCGCTACCGCGACCGCCTGCGCGCGGCCGCGCCGGGCCTGCGCTTCGTGTTCCTGCAGCTCACGCGCGAACAGGCGCGCGAGCGCGTGGCCACGCGGCCCGGCCACCTGTTTCCGGTGAGCCTGGTCGACAGCCAGTTCGAAGCGCTCGAAGACCCGAGCGCGGAGCCCGGCGTGCTCGCGCTCGACGCGATGCGCCCGATCCCCGAACTCGTGAGCGCGGTGGCGCAGTGGGTGCGCAGCGCGCCCGCGCCGCGGCAGGAGGTGAAGGCATGAAAGCGATCCGCTTCCTCAAGCACCTGGCCGAAGGCTTCCTGGCCCTGTGCCTGGCGGGCATGGTGGTGGCCGTGTTCGGCAACGTGGTGCTGCGCTACGTGTGGGGCACGGGCTGGGTGGTGTCCGAAGAACTCTCACGCCTGCTGTTCGTGTGGCTGGTGGCCATCGCGGCCACGCTCACCTTCGCCGAAGGCAAGCACCTGGGCTTCGACCTCGTCACCGCGCGCCTGAGCGGCGTGCCCGCCGCGGTGCTGCGCTGGCTCACGCGCGGGCTTATCGGCCTGTCGCTGTATTACCTCATCACCGGCGCCTGGGCGCAGGTGGTGGTGGGCATGGGCAGCCACAGCCCGGTCATGGGCTACCCGCTGGCGCTGGCCGCGGGCGCCATCTTCGTGATGGGCGTGTGCATGGCCGCGCTGCTGGTGCTGCAGGCGCTGGCCGAGCTGTTCGGCCGCCAGGAAGGCGGTGCCGCATGACCATCGTGCTGTTCCTGCTGGTGCTGTTCGCCACCATGACGGTGGGCGTGCCCATCGCGTTCGCGCTCATGCTCACCGCGCTCGCGCTCATGGTGCAGCTCGACTTCTTCGACGCCCAGCTGCTCGCGCAGAACGTGCAGGCGGGCTTCGACAGCTTCCCGCTGCTGGCCGTGCCCTTCTTCATCCTCGCGGGCGAGCTGATGAACGCGGGCGGCCTGAGCCGACGCATCATCGACCTGGCGCGCGCCTTTGTGGGCCACATTCCCGGTGGCCTGGGCTACGTGGCCATCGCGGCCTCGGTGATGCTGGCCTCGATGAGCGGCTCGGCCATCGCCGACACCGCGGCCCTGGCCACGCTGCTGTTGCCCATGATGCGGCAGCAGCGCTACCCCGAAGGCCCGAGCGCGGGCCTGATCGCCTCGGGCGGCATCATCGCGCCCATCATCCCGCCGTCCATGCCCATGGTGATCTACGGCGTCACCACCAACACCTCGATCAGCAAGCTGTTCCTCGCGGGCATCGTGCCCGGCCTGCTGATGGCGGTGAGCCTGGTGCTGGTGTGGCGCCGCATCGCGGGCCGCGAAGCGCTGCCGGTGGCCGAGAAAACCAGCTGGGCGTTCCGCCGCTCGGTGCTGGCGTCGAGCATCTGGGCGCTGTTCATGCCGGTGATCATCATCGGCGGCCTGCGCCTGGGCATCTTCACGCCCACCGAAGCCGCCGTGGTGGCCGCGGCCTACGCGCTGGTGGTGGCCATGTTCGTGTACCGCGAACTCAGCGTGGCCGGCCTGTACCGCGTGTTCGTGGACGCCGCGCGCACCACCGGCGTGGTGATGTTCCTGTGCGGCGCCGCCACCGCGGCCAGCTACATGATCACCCTGGCCGACCTGCCCAACCAGCTCGCCGACATCATGGGCCCGCTGCTGCAGAACCCGCTGCTGTTCATGGCGGTGGTGGCGGTGTTCCTGCTGGCCGTGGGCATGGTGATGGACCTCACGCCCACCATCCTCATCCTTGCGCCGGTGCTCGCGCCGCTGGCCGCCAAGGCCGGCATCGACCCGGTGTACTTCGGCTTCGTGTTCATCTTCATCGGCTGCCTGGGCCTGCTCACGCCGCCCGTGGGCACGGTGCTCAACGTGGTGGCCGGCGTGGGCGGGCTGCGCATGGAATCGGTGATCCGCGGCGTCATGCCCTTCCTGCTGGTCTACATCGCCATGCTGGCGCTGCTCATCGTGTTCCCGGCCATCGTCACCCAGCCGCTCAAGTGGATGTTCTGAACCCCTTTCCGTTTTCACCCGGCGGCGCGGCCGCCAACAACCCCAGGAGATGACCATGAAACTCAAGCAACTCGCGCTCACGCTCACCGTGGCCCTGGCCACCGTGGCCGGCGGCCTGGCCCACGCGCAGGACATCAAGCCGCGCATGATCCGCTTCGGCTACGGCCTCAACGAAGACTCCAACCAGGGCCGCGCCGTCAAGCTGTTCGCGCAGGAGGTCGAGAAGGCCTCGGGCGGCAAGATGAAGGTGCGCGCCATCGGCGCGGCCGCGCTGGGCTCCGACATCCAGATGCAGCAGGCCCTGATCGGCGGCGCGCAGGAAATGATGGTGGGCTCGACCGCCACGCTGGTGGGCATCACCAAAGAGATGGCCATCTGGGACACCCCCTTCCTGTTCAACAACGCGCAGGAAGCCGACGTGGTGCTCGACGGCCCGGTCGGCCAGAAGGTGATGGACAAGCTGCAGGACAAGGGCCTGGTCGGCCTGGTCTACTGGGAAAACGGCTTTCGCAACCTCACCAACAACAAGCGTGCCGTCACCAAGCTCGAAGACCTCGACGGCATCAAGCTGCGCGTGATGCAGAACAACGTCTTCATCGACAGCTTCAAGACCCTGGGCGCCAACGCCGTGCCGCTGCCGTTCTCCGAGCTGTTCACCGCGCTCGAGACCAAGACCGTCGATGGCCAGGAGAACCCGTACAACACCATCGTCTCGAGCAAGTTCTACGAGGTGCAGAAGTTCCTCACCGTCACCAACCACGTCTACAGCCCGTGGATCGTGACCGTGAGCAAGAAGTGGTGGGACCAGCTCAGCAAGGACGAGCAGAAGGTGCTGCTGGACGCCGCGAAGAAGAGCCGCGACTTCGAGCGCAAGGACACGCGCGCCGAGGCCGACAAGGCGCTGGCCGACCTCAAGGCCAAGGGCATGCAGATCAACCAGCTCAGCCCGGCCGAAGCCAACCGCATGCGCGAGAAGCTCGGCGCGGTGAACGCCACCATCGCCACCAACGTGGGCGAAGACCTCTGGAAAGAGACCCAGGCCGCCGTGGCCAAGGCCCGCGCCGCCAAGTAAGCGCGCCGCCGTCGCCCGCCGACCCCCGCGGCTCGCGCCCCGGGGGTTTTTTCATGGCGGGCGGTTGCGCGTCAGGGATTGCACTGCCCGCAATGCGCCGGCTCCGCGGTGAGGCGGTCGGTGCGCGGGTGTTCGGTGCGGTGGCCGCAAGCCGGGCAGGCGCGCACCTCGCTGCGGTAGCTGCTGGTGGGGCTGCCGCAGTCGGCGCAGGGCAGGCCGGGTTCGCGGTGGCTCACGCCGAAGCCCGGCGCGCCGCAGGCCGGACAGACCGAACGCAGGCGCTGCAGCAGGTCTTGCGCGGCCTGGCCGATGCGCGCCATGCGCTCGGGGTGCGCGAAGGCGCGCAGGTCGTGCTCCACGAACACGCGGCCCTGCCGCGATTGCGCCAGCGCCTCGTCGAAGCCGCGGCGCAGCAGCGCCCAGTCGGCCACGCCCTTGTGCAGCGGCGGGCCGTCTTCGTCGTCGGGGCGGATCACGAGCTGCTGCCGCGGAAAACCCTCGCGCTGCGCGAAGGCCTCGATGTCGGCCCAGGCGTTGCTGTGCACATGCCCGTTGCGCGCCGGGCCCTGGGCCACGCCCACCACCTCCAGGCCCTGCTCGTCGTCGATCCACACCAGCACCTCCACGTTCCAGGGAAACATGCCGGTGAACGGGTCGGGGCCGAAGCCGCCTTCGCTCGCCAGGCCCAGGGGCAGGCCCGACAGCGCCATGCCCTGGCGCGCCTTGCGCCGCGCGGCCTCCACCTGCGTGCCCTCGCGCGGGATCTCGCGCGTGAAGGTGCCGAGCAGGTCGGTGTCGAAGCCGCTCACGAGCTGCACGGTGCAACCCAGGCCGGGGTCGAGCACGGGCGCGATCACGCGTTCCTTGCCGTGCTGGGTGAGCAGGGCCACGCGGCGGCCCGCGTACGGTCCGGGCCGACTCATGCGCGCACGGCCCCGGCATTCGCCACCGCCAGCCAGCCGCCGTGCGCACGGCGCTCGAATCCCGAGTCCGCGAAGCGCCACAGGTGCAGCCAGCCGTTGTCGATCAGTTGCCGCACCACCGCGTGCTGGCCGATCACCTTGTCGATCGCTGCCTGCGGGGCGTCGATCACCACCGTGAGGCGCAGCGGCTCGTGCACCCAGCGCTCGCCGTCGTGCAGCGACTGCCTGGACAAGCCGACGCGCAGGTCGCCGCCGTTGCCCTCGAACACGCCCAGGTGACCGCCCACCACGTTGTGCAGCACCTTGTTGCCGCTGCCCAGGTGCCGCGGGTCGCAGGTGGACGCGTGGTACTGCCAGTTGATCCAGTGCGTGACCAGCATGGGTGCGGTCATCAGCAGTTCGAGCACGCTGCCGTCGCGGTCGTGCGCGGCGTCGTAGTCGTGCAGGAAGCTGCGGCCCTGGAGCACGCTGCCCAGGCTGCGCCAGCGCGGCGCGATCACGAACGCGGCGTTGCCCGCCAGGCCCCATTCGGGGCGGGTCTGCGCGCCGTCGTTGGCGCGGCGGCGCAGCTGGTCGAGCAGCTCGGTGTGCGGCGCGCGCGGGTCGAGCCCGAGCGAGGGCGCTCGCTCGCGGCGCACGCGGTCGCAGGCGTGGTCGAGCACGCGCTGCAGGCGCTCCCAGCGCGCGAGCGCGGCCGGTGGCAGCAGGTCGAGGTCAAAGCCCTCGATCTCGTCGGTGGTGGTGTTGTGCAGCGCGGCCATGAACACCGTGTCCTCGGGCAAGGCCACCCCTTGCGCGCGCAGGCCTTCGCGCACCGCGGCCTCGTTGAGCAGTTGCGCCAGGCTGCGCGCGTTCACCTCGCCGGTCTGGCCGCAGCAGGCGCCGCAGTCGAGCGCGGCCGCGTGGGCGTTGTTGGCGGACTGGCTGCCGTGGCCCACCAGCAGCACCAGCGGCGCCACCTGCGAGCCCGCCGCGCCCAGGCCCATGGCGTGCAGCACGCGCGCGGCCAGCGCCACCTTGGCCGCGGTGTCCAGGCCCATCAGGGCCGGACGGCACACGGGGCGGTAGCGCGCGGGCAGGCCTTCGAGGTCGTCGCGCGCGCGCGCCCGCCGGCCCGGCACCAGCCAGCCGCCGAGCTTGCCGAGGTAGCCCAGGCCCGCGGCCTCGACGAAAGAAAACGCCGCGCCGGGCCAGCGGCTGGCGGCCTGCCACTGGTCCTTGAGCGCCAGACGCGTCTGGCGCGAGCGCTCGGCCGCGGCCTGCAGCAGCGCGTCGGTGGCGCGGTGCGCGGCGTCGGCGCTCACCACGCGGTCGGTCACTTCCATGGCGGGCGCGAGCAGGCCCGGCAGCTGCGGCCGGCGCGCGGCCGTGGCCAGCGGCGTGTAGGCCACGGGCAAGCCGAAGAAGCCGGCGAAGCCCAGCGTCTGCACGGCCGGCCACTCGGCCTCGATCGCGCGGCGCAGCGGCTCGCTGCGCACGTCGATGCAGAAGGCGGCCTGCACCTCGGTCACGGGCGGCACCAGCGGCGGCGCGGCCGTGGCGAGCAGGCGTTGCGCGAGCTGGCGCTGGTAGCCGACCTCCAGCGCGAGCTGCCACACCTCGTCCACGAGCAGCGCCCGCTCTGCTTTTTGCAGCACCTGGGGCGCGTCGGCCCAGGCCTGCTGCAGCTCGGCGAAGGCCCGTTCGGCGTCGTCGTCGTGTTTGCCTTCGAGCAGCAGCACCCCCCAGGCGAGGCGGATCGCGAGCAGCTCGCGCAGGTGCGCGTCGTGCCCGCCCTGCTGCGCGGCCTGCCAGCCCAGGTAGGCGCACCACGAGGCCCAGCCGTTCACCGACAGCAGCACCGATTCGAGGTAGTCGGCCCACACCGCGGGCGGCAGGCCCAGGCGCGCGATCACCCAGCGCTCGGCGTCCTGGGCGGTGGCGGGCAGTGCGCCGATCGCCTGGCCCAGGTCGGGCAGGCCCATCAGCAGGCCGATGCCGTGGTCGTGCGTGAGGGTGTCGCGCCAGAAGGCGTACAGGCCCTCGCGGTGCTCGGGCTGCCAGTCGGCCTGGTGGGCGTCGAAGTAGGCCGCGCAGGTCTGGCTCACCTGGTGCGTGACGGCCTGGCGCCAGCCCAGCCGGTTGCCGCGCCGCGGGTCGGTGTCGAGCACGTCGATCAGCAGCGGCAGCTGGGCGCTGGGCGCGGGTTCGTGGAGCGCCTGCACGCAGCACTCGGCGCTCAGGCCCGCGCTCTGGGCCGCCGGCAGTTGCTGCAGCGCCTGCGCCAGATCGGCCGGGCGGATGCGGCCCTGTTGCCAGGCCTCGCGCTGGCGCTCGCGCGGCGGGAACACCTGCACGTTGCCCAGCGCTGCCATGCGCGCGGCCACGCGGCGCAGCGGCAGGCCGATGCGCTGCCAGTGCGGGTTCACCGCGATCGCGCGGTCCAGCGGCCAGCTGGGTGCGATGGCGCGGCAGGCCTGCGCGCAGGCCTCGTCGATCGCGCGGTGCAGCGCGTCGTCCACGGTCGGCGCGGCCTGGGCCGCGGCGGGGCTCGAATCGTTGAGCGAGTACATGGCGGGTTCTCCGGAAGTCGGTCGGGCGGTCAGGCGCGGGGCGTGGCGGTCTCGGGCGTCCAGCGTGTGGGCCACAGGCGCAGCGCCAGGCGGGTGTAGGCCTCGTCCACGTAGAAGCCGGCGTAGCTCCAGCGCCGCCAGCCCGAGAGCAGGCCGGGCCGGCGCTGCAGCAGCGCCAGGCCCGCGTACAGCGCGCCCATGCCCGCGAGCGTGATCAGGCCCAGGGCGTGTTGCGGCGCGTCGTTGAGACCGAAGGGCAGGGCGTGGGCGAACAGCGCGGCCAGCGTGAGCCCGGCCACCATCAGCGCGCCGCACACCGTCTGCCGCGCGCGCAGGCCCGCCGGCGCCGGGGCCGAGGGCAGCCACAGCAGCGGCGCCCAGGCCAGCGCGAGCACGGCGCTCCACCACCAGGGCCAGGGGGCCACATCGGGCGCGGCGCTGAGACCCAGCACCACCGCCACGCTCAGGACCGGCGCGAACAGCAGGCTCGCGCCCGTGGCCGGGGAGGGCGCCGACAGCGCCTGCAGCCGCGTGCTGCGCACCGCCTCGGAGGCCGACAGGAAGGCGTGCGCCTTGTAGAGCGAGTGGCCCAGCAGGTGCAGCGCGGCCAGCGTGTACAGGCCCAGCGCGCACTCCACCAGCATGAAGCCCATCTGCGCCACGGTGGACCAGGCCAGCCGCACCTTGATGCTGATGCGCGTGAGCATGACCATGCCCGCCAGCACCGCGGTGGCCAGGCCGAAGGCCAGCAGCAGCGCGCGCGCGGGCATGGCTTGCTCCAGCAGCGGTGCGAAGCGGATCAGCACGAAGCCGCCCAGGTTGACCACGCCCGCGTGCAGCAGCGCCGACACCGGCGTGGGCGCTTCCATCACCTGGATCAGCCAGCCGTGCACCGGCAGCAGCGCGGTGCGCAGCACCACCGCGAGCACCAGCGCCACCGCGCTCAGGTGCAGCGCGGGATTCAGGCCGTGCTGGGCCACGTGGTCCCACAGGGCCGGCAGCGAACCGCTGCCCACCGTGCCCCAGGCCAGCGCGGCGGCCAGCAGCAGCAGCGCGTCGGCCACGCGGTCGGCCAGGCGCTTCTTGTGCGCGGCCAGGCGGGCGAAGGCGCGCTCGGGGTAGAAGCACAGCAGCCGCTGCAGCGCCACGCCCACCAGGGCCCAGGCGCCGATCAGCACCAGCCAGTGCTGGGCCAGCAGTAGCCCGTGCACCGCGGCCAGCACCACCGCCAGCATGGCCACGTAACGCGGCTGGCCGCGCTCGCCCTGCAGGTAGCGCGCCGAGAAGGCGCCGATGACCGTGCCCAGCAGCTGCACCAGCAGCGCCAGCACACCGGCGAAGGGGGACGGCGCCAGCCAGGCGCCCAGGCCGTTGGCGGGCGCAGCGTCGGGCCGGGCCAGGAAGGGCAGCGCCAGCGCCAGCGCCGCCGCCGCCAGCGCCGCCAGCGACAAGCCCTGGAAGCCTCGCCACAGCGTGGGCGGCGGCACGGTGGGGCCCGGGGTGGGCGTGCGCCCGGCCAGCGCGGCATGGGCCGCGGCCAGGGCCATCAGCACCGCGGGCGTGAGCGCGCTGATCGTCGGCACAAGGTCGGTGAGGGGCATGGCGGGGGCCTCGGTATTGCGTTGCCCGCGATCTTCCCGGCTTGCGACCGTTCAGTAAAATACATTGATCAGAACAAAAACATTCTGAAAAACGAACGATGCGCCTCGATCAGCTCAATTTCCACCACCTGTTCTACTTCTGGCGGGTGGCGCGGCTCGGCCACCTCACCCGGGCCGCCGAAGAGCTCAACACCTCGCAATCGGCGGTGTCGGCGCAGATCCGCCAGCTCGAAGACCGCCTGGGCGAGCCGCTGTTCGCGCGCGAAGGGCGGCGGCTGCAACTGACCGACACCGGCCAACTCGTGCTGGCCTATGCCGAGAACATCTTCGGCCTGGGCCAGGAAATGCTGGGCCGTCTGCAGGGCCGCATGGCCGGCGTCACGCGGCTGCGCGTGGGCAGCGTGGCCACGCTCTCGCGCAACTACCAGGAGAACTGGATCCGCCCGCTGCTCAGCGATGCGAGCGTGGTGCTCACGCTCGAGTCCGGCCTGCTGCAAGGCCTGATCGAGCGGCTGGTGCAGCACCAGCTCGACGTGGTGCTGGCCAACGAAACCGTGCCCGCCGACCCCGACCGCCCGCTGCACTGCCGCTTCCTCGGCAGCCAGGCGGTGTCGCTCGTGGGCCCCGCGGGCCGCTGGGCCGCGCAGGCCCTGCGCGTGCCCGAAGACCTCGACGGACTGGACGTGGTGCTGCCCGGCCCGCGGCATGCGCTGCGCGCGCAGTTCGACGCGCTCTGCCTCTCGGCCAACGTGACGCCGCGCCTGCGCGCCGAGGTCGACGACATGGCCATGCTGCGCCTGATCGCGCGCGACAGCGGCTGGCTCACCGTGCTGCCCGAGGTGGTGGTGCAGGACGAACTGCGCACCGGGGCGCTGGTGGCGGTGGGGCGGTTCACCGATCTGCAGGAGCGCTTCTATGCGATCACCACGCCGCACCGGCACCGCATCGAGGTGCTGGAGACCCTGATCGCGGGCACGGGCTGAGCCGCGCTATGAGCCGCGCTACAGCACCCGCCGCACCCCGGGCAGCGCGCGCAGGCCCCGAGCCAGCGCGAACGACAGCACCACGCTGGCCGCGCCCACCAGCGCGAACTTGAGCAACGCCGGCGCCCCCCAGCCCGCGAGCGCCACCGACACGCCCACCAGCACCGGCGCGTGCAGCACGAACGCGCCATAGGCCTGCTCGCTCCAGCGCTGCCACCGCGGGCTGGGGGTGTTGAAGCGGCGCTGGAACAGCACCAGCAGCGAGGCGATCAGGCCCCAGGCCACGAAGGGCTCCCAGAAGGCGTACACCACCGCCGCCAGCCCGAGCCCGCCGTTGACATTCACCGGCCGGCCCGCGAGCGCGCCCGACAGCGCTGCCACCACGAACAACAGCGGCAGGGTCAGCCACGTCACGCGCCGCCAGCGCCGGGCCTGCGCGGGCGGCACGCGTTCGAGCCAGCCGTGGCGCGCCGCCGCGCAACCCAGCGCAAACAAAAAAGCGTACGACGCGAAGTAGCCGAGCTGCAGGCCCCACACGCTCTGCCCCACCGGCACCCACTGCCGCAGCGCCAGCGCCACCGCGCCCACCGCCAGCGCCGACACCAGCCACCACGGCGAACCCGGCACCGGCCGATCGGGCGCGGGCGCGGGCGCGGGCTCGGGCCGCCACCACCGCCAGAGCATGAACGCCGCGGTGAACAGCAGCAGCGCCCACGCGAACCACAGCGGCCCGATCACGAAGCGCGCCTGCTGCACTTGCGCCCACCACGCCGACGCCCAGGGCCGCCCCGCCGGCACGCCCGCCAGCGCCACGGCCAGCGGCCCCAGCACAAAGCCGAACACCAGCAGCGGCAGCCCCAGGCGCAGCAGGCGCTCTTGCGCGAACGCGCGCGCGCCCTTGCGTGCCAGCGAGCCCGGCGTGAAGCGACCGGCGATCAGAAAGAAAAAGCCCATGAAGAAGGCCTGGTTCACGGCGCAGAACACGCTGAGCAACAGGCTCGACGGCGCACCGCCGTCGCGCACCTCGCGGTAGAACCAGTCGCCGCTGCCGCCATAGGTGATGGCCGTGTGGTGCAGCACCACCAGCGCGGTGAGCACCACGCGCAGCCGGTCCAGGAAGACCGTGCGCGGCGGTGTCACACCGAGCCTTCCTTTTCCACCACCAGAATGCGCGCCTCGCCGATCGGGTGCGCCACGTTGGCGATGTCGAGTGCACCCCAGGCGCGCTCGGCGCGGAAGGTCTTGCTGCGGACGATCTTCATGCGGGCTCTCCCATGCTGCGGGCACAAACGTGGGTGCGATCATTGCACCCCGCCACCCGCCCCGCCAACACGCCCCGCCCATGCCCGCCCCCCACCGCTCCCCGCAGGTTGCCGCGCGCATCGGCGCGTTCGTGGTGCAGGCGGCCGCCGCGCGCGGGGTGGACGCCGGACGGCTCATGGCCGAGGCCGGCCTGGCCGCCGCGGCGCTGGCCGATCCCGAGGCCCGCATGCCGCTGGCGGTGGAAGAGCGCTTGTGGACCCTGGCCGCCGAACGCTGCGGCGACCCGCTGTTCGGCCTGCGCGCGGCGCAGGCCATCCGCCCCGGCACCTTCGACGTGCTCGATTACGCCGTGCGCACCGCGCCCGACCTGCGCAGCGCCCTGCAGCGGCTGGCCCGCTACAACCGCCTGGTGCACGACCTCGCGAGCTTCGTGCTCGTGCCGGTCGAGGGCGGGCTGCGCGTCGAGCACCGCTTCGATGCCGCGGGCGCCATGCCTTGCCGCCAGGCGGCCGAGTTCACGCTGGCCTCGCTGTTGGTGGTGGCCACGCAGATCGGCGGCGCGCCCGTGCGTGCGCAGGCCGTGGCGTTCGCCCACAGCGCCGGGGGCGATGCCGCGGCCTACCAGGCGGTGTTCGGCGTGGCCCCGCACTTCGACGCGCCGGTGTCGTGCCTGGTGCTGGCCGACGCGGTGCTGGACCGCGGCGTGCCCGCGGCCGACCCGGGCCTCTCGCGCATCGTCACCGCGCACGCCGAGCAACTGCTGGCCGCGCACGCGCCGCTGCACGAACCCACGGCCGCCCAGGTGCGCCGCCTGCTGGCCGAGGCCATGCCCAACGGCCCGCCCACGCTGCGGCAGGTGGCCGCGCGGTTGCACCTGAGCGAGCGCAGCCTGCAGCGCCGGCTGGACGAAGAGGGCACGCGCTTCGCGGCGCTGGTGGACGGCGTGCGCCGCGAGCTCGCGCTGCGCTACGTGGCCGACCCGCGCCTGGCCCTGGGCGAGGTGGCCTACCTGCTCGGCTTTGCCGAACCCAGCCCCTTCCACCGCGCCTTCAAGCGCTGGACCGGCACCACGCCCACGGCCGCGCGCCGCGCCGCGCGCTGACCCCGGGATCGCGCGCCTCACCGCAGGCTCGCGATGAAGGCGAGCACCGCGGGCGCGACCTGCTCGGGCGCTTCCAGGTGCGGGTAGTGGCCCGCGCCCGGCACGATCAGCGGCTCGGTGCGCAGGGCCTGGCCCAGCCAGTGCGCTTCGGCCGTGGCGTCGGGAAAGTCGGGGTCGCGCGAGCCCATCACCACCAGCGCGGGCACGCGGCTGCGCGCCACCAGGGCCTCGGTGTCGGCCTTGCTCAGCGACACCATGTGGCGCAGCGCCGCCATGCGCCCCGCCTCGCGCAGGTTGGCCGCCAGCGCGGCCCGGGCCTGCGCGTGGTCGGCCGGCTTGCGCAGGGGGAACAGGCTGTTCCAGTAGGCCATCCAGAACGCCACGCGCCAGGGCCCGGCAAAGCCCAGGGCGAGCGCGGCCTTGGCGTACCAGGGGGCGGGCACGTCGCGCACGATGGGACCGAGCAGCACCACGCCGCGCACCTGGGCGGGCGCTTCGTGCGCCGCCCACAGCGCCGAGCCCGCCGCGAACGAATTGCCCAGCACCACCGCCGGGCCGGCGCCCAGGTGCTCGATCAGTGTCAGCGCGTCGCGCCCCACGTCGCGCGCCGAGTAGCCCGGCCACTGCGCCGAGCTTTCGCCGTGCCCGCGCACGTCCAGCGTGACCACGCGGTGGCCGGCCTGCTGCAGCAGCGGGCGCAGCGCGCGGTATTCGCTGCGCAGATCGCCCATGCCGGGCATGCAGACCAGCAGCGGGCCCGTGCCGCCGGTGTCGTCGTAGGCGAGCCGGGACTGGCCCAGGGTGAGTTGGCGGGTGGGAAGGTTCATGGCCGTGCGGGGATGCGGTGCGGATGGCGGCACTGTGCCGCAGCGCGCCCCCGCCGGCCATGACGGCGCACGCCAGTTGCTTGACCGGCGCCGCCACCGAGGCCACGCCTCAGGCGTGAAACCGGGTCTGCATCTCGGGTGCTGAACGCAGCGTGTGCGCCACCACGCAGCAGCGCTGCGCCGCCACGCGCAATTGCTCGATCACCTCGGCGGGCGTGCCTTCGCGCGCCTGCAGGTGGATGTCGGTGCTGAACGACTGGAAGCCCACCGGCAGGTCGCGCCCCATGCCCATGGCCCCGCGCATGTCGACCTTGGCCTGCACGTGCACCTCGAGCGCCGTGAGTTCGATGCCCATGGCCTGCGCCACCATGCGCACCGACGCGTCGTAGCAGGCCGCGAGCGCGGCGCACAGCAGGTCGCCGGGGCAGGGTGCGTCGTAGGGGCCGCCGACCGAGCCGTGCACGCCCACCGGCACCGCCGCCTCGTCGCGCAGCGCTGGCACCACCTGCAGGTGGAAGGGGTCGGCGGGGTTGTCGCTGCGGGTGCGCGCCTGCGCGGTGACGAGCGCGAGTTCGGGCGCTTGCTTGTAGCGCGCGCGCAGGGCGGACTGGGTTTCGAAGAGGCGGCTGTTCATCACGAGGCTCCACAAGGGTTGAAGGACGGGCACCGGGCTGCACCCGGCCATCGCAGCGCAGCATTGCAAGGGGGCCGTGGAGCCCTGTACAACGCGGCGTGTCCGGACCTTATCGAGCGCGCGCCGCGCCGGCCTTTAACGCGCTCAAGCCCGGGCTAAACGTTCCTAAACATGCCGCCCCGGAGAAGGTGCATGCCCGACCGCTACCAGTTCGACCGCTTCGAAGTGCGCCCCGCCGAACGCGCCTTGCTCGTCGACGGCGTGCCCGCCAGCGTGGGCGCGCGCGCCTTCGACCTGCTGCTGTGCCTGCTGGCGCGCCACGACCGCGTGGTGGGCAAGGACGAGATCCTCGACGCCGTGTGGCCCGGCCTGGTGGTGGAGGACAACAACCTCTCGGTGCAGGTGGCCGCGCTGCGCAAGCTGCTGGGACCGGACAGCATCGCCACCGTGGCGGGCCGCGGCTACCAGTGGGCCCTGCCGCTGCGCGCCGCGGCCGCAGCGCCGGCCGCGGGCCTGGCCAGCGGGCCCACCATCGCGGTGCTGCCGTTCAACGTGCTGTGCGACGAGCCGCAGATCCGCTACCTCGCCGACGGCCTGGCCGAAGACACGATTGCGCTGCTGGCGCGCGTGCCGGGCTTTCGGCTGGTGTCGCGCGCCTCGTCGTTCGCGTTCCGCGGGCAGGGCACGACGGTACCCGAGATCGCGCGCGAGCTCGGCGTGCGTTTCGTGGTCGAGGGCAGCGTGCGCCCCGCGGGCGAGGGCGTGCGCGTGGGCACGCAACTGATCGACGCGAGCAGCGGTCACGTGCTGTGGAGCGGCCGCTTCGAGCGCCGCCGCGACGCGGCCGTGGACCTGCAGGAAGACATCGCGCGCGGGATCATGTCGGAGCTCGAGCCCGAGCTCACGCGCGCCGAAATCGCCCACATCCGCCGCCAGCGGCCCGAGCACCAGGGCGTTTGGGCCCACTACCACCAGGCCATCGGCGCCATCGCCCTGCAGGGCTGGGGCCCCGACGCGATCGCCGAAGCGCGTGCGCTGCTGCTCAAGAGCACCGCGCTGGACCCGGCCTTCGGGCTGGGCCACGCGCACTACGCGCTGCTGACGGCCCTCTCCACCAACCTCACGCAGCTGCCCGACGCGCCCCGCCTCGCGGCCGATGCCTTGCGCACGGCCGATCGCGCGATCGCGCTCGACGACGGCAGCTCCGAGGTGCTGGGTTACGCGGGCTGCGCGCTGTGCGACCTGGGGCAGCACCAGCGCGGCGTGGAGGTGCTGCAGCGCGCGCTCGCCATCGACCCGAGCAATGCGCAGGCGCACGTGGCGCTGGGCGCCTCGCTGGCGCTCACGGGCCGGCTCGAAGCCGGCATCGAGCAGATGCGCCACGGCATGGCCATCAGCCCGCGCGACCGCCGCCAGGGCTTCTGGCGCTGGGCGCTGGGCACCTTCCTGCTGCGCGTGGGGCGCGAGGCCGAGGCCCTGGCCGAGGCGCGCGAAGCGGCCCGGCGCGACCCGCGCTTTCACCTCGCGCGCGTGCTCGAAGCCGCCTTGCTGGACCGCCAGGGCCAGCCGGCCGAAGCGGCCGCGGCCCTGGCCGAGGCGCGCCGCCTGTGCGCGGGCATGGCCCTGGCCGACATCGCGCTCACCCACGGCCGGCGCGTGGGCGAGCGGCTGGCGCTGCTGTGGCCGCAGAGCCCGCCGGCGCCCGCCTGAAGGCGGCGAGGCTCAGCTGCGGTACGAAGGATCGATGCGGTCGAGCAGCCGGATGAGCGCGAGCCAGTCGCGCCCCTGGATGTACGACGGCGAGTCCGCGAACTGCGCGATGGCGCGCGACTGCACCTCGGCCGAGGGAAACACCAGCTTCTGCGGCCCCGAGGTGGCCGCGATCTGGATCTGGCAGGCGCGCTCCAGGTAGAACATGAGCTCGAAGGCCTCGGGCACGGTGCGGCCCGCGGTGAGCAGGCCGTGGTTGCGCAGGATCAGGATGTTGTTGGACCCCATGTCGGCCACCAGGCGCTGCTGCTCGGCGTTGTCCAGCGCAATGCCCTCGAAGTCGTGGTAGCCGATCTGGCCGTACACGCGCATGGCGTGCTGCGAAATCGGCAGCAGGCCATCGGCCTGCGCGGCCACCGCCACGCCCGCGGCGGTGTGCGTGTGCAGAACGCAGCCCACGTCGGGCCGCGCGGTGTGGATCGCGCCGTGGATCACGAAGGCCGCGGGGTTCACCTCCAGCGGCACGTCTTCCGCCAGCCGGCCGTGCACGTCCACCTTCACCAGGTTCGACGCCGACACCTCTTCGTACAGCAGGCCGAAGGGGTTGATGAGGTAGTGCTCGTGCGAGCCCGGCACGCGCGACGAAATGTGGTTGTAGATCCAGTCCGTCATGCGGAAGTGCGCGATGAGCCGGTAGCAGGCCGCGAGCTCGACGCGCGCGGCCCATTCCTCGGGCGACACCTGGGTGCGCAGTTGCTGGCGCTGCTGCAGCACGCGCTGGAGTTCTTCGTTGGTGAGCATGGGTTGTGTCTTGGGGGGTGGAGGGGGCGACGCAGTCTAGGCACGGCCTGCCGCGCGCGGGCATGACGAATCGGCCCCAAGGCATACCGATGCGGTGCGGCCCGCGCGCGCCCGCCCGTAAGATGCCGCCGAACTTTTCGGGCCCACCATGCTGCTGAACCTGCGCGAGATCCACGCCTTTCAGACCATCGTCGACTGCGGTTCGCTGGGCAAGGCGGCCGAGGTGCTGCACGTGACGCAGCCGGCCCTGAGCCGCATCGTGAAGCGGCTGGAAGAGCAGTTGGGCGTGCCCTTGTTCGAGCGCCACCAGCGCGGCGCCACGCTCACCGAATACGGCGCGCAACTCGCGCCCCATGCGCGGCTGCTGCTGAACGAATCGGCGCGCGCGGTGCAGGCCATCGAGGCGCTGCGCGGCATGGGCCGCGGCCGCGTGCGCGTGGGCGCGGTGGCCAGCGCGCTGGAGAGCTTTGTGCCCGCCACGGTGGAGCGCCTGCTGCAGAAGTGGCCCGGGCTGCAGGCCAGCGTGGAAGAGGGTCTCACCGAAGACCTGCTGGCGCAGCTCGCGCGCGGCGAGATCGACCTGGCCCTGACCTTCGACGTGCCCACCGCGCCCGGGCTGAAGCGCATCACCGAAGGCGCGTGGCAGGAAGGCTGCTACGTGGTGCTGGGCGAAACCCACCCGCTGTGCGGCCGCACCGACATGCGCCTGGCCGACCTGGCCGAGCAGCGCTGGGCCCTGGTGCCGCGCGGCCTGCAGCCGCGCGAAGACTGGCAGCAACTGTTTGCCGAGCGCCAACTGCCGGTGCCCGCCGCGAGCGTGGAATCGAAGTCCATCAACCTGCTGCGCCGGCTGGTGGCGGGCGGCGGCTACCTGGGCTGGATGCCGCGCGCCCTGTTCGAACCACCGGCCCCCAACCCGGGCCAAGCCATCCGCATCCTGCCGCTGCGCGACGTGCAGACCACGCGGCGGTATGCGCTGTACCGGCGGCAGGAGAGCCATTTGTCGCCGGCGACGGGGGCGTTGGTGGAGGAGTTGTTGGTGGGGATTCGGGGGGTGATTGGCTGATGGGGGTCGAGGGCGGCTTCTGATTGGGTGCGGACCCTCGTGGTCGGGTCATCCCTGGACATCCCCCCGGGTAAACAGCTTTTGACGTGTATGACATCCAGCGCGAAGCTATATACCCGCCGCTTGCAGCGCCCCGCTTAAGCGTTCTGTCATACGCACGCTCAATCTATTAATCGTCTCCTCTGACATTGCCTCATATCTTGCGCAGCCACGATAAATCTCAAGCATTTCTATGCAATTGAAGCTTTGCATTTCCGTGCAAATCGTACGAATCTGGCGCCAATCAGCAAGCTCGGCAACTTTTCTTAACCCTTTGCGTCCCTTGATGTTTGACTTAAATCGTTTGAACTCAGAGTCACCAAAGGTTTGAGTTCCCCAGCGAGAATGAACAAGCGAATTTCTGTACTCCTCATATTTCGACATCTGTAATATTATTCTTTTGAAAATTTCGCATTGCTTGGGCTGTTCACGGTATCTCTTGAGGTAAAGAGCTGAAAGCAGATCAAGCTTTTGTCCAAAGCTAAGCGCTGCAGTCATAATTGCGATGTTTTCGAAATGTTCTTCTTGGTTTTTTCGTTTCAGGAAGACTCCAAGGAATTCACCAAGGTCGTACTCTAGCCTGTTGAACTGGATAACAAGAAGACCAATAGAGGTTGCGGTCCGTACCCTTTGGACATGCAGTGCCTTGGAGCTCTCGATGAATTCTTCGGGAAGTTTGAATTCGCTCATGTGCTTGGTCTAGCTTTGATTTGTGGAGGCAGCCTTGACGGACTTCGGGACCTGTCCCCCTAACTGTAGACTGTCATCTAGCCGAAGCAGGTACAGTTGCAGGCTATCGAAAATCTAGGCGCGGGAAGTATGGCAATTAAAAGGGCATAAGATTCGGCATATTTGTACGCTAGCATAAATAGTTTGCGGTCGTCCGCTTTGGCGGACTATAGGCACGGGCTGCTGCCGGCCGATAGCCGCCATCGGAATCAGATAGTCGAACGCAGACAACCGCTGCAACTGAGACACCCAGCCGCACGGCAGCCCCCGCCCCGCCGGCCCAACCTACTTGCTCAGCAGCCCTTCAACCGACAAATCCAGCGCCGCCGCAAGCCGCGCCAGCGTTTGCAGCGATGGGTTGCGCGCCTGGCGTTCGATGTGCGCGATCACGGGCCTGCTGATACCGGATCGCTGAGCCAGGGCTTCCTGGGTCATCTGCCGTTCTTTCCTCGCCGATTGGAGGTTCGATGCCAGAACCTGCTCGATCGAGGTCGCGCTGGCTTGCCGGGCCGCAGGCCGTTTCCCCAGCAGTGAACCCGTGGTGACGCCAAGGGCCCGCGCCAGCTTGTCCACCGTGCCCAATGAGACGTTGACCTTGCCCATCTCCAGCAGTTGAAGCATGCGCCGGCTCACATGCGCCTGATCCGCCAGTGCGCTGGACGTCCAGTTGCTCTCCGCTCGAAGCGCGCGGAGGTTGGCCGCCAACCGGGCGAGGCAAGGCAGAAGTTCGGGGGCTGGTTCAGACACCAAAAAAGGTTGGCACCGAACACGGCGGGATTGCTACTTAGAGGCACATTTTTGTGTTCGAATTTTTGGAGCCCAACTGTGTTCATCACCGCCCCCGGCCTCGTGCAGTACCTCCACCCTTCGCAGGTCGCCCCGCGCCAGACGCACTGGCCCGCCGTCACGCTCGCGCTGGAGCGGCCCTGGTACCTGCTGGTGCACGACGTGTGCTGCCACGGCCGGCGGCGGTCGCAGACCACCCTGGTGGGTTGGGACGCGAGCCTGCTGGATCTGCTGGCCCAGATTCCCGTGGCGGACTTGAGCGGCATTGCGCGGCTGGCACCGCGGCGCGGCGCGGGCCCGCGCCGGGCCCTGGACTGGATGGGCGCGCTGTGGGCGCCCGCGCCGGGCGAGTCGCCCGCCGTGGGCCCGCTGCTGTTTCGGCTGAGCGGCGACCTGCAGTTGCGCACCACCAATGGTTCGCCCGTGGGCGATGCCCCGGGCCGGCGCCTGCTGTTTGAGGCGCCCGAGGCCTGAGGTGTCTGGCGCCTACGCCGACGGTCCAGGCCGGCGGCCGCGTCAGCCCTGGGCGACCGGGTGCTGGGCCATGAGCTCCAGCGCCTGCACCAGCGCCGAGTGGTCCAGATCGGCCAGGCCGTTGGCGGCGCAGGCCTGCATCAACTGCGCCGCGCCCGCCGTCTGCGGCAGCGCCACGCCCAGCTCACGCGCGCCCTGCAGCGCCAGCCCCAGGTCCTTCTGGTGCAGCTTGATGCGAAAACCCGGGTTGAAGCTGCGCTTGATCATGCGCTCGCCGTGCACTTCCAGGATGCGGCTGGACGCGAAGCCGCCCATGAGGGCCTGGCGCACCTTGGCCGGGTCGGCGCCGGCCTTGCTCGCGAACACCAGGGCCTCGCTCACGGCCGCGATGTTCAGCGCCACGATGATCTGGTTGGCCACCTTGGTGGTCTGGCCGTCGCCGTTGCCGCCCACGAGCGTGATGTTCTTGCCCATCAGCTCCAGCAGGGGCTTCACGCGGTGGAACACGGCTTCGTCGCCGCCGCACATGATGGTGAGCGACGCGGCCTTGGCGCCCACTTCGCCGCCCGACACGGGCGCGTCGATGTAGTCGGCGCCGAGCGCGTTGATGCGCTGCGCGAAGGCCTTGGTGGCCATGGGCGAGATGGAGCTCATGTCCACCACCACCTTGCGCGCGCCGCCCGCGCCCTGCAGGCCTTCGGCCACGCCGCCGGGGCCGAACAGCACGGCCTCCACGTCGGGCGTGTCGGGCACCATGGTGAAGATCACCTCGGCCTCGCGCGCCACGGCGGCCGCGTTCTCGGCGCGCACGCCGCCCGCGGCGGTGATGGCCTCGGGCACGCTGCGGCGCGTGTGCACAAACAGTGGGTGGCCCGCGTTGGCGAGGTGCAGCGCCATGGGCGTGCCCATGATGCCGAGGCCGATGAATCCAAGTTTCATGCTGCTAAGGGGAGTGGAGGGTTGGGTGGTCATTTGCGTGCGCCGGCGCGCATGGTGTTCACCACCTGCTGCGCGCCCGCGGCCATCAGGCGCGCGTCGGAGCTGATGGTGACGAACTGGAAGCCCATGGCGATGCGCTTGAGCGCGGCCTCGGGTGTGCCGTTGTGGCAGCCGGCCACCACGCCGTGCGCCTTGGCGCGGTTGAGGATGTGTTGCACCGCCTCGGCGGCCTTGGGGTCGAGGTCGTCGAAGGCGGGCTTGCAGCCGAGCGCGAGCGAGAGGTCCGAGGGGCCGATGTAGATCGCGTCGAGGCCGGGCGTGGCCAGGATGTCGTCGAGGTTCTCGAGCGCCTGCGCGGTCTCGATCATGGCGAAGGCCACGATGGTGTCGTTGGCGTGCTGCGGGTAGTCGGCGCCGCCGTAGAGCAGGGCGCGCACCGGGCCGAAGCTGCGTGTGCCTTGGGGCGCGTAGTGGGTGTAGGCCACGAGCTTCTCGGCGTCGGCCCGCGTGTTCACCATGGGGCAGATCACGCCGTAGGCGCCCGCGTCGAGCGTTTTCATGATGATGCCGGGCTCGAGCCAGGGCACGCGCACCACGGGCACGGTGTTCGTGGTGGAGATGGCCTGCAGCATGGGCACCATGCCCGCGTAGTCCACCACGCCGTGCTGCAGGTCGATGGTGAGCGAGTCCCAGCCCTGGTGGGCCATGGTTTCGGCGGAGAAGCTGTTGGCAATGGCCAGCCAGCCGTTGATCACGGCGCCGCCTTGGGCCCAGATTTCGCGCAGTCGGTTCGGTCGCATGGGTTCGTGTGGGGTGAAGGGATCGGGTTCAGCGGACCATGCAGGGGCGCTTCGGGTCAAAGCGCCAGTTGGGGATCAGGCACTGCATGGCGATCGCGTCGTCGCGCGCGCCCAGGCCGTGTTGCTGGTACAGGCGGTTGGCCTTTTCCACCTCGGCCATGTCGAGCGTCACGCCCAGTCCGGGCTTGCGGGGCACTTGCACATGGCCGTTCACGATCTGCAGCGGTTCCTGGGTCAGGCGCTGCCCATCCTGCCATATCCAGTGGGTGTCGATGGCGGTGACCTTGCCCGGGGCCGCCGCGCCCACGTGGGTGAACATGGCCAGCGACACGTCGAAGTGGTTGTTGGAGTGCGAGCCCCAGGTCAGGCCCCAGTCGCGGCAGGTCTGGGCCACGCGCACGCTGCCGGCCATGGTCCAGAAGTGCGGGTCGGCCAGGGGAATGTCCACGCTTTGCAGCGCGAGCGCGTGGCTCAGTTGGCGCCAGTCGGTGGCGACCATGTTGGTGGCCGTGGGCAGGCCGGTGGCGCGGCGGAACTCGGCCATCACCTCGCGACCCGAAAAGCCGTCTTCGGCGCCGCAGGGGTCTTCGGCATAGGCCACCACGCCGCGCATGCGCTGGCCCAGGCGAATCGCGTCTTTCAGCAGCCAGCCGCCGTTGGGGTCGAGCGTCACGCGCGCGTCGGGAAAGCGCTCGTGCAGCGCGATCACGGCGTCGACCTCCTCGTCGCCGCGCAGCACGCCGCCCTTGAGCTTGAAGTCGTTGAAGCCGTAGCGCTCGCGCGCGGCTTCGGCCAGGCGCACGATGGCCTCGGGCGTCATGGCTTTCTCGTGGCGCAGGCGGCACCAGGCGTCGGGGTGGTCGGGCTCGCTCGCATAGGGCAGGTCGGTCAGCGTGCGGTCGCCCACGAAGAACAGGTAGCCCAGCATCTCCACCGATTCGCGCTGCTGGCCTTCGCCGAGCAGCGCGGCCACCGGCACGTTCAGGTGCTGGCCCAGCAGATCGAGCAGCGCCGATTCCACGGCCGTCACGGCGTGGATGGTGGTGCGCAGGTCGAAGGTCTGCAGGCCGCGGCCGCCGCGGTCGCGGTCAGCGAAGCGGGCCTGCATGTCGCGCAGCACGCGCTGGTGGTCGCCGATGGCGCGGCCCACCACCAGCTCGCGCGCGTCTTCCAGGGTCTGGCGGATCTTCTCGCCCCCGGGCACCTCGCCCACGCCGGTGCGGCCGGCGCTGTCGCGCAGGATCAGCAGGTTGCGGGTGAAGAAGGGCGCGTGCGCCCCGCTTAGGTTGAGCAGCATGCCGTCGCGGCCCGCGACGGGAATGGCGATGAGCTCGGTGATGCGGGGCGTGGCGCCGACGGGGACGGGGTTCAGCATGAAAGGCTCGGTCGGAAAAGCTCAGTCGGCTTTGATGTTGCGGCTCTCGATCAGCTTCTTCCAGCGCGCGAATTCCGCGGCCTGGAAGGCAGTGAACTGCTCGGGCGTGTTGGCCACGATCTCGAAGCCGAGGTCGAGCAGCTTGGGCTTGATGGCCGGGTCGTTGAGCGCGTCCTTGATGGCGGCCTGCAGCTTGGCCTTCACGTCGGCCGGAATGCCCTTGGGCGCGGCCACGGCCTGCCACGAGTAGACGTTGGCGTCCTTGATGCCGAGTTCTTCGAGCGTGGGCACGTTGGGCAGCAGCGGCGAGCGCGTGGCGCTGGTGATGGAGAGCGCGCGCAGCTTGCCGGCCTGGATCTGCGGCATGGCGGTGTTGATGTTCATGAACGAGGAGTCGACCTGGTTGCCCAGCAGGTCGGTCATCACGGGGCCGCCGCCCTTGTAGGGCACGTGCACGCCGCTGGTGCCGGTCTGCTGCCAGTAGAGCTCGGCGGTGAGGTGGTCGCTGCTGCCGTTGCCCGAGGAGGCGAAGGTCATCTTGCCGGGGTTGGCCTTTTGCCAGGCGATCACGTCGGCCATGGTCTTGTGCGGCGAGGCGGCGGGCACCACGAGCACGTTGGGGGCCTGTACGGCCACGGTGATGTAGTCGAAATCCTTGGTGGCGTCGTAGGTGACCTTGGTGAGGTGCGGCGCGATCACGTAGGGGCCGAGCGAGGCCACGAGCAGGGTGTGGCCGTCGGGGGCCGAGCGCACCACCTGGGCCGCGCCGATGGTGCCGGTGGCGCCGGGCTTGTTGTCCACCACGAAGGTGCCGCCGAATTTCTCGGCCAGCTTGGGCTGCAGCGTGCGCGCAATCAGGTCGGTGGAGCCGCCGGGCGGGAAGGGCACCACGAGGGTGACGGTCTTGGTGGGCCAGGCCATGGCCGAGGTCAGGGTCATGGCGGTGCCCAGCGCGAGCAGCAGCTTCTTCATGGTTTGTCTCCGTGTAGGGGTCTGAAGGGGCTTGAAATGGTACCGGTACCAAATCAAAACGTCGGGCATGGTACCGGTACCAAAGCGGGGCGTCAACCGGGCATGCCCCGAGGCCGGGGCCTCAGGTGGTTTCGCGTTCGACGATGGAAAAGCCCATGTCGCGCACCGGCTGCGCCACGGGCCGGCCTTCGGCGCGGTCGATCAGCCAGCGCGCGGCCAGGCGGCCGATCTCGGCGCCGTTGATGCGCACCGTGCTCAGGCCGGGCGCCATGTCGGCGGCGAAGGGCACGTCGCCGAAGCCCATGAGCGCGATGCGGCCGGGCACGTCGAGGCCGCGCACGCGCGCCTCGGTGGCCACGCCGAGCGCGAGCAGGTCGGAGCTGCAGAACACGGCGTCGGTGTCGGGCGCGGTGTCGAGCAGGCGGCCCAGGGCCTCGCGGCCGCTGCGCAGCGAGCGCGAGGCGCCCACGTTCACCACCGCCACCGGGCCGTGGCCGGCGCGCTCCACCGCGTCGATGAAGGCGGCGGCGCGGCGCTCGGCGCGCTCGTCGTCGGCGCGGATCAGCGCCAGCCGCCGCCGCCCCTTGGCCAGCAGGAAGCGCGCGACCTCGCGGCCGATGTCGGCGTGCGAGAAGCCCACCAGCATGTCCACCGGTGTGGGCGTGAGGTCCCAGGTTTCCACCACCGGAATGCCCGAGGCCAGCAGCCGCGTGCGGCCTGGGCTGGGGCCGAGGATGCCGGTGAGCAGGATGCCGTCGGGCCGGCGGCCCACGATGGCTTCGAGCAGCGCCTCTTCGCGCTCGGGCGAGTAGTCGGACTGGCCCAGCATGAGCTGGTAGCCGGCGCCGAACAGGGTGTCGTTGAGGGCCTCGATGGTGGGCATGAACACCGACATCACGGTGCTCGGCACCACCGCGGCGATCAGCCGGCTGCGCGACGAGGCCAGGCCGCCCGCGAGGCGGTTGGGCACGTAGCCGGTCTTCTGCACCACCTCGAGCACCTTCTGGCGCACGTCGGGCGAGACCTGGGCGGGCGTGTTGAGCACGCGCGAGACCGTGATGGGCGCGACGCCCGCGAGCCGGGCCACGTCGCGCACGGTGATGGCGCCGCTGCCGCGGCGGGCACGCCGGTTGTTGTCGGAGTCTTTCATTTGCGGCGTAGAATGGTACCGGTACCAAGCGCCTTGCGGAAGCCCCCGGCCAGGGGGCCGGACCGCCGAAGGCGCGCCGCATCATAGGAGACGCCGAATGGCCGAAACCCTTGCGCCGGGGGCCGCCCGCGCGCCGTTGACCATCCGCATGCACCCCGAGGACAACGTGGCCATCGTGGCCAACGAGGGCGGCCTGCCCGCGGGCACGGCGCTGCCCGGCGGGCCGGTGCTGGTGGAGAAGGTGCCGCAGGGCCACAAGGTGGCGCTGGTGGCGCTGCCACGCGGCGCGGCGGTGCTGCGCTACGGCGTGCCCATCGGCTTCGCGCTGGAGGACATCGCCGCGGGCGCCTGGGTGCACGAGCGCCGGCTGCAGATGCCCGAGGCACGCGGCCTCGACGACCTGCCCATGGCCACGCGGCGGCGCGAGCCGCTGCCGCCGCTGGAAGGCTTCACCTTCGAGGGCTACCGCAACCCCGACGGCTCGGTGGGCACGCGCAACATCCTGGCCATCACGCAGACGGTGCAGTGCGTGGCCGGCGTCACCGACTTCGCGGTGCAGCGCATCAAGGCCGAGCTGCTGCCCAAGTACCCGAACGTGGACGACGTGGTCGCCCTCGAACACGGCTATGGCTGCGGCGTGGCGATCGATGCGCCCGACGCGGTGATCCCCATCCGCACGCTGCGCCACATCAGCCAGAACCCCAACTTCGGTGGCGAGGTGATGGTGGTGAGCCTGGGCTGCGAGAAGCTGCAGCCCGAGCGGCTGCTGCCGCCGGGCAGCATCCCCATTGCCGACCTGCGCGATGAAGCCGACGGACTGGACGTCGTCTGTTTGCAGGACGATGCGCACGTCGGTTTCATGTCCATGGTGGACTCGATCGTGCGTCAGGCGGAGGTGCATTTGAAGCGCCTGAACGCGCGCCGCCGCGAGACCGTGCCCGCGAGCGAGCTCGTGGTGGGCGTGCAGTGCGGCGGCAGCGACGCCTTCAGCGGCGTCACCGCGAACCCGGCCGTGGGCTTCTGCACCGACCTGCTGGTGCGCGCGGGCGCGAGCGTGATGTTCTCGGAAACCACCGAGGTGCGTGACGGCATCGCCCAGCTCACCGCGCGCGCCGCCACGCCCGAGGTGGCGAAGGCCATGGTGCGCGAGATGGCCTGGTACGACGACTACCTGAAACGCGGCAGCGTGGACCGCAGCGCCAACACCACGCCGGGCAACAAGAAGGGCGGGCTCTCCAACATCGTCGAGAAGGCCATGGGCTCGATCGTGAAATCGGGCAGCGCGCCGATCGCCCACGTGCTCTCACCGGGCGAGAAGCTCAGGGCCCGCGGCCTGACCTACGCGGCCACGCCCGCGAGCGATTTCATCTGCGGCACGCTGCAACTGGCCGCGGGCATGAACCTGCACGTGTTCACCACCGGCCGCGGCACGCCTTATGGCCTGGCCGCGGTGCCGGTGATCAAGGTGGCCACGCGCACCGAGCTCGCGCGCCGCTGGCACGACCTCATGGACATCAACGCCGGCACCATCGCCGACGGCGAGGCCACGATCGAAGACGTGGGTTGGCAGCTGTTCCGCTACATGCTCGACGTGGCCAGCGGCCGCCAGAAAACCTGGGCCGAGCGCTGGAAGCTGCACAACCAGCTGGTGCTGTTCAACCCCGCGCCGGTCACCTGAGGGCGCGCAGGCGGAACATGCTCACCGCCTCGGCCAGGCGCGCCGACTGCTCGCGCAGGCTGCCCGCGGCCGCGGCCGATTCTTCCACCAGCGCGGCGTTCTGCTGCGTCATGGTTTCGAGCTGCACCACGGCGTCGTTGACGTGGCCGATGCCCGTGCTCTGCTCGGCCGACGCGGCGGAGATCTCGCCGATGATGTCGGTGACGCCGCGCACGCTGCCCACGATGTCCTGCATGGTGGTGCCCGCATGGCCCACGAGCTGGCTGCCGGTTTCGACGCGGCTCACGCTGTTGCCGATCAGCACCTTGATCTCCTTGGCCGCCTCGGCGCTGCGCTGCGCGAGGTTGCGCACCTCGCCGGCCACCACGGCGAAACCCCGGCCCTGTTCACCGGCGCGCGCGGCTTCCACCGCCGCGTTGAGCGCGAGGATGTTGGTCTGGAAGGCGATGCCGTCGATGGTGCCGATGATGTCGCCGATCTTGCGGCTGGCGGCGTGGATGTCTTCCATGGTGGTCACCACCTGCTGCACCACCTCGCCGCCGCGGCGCGCCACCTCGGAGGCCGAGCGCGCCATCTCGTCGGCCTTGGTCGCCGCGCTGCTCGACTGGCGCACCGCGCCGGTGAGCTGGTCCATGGCGCTGGCGGTTTCCTGTAGGTTGCCCACGGTCTGCTCGGTGCGCTGGCTCAGGTCGATGCTGCCCTGGGCGATCTCGCTCGACGCGTTGGCGATCGAATCGGTGCTGGCGCGCACCGTGGCGATGGCGTCTTCGATGCGGCCCAGCACCTCGAGCATGCGGGCGGCGGCCGGCGCGGGGCGTTCGAGCTGCGCGGCGCCGAAGTCGATCGCGCCGTCGGGCGTGACCAGGCGGGTGGCGATGTCGGAGAGCTGTTCATTGGCCGCGAAGTCGGCGCGCGAGCGCGCGGCCAGCATCATGAGGATGGCGGCTTCGCCCACCACGTAGGCGGCGTGCTCGACCACGATCAGCAGGCTGGGCTCGGTGAAGCAGATCGGTCCCCAGCCCCATTGCTGCAGGTAGTTGAAGCTCAGGTGGTGCACCGCGATGGTGGCCGCGCCGGCCAGCACCGGCAGCCAGTGGCGGTAGACGGTGGTCACGGCCAGGAAGGCGAAGACCGCGAAGTGCGCCTCGGTGTGGCCGCGGGCCACGTGGATGGCCAGCGCCACCATGGCCATGCCGATCGCGGGCAGGCCGATGCGGCTGCCCAGGCCGCCCTGCGAGACCAGGGCCACGCCGGTGGCCGCGCCGAGCAGCAGCGCGCCCACCCCGAGCGCCAGACCCAGCCCGTCGTAGACGATGCCGTAGGCGGCCGCGGCTGCGGCCACCACGCCGATGGCGATCAGGATCAGGGTGTCGTTCGGGTCGAGGCGGGAGGGCATGGTGGGGCGCAATCGGTGAGGGGCGGTGGCCGCCCAGGGGGTTCGCGGCCCTTCGAGGCCGTGGTTCGATTTCGGCCTTCTGCACCGGCGACTTGAGGCCGTCGGGCGGCTGCCCGACGGCGCCTTGATCTGGATCAAACGCGCGGCGCGAGCCCCCCCGCGGGCGCCGCGCTGTCCTCAGCGGGTCATGGGCTCTTCGAGGGTTTCGAGCGAGCGCAGCTGGCCGCCGCCGCTCACCGAGCCCGACACCTCGCCTTCGCCGCGCACCATGCGTTCGCAGATGGCGCGTTGCTCGGTGTCCTTGTGCACGGTGCAGCGCTGCAGCGCGTTCTGCTGCAGTTGTTCGGCCGAGGGCGCGGGCGCGCGGCCCTGGCGCTGCGCCTGCTGGCGCGCCGCGCCCAGGTCGCGCAGGCAGCTCGTGCGTGCGTCGGCGTCGGTCATGGCGGCGCAGGCCGCGCGTTCCTGGCGGTAGGTGGGGTCGGTGCCGGTGCGGGCGCCGGTGCCCGCGGCCCAGGCGGGCAGCGTGAGGGCGATGGCCGCGGCCGCGATCAGCGGGCGGGCGGCAGAGGTCTTGCGAAGCGTCATGGCGTGTCCTTTGCGGGGGCGGCGCACCGGGGCGGCGCCGCATGCGGCCATGCTAGGAGGACCCGCAAACGGCCGCTGTAGGACCGCTCCGATCGGCCTGTCCGACAGCAGCGCCGCGGGGTCAGGGGGTCAACGGCCGCGCGCAGCGAACGGGGAGCAAGGTGATCTTGTTGACCGTGAACGCCGTGCCGCTCACGGTGTCCTGGGCGAAGGCCGCTGACGGCGACAGCTGCGTGGACGACCAGTAGATGCCCGCGAGTCCGCCGATGCCGCTGTTCACCAGGCTCTGCACGTTGTTCGAGGCCACCGGGCAAATGCCGCCCGCGCCCTGCAACTCGCAAATCGCCGGCAGGTACCAGTCGCTGTACCCCTGTGCGCTCGATCCGGCACAGAGGCCGGCCGCGTGGAAGGCCACGCCGGCCGGCACGGCTGCGACGATGGCGCTGGTGTTGGCGCTGCCGTCCGTGAGGCTGCCCGCGCCCACGACGTCGACCGCCAGGGCCACGCCGCCGGCATCGGCGCTCCAGGGGGCGGTCGCGCTGACATCGCCGAGCCCGGCCACCTTGCCGCCGATGCTGCCGGTGTTGGGCGTGCTGTCGTCGATGGCGAACACATAGCCGCCCTGGTGAACGCTGCCCTGGCCGATCACCTGCACATCGACGCTCAGGTTGTTGGTGTTGCTGCCGGCAATGGCCAGGCGCGCGGGCGTGGGGTTCAGATCACCCGGTGCGGCCGAGGGCACGGCGCCGGGCGTGACCGTGATGGTGCAGCTGGCCCCCGGGGCCAGCGTGCCGCAGGTGCTCACGACCGTGGTGCCGACCGGCAGGGCCTGGCTCACGGTGGCCGCGACATTCAGCGCGGACTGGGTGCCGGTGTTGGTCACGGTGAGCAACCTCGGCGTGCCGGTCATCGCCAGCGCCAGCGCGCCGGCGCTCACGGACAGGGTGGTCGGCGCGGTGGGCGCGGGCGCCCCTGGGCTGGCGGGGTCGCCGCCGCAGGCGATCAGCACCGCCGCCGGAGGCACCAGGGTCAACCAGCGAAAGGGCGTTTGGCGTGGGCTCATGGGGGTCGGGGCGGGTGGGGGAGGGTTCACCTTATCACGCGAGCCGCTGCGTGAGCGTCGCGCTCAGCCCGCGCCGCGTTCAGCCGCCGCTGCGCTCCATGGCGCGCGCCATGGACTTGCCCAGCTCCACGCCCCACTGGTCGAAGGCGTTGATGCGCCAGATCGCGGCCTGCGTGAACACCTTGTGTTCGTAGAGCGCGATCAGCGCGCCCAGGCGCTCGGGGTCGAGCCGGTCGAGCCAGAGGATGTGGCTGGGCACGTTGCCCGGGAATTCGCGGTGCGGCGCCAGGGCGCGCGCGGTGGCGGCGTCGGCGCCGTCTTTCAACAGCTGCGCCTCGGTCTCGGCGCGCGTGCGGCCGAGCGCGAAGGCCTGGGCCTGCGCGCGCAGGTTCACGTTCACCACGCCGTGGTGCGTGGCGGCCTGCGGCAGCGGCGTGTCTTCGCTCTGCACGCCGATGAAATCCACCGGCACCTGGTGGCGGCCCTGGTGCAGCAGCTGGAAGTAGGCGTGCTGGCCGTCGATGCCCAGGCCGCCCCAGACGATGGGGCCGGTGTCCACCGTGGCCTCGCTGCCGTCGAGGTGCACGCGCTTGCCGTTGGACTCCATGTCCATCTGCTGCACGAAGGGAACGAAGCGCACCAGCCGCGAGGCGTAGCTCACGATGAGCTGGGTGGGCCGCTGCAGGAAGTTGCGGTTCCAGATGCCGTGCAGCGCGAGCCGCACCGGCAGGTTCTGCGCCAGCGGCGCGTGGCGGAAGTGATCGTCCATGGCGCGGCCGCCCGCGAGCAAGCGCTTGAAGGCCGCACCGCCGATGCCCAGCGCCAGCGGCAGGCCCAGCGCCGACCACAGCGAGTAACGCCCGCCCACCCAGTCCCAGAACAGGAAGGTGTGGTCAGCGGGGTAGCCGAGTTCGGCGGCCTTGGCCGGCGAGGCGGTGATGGCCACGAGGTGCCGGGCGATCGCGTCGGCGGGCACGCCCTGGTCGGTGAGCCACTGGCGCGCGCTCGCGGCGTTGGTGAGCGTTTCCTGCGTGGTGAAGGTCTTGCTCGACACGATCAGCAGCGTGCGTTTCGCATCGAGCCCGCGCAGCACGCTGTAGAGCGCCCAGGCGTCGGGGTTGGACACGTAGTGCACACGCAGCGTGGGGCTGGCCAGGTGGGCCAGCGCGTCGGCGGCCATGCGCGGGCCGAGGTCGGAGCCGCCGATGCCGATGTTGACCACGTCGGTGAAGGCCTGGCCCGAGGCGCTGCGCACGATGCCTTCGCGCACCTCGTCGGCGAAGCGGCAGACGCGGTCGAGCTCGCGCTGCACCAGGGCCTGCACCTCGAGGCCCCAGGGGCCGCCCGCGGCGTCGCCGCGCAGGGCCACGTGCAGCACGGGGCGCTGTTCGGTGGTGTTGATGGGGTCGCCGCGGAACATGGCCTCGCGCTGGCCCGCGAGGTCGCTCTGCGCCGCGAGCTGCAGCAGCGCCTGCTCGATCTCGCTGCCGATGGCCTGGCGGCTGGCATCGAGCGTGATGCCCGCGGCCGACCAGGTGAGGCGTTCGGCGCGGTCGGGCTCGGTGAGGCGCTCGCGCAGCGGTACCTGCTGCTCGCTCGCGAGCGCGGCCAGGTGCTGCCAGGCGGGCAGGGTGACGGGCAGGGGCCAGGGGGTGGGCGGGGTCTGCGGCATGGGGCTCATTGTCCGCGAGCGATGGCGGCCGCCTCGCGCGCCAGCGCCGTGATGCGCGGCCAGTCGCCGGCCTGCAGCGCGTCGGCCGGCGTGAGCCACGAGCCGCCGGCCATGGCCACGTTGGGCAGGGCCAGCACCTCGCGCAGGTTGTCGGGGCCCACGCCGCCCGTGGGGCAGAAGCGCACGTCGGGCAGCGGCGCGCCCAGCGCCTTGAGCATGGCGATGCCGCCGGCCTGCTGCGCGGGAAAGAGCTTCATGAGCGTGAAGCCGTGGTCGCGCGCGCGCATGACCTCGCCGGGCGTCATCACGCCCGGGATGAAGGGCAGGCCGGTGGCGCGCATGGCGTCGACCAGCGCGTCGGTGCAGCCGGGCGAGAGCGCGAAGCGCGCCCCGGCGTCGATGATGCGCGGCACGTCGCTGGCGCGCGTGACCGTGCCCGCGCCCAGGTGCATCTCGGGCACGGCCTTGGCCACCGCCTCGATGGCGTCGAGCGCGGCGTCCGAACGCAGGGTGATCTCCATCACGTCGATGCCGCCTTCGAGCAGCGCGTGCGCGAGCGGCACCGCGTGCTGCGGCTCGTTGAGCACGATGACGGGAACCACGCGCGAGCGAAAGCGCGGGTGCTGGAGGTGGGCGGGGGCGTTGGGGGGGGTGGGGGTGTCGGTCATCTCGGGGTCTCCGGGCATCAGCCGAACAGCGGCGAAGCGCCTTGTTCGGCGCCGCTCACCTGGGCGCGGAACAGGCCGAACAGCTCGCGGCCGCTGCCGTGGCGGTGGGCGTCGAGGTCGGGCGTGGGCGCGCTGCGCGCGGCCAGGGTGGCTTCGTCCACCTCGAGCTGCAGCACGCCGCGCTCGGCGTCGAGCGTGATCATGTCGCCGTCGCGCACGCGCGCGATCGGGCCGTCGGCCAGCGCCTCGGGCGTGACGTGGATGGCCGCGGGCACCTTGCCCGAGGCGCCGGACATGCGGCCGTCGGTGACCAGCGCCACCTGGAAGCCCTTGTCCTGCAGCACCGCCAGCGGCGGCGTGAGCTTGTGCAGCTCGGGCATGCCGTTGGCGCGCGGGCCCTGGTAGCGCACCACGGCGATCAGGTCTTTGTCGAGCTCGCCGGCCTGGAACTTGGCGAGCAGTTCCTGCTGGTCGTGCACCACCACGGCGGGCGCGCGCACCACGCGGTGCTGCGGCTTCACGGCCGAGACCTTGATGACGCTGCGGCCCAGGTTGCCTGTGAGCAGGCGCAGGCCGCCGTCGGCGCTGAAGGGCTCGCTCACCGGGCGCAGCACGTGGGTGTCGGCGCTGCGCTCGGCGATCGGCCGCCAGGCCAGGCGTTCGCCGTCGAGCCAGGGCTCGAAGGCGTAGGCGTCCAGGCCCGGGCCCATCACGGTGTTCACGTCGCTGTGCAGCAGGCCGGCCGTGCGCAGCTCGCGCATCAGAAAGCCCAGGCCGCCCGCGGCGTGGAAGTGGTTCACGTCGGCGCTGCCGTTGGGGTACACGCGCGCCAGCAGCGGCACCACGGCCGAAAGCTCGGCGAAGTCGTCCCAGTCGATCAGGATGCCCGCGGCGCGCGCCATGGCCACCAGGTGCAGCGTGTGGTTGGTGGAGCCGCCGGTGGCGTGCAGGCCCACGATGCCGTTGACGATGGCGCGCTCGTCGATGATGTGCGCCAGCGGCAGGTAGGGCTGGCCGGTGCGGCCGCTGTTGGCCACGGCGCGCTCCACCGCGGCCTTGGTGAGCGCCTCGCGCAGCGGCGTGCCCGGGTTCACGAACGAGCTGCCCGGCAGGTGCAGGCCCATGATCTCCATGAGCATCTGGTTGCTGTTGGCGGTGCCATAGAAGGTGCAGGTGCCGGGGCTGTGGTACGCCTGCGCTTCGCTTTCCAGCAGCGCCTCGCGGCCCACCAGGCCTTGTGCGAACTGCTGGCGCACCTTGGCCTTGTCGTCGTTCGACAGGCCCGAGGTCATGGGGCCGGCGGGCACGAACACCGTGGACAGGTGGCCGAACTGCAGCGCGCCCATGAACAGGCCGGGCACGATCTTGTCGCACACGCCGAGCATGAGCGCGGCGTCGAACACGTTGTGCGAGAGCGCCACCGCGGTGGCCAGCGCGATGGTGTCGCGCGAGAACAGCGAAAGCTCCATGCCGGCCTCGCCCTGGGTGATGCCGTCGCACATGGCGGGCACGCCGCCGGCCACCTGGGCGCTGGCGCCGATCTGCTGCGCGTGCCAGCGGATCAGGCTCGGGTAGGCCTCGAACGGCTGGTGGGCCGAGAGCATGTCGTTGTAGGCGGTGACGATGCCGATGTGCGGCGCACGCTCGGCGTGGATGCGCAGCTTGTCTTCCCGGGGCAGCGCGGCCGTGGTGTGGGCCATGTTGGCGCAGCCCAGGCCGGCGCGCTGCGTGCCGCGCGTGCGCTGCGCGGCCATGTGGTCGAGGTAGGCGCGGCGCGTGGGCGCGCTGCGTTCGGTGATGCGGCGCGTGACGCGCTCGAGGACGGGGTTCAGCGGGTTCATGGTCGTGGGGTGTTCAGGCCAGCCAGACGTGGACCGGCGTGTGGTGCTGGTGCAGCAGGTGCGAGACCGGCAGCGCTTCGTCTTGCGCCAGCCGGGCCCGCTGGAACACGCGCAGCTTGGTGGGGCCGATCAGGGGCAAGACCAGTTCCCGCGTGGCGAGCAGCGCGGGCAGGGTGAGGGTGAGGCGCGCGTGCGGCGCGGTGGCGGGGCGCGTCCAGGCCACGGGGCCGCTGGCGTGCAGCGCGTGGGCCAGGCCGTCGGCGCCGGGAAAGAGCGAGGCGGTGTGGCCGTCTTCGCCCATGCCGAGCACGGCGAGGTCCCAGGGCCAGGGCTGGTGGGCCAGGCGCGCGTTCGCGCCGTCGGCCAGGCGCTGCAGGGCGGCGTCGTCGGCGGGGTCGAAGGCCGTGGGCAGGGCGTCGAACCAGGGCACGAACGTGGCCGCGGCGGCCGGGCCCTGCAGCAGGTGGGTGCGCACCAGCGCGGTGTTGCTGTCGGCGTGCCCGGGCGGCACGCAGCGCTCGTCCACCAGGGTGATGCGCACGCGCGACCAGTCGAGTGGCTGCGTGCGCAGGGCCTCGAACAGCGGCACCGGCGACTTGCCACCCGACACCGCGAGCACCGCGTGGCCGCGCGCGGCGATGGCCTCGCGCAGCCGCTCGGCGATCCACGCGGCCAGGCCGTGCGCGAGCGCGGCCGGCGAGGGGCAGGGGTGCAGGCGCGAGGGCTCGTTCACGCTTCTTCCGACCAGCTCGTGTCTTCGCGCGCCATCAGCGCCGACGAGGCCGCGGGCCCCCAGCTGCCGGCCGCATAGGGCCGGGGCTTCTCGGCCAGCGCCTGCCAGCCCGCGAGGATGGGCTCGGCCCAGGCCCAGGCGGCCTCGAGCTCGTCGCGGCGCATGAAGTGGGTGAGGCGGCCCTTGATGACGTCGATCAGCAGCCGCTCGTAGGCCTCGGCGCGGCGGCCGGTCATGGCCGATTGCAGGTCGAGGTCGAGCGAGACGGGCCGCAGCTTCATGCCGCTGCCGGGCTGCTTGGCCATCATCTGCAGCTGCACGTGCTCTTCGGGCTGCAGGCGGATCAGCAGCCGGTTGACGGGCTGGCGCGGCGTGTCGGGAAACAGCGAGTAGGGCAGGGGCGCGAACTCGATGACGATCTCGCTGCGGCGCTCGGCCATGCGCTTGCCGGTGCGCAGAAAAATGGGCACGTTGGCCCAGCGCCAGTTGTTGATGTGTGCGCGCAGCGCCACGAAGGTTTCGGTCTCGCTGCCTTCGGGCACGTTGGCTTCCTGCAGATAGCCCACGGCGCGCTCGCCGCCCACGTTGCCCGCGGTGTACTGGCCGCGCACGGTGTCGCGCGCCACGTCGGCCACGCCCATGGGGCGCAGCGAGCGCAGCACCTTGAGCTTCTCGTCGCGCACGGCGTCGGGGTCGAGCGAGACGGGCGGCTCCATGGCCACGATGCACAGCAGCTGCAGCAGGTGGTTCTGCACCATGTCGCGCAGCGCGCCGGTGCCGTCGTAGAAGCCCGCGCGGCTGCCCACGCCCACCGACTCGGCCACGGTGATCTGCACGCTCTTGATGCTGGGGCTGCGCCACAGCGGCTCGAAGATGGCGTTGCCAAAGCGCAGCACCATGAGGTTCTGCACCGTTTCCTTGCCCAGGTAGTGGTCGATGCGGAAGGTCTGGGCCTCGGTGAAGTACCTGGCCACCTCGTCGTTGATGGTGCGCGCGGAGGCGAGGTCGTGGCCCAGGGGTTTTTCGAGCACCACGCGCGATTGCGGGTTGACCAGCCCCGCGCCGTGCAGGTGGGCGCAGATGGTGGTGAACAGCGTGGGCGCGGTGGCGAGGTAGAACACGCGGTCGGCGCCGGGCCGCAGCGCGTGGGCGAGCGCGGCGAAGTCGTCGGCGCGCGTGGCGTCCAGGCCCACGTACACGAGGCGCTGAATGAAGCCGGCCCAGGCGGTGGCGTCGAACTCGGCGGCGGCGATGAAGCCGCGCACCTGCGCGTCGATGAAGGCCGTGAACGCCGCGCGGTCCCAGGCCTGGCGGCCCAGTGCCACGATGCGCGTGTCGTCGGGCAGGGTCTTGTGCAGGTGCGCCATGTAGAGCGCGGGCAGCAGCTTGCGCACCGAGAGATCGCCCGCGCCACCGAAGATGACGAGATCGAGGGCGCTCGGGCTGGGGGCGGGGGTCTCCATGGCGTGCGGCTTGTTCTGGGTTACACGATGGGGCGATGATATTGAAATTAAGTTACATGCGGGTAACGGCTTCTTTGTGAGGAGCTTGTTTCGATCATTTACCTCGCGAGGCCGGGTGGCGGGGTTCGTGTGCTCTGGCGTGCTCGCGGGCGGCTGTGTCTGGCGTGCGGGCACCGTTTCGTCAACAACGTGATGGGCGCTCTGGCTCTGTGGCAACCGCGAATGGCGCCTGCGCACACGAACCCCGCCACCCGACCAAGAATGGACCTGGGCACACCACGCGTTGGCGTACCTGCACATCGCTGGGGCCGGGGGAGCGGGTGTCCGTGCGCAGGCGCCATTCGCGGTTGCCACAGAGTTTGCGTACAAGCCAAGACGTTGACGAGGCACTGTATGCGTGCCCGGGCAGCCGCCCGCGAGCACGCCGAAGCACGGGCACCCGCTCCATCGGCCCTGAAGAAGCGGGTGCGCGAAGCCACCCCTCTCTCCTCAGGACGATTGCAGACCCTCGCGCGTCAACCGCAACACCCGATCCGCCCGCGCCGCCGCCGCGTCCGAATGCGTCACCAGCAGCAGCGAGCTGCCGTGCTCGCGCGTCTGTGCCTGCAGCAGGTCCATCACGCGGGCCGCGGTGTCGGGGTCGAGGTTGCCGGTGGGCTCGTCGGCCAGCACGATGGCGGGGCGGTGCACCAGCGCGCGGGCGATCGCCACGCGCTGCAGCTGTCCGCCCGAGAGCGAGGCCGGCAGCCGTGCGCCCATGCCCTGCAGGCCCACGGCGTCGAGCATGGCAGCCACGCGCGCGTCGTCGGCCTGGTTCAGCAGCAGCAGGGGCAGGGCCACGTTCTGCGCCACGTCCAGGTGCGGCAGCACGTGGAAGGCCTGGAACACGAAGCCCAGGTGGCGGCGGCGCCAGTGCGCGCGCTGCGCTTCGTCGAGCGCGCCGAGGTCGGTGCCGTCGTGGGTGATGCGGCCTTCGCTCCAGGTGTCGAGCGCGGCCAGGCAGTTGAGCAGGCTCGATTTGCCCACACCCGATTCGCCCACCACGGCCACGAACTCGCCGGGTTCGAGGCGAAGGTGCACGTTGCCGAACACCGGCGTGTCGCCGTAGCGCTTGGCCAGGTCTTGCACGAGCAAGGTCATGCGGGTTCTCCCAGCCAGTGCTGCACGGCGGCCATCACCTGCGCAAGCGCGTCGGGCGCGTCGGCCGCGATCACGCGGCGCTGCGGCAGCGAACGCAGCCAGGTGAGCTGGCGCTTGGCGAGCTGGCGCGTGGCGAAGATGCCGCGCTCGCGCAGTTCGGCGAGCGCGGCGGCGTCGGGCAGCGGCGCGGCGTCGAGCGCGGCCCAGGCCTGGCGGTAGCCCACGCAGCGCATCGCCGGCAGTTCGGGGTGCAGGTCGCCGCGCGCGCGCAGGGCGCGCACCTCGTCGACGAAGCCGGCCGCGAGCATGGCGTCGAAGCGCTCGGCGATGCGCGCGTGCAGCCAGGCGCGGTCGGCGGGTTCGAGCGCGATCAGGTGTTCTTCGCGCAGCGGGCTGTGCGGGTCGTGCGCGCGGCCGGTGTGAAAGGCCGACAGCGGCCGGCCGGAGACCTCGAACACCTCGAGCGCGCGCTGGATGCGCTGCGCGTCGTTGGGAAACAGGCGCGCGGCGCTCACCGGGTCCACGCGCTGCAGCTCGGCGTGCAGCGCGGGCCAGCCCTCGGCGCGGGCGCGCGCTTCCAGGCGTTCGCGCACCGCGGCGTCGGCCGCGGGCAGGTCGTCGAGCCCCGTGAGCAGGGCCTTGAAGTACAGCATGGTGCCGCCCACGAGCAGCGCGGTGCGCCCGCGCGCGGCGATCTCACCGACCAGGCGCGTGGCGTCGCGCACGAAGTCGGCCGCGCTGTAGGCCTGCGTGGGCTCGAGGATGTCGATCAGGTGGTGCGGCACGGCGGCGCGTTCGGCCGCGCTGGGCTTGGCCGTGCCGATGTCCATGCCGCGGTAGACCAGGGCCGAATCGACGCTCACGATCTCCACCGGCCAGCGCGCTGCGATCGCCAGCGCCGCGGCGGTCTTGCCGCTGGCCGTGGGGCCGGCCAGCGCGATGCAACGCGGTGGCGCGGGGGCGTTCATGGCGTGGCGACGCCCTGGCGCTGCGGCGGGGTGTGGGCTTCGCCGTGGCGCTGCACCAGGGTCCAGGCGGTGACCGCGATCAGCGTGCTCCAGAACCACACACCGTCGGTGAGCGGGCGCACGGTGCCGGCGCCGAGCTCGGGCCGCGCCAGCGCGAGACCGAGCCAGCCGCCCACGCCGAAGGCCACCACCATCATGATGAAGCCCGCGAGCGCCGAGGCCGCGCCCGCGGCCTGCGGGAACGGCGCCACCGCGCCGCTCTGGCCGCAGGGCTGGTGCACGCCGTGGCCCAGCATGAACAGGTAGAAGGGCAGCACCACGCTCCACAGGGTTTGCACGCCGAGCAGCGGCAGCACGCCCATGACCGTGCCGCCCGTGACCGTGACCACGGCCGCCGTGGCCACGGTGCGGCGCACGCCCAGGCGCGGCAGCAGGCGGCGGCAGATGAAGGTGCCCACGATGTAGCTCAGGGACATGGTGAACATCATCACGCCGTACTGCGTTTTGCTCAGGCCGAGCACGCCGATCAGCACGAAGGACGACGAGGCGAGGAAGGTGAACAGCCCCGCGTAGGAGCCGGTGGCCAGCACCGTCCAGGTCAGGAAGGTGGGGTGGCGAGCGATCTGCAGCCAGGTCTTGAGCAGGCGCGCGGGCTGCAGGGCCTGCGGGTTGCGTTGCGGCACGGTTTCCTGAAAGCGCCAGACCAGCAGCGCCAGCGTGGCCGCGCCGAACGCGGCCACCGCGAGCAGCGCCACGCGCCAGCCGAACAGGTCCGACAGCAGGCCCCCGAGCGGCGCACTGCAGCAGGCGATCACGCCCAGGCCGGTGAGGCCCTTGCTCATCACGCGCGCGCCCTCCGCCGGCGCGTACAGGTCGCGCACCACGGCCCGCGCGCACATCACCGCCGCGCCCATGCCCACGCCCTGCACGACGCGCCAGGCAATGAGCTGGCCCATGGACGTGGAAGACGCCGCGCCCACCGCCGCCACCACGAACAGGCCCATGCCCGCGATCAGCACCGGCTTGCGGCCGAAGCGGTCGGACAGCGGGCCCCACACGAGCTGCGAGGTGCCGAAGGCGAGCAGCAGCGCGGTGAGCGTGAGCTGGGCCTGCGCCACCGCGGCGCCGAAGCCCGCGGTGAGGGTGGGCAGCGCGGGCAGGTACAGGTCGGTGGTGACGGGCTGTATGCCCAGCAGCAGCGTGAGCACCAGCACCACCAGGCCCGCGGACATGGGGGTTGGCGAGGGAGAGGCAGACATCCGGTCGAGGGTAGCAGATGGCATAGTCGCCCGACCCCCGCGCCGCCCGAACCACCGCCCCATGACGCCCTTTGCCCCCGCCGATGCCATCGCCCGCGCCGTGCTGCCGAAGAAGCGCAAGCAGCCGCCGATGGTCAACCGGTGGTATCTCACGCTCTACCTGCGCCACCAGCCGCGCTGGACGCTGTGGCTCGGCGCGGCCGCGATCGGCTTCTCGCTGGTGAGCTCGGCGCTCGATCTGTTCGAGCAGCGCCGGCAATTGAGCCTGTGGATCTTCGCGGGCCTGGTCGGCTGGACGCTGGCGTCGCTGCTCAAGGACGTGATCGCCACCCGCCGCAGCATCGAAGAGGCCAGCGGCGGCCGGTTGCAGCCGCTGCCGGCCGAGGACATGGCGCACTTCCTCGAAGCGGTGGCGCTGCCGCCCGAACTGCTCGAGGCGGGCTACCGCAAATGTTTCGGCGGCCACGCGGTCGACGTGCTCAAGCGCACGCGCTTTGCGGGCTGCTCGGTGTACAGCCCCGAGGTGTCGCGCCTGCTGCGCGATCGCTCGGCCCGCGGGCTGCCGGTGGCGCGCTTCGAGCCGGCGCCGGGCGCGCAGCGCTGGCCCGCACTCGGGCGCTGGGTGGGGCGCTGGTCGCCCGCCCTCGCGCGGGGCGCCTGGAATTTTCCGCTCTGGGCCGTGCCCGAGCTGTCGCGGCGCCTGCAGATCCCGGTGGTCAGCGCGTTGCCGGCCTACACCAGCGGCCGCCTGGCCAACGAGCAGAAGCTGCGGCTGTGCGACGACCTGACGCCGGCCGGCCTGCGGAGCGACCCGGTGCTGCGCGTGCAGCGCACCGATTACCTGTCGGACCTGGTCACGGGCCACATCACCGGCATCGAGGTGCTCGACGCCGCGGGGCACCCGATGTTCGATGGCGTGTCCACCGGTTTCAAGCGCAGTGCGCGCAGCGACGAACTGCGGCCCCTGGCCCAGTCGTCGACCTCGGGCCAGCTGGGGGTGTCGGTGATGGCGCTGGGCGTGTCGCGCACCGCGGCGGGCGAAGCGCAGGGGCACCTGTACTTCGTGGGCCAGTCGCTGCTCAGCATGGCCTCGGGCGGCATGCTCGCGCCTTCGGGCTCGGGCTCGCTCGACTGGTCCGACTACACCGAGGCCGGCGACCGCTTCATCGAGATGGGCATGCTGCGCGAGATGCTCGAAGAAACCTGGGTGGGGGACTGGTCCTCGCTGACCGGGCGCCGCGGCCTGAGCATCGTGGTGACGGGCCACGCCCGCATGCTGCACCGGGGCGGCAAGCCCGAGTTCTACGGCCTGGCGGTGATGCCGCGCGGCGGCGACGAGCACGGCGTGGACGACAGCGAACACGACTACTCGACCGAGACCAGCGCGGTGCGCCTGCCCGCGCTGTCGGCGCAGGGCCTGCGCGACGCGGTGAGCACCGTCATGGCGCGGCACGCGTCGAACCTCTCGCACCCGCTGTTCATGGCCCTGCATTTCCTCGACGCCCTGGCCGCCGAAGACCCCGGGCTGTTCGAAGGCATGGTGGCGCACGCGCTCGCGGCCGCGCCCGGTTCCGCGCCCGCTAGCGCGTTGCGTTGACCACGCGCACCGCGTCGCCCAGCCCGTAGAGCTCGGCCAGCGCCTCGCGGTACTGCCCCTGGCCCACCGAATTGGTGTTGTGGTGCGAGCCGCCTTCCACCAGCACGAAGCGCTTGGGGCCTTTGGCGGCTTCGTAGAGCTGGCGCCCCAGTTCGGGGCGGATCAGCTGGTCGTCGCTGCCGTGCACCACCAGCAGCGGCGAGCCGATGTCGGCCACGCGCTTGGCCGATTCGAAGCGCTGCGTGATCAGCGGCGAGATCGGCAACCAGCCCCACTTGAAGGTGCGCACCACGTCCGGGATGGAGGTGAAGGTGCCTTCGACCAGGGTGCCTTTTTCGTCGGCCACCTCGGCCGCGAGGTTGATCGCGATCGCGCCGCCCAGCGAGTGGCCGAAGACGTAGCGGGGCCGCTGCGGGTACTTCTGCGCCAGCCAGTCCCAGGCGGCGCGCGCGTCTTCCGTGGCCATCTTCTCGGACGGCAGGCCCGCGCTGCTGCGGCCGAAGCCGCGGTAGTCGATGCCCAGCACCGAAAAGCCCAGCTCCTGCATGCGGCGGATGCGCATGGCCGAACCGGTGACGTTCCAGCGCGCGCCATGCAGGTACAGCAGCACGGGCGCGTCGCTGCGCGTGGCCAGGTTCTCGTGCGGCGCCCACAAACCGTGCAGGCGCACCGGTTCGTCGGTGATGGACGACGTGTAATCGATCCACACGTCGTCCATGCTTTCGGCGGCGTAACTGCCGCCGCTCCAGGTGCGGTCGGAGGGCTGGAAGATCCAGACCCGTTGCTTTTCGTCCAGTGTGGCGCAGCCGGCCAGCAAGGCCAGGGCGGCAAAGAGGGCAAGGAGCAGGCGCGTCATGCCCGCAAAGGATGCAAACACCGCGCCAAAAGTTCACCCGGGCTTGCCCTGAGGCCCCGTGAACCGCGTCACGGGGGTGTCAGCGCCCGCGCAGGAACAGGGCGTCGAGCTCGCGCAGCCCCAGCTGCCGCCAGGTGGGCCGGCCGTGGTTGCACTGGTCGCTGCGCTCGGTGACCTCCATCTGCCGCAGCAGGGCGTTCATTTCGTCGAGCGTGAGGCGGCGGTTGGCGCGCACCGCGCCGTGGCAGGCCATGGTGGCCAGCAGTTCGTGTTCGGCGCGCTGCAGCACCTGGGTGGCCTCGTGCTGGGCCAGCTCACCCAGCACGCTGCGCGCCAGGGCCACCGGGTCGCCCTGCGCCAGCGTGGTGGGCACGGCGCGCACCGCCAAGGTGCGCGGCGACAGCGGCGTGACCTCCAGGCCCAGGGCCGCGAGCGTGGCGGCCGCGGTGTCGGCGGTGGCCACTTCTTCGGGCGTGGCGCTGAAGGTGGCCGGGATCAGCAGCGGCTGGCTTTGCACCGCGCGCGCGTCGAGCTGGCGCTTGAGCCGCTCGTAGACGATGCGCTCGTGCGCCGCGTGCATGTCCACGATCACCAGCCCGTGCGCGTTTTCGGCCAGCACGTACACGCCCTGCAGCTGCGCGATGGCGCGGCCCAGCGGCCAGTCGCCCTCGGGGAGCGGCGCCGCGGCGGGTGCAGCGCCCGTGAAAGCGGGGGCTGCCGTGGCGGTGTCGGCCGCGGGCGCCCACAGCGCCGCCACGTCGCTCACACGCTGGCCGGCCTCGGGCTCGCGCGGCGCGAAGCTGAAACCGGCCTGGCGCACCGGCGGGGCCCATGCGGGCTCGGCGGGTGCACCGGGTGCAGTGGATGCAACAGGCACCGCAGCCGCAGCGGGCAGGGCGGCCAGGGCCTGCCCCGCGCGCGGCACCGCGAGCGCGCTCTGCACGGCCTGCTGCACCGCCTGGTGCACCTCGCGGCTGTCGCGAAAGCGCACCTCGATCTTGGTGGGGTGCACGTTCACATCGACCCGGGCGGGGTCGATGTCGATGTAGAGCGCGTACACCGGCTGGCGGTGGCCGTGCAGCACGTCTTCGTAGGCCGCACGCGCCGCGTGGCCGATGACCTTGTCGCGCACGTAGCGGCCGTTCACGTAGGCGAACTGCTGGTCGGCGCGCGAGCGCGCGGCATCGGGCACGCCCGCGAAGCCGCGCACGCGCAGGCCGCGCGCGAGCGAACCGTCGGCCGGCCACTGCAGCGTCACGGCCCCGGTGACGAAGTCGTCGCCGAGCACGTCGGCCAGGCGCGCGCGCGTGGCTTCCAGGGCGTCTTCGCCGCGGGCCACGAGCGAGGCGCGCCACTGAGCCACCAGCCGGCCTTCGTGCCAGATGGCAAAGCCCACATCGGGCCGCGCGAGCGCGTGGCGGCGCACGGCCTCGATGCAATGCGCGAGTTCGGTGGTGTCGCTCTTGAGGAACTTGCGCCGCGCGGGCGTGGCGTAGAACAGCTCGCGCACCTCCACCGTGGTGCCGCGCTGGCGCGCGCCGGGCGAGAGCTCGCCGCTGCGCGCGTCGAGCAGCCAGGCGTGCGGCGCGTCGCCGGTGCGCGAGAGCAGCGAGACCTCGGCCACCGAGGCGATGGCCGCGAGCGCCTCGCCCCGAAAGCCCATGGTGCCCACGGCCTCGAGCTCGGCGAGGCTGCTGATCTTGCTCGTGGCGTGGCGCTTGAGCGCCTGCGCGAGTTCGTCCTTGGGAATGCCGATGCCGTCGTCTTCCACCGCGATCAGCCGCACGCCACCCCCGAGCAGGCGCACGGTGATCTGGGTCGAGCCGGCGTCGAGCGCGTTGTCCACCAGCTCGCGCACCACCGAGGCCGGCCGCTCCACCACCTCGCCCGCGGCGATCTGGCTGATCAGCTCGTCGGGCAGTTCGCGGATGGGGCGGCGGGGGGGCGAATCGGTCATTCCAGGGATTGTAGGAAGGGGCGCGGATAATCCGCCGCCATGGAATTGATCACCTTCCTCATCGACTTCATCCTGCACGTGGACCAGCACCTGCAGGCCTTCGTGCAGGCCTACGGGCCCTGGGTGTATGCCCTGCTGTTCCTCATCATCTTCACCGAGACGGGTGTGGTGGTCATGCCGTTTCTGCCCGGCGACTCGCTGCTGTTCGTGGTGGGCACGCTGTGCGGGGCGGGCCTCATGAGCCTGCCGCTGGCCATGGTGCTGCTGGTGATCGCCGCCATCCTCGGCGACCAGACCAACTACAGCATCGGCCGCTACTTCGGGCCCAAGGTGTTCCAGTGGGAGAACTCGCGGCTGTTCAACAAGAACGCCTTCAACCAGGCCCACGCGTTCTACGAGCGCTACGGCGGCATCACCATCATCCTCGCGCGCTTCATGCCCTTCATCCGCACCTTCGCGCCCTTCGTGGCGGGCGTGGCCGAGATGACGCGCGCCAAGTTCACCGCCTACAACGTGATCGGCGCGCTGATCTGGGTCATCGGCCTGGTGGGCGCGGGCTACCTGTTCGGCAACCTGCCCTGGGTGCAGGCCAACCTGAGCAAGATCATCTGGGCGCTGATCATCGTCCCCGGCCTCATCGCCCTCTTCGGGGCCTGGAAGGCCCGCCGCCAACAACAGGAGACCGCATGAACGCGCCCGAAGCGCCGCTGCACTGGCACGGCGGCGGCACCAGCCGCGTGCCCTTCGGGGCCTATACCGACCCGGCGCTCTACCAGCGCGAACTCGACCGCCTGTTCCACGGCCCGCACTGGTGCTACGTGGGCCTGGCGGTCGAGATCCCCAACACCGGCGACTACAAGCTCAGCTGGGTGGGCGAGCGCCAGGTCATCATGGTGCGCGACCGCGTGGCCCCCAAGGACCGCGGCAGCGACCCCGGCATCCGCGTGGTGGAGAACCGCTGCGCCCACCGCGGCGTGCGCTTCTGCCAGCCGCCCATGGACGGCCAGGTGGGCAACGCGCGCAGTTTCGTGTGCCCCTACCACCAGTGGACGTACAAGCTCAACGGCGACCTCGCGGGCCTGCCCTTCAAGGACGGCGTGAAGGACGGCGACTGCGTCAACGGCGGCATGCCGGCCGACTTCGACCTCTCGAAGAACGGCCTCACCAAGTTGCGGGTGGCCGTGCTGCACGGCCTGGTGTTCGCCACCTTCAGCGACGAGGCCGAGCCGCTCGAGGACTACCTGGGCGAGGCGCTCAAGCCCTGGCTCGACCGCATCTTCGCGGGCCGCGAGCTCAGGCTGCTGGGCTACAACCGCCAGCGCATTCCGGGCAACTGGAAGCTGATGCAGGAGAACATCAAGGACCCGTACCACCCGGGCCTGCTGCACACCTGGTTCGTCACCTTCGGCCTGTGGCGCGCCGACCAGAAGAGCCGCATGGTGATGGACGCGCACGGCCGCCACGCGGTGATGATCAGCCGCCGCAACGACGGCGGCGAGAACAAGACCGTGACCCAGGGCGTGACCAGCTTCAAGGCCGACATGAAGCTCAACGACCCGCGCCTGCTCGACGTGGTGCCCGAGCCGTGGTGGACCATCGCCGACCCGCAGCAGCCGGGCCAGACCATCACCCCCACGGTGACCATGATCACGCTGTTCCCGAGCGTCATCATCCAGCAGCAGGTCAACTCGCTGTCCACGCGCCACATCGTGCCGCGTGGCCCGGGCGAGTTCGATTTCGTGTGGACGCACTTCGGCTTCGCCGACGACACCGAGGAGATGACCACGCGCCGCCTGCGCCAGGCCAACCTGTTCGGCCCCGCGGGTTTCGTGAGCGCCGACGACGGCGAGGTCATCGAATTCAGCCAGGACGGCTTCCGGCAATGGGGCGCCGACGGCAGCACCCTGTGCGAGCTCGGCGGCCAGGCCGACGGCGTGGGCCAGCCGCCCACCGAGCACATGGTCACCGAGACGCTGATCCGCTCGATGTATGCCTACTGGCGCAAGGCGATGGGGCTGTGATGGACAACCACAACACCGAACTGCGATCGCTGCAACGCCACCACGCGATCGACCGCTTCAACGCCGCCTACGCCGACGTGCTCGACCAGCGCCGCTTCGCCGAATGGCCCGAGCTGTTCATGGCCGACGCTTGCTACCGCGTGCAGGCGCGCGAGAACGCCGAGCGCGGTCTGCCGCTGTGCCTGTTGCGCCTGGAGAGCCAGGCCATGATGCGCGACCGCATCGTGGGCGCCACGCAGACCATCTACCACGCGCCGTACTACACGCGCCACGTGATCGGCCCTGCGCGCATCACGCACGACGGCGCCGGCACGGCCGACGACCCGGTGCGCGCCGAAGCGAACTACGCGGTGTTCCGCACCAAGCCGGGCAATCCCAGCGAGGTCTACCAGGTGGGCCGTTACGTGGACGCGTTCGTGGTCACCGAGGCGGGCTGGAAGCTGCTCGATCGCCACTGCGTGTACGACAGCGAGATGGTGCTGAACTCGCTGATCTACCCGGTGTGAGTGCGGTGGGCCTCAGCCCACCACCAGCCGCTTGCGCCGCCCCGACGCGCCGGTCTTGATGCTCACCGCGGCCTTGGCGCAGCCGAAGTGCTGCGCCACCAGCGCGATCAGCTCCTGATTGGCCTTGCCATCCACGGGCGCGGCCTTGAGCCGCGCGGTCCAGGTGCCGTCGCCGTTGTCGCTGAGTTCGCTGCTGCGGGCGTTGGGCTTGACCAGCACCTCGATGACCTGGGCCACGGGCCGGTGTCCTCAGATCTGCCGCGTGCGCGCCAGCGGCGGGTTGGCCTCGAAGTACTTCACGATGCCGCGCACCAGCGCATCGGCGAGGTCGTTCTGGTACTTCGGGTCGTTGAGGCGGCGCTCTTCGTCGGGGTTGCTGATGAAGGCGGTCTCCACCAGCACGCTCGGGATGTCGGGCGCGCGCAGCACCGCGAAGTTGGCCTGTTCCACGCGCGGCTTGTGCAGCTTGCCCACGCGCTCGACCTCGCCCAGCAGCTTGCTGCCGATCTTCAGGCTGTCGTTGATCTGCGCGGTGGTGCTCATGTCGAGCATGGCGCGTTGCACGGTGGCGTCTTTCACCTTCACGTTGGCGCCGCCCACGAGGTCGGAAGCGTTTTCCTTGTCGGCCATCCAGCGCGCCGCGGCCGAGCTCGCGCCGCGCGTGCTCAGCGCGTACACGCTCGCGCCCGCGGGCTTGGGGCTCATGAAGGCATCGGCGTGGATGCTGATGAACAGGTCGGCGCGCACGCGCTGGGCCTTGCTCACGCGTGTGCCCAGCGGCACGAAGAAGTCTTGGTCGCGCGTCATGTAGGCGCGCATGGGGCTGCCGTTGACGGTGGTGGCGTTGATGCGGTCGCGCAGCTTGCGCGCGATCTGCAGCACCACCACCTTTTCCTGCGTGCCGCGCGGGCCGATGGCGCCGGGGTCTTCGCCGCCGTGGCCCGGGTCGAGCGCGACCACGATCAGGCGCTCGGTCTTGCGCGCTGGGGCCGTGCCCGTGCCGGGCCGGCGCTTGGACGCGATGCCCGCGGGCGGCGTGGGCTCGATCACCGGGCTGTCGTCGTGCGGGCCGGGCGGCTTCAGGTCGGCGCCGGGGCGGTTGGCGCGCGCGATCAGCTCGCCCAGCGGGTCGGCCGCGGGGCCGCCCAGGGGCGTGGCCGGCGCCGGCGTGGACTGGGCCAGCGGGCCGGTTTCGCGCGCCATGGCGTCGGCCGCGCGCTGGCTCGCGGCGTCGCGCTCCTTGAGGCGCTGCGCGATGAGCTGCTCGAGCGGGTCGGGCGCCTGCGTGGGGTAGAGGTCGAACACCAGCCGGTGCCGGTAGGCCGCGACCGGCTCGAGGTTGAAGATCTGCGGCTTGATGGTGTGCTTGAGGTCGATCACCAGCCGCACCACGTTGGGCGCGTTCTGGCCCACGCGCAGGCCCGCGATGTTGGGGTCGTCGGCCCGCAGCTGCGCCACCAGTTCGCGCAGGCCGGGCAGCAGGTCGACGCCTTCGATGTCCACCGCCAGCCGCGGCGGCTCGTCGACCAGGAACGAGCGCGCCTTGAGCGGCATGTCGCTTTCGATGGTCACGCGCGTGTAGTCCTCGGCGGGCCACAGGCGCACCGCGAGCACGCTGGCGCCGCGCGCCAGGTGGGCCGCGCCCAGCAGCAGCACCAGCGAGCCCGCGCGCAGCAGCGAGCGCCGGGGCAGGGTGAAGCCGCGGCCTTCGGTCATGCCAGGCTGGCCAGCAGGGTCTGGCCGAGGGGGGTGCGGGCCTGGGCGCGCACCGTGCGGGCGTCGTCGTGCTCGGGGTCTGTGGGCATCGGGTCGGGGTCGATGTGCAGGTCGAGGTCGATGGGAGGCAGGAAGCCCTCGGCGCGCTCGGGCCATTCGACCAGCTTGAGGCCGGGGCTGGCGAACAGTTCCCGAAAGCCCGCTTCCTCCCATTCGCGCGGGTCGCTGAAGCGGTAGAAGTCGAAGTGCCAGATGGACAGCGGCTCGCCCGGCGGCATCAGCGGGCAGTCGATCGCGCTGTGGGGCTCGACCACCGCGTAGGTGGGGCTCTTGATGCGCCCGCGCACGCCGAGCGCACGCAGCAGGTGGCGCACGAAGGTGGTCTTGCCCGCGCCGAGGTCGCCGTGCAGCGCGAGCGTGGCGCGCGCCAGTGCCGGGCACAGGGCGAGGCGCTGGGCGAAGGCCTGGGTGTCGGCCTCGTGCGCCCAGCGGCCCTGCCAGGTGTCGGGCTGGGGGTCGGGCCGGGCGGGGGCCGCCGTTGTTACGATCGGCGCCCCATGAAGGCTGTTGTGGATGCTGCTCAACTCGTCTCGCAGTTGCGTGCTTGGGGACGACAGCTCGGATTCTCCCAAATCGGGGTGGCCGGGGTGGATTTGAGCGCCGCCGAACCGGGCTTGATGGCCTGGTTGTCGGCTGGATGCCACGGTGAGATGGCCTACATGGCCGCACACGGCCTCAAACGCGCGCGCCCGGCCGAGCTGGTGCCGGGCACGCTGAGCGTGATCACCGCGCGCATGGACTACCTGCCGCGCGACACGCCCGAGGGCTGGGTGGCCGCCGAATGGCAGCGCCAGCAGCGCCCGCACGAGGCCGTGGTGTCGGTGTACGCGCGGGGGCGTGACTACCACAAGGTGCTGCGCGCGCGGCTGCAGCAACTGGCCGACCGCATCGCCGCCGCCGTGGGCCCGTTCGGCCACCGCGTGTTCACCGATTCGGCGCCGGTGCTCGAGGTGGAATTGGCCGCGCGCAGCGGCATCGGCTGGCGCGGCAAGCACACGCTCGCGCTGCACCGCGAGGCCGGCTCGATGTTCTTCCTGGGCGAGATCTACGTCGACCTGGCCCTGCCCCTGAGCGAGCCCGTGAGCGCGCACTGCGGCCACTGCAGCGCCTGCATGGACCTGTGCCCCACGCAGGCCATCACCGCACCGTACCGAGTGGACGCGCGGCGCTGCATCAGCTACCTCACCATCGAGCACGCGGGCCCCATTCCCGAAGACCTGCGCGCGCCCCTGGGCAACCGCGTGTACGGCTGCGACGACTGCCAGCTCGCCTGCCCCTGGAACAAGTTCGCGCGGCGGGCCACGCTGCCCGACTTCGACGCCCGCGAGGGCTTCGCGGGCGCTTCGCTCATCGAGCTGTTCGGCTGGAGCGAAGCCGAGTTCCTGCGCCGCACCGAGGGCAGCGCCATCCGCCGCATCGGCCACGAGCGCTGGCTGCGCAACCTGGCCGTGGGCCTGGGCAACGCCTGGCGCACCACCGGCGACCCGGCGCTGGCCCAGGCGCTGCAGGCCCGCGCCGAGCACCCGAGCGCGCTGGTGCGCGAGCACGTGGCCTGGGCGCTGGCGCAGCGCTGAGTCGGGCTCAGCCCTGTTGCGCGTGCCGCAGCCGCAGCTCGCGCTTGAGCAGCTTGCCGCTCGGGTTCTTGGGCAGGGCCTCGGTGAAGACCACGCGCTTGGGGGCCTTGAAGCCGGCCATGTGGGCGTTGCAGTGCGCGATCACCTCGTCTTCGGTCAGCGTGTGGCCTGCCTTCACCACGATCACCGCGGTCACGGCCTCGACCCACTTCGGGTCGGGCAGGCCGATCACCGCCACCTCGCTCACGGCCGTCAGGCGGTAGATCATTTCTTCGACCTCGCGGCTGGCCACGTTCTCGCCGCCGGTCTTGATCATGTCCTTCTTGCGGTCGACGATGGTGATGTAGCCCTCGTCGTCGAGCGTGGCGAGGTCGCCGCTGTGGAACCAGTCGCCCGAGAAGGCCGCGGCGGTTTTCTCGGGGTCGTTGAAGTAGCCCAGCATCAGGTGTGGCGAGCGGTGCACCACCTCGCCCACCTCGCCGGGCAGCACGTCTTCCATGGCCTCGTTGACCACGCGCGTTTCCACGTTGAGCACGGCCTTGCCGCACGAGCCGGGTTTGCGCAACTGGTCGTCGGGGCCGAGCAGGGTGGCCAGCGGGGCGATCTCGGTCTGGCCGTAGAGGTTCCACAGCCGCACCGCGGGCAGGCGCGCGGCGAGTTCTTTCAACACCTCCACCGGCATGATGGACGCGCCGTAGTAGCCCTTGGCCAGGTGCTTCAGGCGCGCGGCGTCAAAGGCCGGTGAGCGCAGCAGCGCGATCCACACCGTGGGCGGCGCGAAGAAGCTGGTGATGCGGTGCTGCTCGAGCAGGTTCAGCAGGTGGTCGGGCACGGGCTTGCCCGTGATCACGTTGCTGCTGCCGATGTAGATCGCGGGGCCGAAGAACACGTCGAGCTGGGCGCAGTGGTACAGCGGCAGCGCGTGCAGCGCCACGTCGGCCTCGGCGATCTCGGCGTTGATCACGCAGCTCACGTACTGCCACAGCACCGCGTCGTGCGTGAGCATGGCGCCTTTGGGCATGGACTCGGTGCCGCTGGTGTAGACGATCTGCGCCACGTCGGTGCTCTGCAGCGACACCTCGGGCAGCGGGTCGGCGCAGGCGGCGAGGTGGTCGAAGCGGTGCATGGCCGGATCGGGCTCGGTGGGGTCTTCGCTGGGCAGCCAGATGAAGCGCTCCACCGCGGTGTCGAGCGCGGCGGCCGCGCGCGCGAGTTCGGTGAGGCCGCTGTCGGTGGCCAGGGTCTTGGCGCCCGCGTGGCGCAGGATGTAGGCGACCTCGTCGGCCTTGAGCATGAAGTTGATCGGCACCAGCACCGCGCCGCGCCGCGCGATGGCAAAGCGCAGCGCCGCGAAGCCGTGCGAGTTGCGGGCCAGCACGGCCACCTTGTCGCCCTCGGCCACGCCCAGTTGCGCCAGGCCCGCTGCCAGGCGCGTCACCAGGGCGTTGAAGTCGGCATAGCTCCAGCGCGTGTCGCCGCAGGCGATGGCGAGCTTGTCGGGCAGGCGCAGGGCGGTGCGGTGCAGCGCATCGGCGATGGTCTGGCGGCGCACGGCGGGCGCGAGGGCTGTGGTCATCTCGGGTGTCTCCTGCGTTTTCTTGCCTTGAGGGACGAAAGCGTGGCACAAGCGCTGGCTATCATGCGTCGCATGCGTGCCATCGCCGACATCGACAGCAGCCTGCTGCGCCAGGTGCGGCGCCGGCGCGCCCAGGTGCGGGCCTGGTGGCACACGCTGCAGATGGCGGCGCAGATCGTGGTGCTCATGCTCTCGCCCTCGAGTTATACCGGGCCGCGCGCGCGCCAGGTGCTGTCGCACCTGGTGGTGGCGGTGTGGCCCATGCTGCCCTGGTTCCTGGTGCTGTCGGCGCTGATCAGCCTGGTCATCATCCGCATCGTCACGGCCACGGCCGCGAGCTACGGCCTGTCGCAGTACGCGCTCGAGGTGCTGGTGCGGACCCTGGTGCTCGAACTCATCCCGCTGTTCGCCGCGCTGTTCGTGGCCCTGCGCCACGCCATGCCGGGGGCCGAGCAACTGCGCCAGCAGCTCGATGCGCGCCAGCGCGCGGGCCGGCACATCCCGGGCATCGCCGGGCTCGTGGGCACGCTGCTGCCGCGCGCACTGGCCAGCGGCCACGCGGTGGTGCTGTTGGCCTCGCTCTCGGGCGTGGTGGCGCTGGTGCTCACCTACCTGCTCGTGCACGGCTTCTCGCCCTGGGCCCTGCCGTCCTACACCCACGACGTGGGGCGCGTGTTCAGCCCCGTGGTCTCGCTGATCTTCGTGCTCAAGACCGCCTTCTTCAGCCTTGCGGTGGCGGTGGTGCCGCTGGCCGGCGCGGCCGAACCCGACGAGCACGGCCGCTACCGCGCGCACAGCGACATGACCGCCTTCGCGCGGCTGTTCTCGGTGCTGCTGATGGTCGAGGTCGCGTCGCTGGCGGGCAATTACTACTGACCATGCAACCCACCGAACGCGCCCCCGAGCCCGACGAGCCCCTGGTGCCCGAACCGCCGCCGGTGCGCGCGCTCGAATTCAAGGCCGCGCTGCTGATGGCGCTCACGCTGCTGCTGGTGCTGGGCTCCACGCTCTACGTGCTGTTCGCGCGCGGCGCCTTCGATCCCACGCAGCGCCTGGTGCTGATCGCCGACGACGCCGAGGGCGTGAACGTGGGCCTGGACATGACCTTCGCGGGCTTTCCCATCGGCCGCGTCACGCGCGTGGAGCTCGGGGCCGACGGCAATGCGCGCATCCTGATCGACGTGGCGGAAAAAGACGCCAAGTGGCTGCGCACCTCGAGCATCTTCACCATGGAGCGCGGCCTGGTGGGCGGCACGCGCATCCGCGCCTTCAGCGGCGTGCTCGACGACCCGCCGCTGCCCCCGGGCGCCGAGCGCACCGTGCTGCGCGGCGACGTGGCGGCCGAGATCCCGCAGCTCACGGCCTCGGTGCGCGCGCTGCTCGACAACCTCAACGCCATGACGCGCGAGGGCGCGGCCATCAACCGCACGCTGGCCAACCTGCAGGCCACCACCGACAAGCTCAACGGCCCGCACGGCGCGCTCGGGGTGCTGGTGGGCAACGAGGCCGACGCCAAACAGCTCGGTGAAGCGCTGGCGCGCAGCAACGCGCTGATCGCGCGCGCCGACGCGCTCGCCGCGCGGCTCGACGGCCTGGTGGCCAATGCCAACCGGCAGGTCTTCGGCCAGGGCGCGGCACCCGGCGAAGGCAGCGTGGTGGGCGATGTGCGCGCGAGTGTGTCGCAGCTCAACGGCTTGTTGCAGGAGGCGCGCGGCAGCCTGCAAAAGCTCGACGCGGTGCTGGTCGAGGCCCAGGGCGTGGCCAGCAACACGCGCGCCGCCACCACCGACCTGGGCACGCTGCGTGCCGATGTGGAAAGCAGCCTGCGCAAGATCGACGGCTTGATCGACGAGGTGAACCGCAAGTGGCCGTTCGCCCGCGATCCGCGCGGCTCGGAGATCCGCCTGCCATGAAACGCCTGAGCCTGTCCCTGCCCGCGTGCGCCCTGTCGCTGGCCCTCGCGGCCTGTTCGTCGAACCCGCCGCCGCCCGCGTGGCAGAGCACCGCGCGCACCGGCCTCGACGCCGCGGCCATCGCCTGGCTCGAAGGCCGCGACGCGGTGGAGGCCGCCGAATTCGGCCGCGCCCGCGCCGCGCTCGCGCGCACCGGCCAGCCCGCGCTGGTGGCGCGCGCCGAGCTGCACCGCTGCGCGCTGCGCGTGGCCACGCTCGATTTCAGCCCCTGCACGGGCTTCAGCGCCCTGGCGGTGGACGCCGCGCCCGATGACGCGGCCTACGCGCGCTACCTCACGAACGCGCCGCTGCCCGGCGACGCCGAGCGGCTGCCGGCCGCGCACCGCGCAGCGCTGCTCGCGGCCGACGCCGCCACCGCGCTGCAGCACGTGGACGATCCCGTGACGCGCCTGGTGGCCGCGGGTGCGGCCCTGCAGCGCGGTCAGGCGAGCCCGGCGCTGCAGCGGCTGGCCGTGGACACCGCCAGCGAGCAGGGCTGGCCGCGCCCCTTGCTCGCCTGGCTCATGGTGCAGCAGCGCGGCGCGCTGGCCGCCGGCGACACCGCCACGGTCGAGCGCCTGCAGCGGCGCATCGACACCGTGGCCCCGCGCCGTCGCTGAACGAGCGCGCTGAGCGCGCGCGCTCAGTTCACCTTGCCGATGCGCTGCACCACCGCCTTCATGGCGGCGGCGTCGGCCTTCACGAAGGCGTCGAACTCGGCCGCGTCCTGGTACTGGAACTGCGTGCCCGCGTTGGTCATGGTCTGGATGGTGCGTTCGTCGCGCACCGCGGCGCGCGCGGCCTCGCGCAGCTTGTCCACCACCGCGGGCGGCGTGCCCGCGGGCGCGAACAGGCCGGCCCACTGCGAATAGCCGATGTTCACGCCGAGCTCCTTGAAGCTCGGCACGTCCGGCAGCAGCGCGAGCCGGCCCTCGCCCCAGTGCGCGAGCGCGCGCAGCCGTCCGCCCTTGATGTGCTGCACCGCGCTCGCCGGCCCGGTGGCGATGGCATCCACCTGGCCGCCGAGCAGGCCCACGATGGCCGGCCCCGCGCCGGTGTAGGGCACGTGCAGCATGAAGGTGTTGGTGGCCGCCTTGAGCTGCTCCATGGGCACGTGCATGGTGCCGTAGTTGCCCGAGGAGCCGAAGGTCACGCGGCCCGGGTTGGCGCGCGCGTGGGCCACGAAGTCGGCATAGGTCTTCCAGGGGCTGTCGGCGCGCACCACCAGCACCGTGGGGTCGGCCGTCATGCGCGCGATCGGGATCAGCTGGTTGATCTCGAACATGGGCGCGCGCTGCAGGATGCGGTCGGCCTCGGGCAGCACCACCAGCGACGACAGCGCCATCAGCACGGTGTAGCCGTCGGGCGCGGCCTTGGCCACCTGGGCCATGCCGATGCCGCCGCCCGCACCCGCGCGGTTGACCACCACCACGGACTGGTTGAGGTGGCGCGCCATGGCCTCGGCCACGGGGCGGCCCACCACGTCGGCCACGCCGCCGGGCGGGAAGGGCACCACCATGTTCACGGGCTTGCTCGGGTAGGCGTCTTGCGCCCAGGCGCTGCCCAGCGTGGCCAGGCCCAGCAGGGCCGCGGCGGCGGCGCGGTGGAACTGTTGTCGGTTCATGCGTGTTGTCTCCTCTGGGGGGGTGCCGCGGCTCAGGCCACGAAGCGGTTTTCGATCTGTCCGATGCCGTCGATCTCGATGCGCACCACGTCGCCGTTGCGCAGGAACTGCGGCGGGTTCAGGCCCAGCCCCACGCCTGCCGGCGTGCCGGTGGCGATCACGTCGCCCGGGTACAGCGTGATGCCGCGCGACACGGTTTCGATCAGCGTCGGGATGTCGAAGATCAGGTCTTCGGTGCGGCCGTCCTGGCGCAGCTCGCCGTTGACCCAGCAGCGCACGCGCGTGTGCTGGCCGTCGAGTTCGTCGGCGGTCACGATCCACGGGCCCATGGGGCAGAAGGTGTCGAAGCTCTTGCCCATGTCCCACTGCTGGTGGCGCATCTGCACGTCGCGCGCGGTCACGTCGTTGACCACGGTGTAGCCCCACACGTGGCGCATGGCGTCGGCCTTGGCGATGTTCTTGCCGCCGGTGCCGATGACCACCGCGAGCTCGGCCTCGTAGTCGATCTGGGCCGACACCGCCTCGCCGGGCAGTTGCACGGGGTCGGTCGGGCCCACCACGCACTCGGGCACCTTGGTGAACACGATGGGCCAGGCCGCGGGGTTGGCGTTGTTGTTCTTGAACACCGAGCCCTGCAGCTCCTTGGCGTGCTCGTGGTAGTTGCGGCCCACGCACCAGATGTTGCGGCGCGGCCGAGGGATGGGCGCTTCGAGCCGCACCGACGACAGCGCGATCGCCGCGCCCTCGGTGGCGGGCGTGGCCGCGCCGATCAGCGCGAGCGCGCCGAGCGCGGCCTGCTCGGGCGGCAGCGCGAACGCGGTGACGGACAGGCCATCGGCCGAAACCTGGCCAACGCGGCGTTGGCCCTGGTGGATGAAGGTGGCGATGCGCAAAACGGCTCCTCGGTGTTGTGGTTTCAGTGAAATACCAAAAAGTACCAATTGGTACCAGAGCGCCCATCGTAGTCGAAGACCGCGGCGCAGCGCTACGGGTAAGCCCCGGATCGGGCTCGGGCTTGGTGAATTGGTCTGGTTTGGTACAGTCGCGCGCATGAGCCTGGCCAACCCCCTGCGCGACGCGATCCTCGACAAGCTGCACAGCGGTCAGTGGCGCGCCGGCGACCGCTTGCCCACCGAACGGGAGCTCTCGGAACAGCACGGCGTGAGCCGCACCACGGTGCGCAAGGCCTTGCTCGAGCTCAAGCAGCAGGGCCTGATCGAGCAGACCGTGGGCAGCGGCACCTACGTGGCCGAACACGCGGTCCTGCGCCTTGGCCAGCGCGTGGTGCAGGACTCGTCACAGACCACCAGCCCGGCCGAACTCATGGAGGCGCGGCTCGCGCTCGAGCCCGCCATCATCGAGATGGCGATCCGCAACGCCAACGCGGCCGACCTGCGCCGCATGGAGCAGTGCTGCGACGAGGCCGAGCAGGCGCAGACGCTGGAGGCCTTCGAGCACTGGGACGCCGAGCTGCACCAGGCCATTGCCGACGCAGCCCACAACAGCTTCGTGGCCAATGTGTTCCAGCTCATGAAGGCGGTGCGCGCGCAGGGCGACTGGGGCCAGCTCAAGAAAAAGAGCGTCACGCCCGAGCGGCGCCTGGCCTACCAGGCCGAGCACCGTGCGATCGTGGACTCGCTGCGCGAGCGCGACGCCGCCCGCGCGCGCGAGCACACGCTGGCGCACCTGCTGCACGTGCGGCAGAACCTGCTCGGGGTTTAGGAGCAGCCCGGGGCCGGCCGCACTTGCTTCTGCAAGGGTCGGCCAAGGAACCAGGTGGCTGCGCCGCGCACTCAGGGCGCTGCGCGCCCGGTCCGGGCGTGTTTTTTGAAACAAGCCCCATGAACGTTCGCAGCAGCACATCCGGTCCACCGTCAAGCGCCCAGCCCCTGCCGTCCGCGCCGCCTACGCGCCCCGCGCCACTGACGCGCCGCGAGCGCGGCGATTTCCAGCGCGCGTGCGCCACGCTGAACGCACGGCTCGATCGCGCCGACCCGCTCGGGCGGGCCCCGGCCCGACCCGCCGATCCAGACGACATCGCGTCGGCGTTCGATCTGGTCCGGCAGGTCGACCATCAGCGCCTGACGGCGTACCTGGGCGAGCACCTGGTGGCCACGCTGTTCGCCCGGGCCTGCGAGGCGCTGATGCACACCGCCCACCACAACCCGTGGAACGCGTCCCTGCCTGTGGTGGAGGCGTTTTCCACGGTGCAAGCGCTCCTGGGCGATGTGCGTGGCCCGCTCTGCAAGCACCCGATCGCCCAGCGGGGGCTGTCGGACAGCCTGCCCTTTCTGCTGACGCTGCTGGGCAGCACCGATCTGCCGCTGTCCGCCACCGAGGTGGTCGGCGTTTTCCTGGGCGTGCGGCGGGTGCTGATCAACCGAGCGCTGCTGAGCGAGCTCTCTCACGCGGCGCCGCAACGGCTGCAATGGGCGCTGGACGACGCGCTGCCCTGTCTGCTGCAACGGCTGTCGCCACCCCTGCTGGCGGGGCTGCCTTCCGAGGCGGTCCAGGAACTGATCGTCACCGTTCAGATGTTGCTGGACGAGCGCCACGCCGGGGCGTTCTGCACCCGCGATTTCCATTGCGCGCTTGAGGTGTCGCTGGAGAACCTGCTGCACCGCGCGGGGCAGATCGAGCGCGGCCTCACGGGCCCGGCCGAGGTGAGCACGGCCTTTCGCTTTCTGGCGCGCATCGCCCGCAGCGGGTTCATGGCATGCCCGGACATCGAACGCGCGCTGCGCGCCGCGCGCAACGCCCTGGTCGAGCGCTTCGACCGCGCCGACTGGGAGCGGTGCGACTTCGCCTGCCTGCGCATCCTGAGCCTCGGGCTGTTGGAGTTGCGCGAGAGCCGGTGGCTGCTCGGCGTCGATTTCACCCGGATGCTGAATGCCATTGAGCGGCGCATGCCCCCGCCGCCGGACAGCCCTTGGCCGCACCCGCACCGGGTGGCGCTCACGGGTCTGCAGCTGACCTTGCTGGACACCGGCGCCACGGTGTGCGCGCCTCAGGCGATGCGCCTGCTGCTCGCGCGGCTGGCCGATGGGCTGCCCGACCAGGTCGCGTGGCTGGAGCGCATCCAGGCGCCGGCGGCGCAGGACATCGAAGCCCTGTGCGCCACGGCCATGCTGTGCCGCCTGGTGCTGCAATGGCCCGCATCGATGCCCCACGCCGTGCCCGGGCCCGTGCTGCAGCGGCTCGCCGATCTGGCCCAGCAGGACTGGGACGCCGTGTGCCACACCAAGGCCCAGAATCGGGCACTGGCGCGGTTCTGCATCGAGGTCATGCACCTGCGGTATCGGGGCCCCGACGATCAGGCCCCGCGGGCGGCCGGCGGCGCGCCCGTGCCCCTTTCACCGGAGCGCGCGGCGCTCGACACCGTTGGCCTGACGACGCCCGAACACGATCCCATGGATCTCATCGACCTCAACCAGGCGGTTCACGATCCCGCCCTCACCGCAGCGCGCCCAGCACACCGAGCGCAAACGGCAGGCTCAGCATGCCCAGCAGCGTGGACAGCGTGACCAGCCCCGCCACATACGGGCCGTTGTAGCCCATGCGCGCCGCGAGCACGTAGCAGCTCGAGGCCGTGGGCACGGCCGAGAAGGTGAGCAGCACCGCGGTCTGCACCGGGTTGAGCCCGAACAGGCGCGCGAGGCCGAAGGCCATGAGCGGCACCGCGAAGTGCTTCACCGCGAGCACCGCCGCCGCGAGCGCCTTGCCCGCGGACATGGAGCCGAACTGCATGCCCGCGCCCGCGGCCATCAGGCCCAGCGCCAGCGAGGCCTGGCCGATGCGGTTCACCGTGGGTTCGAGCCAGCCCGGCATGGAAAAGCCCAGCAGGTTGGCCACCAGACCCGAGGCCGTGGCCACGATCAGCGGGTTGCGCACCAGCTCGCGCGCGAAGCCCTTGTTGGCGTGGCGCGCCATGGGCCAGACCGCGCCGATGTTGAAGATAGGCACGCAGAAACCGATGATCACGGCCACCATCAGCAGGCCTTGCGGCCCGGCCACGCGGTCGGCCAGCGCGAGCAGGATGAAGGAGTTGAAGCGAAAGCCCACCTGCGCGCTCGCGGCGTGCAGCCGCACGTCGATGAAGCGGCCCAGCAGCGGCCAGTGCGGCAGCGAATAGGTGAGGGCGATGGCGCACACCGCGAGCGAGATCGCCGCGCCCACCAGGCTGGAGGCGGCCGACAGATCGAGCGGGCTCTTCACGATGCTGTGGAACAGCAGCACCGGGAACAGAAAGTAATAGACCAGGCTCTCCACCTGCTCCCACACGGTGCGGTTGAGCTTGGTGAAGCGGCACACGAGGTAGCCGCAGAGGATGAGCGAGAAGTCGGGGAAGAGCAGTTGGGCAAAGTTCACCGCGCGAGCATAGCGGCACGCCGGGTTTCCCCTTATGTAGTGTCCCGAAGGCGCCAGGCGCGTTCAACTGGGTAAAGTCGGCGCTTCACATCCGTGTCATCCCCTCAGGAGAACCAACCCATGATGAACCGTCGCACCGCCCTGGCCAGTGCCGCCGCTATTGCCGCACTCGGAACCCAGGGCCTTGCCCTGGCGCAGGCGTTCCCCAGCAAGACGATCACGCTGCAGGTGCCGTTCGCACCCGGCGGCACCACCGACATCATCGGCCGCGTCATGTCCGAACCCCTGGGCAAGGCCCTGGGCCAGAGCGTGATCGTGCTCAACCGCGCAGGCGGCGGCGGGGTGGTGGGTGCGCAGGAGCTCTCGCGCCAGGCGCCCGACGGCCACTACATCGGCGTGGCCACGGTGTCGACCACCGCGGCCAACCCGGCGATCAACCCCAAGATCCCGTACGACACGCTCAACGACTTCACGCCCATCATCAACATCGCCGCCACGCCCAACGTGATCGCGGTGCACCCGAGCTTCCCGGCCAAGGATTTCAAGGGCTTCCTCGACGTCATCAAGAAGAACCCGGGCCGCTACAGCTACGCGAGCTCGGGCACGGGCGGCATCGGCCACCTGCAGACCGAGCTGTTCAAGAGCCTGACCAACACCTTCATCACGCACATTCCCTACCGCGGCGCGGGCCCGGCCCTCAACGACACCGTGGGCGGCCAGGTGCCCATCATCTTCGACAACCTGCCCTCGGCGCTGCCGCACATCCTCGCCGGCCGCCTGATCGCCATCGTGGTGGCCGCGCCGCAGCGCGTGGCCGCGCTGCCCAACGTGCCCACCTTCAAGGAAGTGGGCCTGGAGCCCGTGAACCGCATGGCCTACTACGGCCTCATCGGCCCCAAGGGCATGGCGCCCGAGGTGGTGAACAAGATCCACGGCGCCGCGGTCGAGGCGCTCAAGGACCCGGCGGTGCGCAAGCGCATCGAGGACACCGGCTCGCTCGTGGTGGGCAACTCGCCGGCCGAGTTCGCGGCCCAGATCAAGGCCGAGTTCGAGGTCTACAAGCAGGTGGTCGCCAAGCAGCAGCTCAAGCTCGAGTGACACCGAGCGCGATGCCCGACGCCCCCGCCGGCAGCGAACACGCGTCGCTGTCGGCCTTCATCGACAGCCTCTGGCTCGAAGAAGGCCTGTCGCGCAACACGCTCGACGCCTACCGCCGCGACCTTGCGCTCTTCGCCCAGTGGCTGGGCGAACGCGGCACGGCCCTGCCGGACGCGCAGGAAAGCGACATCCAGGCCTACTTCGCCGCGCGCCATGCGGCCAGCCGCGCCACCACGGCCAACCGCCGGCTCACGGTGTTCAAGCGCTTTTTCCGCTGGGCCCTGCGCGAGCACCTGATCACCGCCGACCCCACGCTGCGCCTGCTGCCCGCGCGCCAGCCGCTGCGCGTGCCCAAGACCCTGAGCGAGGCCCAGGTCGAGGCCTTGCTCGCCGCGCCCGACGCGGCCACACCGCTGGGCCTGCGCGACCGCGCCATGCTCGAACTGATGTACGCAAGCGGATTGCGCGTGAGCGAATTGGTCACGCTCAAGACCTGGCACGTGGGCCTGAGCGAACACGTGCTGCGCATCACCGGCAAGGGCAACAAGGAGCGTCTGGTGCCCTTCGGCGCGGTGGCGGGGCAGTGGCTGCAGCGCTACCTGGGCGAGGGCCGGCCCGCGATCCTGCAGGGCCAGTCGAGCGAAGACCTGTTCGTGACCTCGCGCGGCGCGCGCGCGGGCGAGGCCATGTCGCGCGTGATGTTCTGGCAACTCGTGAAGAAGTACGCCGTGCAGGCGGGCATCACCGCGCCGCTGTCGCCGCACACCCTGCGCCACGCCTTCGCCACCCATCTGCTCAACCACGGCGCCGACCTGCGCGCCGTGCAGATGCTGCTCGGCCACGCCGACATCTCGACCACCACGATTTACACCCACGTGGCGCGCGAGCGGCTCAAGAGCGTGGTGGCGCAGCACCACCCGCGGGGCTAGGGCCGCTCACAGCGGCTTGAGCACCAGCCCGATCACCAGCCCGTCTTTCGTGACCGTGATCGGCCCGGGCTGCATGCCCATGGTGTCGATGGCGCGCAGGTCGGACGGCTGCAGCTGGTGCAGCACCACTTCCTGCAGCGCGCGCTCGGCCACGGCGGGGGCGTAGGTGTTGAGCAGCTCCTGCGCGGGCGGCTGCATGTTGGGGAAGTTCAGCCGCGCCAGGCGCAGCTGGTGGGCGCGCACGGTGCGGTCGCTGGCCTCGTAGCGCAGCGCGAAGTCCACGTCGAAGCGGCCCGGGTGCACGCGCGAGAGCAGCGGGCCCGCCACCTCCACCGCCATCGCGGCGCGCAGGCGGTTCTGCTCGGGCAGCATCTGCAGGCGCGGGGCCTGCACGTCGAGATTGAGCACGCCGTGCACCGGGTAGCGCAGCGGGAAACGCTGCGCCACCATCTGTTGCAATTGCGCGGTGCTCACCGCGTAACCGGGCGGCTTGCCGCTGTCGGCGTCGGCGTCGGCCGCGTGCGCGGCGGCGGGCGCGCCGCTCAGGGCACCCAGAGCGAAGAAGAGGTGTCTGCGTCGCATGGCACCCCTTGCGATCCCCGCGCGGCCGCGAGGTTCACGCGCCGAGCGTGAAACGGATCGTGGCACCTTCGCCCGGCCGGCCTTCGGCCCAGATGCGGCCGCCGTGCCGGCCCACGATGCGCTGCGCGATGCTCAGGCCCAGGCCGGTGCCGCCATAGGTCTGTTCGCTGTGCAGGCGGAAGAAGGGGCTGAAGAGCTGCGCACTGTGCTTCATGTCGAAGCCGCAACCGTTGTCGCTCACCGCGTAGACCGGCTCGCCGTCCTGTTCCTCGGCGCTGAAGCGGATGTGGGCGCGTTCGCGCTCGCGGCTGAACTTCCAGGCGTTGCGCAACAGGTTGTCGAGCACGCTGCGGATCAGTGCCGGGTCGGCGGTGGCCATCAGCGAGTCGGGTGTGTCGAAGTCGACCGCCCGGCCCGGCTCGGCCTGGCGCAAGGCCTCGCCGATCTCGCGCGCCATCACGGCCAGGTCCACGGGCTGCGGGTGCAGGGGCGCGCGCGACAGCTTGGACAGGCCGAGCAAGGCCTCGATGAGTTCGCCCATGCGCCGCGCGGCCTGGCGCATGCGGTCGAGCATCTGGCGGCCGTCGTCGCCGAGCTGCTCGCCGTGCAGTTCCGTGAGGATCTCGCCCAGGCCCGCGATGGCGCGGATCGGCGAGCGCAGGTCGTGCGCGGCGGTGTGGCAGAAGGCCTCGAGTTCCTGCACGTGCTGGCGCAGTTCGGCGGTGCGCTCGGCCACGCGCTCTTCGAGTTGTTCGTTGGTGCGCAGCATCGCCAGGCGCGCGCGTTCGCGCGCGCTCACGTCCTGCACCACGCCGCGCATGCGGCCGTCGTCGGTGGTGGTGACGTCGATCTGCAGCCAGTGTTCGAGGCCTTCGGTGCTCACCAGGCTGAGCACGTGGCGCCGGTTCACGCCGGGGCGCAGGTCTTCGCGCATCTGCTCGCGGTCGGCGGCGCTCAGCCTGGCCAGGAAGGCGTCGACGGTTTGCGCCTGCCCGGACACGAAGCCCAGCGTGGCGCCGGGCGCGCCGTTCATGCGCACGGTGTCGTGCGCCAGGTCGATCTCGATCGTGCCCATCAGCGCGGCCTCGAGCGCCTGGTTCAGCAGCTGCTGGCTGTCCCTGAGCGCGGTCTGCACCTGGTGGCGTTCGAGCGCCATCTGGATGGTGGCGTGCAGCTCGCGTTCGGAGAACGGCTTGATGAGGTAGCCGTAGGGCTGGGTCTGGCGCGCGCGCTCCAGCGTGGTGTCTTCCGAGTAGGCGGTGAGGTAGATGATGGGCAGCGCGTGGTCGCGCGTGAGCATGCGCGCGAGCTCGATGCCGTCCATCTCGCCCTTGATGTGGATGTCCATGAGCACCAGGTCGGGCCGCTGGCTCGAGACCAGCGACAGGCCTTCGTTGCCCGATTCGGCCAGGCCGGTGACCTGGTAGCCCATCTGCTGCAAGCGCTGCTGCAGGTTGAAGGCGACGATGCCTTCGTCTTCGACGATGAGGATCTTGGGTTGCGCGCTCATGTGTCGCCTCCGAGTGCAAAGCGCAGCGTGAACCGCGTGGGCGCGGCCCGCTGCACCTGCAGGCTGCCATTGAGCTGACGCGCCAGCAGCTGCACCAGCTGCAGGCCGAGCGAGGGCGTGTGTTCAAGGTTCAGGTCGGCGGCGATGGGTTCGCCGTCGTTGCTCACCGAGAGCTCGACCTGGCGCTCGGCAAGCTGCTGGATGGAGACCTCGATGCGGCCGCTGCGCCCCTGGGCGAAGCCGTGCTTGAGCGCATTGCTCACCAGCTCGTTGATCACCAGGCCGCAGGGAATGGCTTCGTTGATGGGCAGCTGCACCTTGTGCGCGTCGACGACGATGTCGACCTTGCCGGCCACCGAGCGGTACGACTCGGTGAGGCTGGGCAGCAGGTCGTCGAGGAAGCGCTGGAAGTCCACGCGCGCGAAGTTGCGCGACTGGTAGAGCGTCTGGTGGATCAGCGACATCGAGCGGATGCGGTTCTGGCTGTCGCGCAGCACCTCCACCACCTCGTTGTCGCTCAGCTTGAGCGCCTGCAGGTCGAGCAGGCTGTGGATCACCTGCAGGTTGTTCTTCACGCGGTGGTGCACCTCGCGCAGCAGCAGGTCTTTCTGCGTGAGCGCGTCCTGGATGCGCTTTTCGGCCTGCTTGCGCTCCGACAGGTCCAGGATCACCGACAGGATCATGGTGCCTTCGCCGGTCTCCACCGGGTTGATGCCGATCTCGACCGGGAATTCGCTGCCGTCCTTGCGCAGGCCGCTGAGGTCGCGGCCCAGGCCCATGGGGCGCGCCGTGGTTTCGGCGAGAAAGCCCTGGCGGTAGCCCGGGTGCGCCGCGCGAAAGCGCGTGGGGATGAGCACCTCGACCGGGCGCCCGATGAGCTCGGGCGCGTCGTAGCCGAAGGTGGTTTCGGCCAGCTGGTTGACCCGCGTGATTTCGCCACGCTGGTTCACCACGATCATGGCCACCGGGATGCGGTGGAAGGCCTGCCCCAGGTAGTCGTCGAGCTCTATGCGTCTGTTGGTCATGCGCGGTGGGGATAGCTGAGGGCCATGCTATGCCATCGGGGGTATCGACACAGGGGGGTTTCCCTTGAACGGGGCATCTTGTGTGCCGGAATCATGATGAACACCACGCGCGCCGGGCCCGGGGCGGGCGCGATGGGGTCTTCGGTACTACTCGGGCTGGCCGGCCGCTGCGCCGGCCAGCTCCGCGAGCTCGGCCTCGCTGAAGCCGGCCGAGCGCCGGGCCTCGAGGTTGAAGGGCCCGCGCAGGCGCGGCGCGGCGTGCTGCCGCGCGAGCTGGCGGTAATGCGCCACCGGCGCCAGACCCTGGCGCCCGCACAGCCAGGCGTACCAGCGGTTGCCCACGGCGACGTGGCCGATCTCGTCGCGCAGGATCCGGTCGAGGATCTCCACCACGCGACGCGCCTCGGGCGTGTTCACCTGCCTGAGCCGTGCCTGGATCAGCGGCGTGGCGTCGAGCCCGCGCGCCTCCAGCGTGCGCGGCACCAGGGCCATGCGCGCGGTCACGTCGTGCCGGGTCTTCACGCACATTTCCCACAGGCCGTTGTGCGCGGGAAAGTCGCCGTAGGCGTGGCCCAGGGCCTGCAACTGCTCGCTAAGCAGGCCGAAGTGCGTGGCCTCTTCGTGCGCCACCTGCAGCCACTGGCGGTAGAAATCGGTCGGCATGGCGGCGAAGCGCCAGACCGCGTCGAGGGCCAGGTTGATGGCGTTGAACTCGATGTGCGCGATGGCGTGCACCAGCGCGGCCAGGCCTTCGCGCGTGAACGGCGATCGTTGCGCGACGGCGTGCGGTGCCACCAGCACCGGCCGTTCGGGCCGGCCGGGCAGGGGCTGGGCGGGGTCGGGCACGAGGGCGCTGGCGGCGTCCCAGGCCACGGTGTCATCGGCGCCCAGGGCGCGCCAGCGCTGCCAGAGTGCGTGCGTGCGCGCGGCCTTGTCGGCCGGTTCGGCGGTGCACAGCGCGGCCAGCGCCTCGCGGCGCAGCGATGGGGTGGGGGGCATCCCTACAATTCTAGGTTTGCGATCCCAAGCCTTTCCGACACCCATCCGCAGGAGACCCCGATGGCCTTGTACGAACTCGATGGCATTGCGCCGCAGCTGGCCGAATCGGCCTGGGTGGCCGACAGCGCCCAGGTCATGGGCAACGTGCAGCTCGCCGAGGGCAGCAGCGTGTGGTTCGGCGCCGTGCTGCGCGGCGACACCGAGACCATCACCGTGGGCCGGGACAGCAACGTGCAGGACGGCACCGTGATGCACGCCGATTACGGCTTTCCGCTGGTGGTGGGCGAGCGCGTGACCATCGGCCATCAGGTGATGTTGCACGGCTGCCAGATCGGCGACGAGACGCTGATCGGCATCGGCGCCACCGTGCTCAACGGCGCGAAGATCGGCAAGAACTGCCTGGTGGGCGCCCGTGCCCTGGTCACCGAGGGCAAGGAGTTTCCCGACGGCTCCATGATCCTGGGCAGCCCCGCGAAGGTCGTGCGTCAGCTCACGCCCGAGCAGATCGAGGGCCTGCGCCGCAGCGCGGCCCATTACGTTGAAAACGCCGAGCGTTACCGCAAAGGCTTGAAAAGCATCGGCTGAGCGCCATCTGCCGGTCTTTCGTTCGAAGGAAACCCGTGTCCGAGCTCCACAAATTCGTGTTCGAAGGCCTGCCCGTGCGGGGCATGCTGGTGCGCATCACCGACGCCTGGCAGGAGATCCTGCAGCGCCGTGAGCAGGCCGGCGGCTACCCGGTGGCCGTGACCGAGCTGCTCGGGGAGATGACGGCCGCGGCCACGTTGATGCAGGCCAACATCAAGTTCAATGGCGCACTGGTGATGCAGATCCAGGGCGACGGCCCGGTGAAGCTTGCGGTGGCCGAGATCCAGCCCGACCTGCGCCTGCGCGCCACCGCCACCGTGACCGGCGAGGTGGCCGACGACGCGCCGCTGTCGCACATGGTCAACGTGAACAACCAGGGCCGCTGCGCGATCACGCTCGACCCCAAGGACCGCCAGCCCGGCCAGCAGCCCTACCAGGGCGTGGTGCCGCTGTTCGGCGACCGCCACGAAAAGCTCGAGAAGCTCAGCGAGGTGATCGAGCACTACATGCTGCAGAGCGAACAGCTCGACACCCGGCTGGTGCTGGCCGCCAACGACCAGATGGCCGCGGGCCTGCTGATCCAGCGCCTGCCGCTGCAGGGCGAGGCCAACCTCGCGGGCCAGTCGACCCAGCGCGACGAGGACCAGATCGGCCGCAACGAGGACTACAACCGCATCGCCATCCTCGCCTCCAGCCTCAAGCGCGAAGAGCTGCTCACGCTCGACGCCGAGACCATCCTGCGGCGCCTGTTCTGGGAAGAAGACCTGCGCCGCTTCGAGCCGCTGCACGGCAACACGGGGCCGCGCTTTGCGTGCACCTGCTCGCGCGAGCGCGTGGGCAACATGCTGCGCACGCTGGGCCGCGACGAGGTTGAGTCCATCATCGAAGAGCAGGGCGGCGTACAGGTGAACTGCGAGTTCTGCGGCGCGGGCTACACCTTCGATCCGGTGGACGCTGCGCAGATCTTTCTGAAGGTGCAGAACCAGCCGCCCGGCAGCGACCAGCAGCACTGATCAGCCGCCGCGGCGCGCGATGAGCGCGCGAAACAGCCGGTGTTCGCACTCGGGGTCGCTGCAGGCTTCGCACTGCCAGCGGCCCGTGCCCTCGCGCAGCACCGGGTCGTCGGGCAACAGGCCGCGGCCCAGGGCCGTGGCCACTGCCGCGAGCGCGGCGCGCAGGCGCTGCGGGCCCTGTCCGTAGATGGTCTGGTAGGCCACGCCCGCGGCCTGCAGCTCGCGCCGCAGCAGGGCATCGATGGCTTCGCGCACCGCAGGGCTCTCACGGAAGAAGCCGTCGCTCTGCCAGGGCAGGTCCAGGCCCATGAGCAGCGTGAGGCCGATGCGCCGCTGCGCCGCGATCGCCTCGGGCCAGAGGCTGCGGTCGCCGAAGTAGTGCTCGCTGTAGGCCGCCACCACCAGGGCAGTGGTGTCGGCGATGACCACGCCGGCGCGGGCCTGCTCGATGAGGGCGGTCTGTTCGGCCGCGATGGCGGCCTGCTCGTGCGCCAGGGGCGCGCGGCCCGCGGCCTCGCACCAGGCGCGCAGGTGCTCGGGCACCAGGGCCGTGGCCAGGCCCTGCGCCGCCAGGGCCTCGTGGAGCTGCCGTGCCAGCGTGCTCTTGCCGCTGGATTCGCCGCCGAGCAGCGCGACGCTGAGCATGGGCGAGGGCGCGCGGCTCAGCGCGCGATCTGCACGAAGATTTCGTTGGGCTTGACCATGCCCAGCTCGCGCCGCGCGAGCTCTTCGACCATTTCCAGGCCTTCCTGCAGATCGCGCAGCTCGCTGGCGATCTGCTGGTTGCGCTGCTGCGCGTCGGCGTTGGCCTTTTGCTGGGCCACGAGCTCGCGCTCGAGCTTCTTCACCTGCGGCACGCTGCCGCGCCCGAACCACAGCTGGGCGTGCAGCACCAGCAGCAGTGCCACGAGCAAGCCGGGGATCAGGCGAGCACCCATTCAGAAACTCCCTTGAAGCCGGCCGCCGCGCCGGGCCGCCCCAAGCAAGGCCAGCCCCCATGGGGGGCAGCGACCCGCGGAGCGGCGGAGCGTGGGGGCGAACATCATTTCAGGTTGTAGAACGCGTCGCGGCCCGGGTACACCGCCACGTCGCCCAGGTCTTCCTCGATGCGCAGCAGCTGGTTGTACTTGGCCATGCGGTCCGAGCGCGAGAGCGAGCCGGTCTTGATCTGGCCGGCGTTGGTGCCCACGGCGATGTCGGCGATGGTGTTGTCCTCGGTCTCGCCGCTGCGGTGGCTGATGACCGCGGTGTAGCCCGCGCGCTTGGCCATCTCGATGGCGGCGAAGGTTTCGGTCAGCGTGCCGATCTGGTTGATCTTGATCAGGATCGAGTTGCCGATGCGCTTGTCGATGCCTTCCTTGAGGATCTTGGTGTTGGTGACGAACAGGTCGTCGCCCACCAGCTGCACCTGCTGGCCCAGGCGCTCGGTGAGCACCTTCCAGCCGTCCCAGTCGCCTTCGGCCATGCCGTCTTCGATGCTCACGATCGGGTACTTGTCGCACCAGGTGGCCAGCACGTTGGTCCATTCCTCGGCGGACAGCACCAGGCCTTCGCCTTCGAGGTGGTACTTGCCGTCCTTGTAGAACTCGCTCGAGGCGCAGTCGAGGCCGAGCGCGATCTGCTCGCCGGGCGTGTAGCCGGCGGCGCTGATGGCGTCGAGCAGCAACTGCAGCGCCGCTTCGTGGCCGTCGATGTTGGGCGCGAAGCCGCCTTCGTCGCCCACGGCCACGCTCATGCCCTTGTCGTGCAGGATCTTCTTGAGCGCGTGGAACACCTCGGCGCCCCAGCGCAGCGCTTCGCGAAAGCTCGGCGCGCCCACGGGGATGATCATGAGCTCCTGCAGGTCGAGGTTGTTGTTGGCGTGGGCGCCGCCGTTGATGACGTTCATCATCGGCACCGGCATCTGCACCGCGCTCATGCCGCCGAAGTAGCGGTACAGCGGCAGGCCGGCTTCTTCGGCGGCGGCGCGGGCCACGGCCATGGACACGGCCAGCATGGCGTTGGCGCCCAGGCGGCTCTTGTTTTCGGTGCCGTCGAGGTCGATCAGGGTCTTGTCCAGGAAGGCCTGTTCGGAGGCATCCAGGCCCAGCACGGCCTCGCTGATCTCGGTGTTGATGTGCTCGACCGCCTTGAGCACGCCCTTGCCCAGGTAGCGGGTCTTGTCGCCGTCGCGCAGCTCGATGGCTTCGCGCGAGCCGGTGGACGCGCCCGAGGGCACGGCGGCGCGGCCCATCACGCCGCTTTCCAGCAGCACGTCGCATTCAACGGTGGGATTGCCGCGGCTGTCCAGCACTTCGCGGCCGACGATGTCAACGATGGCACTCATGGATCAAGGGTCCTCAGGTTCAGAAAAAACGATCGACAGGTATCAGGCCACGGCCTTGCTCGGCTGGCGCTGGGCCTGGTGCACCAGCGCGGCCTTCACGTAGGCATTGAACAGCGGGTGGCCGGCCCAGGGCGTGGACTTGAACTCGGGGTGGAACTGCACGCCCACGTACCAGGGGTGCACGCTTTGCGGCAGCTCGACGATCTCGGTGAGCTGTTCTCGCTGCGTGAGTGCAGAAATCACCAGGCCGGCTGCGCGCAGCTGGTCGAGGTAGTTCACGTTGGCCTCGTAGCGGTGGCGGTGGCGCTCGGTCACCACGTCGCCGTAGATGCTGTGCGCCAGCGTGCCCTTGGCCACGTCGGAGCTCTGCGCGCCCAGGCGCATGGTGCCGCCGAGGTCGGAGTTGGCGTCGCGCACCTGGATGCTGCCGTCCTCGTTCTTCCACTCGGTGATGAGGGCGATCACGGGGTGCGGCGTGTCGGCTTCGAATTCGGTGCTGTTGGCGTCTTTGAGGCCGGCCACGTGCCGCGCGTATTCGATGGTGGCGACCTGCATGCCCAGGCAGATGCCCAGGTAGGGCACCTTGTGCTCGCGCGCGAAACGCGCCGCGCAGATCTTGCCTTCGACGCCGCGCTTGCCGAAGCCGCCAGGCACGAGGATGGCGTCGAAGTGCCCCAGCACCTGCGCCACGTTGGCGGGGGTGATGGTTTCCGAGTCGATGTACGAAATGGCGGCCTTGGCCTGGTTCTTCAGGCCCGCGTGGCGCAGCGCCTCGTTGAGCGACTTGTAGCTGTCGGACAGGTCGACGTACTTGCCGACCATGGCGATCTGCACCGTGGCCTTGGGGTGCTCGACCGCGTGCACGAGGTCGTCCCAGCGCTTGAGGTTGGCCGGCGGCGTGTTCAGGCGCAGCTTGTCGCAGATCAGGCCGTCGAGCCCCTGCTCGTGCAGCATGCGCGGCACCTTGTAGATGGTGTCCACGTCCCACATGCTGATCACGCCCCATTCGGGCACGTTGCTGAACAGGCTGATCTTGGCGCGCTCTTCGTCGGGAATGCGGCGGTCGGCGCGGCACAGCAGCGCGTCGGCCTGGATGCCGATCTCGCGCAGCTTCTGGGCGGTGTGCTGCGTGGGCTTGGTCTTGAGCTCGCCGGCGGCGGCGATCCAGGGCACGTAGCTCAGGTGCACGAAGGCCGAGCTGTTGGGACCCAGGCGCAGGCTCATCTGGCGCACGGCCTCGAGGAAGGGCAGCGACTCGATGTCGCCCACGGTGCCGCCGATCTCGACGATGGCCACGTCGACCGCGTCGGCCGTGCCTTCGCCCGAGCCCTTGCGGATGAATTCCTGGATCTCGTTGGTGACGTGCGGGATCACCTGCACGGTCTTGCCGAGGTAGTCGCCGCGGCGTTCCTTCTCGAGCACCGACTGGTAGATCTTGCCGGTGGTGAAGTTGTTGGCCTTGCGCATGCGCGTTTCGATGAAACGCTCGTAGTGGCCCAGGTCGAGGTCGGTCTCGGCGCCGTCGTCGGTGACGAACACCTCGCCGTGCTGGAACGGCGACATGGTGCCCGGGTCCACGTTGATGTACGGGTCGAGCTTGATGAGGGTGACTTTGAGGCCGCGCGATTCGAGAAGCGCGGCAAGCGACGCAGAAGCAATGCCCTTGCCCAGGGAGGACACCACACCGCCGGTGACGAACACGTATTTGGTCATGACTCGGGCGAGCCCGCGGGCTCGCTCAGGTGGGAAATTCCGATTATAGGTGGGGTGCCCCGCCCGCCCTGAGGCCCTCGGGGTTGTCCCGGGGCGCTGCTACATTGCGCCCCATGAGCGATCTCGCGGGAAAACACATCGTGCTCGGCCTCAGTGGCGGGGTGGCCTGTTACAAGGCGGCGGAGTTCTGCCGCGCCCTGATCAAGGCCGGCGCCACGGTGCAGGTGGTCATGACCGAGGCGGCCGAACACTTCATCACCCCGGTGACCATGCAGGCCCTGTCGGGCCGGCCGGTCTACAGCTCGCAGTGGGACGCCCGCGAGGGCAACAACATGCCCCACATCAACCTCAGCCGCGAGGCCGACGCCATCGTGATCGCGCCCGCGAGCGCCGATTTCATGGCCAAGCTGCTGCACGGCCGCGCCGACGACCTGCTCTCGCTGCTGTGCCTGGCGCGCCCGATCGAGCGCGTGCCGCTGATCGTGGCGCCCGCCATGAACCGCGAGATGTACGCCCACCCGGCCACGCAGCGCAACCTCGCGCAGCTGCGCGCCGACGGCACCGTGGTGCTGGGCGTGGGCTCGGGTGACCAGGCCTGCGGCGAAACCGGCGACGGCCGCATGCTCGAGCCGCACGAGCTGCTCGACGAGCTCATCGCCCACTTCCAGCCCAAGCGCCTCGCGGGCCGCCACGTGCTGATCACCGCGGGCCCCACCTTCGAGGCGATCGACCCGGTGCGCGGCATCACCAACCGCAGCAGCGGCAAGATGGGCTTTGCCATCGCCCGCGCCGCGCGCGAGGCCGGTGCGCAGGTGACGCTGGTCGCCGGCCCCGTGGCCTTGCCCACGCCGCGCGGCGTGCAGCGCGTGGACGTGCAATCGGCGCTGGACATGCAGCGCGCGGTGCAGGCCAGCGCCGACGCGGCCGACGTGTTCATCGCCGCCGCGGCGGTGGCCGACTGGCGGCCCGCCACCGAGGCCGGCCAGAAGATCAAGAAAGACGGCAGCGGCGCTGTGCCCGCGCTGGCTTTTGTGGAGAACCCCGACATCCTCGCCAGCGTGGCCGCCAGTGCGCGTGCGCAAAGCGGCGCGCTCTATTGCGTGGGCTTCGCCGCCGAAAGCCACGACCTGCTGGCCCACGCCCAGGCCAAGCGCGCGCGCAAGGGCGTGCCGCTGCTGGTGGGCAACATCGGCCCCGACACCTTCGGCCTCGACCACAACGCGCTGCTGCTGGTTGACGCGCAGGGCGCGCGCGAACTGCCGCGCGCCGACAAGCACTCGCTGGCGCGCGCGCTGGTGGCCGAGATCGCGCAGCGCCTGGGCTGAGCGCCGCGAGCCCGTGCCCCGAATGGACACCCCCGCCAGCCCGGCCGATCCCCTGACCCCCTGGCTCACGCGTGTCTCCGTGGGCACGCGCCACCTGCGCAGCCCCGCGCCCAGCCCGGCCGATCTGCTGCGCATGACCGAGGCGGCCCTGCGCGCCCCGGACCACGCGGGCCTGGTCCCGTTTCGGTTCGCCGCGGTGCGCGGCGGCGCCCGCGAGCGGCTCGGTGCGCTCTTCGAGCGGGTGGCGCTGGCGCAAGGCAAGGCCCCCGAGCAGGCGCTGCGCGACCGCGCGCGCGCCACCGACCCACCGCTGCTGGTGGCCGTGATCGCGCGCATCGACGCCGGCCACCCGCTGGCCACCGTGCACGAGCAGTGGATCGCGCTCGGCGGCGCGCTCAGCAACTTCCTCACGGCGGCCCACGCCATGGGCTACGGCGGCAAGATGCTCTCGGGCAGCAAGGTGCGCGCCGAGGCCGTGATGTCGGCCTTCTGCCGCCCGGGCGAAAGCCTGGTGGGCTGGATGGTGTTGGGCACGCCGCAGGGCCAGGGCCGCCCCAAGTTCCACAAACCCCGCGCCGATGCGGTGTTGACCGACTGGATGGCGCCGGGCGACACGCCGGGCCAGTAACATCCGCCGCCGGCCTGACGCCTTCCCTTGTCTGCAAGGCGTCGGCCGTTTCTTCGAGTCCGTTCCTCTCTTCATCAGGAAGCCGCCATGAGTCTCCGTTCCTTCTTCCAACCCGTTCGCGGCGTGCTGCTGCTGGCCGCCGGCCTGATCGCCTTCGGCGCGCAGGCCCAGGCCGTGTTCCGCGTCACCACCATCCCCGAAGAAGCCGCCACCGAGCAGGTGCGCAAGTTCACGCCGCTGGCCCAGTACCTCGAGAAGCAGCTCGGCGTGAAGGTGGAATTCACCCCGGTGAACGACTACCCCGCGGCGGTGGAAGCGCTGGTGAACAAGAAGGTCGATCTGGTGTGGTTCGGCGGCTTCACCTTCGTGCAGGCCAACCTGCGCTCGGGCGGCAAGGTGGTGCCGCTCGCGCAGCGCGAAGAAGACACCAAGTTCCAGTCGGTGTTCATCGCCAAGACCGATTCGGGCATCAAGTCGCTGGCCGACATGAAAGGCAAGCAGGTGTCGTTCGGCTCGCAGAGCAGCACCTCGGGCCACCTCATGCCGCGCAGCTTCCTGCTGCAGGCCAACATCAACCCCGAGAAAGACTTCGCGCGCGTGGCCTACAGCGGCGCGCACGACGCGACCATCGCCTCGGTGGTGAGCGGCAAGGTCGACGCGGCGGCGCTCGACATCACGGTGTGGCGCAAGTTCGTGGGCGAGAACAAGGTCGACACCAAGGCGGTCGATGTGTTCTACACCACGCCCGGCTACTTCAACTACAACTGGTCGGTGCACGCCGACATGCCCAAGGCCATGCAGGACAAGGTCAAGGCCGCGCTGATCGGTCTGTCGCCCGCGGTGCCCGAGCAGGCCGAGATCCTCAAGCTCAACCGCGCCACGCGCTACATCGAGACCCGGCCCGAGAACTACAAGGGCCTGGAGGCGGCGGCGCGCAGCGCGGGCCTGATCTGAGCGCCGCGCGCGCTCAGGCCCGGCTCACCGCCTCCAGCGTTTCCGCGATCAGCCCCAGCGTCTGCTGCTGCGTGAGCGTGGCCGGGCGTTGTGAGCTGGTGGCCAGGCTCAGCCGCGTGCGCAGCGGCGGCGTGATGCCGCGCAGGCTGTAGGCCGAGGGCCGGACCGAGCTGGCCACCGCGTTGCGCGAGAGCAGGGCGGCGCCCGCGCCGTCGGCCACCAGGTCGAGGATGGCCGACACGCCGTCGATCTCCAGCGCCACGGTCGGCCGGCAGCCGATGTTGGCGAGCTCGGCCTCCACCTGCATGCGCAGCGCGTTGGGCCGGCTCGGGATGATCAGCGGCACGTCGGCCAGCTCGCGCAAGGGCAGCGGCGAGGGCGGGGGGTCTTCGCTCAGGCCCGGCGGGCGCGGCTGCACCAGCCACAGCGCTTCCTCGCGCAGCGGCTGCAATTCGATCTCGGGCATGGGCTGCGCGTTGTAGAGCAGCGCGATGTCGATGCGCCCGGTGAGCAGCCACTCCTGCATGCTGGTCGACAGGCCCTCGCTGATCGACAGGCTGGCCTCGGGCAGGCGCTGGCGGAAGGCACGCGTGAGCGGCACCGTGAGCACACGCGCCAGGCTGGGCGGCAGCGCCAGCGCCACCCGGCCCGCGAGCGAACCGCGCACCCGGCCCAGCTCTTCGCGCGCGCGCTCCACCTGGTGCAGGATGCCGCGCCCGTGGGCCAGCAGCAGCTTGCCGGCCTCCGTGGGCGTGGCGCCGCGGCCGTTGCGCACCAGCAGGGTCTGGCGCAGCTCCACCTCGAGCAGGCGCACCTGGCGCGACAGCGCGGGCTGGGCCACGTCGAGCGCGATGGCGGCGCGCGTGAAGCTGCCGAGCTCGGCCACGCGCACGAAGTATTCGAGTTGTTTGAGGTCCATGGGGCTGCAGATCCGAGATATCGGATTTTGTTCTAGCTGATAGCCCGACGTGTGGGTTTTCGCACAGCGGCGGGCTGGCCACAATGCGCGGCCATGCCCAACACCCCATCCGCCCCTTCCACCCCAGCCGGCGCCCTGCGGGGCATTTCGTCCATGGCCACCCGCCTGGTGCTGGCCGAGCTCACCGCGGCCTACACCGCGCGCAGCGGCCAGGCCGTGGCCATCGAGTCGGTGGGCGGCGTGGACGCGGCCAAACGCGTCGCGGCCGGCGAGGCCTTCGACCTGGTGATCCTGGCCAGCGACGCGATCGACAAGCTGATTGCGGCCGGCCACCTGCGGCCCGGGCGTGTGGACCTGGTGCGCAGCGGCGTGGCCGCCTGCGTGCGCGAAGGCAGCCCCCTGCCCGACCTCTCGAGCGAAGCGGCCGTGAAGGCCGCGGTGCTGGCCGCCGAGCGCATCAGCTACTCCACCGGCCCCAGCGGCGTGGCGCTGCAGAAGCTGTTCGAGCGCTGGGGCATGGCCGACGCGGTGGCTGGCAAGACGGTGCAGGCGCCCCCGGGCGTGCCCGTGGCCTCGCTGGTGGCCAAGGGCGAGGTGGCGCTGGGCTTTCAGCAACTGAGCGAGCTGCTCAACGTGCCGGGCATCACCATCGTGGGCCCGCTGCCCGAGGCCATCCAGATCGTCACCGTGTTCAGTGCGGGCATCCCCGCGAACACCGCGCGCGCCGACGCGGTGCGCGCGCTGCTGGCCTTCATGAACACGCCCGAGGCCGACGCCGCCAAGCAGCGCCAGGGCATGTCCGCCGCGGCCTGAGTCTTTCCAACACCAGAACACCCCAAGGAGACCCCATGTCACTGATCATCGATTGCCACGGCCACTACACCACGGCCCCAAAGGCGCTGGAGAACTGGCGCAACGCCCAGATCGCGGGCATCAAGGACCCGGCGCAGATGCCCAAAGCGGCGGACCTGAAGATCAGCGACGACGAGCTGCGCGAGTCCATCGAGACCAACCAGCTCAAGCTCATGAAGGAGCGCGGCAGCGACATCACGCTGTTCAGCCCGCGCGCGAGCTTCATGGCCCACCACATTGGCGACTTCGCCGTGTCGAGCACCTGGGCCGCGATCTGCAACGAGCTCTGCCACCGCGTGTCCACGCTGTTCCCCGAGCACTTCGTGCCCGTGGCCATGCTGCCGCAGTCGCCCGGCGTCGATCCGGCCACCTGCATTCCCGAGCTGGAGAAGTGCGTCAAGGAATACGGCGCGGTCGGCATCAACCTCAACCCCGATCCCTCGGGCGGCCACTGGACCAGCCCGCCGCTGACCGACCGCCACTGGTACCCCATCTACGAAAAGATGGTGGAGTACGACCTGCCCGCCATGATCCACGTGAGCACGAGCTGCAACGCCTGCTTCCACACCACCGGCGCGCACTACCTCAACGCCGACACCACGGCCTTCATGCAGCTGATCCAGGGCGACCTGTTCAAGGACTTCCCCACGCTGAAGTTCCTGATCCCGCACGGCGGCGGCGCGGTGCCCTACCACTGGGGCCGCTTCCGCGGTCTGGCGCAGGAGATGAAGAAGCCGCTGCTGACCGAGCACGTGCTCAACAACGTGTTCTTCGACACCTGCGTGTACCACCAGCCCGGCATCGACCTGCTCAACACCGTGATCCCGGTGAAGAACGTGCTGTTCGCCTCCGAGATGATCGGCGCGGTGCGCGGCATCGACCCCACCACGGGCCACTACTACGACGACACCAAGCGCTACATCGAAGCCTCGAAGATCCTGTCGGCCGACGACAAGCACGCGATCTACGAAGGCAATACGCGCCGCGTGTTCTCGCGCCTGGACGCGCGCCTCAAGGCCAAGGGCCTGTAACCGCTTTCGAAGGAACCGACATGTACGAACTTGGCGTTGTCTACCGCAACATCCAGCGCGCCGACCGCGCAACCGCCGACGCGCTCGCCGCGCTGGGCTCGGCCACCGTGCACGAGGCCATGGGCCGCGTGGGCCTGCTCAAGCCCTACATGCGCCCGATCTTCAGCGGCGCACAGGTGAGCGGCACGGCCGTCACCGTGCTGCTGCACCCGGGCGACAACTGGATGATGCACGTCGCGGCCGAGCAGATCCAGCCGGGCGACATCGTGGTGGCGGCCGTCACGGCCGAGTGCACCGACGGCTACTTCGGCGACCTGCTGGCCACCAGCTTCCAGGCCCGCGGCGCGCGCGCCCTGGTGATCGACGCCGGCGTGCGCGACGTGAAGACCTTGAAGGAAATGAACTTCCCGGTCTGGAGCAAGGCCATCAGCAGCAAGGGCACCATCAAGGCCACGCTGGGCTCGGTGAACATCCCGGTGGTGTGCGCGGGCATGTGGGTCACGCCCGGCGACGTGATCGTGGCCGACGACGACGGCGTGGTCTGCGTGCCGCGCGAGAAGGCCGCGGCCACGCTCGAGGCCGCGCGCAAGCGCGAGGCCAACGAAGGCGAGAAGCGCGACAAGCTCGCCAGCGGCGTGCTCGGCCTGGACATGTACAAGATGCGCGAACCGCTGGCCGCCGCCGGCCTGCGCTACATCGACTGAAAGCACGCGATGAGCAAACCGACTTCCGGCGACTTCACCAAGACCGCGGGCTGGCTCGACTGGTTCGACGGCCCGAGCCAGCCGCGCTTTGTGCTGCCTGCGGGCAGCGTGGACGCGCACTGCCACGTGTTCGGCCCCGGCGCCGAATTCCCCTACGCGCCCGAGCGCAAGTACACGCCCTGCGACGCGAGCAAGCAGCAGCTGTTTGCGCTGCGCGACCACCTGGGCTTTGCGCGCAACGTGATCGTGCAGGCCACCTGCCACGGCGCCGACAACCGCGCCATGGTCGACGCCTGCCTGGCGTCCAACGGCAAGGCGCGCGGCGTGGCCACCGTCAAGCGCAGCGTGACCGACGACGAACTGCAGCGCCTGCACGCCGCGGGCGTGCGCGGCGTGCGCTTCAACTTCGTCAAGCGCCTGGTCGACTTCACGCCCAAGGACGAACTGATGGAGATCGCGGGCCGCATCAAGGCCCTGGGCTGGCACGTGGTGATTTACTTCGAGGCCGTGGACCTGCCCGAGCTCTGGGACTTCTTCACCGCGCTGCCCACCACCGTGGTGGTCGACCACATGGGCCGCCCCGATGTGAGCAAGCCCGTGGACGGCCCCGAGTTCGCCCTGTTCCTCAAGTTCATGCGCGAGCATGAAAACGTGTGGAGCAAGGTGAGCTGCCCCGAGCGGCTCTCGGTCAGCGGCCCCAAGGCGCTCGACGGCGAGCAGGCCGCGTACCGCGACGTGGTGCCGTTTGCGCGCAAGGTGGTCGAGACCTTCCCCGACCGCGTGCTCTGGGGCACCGACTGGCCGCACCCCAACCTCAAGGACCACATGCCCGACGACGGCCTGCTGGTCGACTTCATCCCGCACATCGCGCCCACCGCCGCGTTGCAGAAGAAGCTGCTGGTGGACAACCCGATGCGCCTTTACTGGCCCGAGGAGGTCTGACATGGCCCTGGACAAACCCTACAAGGACGTGCCCGGCACGACCATCTTCGACGCCGATCAAAGCCGCAAGGGCTACTGGCTCAACCAGTTCTGCATGAGCCTCATGAAGGCCGAGAACCGCGAGCGCTTCAAGAAGGACGAGCGTGCCTACCTCGACGAGTGGGCCATGAGCGAAGAGCAGAAGCAGGCCGTGCTCGCGCGCGACCTCAACCGCTGCATCGCGCTCGGCGGCAACATCTACTTCCTCGCCAAGATCGGCGCCACCGACGGCAAGAGCTTCCAGCAAATGGCGGGCTCCATGACCGGCATGTCCGAAGAGGAGTACCGCAACATGATGATCAACGGCGGGCGCGACCCGAAATGGGGAAGGAGCTGACACCATGGCACGCATCACCGCATCCGTGTACACCTCGCACGTGCCCGCCATCGGCGCGGCGCTCGATCTGGGCAAGACCCACGAGCCGTACTGGCAGCCCGTTTTCAAGGGCTACGAGTACTCCAAGCAGTGGATGAAGGAGAACAAGCCCGACGTGATCTTCCTGGTCTACAACGACCACGCGACCGCGTTCAGCCTGGACATCATCCCCACCTTCGCCATCGGCACCGCGGCCGAGTACCAGCCCGCCGACGAGGGCTGGGGCCCGCGCCCCGTGCCCAAGGTCATCGGCCACCCCGAGCTCGCCTCGCACATCGCGCAGAGCGTGATCCAGCAGGACTTCGACCTCACCATCGTGAACAAGATGGACGTGGACCACGGCCTCACCGTGCCCTTGTCGCTCATGTGCGGCGAGCAGGACCCGGTCAAGGGCGCGTGGCCCTGCCCGGTCATTCCGTTCGCGGTCAACGTGGTGCAGTACCCGGTGCCCAGCGGCCGCCGCTGCTTCAACCTGGGCCAGGCGATCCGCAAGGCGGTGGAGAGCTACGACGAAGACCTCAACGTGCACATCTGGGGCACGGGCGGCATGAGCCACCAGCTGCAGGGCCCGCGCGCGGGCCTGATCAACAAAGACTTCGACAACCGGTTCCTCGACCTGCTCGAGACCAACCCCGCCGCGGCCGCCGACATCCCGCACATCGACTACGTGCGCGAGGCCGGCAGCGAGGGCATCGAACTCGTGATGTGGCTGATCGCGCGCGGCGCGATGGCCGACGTGGCGGGCGGTCCGCTGCCCAAGGTGAAGCACCGCTTCTTCCACGTGCCCGCGAGCAACACCGCCGTGGGCCACCTGATCCTGGAGAACTGAACATGAGCAACAAGACCATCAAAGTCGCGCTGGCCGGCGCGGGCGCCTTCGGCGTCAAACACCTGGACGGCATCAAGAACATCGACGGCGTCGAGGTGATCTCGCTGATCGGCCGCGAGCTCGACAAGACCCAAGAGGTCGCGGCCAAGTACGGCATCGGCCACGTCACCACCGAGCTTGCCGAATCGCTGGCCATCCCCGAGCTCGACGCGGTGATCCTGTGCACGCCCACGCAGATGCACGCCGAGCAGAGCATCGCCTGCCTCAAGGCCGGCAAGCACGTGCAGGTGGAGATCCCCCTGGCCGACAGCCTGGCCGGTGCACAGGCCGTGGTCGATCTGCAGAAGCAGACGGGCCTGGTGGCCATGTGCGGCCACACGCGCCGCTTCAACCCCAGCCACCAGTACGTGCACCAGAAGATCGCCGCGGGCGAGTTCAACATCCAGCAGATGGATGTGCAGACCTATTTCTTCCGCCGCACCAACACCAACGCGCTGGGCCAGCCGCGCAGCTGGACCGACCACCTGCTGTGGCACCACGCCGCGCACACGGTCGACCTGTTCGCCTACCAGGCCAACAGCCCCATCGTGCAGGCCAACGCCATCCAGGGCCCGATCCACCCGGTGCTGGGCATCGCCATGGACATGAGCATCCAGCTCAAGGCCGCCAACGGCGCCATCTGCACGCTCTCGCTCTCCTTCAACAACGACGGCCCGCTCGGCACCTTCTTCCGCTACATCGGCGACACCGCGACCTACATCGCGCGCTACGACGACCTGTTCAACGGCAAGGAAGAGAAGATCGATGTCTCGAAGGTCGATGTGAGCATGAACGGCATCGAGCTGCAGGACCGCGAGTTCTTCGCCGCCATCCGCGAGGGCCGCGAGCCCAACGCCAGCGTGGCCCGCGTGTTCGCCTGCTACCAGGTGCTGCACGACCTCGAGCAAAAGCTCAACGCCCAGGGCTGACATGCAACAGCGCGCGCTCGGCCCCTTCACCGTCTCGGCCATCGGCCTGGGCTGCATGAACATCTGCCACGCCTACGGCCCGCCGGTGCCCGACGCGCAGGCCGAGCGCCTGCTGCTGGCCGCGCTCGACGACGGCGTGACCCACTTCGACACCGCGGCGCTCTATGGCTTTGGCGCCAGCGAGACCACGGTGGGCCGCGTGCTCTCGGCGCACCGCAGCCGCTTCACGCTGGCCAGCAAGTGCGGCATGCAGGGCGTGGACGTGAAAGGCGACGGCCAGCTGGTGCGCGTGATCGACGGCCGCCCGGCCACGCTGCGCGCCACCTGCGAGGCCGCGCTCAAGCGGCTGCGCACCGAGGTCATCGACCTGTACTACCTGCACCGCTGGGACAAGCAGGTGCCGATCGAAGAGAGCGTGGGCGCGCTTGGCGACCTGGTGCGCGCGGGCAAGATCCGCGCGGTCGGCCTGTCCGAGGTGTCGGCCGCCACGCTGCGCAAGGCGCACGCCGAACACCCGATCGCCGCGGTGCAGACCGAGTACTCGCTGTGGACGCGCAACCCCGAGATCGCGGTGCTTGAGGCCTGCCGCGAGATCGGCGCGGCCTTCGTGGCCTTCAGCCCCACCGGGCGCGGCTTCCTCGCCGGCGACCTCGACCCCGCCGCTTTCGACGCCAAGGACATCCGCCGCAGCATGCCGCGCTTCGCCGCCCCGCACTGGGCCGCCAACCAGCGCCTGCTGCCGGCCTACCGCGCGATCGCGGCCGAGGCGGGCTGCACGCCGGCACAGTTGTCCCTGGCCTGGGTGCTGCACAAGGCGCCGCACATCCACGCCTTGCCGGGCACGGCCAACCTCGACCACCTGCACGAGAACAACCGCGCGGCCGACGTCGTGCTGAGCGCCGACCTGATGCAACGGCTCGACGCGCTCATCAACCCGCGCACCGTCAGCGGCAGCCGCTACAGCGACCAGGCCAACCGCGAGGTGGACACCGAGGTCTTCGCCGACTGAGGCCGCAGCCGGGCGGTCGTCCGGTCGCGCGGCTGTCACCCAGGTGAGCGGCGCGCGGCCGATCCGCCGCTATGGTGCGGGGCATCTTCCTCCGATGCCCCCGCCATGAACTTCGACCTCTCCGACGAACTGAAAGCGCTGCAGCAGCGCACCCGCGACTTCATCCGCGAGCAGGTGCTGCCGCTGGAGAGCGACCCCCGCCAGGACAGCCACGGCCCGCACCCGGCGCTGCGCGACGAGCTGGTGGCGCGCGCCCGCGCGGCCGGGCTGCTCACGCCGCATGCTTCGGTCGAACTGGGCGGGCTGGGCCTGTCGCACACCGCCAAGGCCGTGGTGTTCGAAGAGGCGGGCTATTCCTGGCTCGGCCCCACCGCGCTCAACATCCACGCGCCCGACGAAGGCAACATCCACCTCATGGAGGCGGTGGCCTCGCCCGCGCAGAAGGCGCGCTGGCTGGTGCCGCAGGTGCAGGGCCGCACGCGTTCGTGCTTCGCCATGACCGAGCCCGCGCCCGGTGCGGGCGCCGACCCCGGCATGCTGCAGACCACCGCGGTGCGCGACGGCCAGGGCTACCGCATCAACGGCCGCAAGTGGTTCATCACCGGCGCCGACGGGGCCGACTACGCGATCGTGATGGCGCGCATGGAAGACGGCACCGCCACCATGTTCCTCGCCGACATGGACCAAGCCGGCATCGTGCTCGAGCGCAACATGGACGCCATGGACCGCTGTTTCACCGGCGGTCACGGCGTGCTGCGCTTCGACAACCTCTACGTGCCCGATGCCGACATCCTGGGCGAGCCCGGCAAGGGCTTTCGCTATGCGCAGGTGCGGCTGGCGCCCGCGCGGCTCACCCACTGCATGCGCTGGCTCGGCCAGGCGCGGCGCGCGCACGACATCGCAGTGGATTACGCGCGCCGCCGCCAGGCCTTCGGCCGGCCGCTGGCCGAGCACGAGGGCGTGGGCTTCATGCTGGCCGACAACGACATGGACCTGCAGACCGCGCGCCTGCACATCTGGCACACGGCCTGGCTGCTCGACCAGGGGCAGCGCTGCAACTTCGAGTCGAGCCGCGCCAAAGTGGTGTGCTCCGAGGCCGAGTGGCGCGTGGTGGACCGCTGCGTGCAGATCCTGGGCGGGCAGGGCGTGACCGGCGAGACCGCGGTCATGCGCATCTTCACCGACATGCGGGCCTTCCGCATCTACGACGGCCCGAGCGAGGTGCACCGCTGGAGCATGGCGCGCAAGATCGTGCAGGGCGAGGCCGTGGCCGCACCCTGAGCCGAAACAAAACGACATCAAGCGATACCGCCCCGAGACCCGGTGTCGGGGGCCCGATCGCACCATGGCGGCCTGTTCAACACCGTTCCGGAAGGACCGCCATGAAACCCTGGATCCGTCGCACCCTCATAGTCCTCACCAGCGTCACCGTGCTCGCCGGGGGCCTCGCGGCCTGCGGCCACCGCCCCCACCACGGCCCGGCCTCGCCCGAGCAGGTGGCCGAGTGGCGCGGCAAGGCGGTCGAGCGTGTCAGCCGCAAGCTCGATCTCGACACCGCCCAGCGCCAGAAGCTCGACGTGCTGGCCGACAAGCTCGTGGCCCAGCGCCAGGCCATGATGGGCCCGGCCGGCGAGCCGCGCGAGGCCATGCGCGCGCTGGTGGCGGGCGAGAAGTTCGACCGCGCGCGCGCCCTGCACCTGCTCGACGAAAAGACCCGCGTGTTGCAGGTGGCCACGCCCGAGGTCATCAACGCCCTGGCCGACTTCTACGACAGCCTCAACCCGACGCAGCAGGCCGAGGTGCGCGGCTTCCTGGAGAAGCGCCGCGGCTGGTTCCAGCGCGGCTGAGGGGGCGGACGCGGTGTGAGAATGCGCGCATGCCCCGCATCCTGCTGATCGACGACGACACGCAGCTCGGCCCGCCGCTGGCGAGCTACTTCCGGCGCTTCGACCTGGCGCTGGTGCAGGCGTTTCGGCCCAGCGAAGGGCTGGCCGAGCTGCGCCGCGGCGGCTTCGATGCCGCGATCCTCGACGTGATGCTGCCCGAGATGGACGGCTTCGAACTCTGCCGCACCATCCGCAAGGAAAGCGACCTGCCCATCGTGATGCTCACCGCGCGCGGCGACGTGATGGACCGCGTGGTGGGCCTGGAGATGGGCGCCGACGACTACCTGCCCAAGCCCTTCGAGCCGCGCGAACTCGTGGCCCGCGTGCAGACCGTGCTGCGCCGCCGCGTGGCCGCGCCCGCGCCGCGGCCCGAGCCCGGCGTGCTGGCCTTCGAGGGCCTGCGCATCGACCCCGCGCGGCGCGAGGTGTGGCGCCAGGGCGAACGCGTGGAGCTCACCGGCACCGAGTTCGAGCTGCTGCACCTGCTCGCCCGCGAGGCCGGGCGCGTGCTCAGCCGCGACGACATCCTCAACCACCTGCGCGGCCACGAGGCCGATCTGCTCACGCGCGCGGTCGACATCGTGGTGAGCCGGCTGCGCCGCAAGCTCGAACCGCTCGACTGCATCAAGACACTGCGCAACGCGGGCTATTCGCTCGCGCTGCGGCGAGAGGCCTGAGCGGCCATGAAGCGCTTTCACCGCCTTCGCCATTCGGTCAAGCTGCGTTTGCTGGTGGTGTTCCTGCTGCTCGCGTTCGCGGTGGCCTTCATCTTCATCGGCGGTGCGCAGCGCGCCTTCACCCTGGGCTGGAAAGAGGCGGCGCAGCCCCTGCTCATGGACTACGTGAGCCGGCTGGCCAGCGAGATCGCGCCCCAGGGGACACCCGATATCGAACGCGCACGGGCGCTCACCGAGCGCATGCCCATCATCACCGTCGACATCGCCGGCCCGCGTGTGCAATGGCGCTCGCACCCGGACTCGCCGCGGCCACACTGGCGGCGCGACAGCGGGCCCGGCCGCGACGAGGCCTACTGGCAGGCGCTGGTGCAGCGGCCCACGGCCGACGGGCACCTCATCGAATTCGGCATCAACGAATCGGCCATCGAAGCGCGGCCCCGCATGTTCGGGTGGGCGCTGCTGTCGCTGCTGCTCGTGACCGCGCTGGCCTTCGGGTACCTGCGCCGGCTGCTGCGCCCGCTCGACGACATCCGCGCCGGCGCCATGCGCTTCGGCGCCGGTGACTTCGGCCAGCCCATCGCACTGCCGCCGCGCCGCCGCCACGACGAGCTCGGCGAACTCGCGGCCACCATCAATACCATGGGCCACGACATCGAGCAGATGCTGCAGGCGCAGCGCGCGCTGCTGCTGGCCATCAGCCACGAGCTGCGCAGCCCGCTCACGCGCGCGCGGCTCAACACCGAGCTGCTGCCCGAGACCGCCGAGGTGAACCCGCAGCGCGAAGCGCTGCTGCGCGACCTCGGCGAAATGGCGCGCCTCATCAACGACCTGCTCGAGAGCGAACGCCTGGCCGGTCGCCACGCGGTGCTGCAACGCGAACCCACCGACCCGGCCGCGCTCGCGCGCGAGGTGATCGACGAACTCGCGGCGGTGCGGCCCGAGGCGCAGCGCACCGTGCTGCACGTGGCCGAGGGCCTGCCCCCAGTGCCGCTCGATCGCGTGCGCATGCGCCTGCTGCTGCGCAACCTGCTCGACAACGCCCTACGGCACGCGGGCGACGCGGCGGCGCCGGTGGAACTGCACCTGGCGCACGCCGACGGTGGCGTGCGCTTCGTGGTGCGCGACCACGGCCCGGGCGTGCCCGAAGAACGCCTGTCGCAACTGGGCCAGGCCTTCTACCGCCCCGACAGCGCCCGCACGCGCGACGCGGGCGGGGTGGGGCTGGGCTTGTACCTGTGCCGGCTGGTGGCGCAGGCGCACGGCGGGCGCTGCGAGATCGGCAACGCGCACCCGGGGTTGCGGGTGAGCGTGACCTTGCCCGCCTGAGCGCGCGGCCCCTGCCCCGGGGTCTCAGGCCCGCGGCCGGTTCGCCATCAGCAGCTCGTAAAGCCCCTGCGCCGCCGACGACAGCGCGCGGTCGGCGCGGCGCACCAGGAACACCTGCCGCTTGAGCCCGGTCGACACCACCGGCCGCGCGCGCAGCTCCGGGTGGTCGAAGTGGAACAGCGTGAGCGAGGGCACGATGGAAATGCCCAGGCCTTCGCGCACCATGGCGGCCACGGTGCTGAGCTGCTCGAGCTCCATCAGCGTCTGCAGCCTGTTCGGGTAGATCGCGGCCTCCACGTACTGGCGCACGCTGCTCGAGCGCGCAAGCTGGACGATGGGCCAGGCCGCGAGCTCGGCCAGCTTGAGCTTGCCGCTCGCGCGCGCCAGGGGGTGGTCGCGGCGGAACACGGCGTGGAACTGGTCGCTGCAGAAGCGCTCGGTGCGCAGGCCGTTGGTGTGGGCGCGCGTGGAGGCGAGCGCGAAGTCGGCGCTGCCCGCGCGCACGCGCGCCACGCAGTCGTCGGACAGCACGTCGGCCACGTCGAGCTCGATGCCCGGGTGCTCGCGGTGGAAGCGCGCCAGCAGCGGCGGCAGCCAGCCCGCCGCCAGCGAGGGCAGGGCGGCGATGGCCACCCGGCCGCGCCGCCGCGCGACGTGGTCGCGCACGTCGCCCACCGCGGCCTCGGCGTCGCTGAGCAGGCGCTGCGCCGCGCGCAGAAAGGCCTCGCCCTCGGCCGTGAGTTCCACCTGGCGCGTGGTGCGGTCGAACAGGCGGCCGCCCACGTGTTCTTCGAGCGCGCGGATCAGCGCCGAGAACGCGGGCTGCGACAGGTGGCACAGCGCGGCCGCTCGCGTGAAGTTGCGCTGGTCGGCCAGGGCCACGAAGGCGCGCAGTTCGCGGGTCGACAGATTGATCTGCATGACCGATGAATGTATCGGCATTTTGAGTTTTGCGGATCAGTGGCCGGCCCCTACAGTGCCGCCCATGAGCAGACAGGAGACATTGCGCATCGCCTCGGCCGCGGGTTTTTCGGGCGACCGTGCCGATGCCGCCGGCCCGGTGGTCGACGCGCTGGTGCGCGCGGGCGGCCCGGCCTGCCTGATCTTCGAGACCCTGGCCGAGCGCACCCTCGCACTCGCCCAGCTGGCGCGGCGCGAAGACCCCGCGCGCGGCTACGAGCCGCTGCTGGGCGAGATGCTGTCGCCCGTGCTGGCGCGCTGCCTGCGGCATGGCATCCGCATCGTGAGCAACTTCGGCGCGGCCAACCCGGTGGGCGCGGCGCTGCACATCCACCGGCTGTGCGCCGACCAAGGCCTGCGCGCACCGCGCATCGCGGTGATCGAGGGCGACGACGTGAGCGGCGAGCCGCACCGGCCTGCACTGCGCGAGGCCTTGCCCGGGCTCGATGGCCTCGCGCTGGTGAGCGCCAACGCCTACATCGGCGCCGAAGCCATCGCAGACGCCTTGCGCGCGGGCGCCGAGATCGTGGTGGCGGGGCGCGTGGCCGACCCCTCGCTCACGCTCGGGCCGGCGCTGCACCACTTCGGCTGGGCGCTCGACGACTGGGACCGCCTGGCCGGCGCGACCATGGCGGGCCACCTGCTCGAGTGCGGCACGCAGGTCACGGGCGGCTACTACGCCGACCCCGGCCTGAAAGACGTGCCCGGCCTCGCGAACCTGGGCTACCCGATCGCCGAGTTGCACGCCGACGGTGGCTGCGTGATCACCAAGCCCGAGGGCACGGGCGGTCTGGTGGACCGCCACACCGTGACCGAGCAACTGCTCTACGAACTGCACGACCCCACGGCCTACCTCACGCCCGACGTGGTGGCCGACATCGGCGCGGCCGAGCTCGACGAGATCGGCCCCGACCGCGTGCGCCTGCGCGGCGTGCGGGGCCACCCGCGGCCCACGCACCTGAAGGTGAACGTGTGCCACGAAAGCGGCTGGCTGGCCGAGGGCGAGGTGTCGTACGCCGGGCCGCGCGCCGAGGCGCGCGCACGGCTCGCGGCCGACACCGTGCGCGAGCGCATGGGGCCGGGCGTGTCCCTGCGCGCCGACCTGATCGGCGTGGCCAGCGTATGGGCCGACGACCACGGCCGCTGGCTCGCCGACCTGCCGCCGGGCGACGCGCGCGACGTGCGCCTGCGCCTGGCCATGCGCCACAGCGACCCGGCGCGCGCGCGCCGCCTGCTCAACGAGGTGACCGCGCTCTACACCTGCGGCCCGGCGGGTGGCGGCGGCATCCGCACCGCGCTGCGGCCCACGCTGGGCACGCTCTCCTGCCTGCTGCCGCGCGCGCAGGTGCCCACGCGCTTCGTGATGGTGGAGGCCGCGCATGCCTGAGGACATCACCGTGCCCCTGTGGCGCGCCGCCCATGGCCGCACCGGCGACAAGGGCGACCGCTCCAACATCAGCGTGATCGCCTGGGCGCCCGAGTTCTACGCGCTGATCGAAGCGCAGATCACGCCCGAGGTGGTGCGCGAGCACTTCCGCCACCGCCGGCCCACGGCCGTGCACGTGCACCGGCTGCCGCGCCTGCACGCGCTCAACGTGGTGCTCGACGCGGCGCTGGACGGCGGCGTGAACGACGCACTCAACCTCGACAGCCACGGCAAGAGCCTGTCGTTCCATCTGCTGGAGCTGCCGCTGCGCGTGCCCGGCCCCCTGGTTTCCCGGTTGCGCGGCCCCGCCGAGTGACGCCCTTTCGCTCTACACACACAGGAGACACCCATGCATTCGTTCTTCACCGCCCCGTTTTCGCGACGCCGCCTGGCCGTGCTGGCCGCGGCCGCGCTCGCGCTGCCCGCGGCCCTGGCCCAGGGCAATGGCTTCCCCGGCAAGCCCATCACCTTCGTCGTGCCCTTCGCGGCCGGCAGCGCCACCGACAGCCTCGCGCGTGCGGTCGGCCAGTCGGTGGCCGAGAAGGGCGGCCAGCCGGTGGTGGTGGACAACAAGGCCGGCGCCAGCGGCGCCATCGCCGCGCAGCAGGTGGCGCGCGCGCCGGCCGACGGCTACACCGTGCTCATCACCACCAACACCACACACGCGGCCAACGAGCATCTTTACAAGAAGCTCAGCTACGACCCGGTGAAAGACTTCGCGCCGATCTCGGGCCTGGGCAAGGGCGGCCAGATCATGGTGGTGCGCGCCGATTCGCCCTACCGCAGCGTGGGCGACGTGCTCGCGGCCGCGCGCCAGGCGCCGGGCAAGCTCTCGTTCGGCAGCGGCAGCTCGTCGAGCCGCGTGGCGGGCGAGCTGTTCCAGCAGATGGCCCAGGTTCAACTGCTGCACGTGCCCTACCGCAGCAACCCCATGGGCATCACCGACCTGCTCGGCGGCCAGATCACCATGATGTTCACCGACGCCTCCACCGGCGTGCCCCAGATCACCGCGGGCAAGCTGCGCGCGCTGGGCGTCACCTCGAGCAAGCGCACCGCGGTGCTGCCCGACGTGCCCACCATCGACGAGGCCGGCGTGAAGGGCTACGACATGGGCTACTGGTTCGCCGCCTACGCACCCGCGGGCACGCCCGCGCCGGTGGTGGCGCGGCTCAACCAACTCGTGGCCGAGGCGCTCAAGAGCCCGGCGGTGCTGCAGTTCTTCGCCAGCAGCGGCGGCGAGGTGTTCCCGACCACGCCCGAGGCGCTCGCGAAATTCCAGGCCGCCGAAACGGCCAAGTGGGGCAAGGTGATCAAGGCCGCGGGCATCGAGCCCGAATGAAAAAAGGGAGCCCTCGGGCTCCCTTTTTTTGGGTCGGCTCGCGCGATCAGAGCGAGTCGATGAAGCTGCGCAGTTTGTCGCTGCGGCTGGGGTGCTTGAGCTTGCGCACCGCCTTGCTCTCGATCTGGCGGATGCGTTCGCGCGTGACGTCGAACTGCTTGCCCACCTCTTCCAGCGTGTGGTCGGTGGACATCTCGATGCCGAAGCGCATGCGCAGCACCTTGGCCTCGCGCGGCGTGAGGCTGTCGAGGATCTCCTTGACCACTTCGCGCAGGCCGGCCTGCATGGCGGCCTCGATCGGGGCGGTGTTGGTGGTGTCCTCGATGAAGTCGCCCAGGTGCGAATCGTCGTCGTCGCCGATGGGGGTCTCCATCGAGATCGGCTCCTTGGCGATCTTCATGATCTTGCGGATCTTGTCCTCGGGCATCTCCATCTTCTCGGCCAGGATGGACGCATCGGGCTCGAAGCCGAACTCCTGCAGGTGCTGGCGGCTGATGCGGTTCATCTTGTTGATGGTCTCGATCATGTGCACCGGGATGCGGATGGTGCGCGCCTGGTCGGCGATCGAGCGCGTGATGGCCTGGCGGATCCACCACGTGGCATAGGTCGAGAATTTGTAGCCGCGGCGGTACTCGAACTTGTCGACCGCCTTCATCAGGCCGATGTTGCCTTCCTGGATCAGGTCGAGGAATTGCAGGCCGCGGTTGGTGTACTTCTTCGCGATCGAGATCACCAGGCGCAGGTTGGCCTCGATCATCTCTTTCTTGGCGTCGCGCGACGAGGCTTCGCCTTCGTTCATGCGCTTGTGGATGCCCTTCAATTGCTCGATGGGCACCACCACGCTGTTCTGGATGTCGATCAGGCCTTGCTGCAGTTCCTGCACCGGCGGGATGTTGCGCTCGAGCACGGTGCTCCAGGGCTTGCCGGCGGCGGCCTGCTTCTCGACCCACTTGAGGTTGAGCAGGTTGGGCGGGAACTCCTTGATGAAGGTTTCCTGCGGCATGCCGCACTTGTCCACGATGATCCGGCGCAGCTCGCGCTCTTTCTTGCGGATCTCGTCGACCTGGCCGCGCACCGTGCTGCACAGCTTCTCGATGGCCTTCGCGGTGAAGCGAATGGTCATCAGCTTCTCGGTGATGGCCTGCTGCGTCTTGGTGTAGTTGGCGCTGCCGTAGCCTTCCTTGTCGTAGGCCTTGTGCAGTTTCTCGAACATCTCGCGCAGCGCGTCGAAGCGCTCGAGCGCTTCGCGCTTGAGTTCTTCGAGCTTGCGGGTCAGGGCCTTGGAGCCGCCCTTGCCGTCGTCGTCGTCGGCCTCGTCGTAGTCGTCGAAGTCTTCTTCGGCCACGTAGTCGTCGGCCTCGTCGGCGTCGGCGAAGCCGTCGACCACGGTGGAGATCACCACCTTGCCTTCGCGGATCTCTTCGGCCATGGCCAGGATCTCGGCGATGGTGGCGGGCGATTCGCTGATCGCCTCCATCATGCTGTGCAGACCGCCTTCGATGCGCTTGGCGATCTCAATCTCGCCTTCGCGCGTGAGCAGCTCCACCGTGCCCATCTCGCGCATGTACATGCGCACCGGGTCGGTGGTGCGGCCGAATTCGCTGTCCACGGTGGACAGGGCGGCTTCGGCTTCCTCTTCCGCTTCCTCTTCGGTGGCGGCGGTGGGGCCGGTGTTGTTGAGCAGCAGGGTCTCGGCGTCGGGCGTCTGTTCGTAGACGGCCACGCCCATGTCGTTGAGCAGCGAGACCACCACCTCGAGCGTTTCGGCCTCGACCAGCTTGTCGGGCAAGTGGTCGTTGATCTCGCCGTGCGTGAGGTAGCCGCGGGTCTTGCCGAGCTTGATCAGGGTCTTGAGGCGCTCGCGGCGGGCGCGGGCTTCTTCTTCGGACAGGATGGTCTCGTCGAGACCGAATTCCTTCATCAGCGCGCGCTCTTTGGCCTTGCTGATCTTCATGCGCAGCGGCTTGGCCTTCTCGGTCGGCTGCGCTTCCTCGGTCGTCACCTCTTCGACGACGTCTTCGACCAGGTCCTCGCCATCGAGGTCGTCGACCAGGTCGTCGCCCAGGTCGTCTTCGTCCTTGGCAGCGGCCTTGCCGGCGGCGGGCTTGCGGCCGCGCTTGGCGGCCGGCTTGTCGGCGGCGGCCTTGGCCGGGCGGCCGGGCTTCTTCTTGGCGGGCACGGCCTCGTCGAGCAGCTCTTCGCCGAGCGCTTCGGGCTTGGCCTTCTTGGCGGTGCTGCTGGCAGAGGTCTTGGCGGCCGGGGCCTTTTTGGCCGGCGCCGCCTTGGCGGGGGTCTTGGTCGTCACTGCAGGGGCTTTCTTGGGAGAAGCCGCCGGTTTGGCCTGGGCCGCAGGCGCCTTCTTGGCGGTGGCCTTGGTGTTGGAAGCAGCGGACGCACTGGCTTTCTTCGCGGGCATGGAGACCTCAAAAAAATCGTCGAACGGGACCGGCAGAACACACTGAAGCCGCCAGAAGACCCTTAGCTGGGGCCGAACCGGTGGTTTGGAAGGGCACTCGGACCCACCGCGCGCCGGTGCGGGTGGGCCTGCAAGCTGTGGGGGCGAACATTTGGTGTGCAGTCCTTGCGGGGTTCCTCGCGCCGCCTCGGGTGAGGAGGGCGGCGGGGTGGCCAGGAAAGTGATCCATGTAGCCCTTGCAGGAGGGCCGGGCCGGTGCCGGAGGTGCTGCTGTCGCGCTTGCGGTGCAACCGTGGATTATACCGGCGAGGCGCCGATCTGGTGCTCCAGCGCCTTGCGTTGGGCCTGGATGTCGGCATAACGCCGCAGTTCGGCCGGGTCGCTGCCGGCGCGGGCGATGGCCTCGTTCTCGAGCACCTTCAGGCGGTCGATGCGCAGGCGCAGCATCACGTGGGCCAGTTCTTCGGCGTCCTGCTCGGCGCCCGGGGTGAGCGCCACCTGCTCCACCGCCTGGTGGGCCAGGGCCTCGTGCGGCTGCTCGCGCAGGATTTCGCGCAGCACCGCCCAGGGCTGCGGGCCGTGCTCGTGGATCTGAGATTCGAGCCAGGCGAACAGCACACCGTGTGCGCCGGGCAGTTCGGCCAGCAGGTGGTGGTCGTCGGCCGAGAGCGCGTCCCAGGCCGCGGGGTTGGACAGCAACAGGCCGAGCGCGCGGTCTTCGCGGCTCACCAGGCCGCGGCGCGCGCCGGCCGGGCCGCGCCGTTCGGCGCGCTCTGAACGTCCGTAGCGGCCCTGGCGGTCCGACGGGCCCGGGCCGCCGGCCTGGCGCGGGCGCCAGGCACGCTCGTTGTCGCTGCGCGGCGGTGCACCGTCGTCGGGCCCGGCCGCACGGCGCTGGCCCGGGGTCCCGCTGCCCGCGCGGCCCGTGGGGGCCGACCAGAGCCGCTCGAGGTCGGTGGTGTCGAGGCCGGCGCCGTGGGCGATTTCGCCCAGCAGCTGGCGCTTGAGCGCGCCTTCGGGCAGGGCGGTCCAGAGCGGGCGGGCCTGGCTGGCCATGCGTGCGCGGCCTTCGGCGCTCTTGAGGTCGCAATCGGCGGCCGCGGCCTCGAGCAGGAAGCGCGACAGCGGCACGGCCTCTTTCACACGCTCGGCGAATGCCTCGGTGCCGTGCTCGCGGATGTAGCTGTCGGGGTCGTGCTCGGCTGGCAGGAACAGGAACTTCACGCTGCGCGTGTCGCTGGCCCAGGGCAGGGCGGCATCGAGCGCCTTGCGCGCGGCGCGCCGGCCGGCGGCGTCGCCGTCGAAGCTGAAGACCACCGCGTCCGTGAAGCGGAACAGCTTTTGCACGTGGTCGGGCGTGCAGGCCGTGCCCAGCGTGGCCACGGCGTTGGCGAAGCCGAGCTGCGCGAGCGCCACCACGTCCATGTAGCCCTCGGTGACCAGGGCGTAGCCGTGCTGGCGGATGGCGGTGCGCGCCTCGAACAGGCCATAGAGCTCGCGGCCCTTGCTGAACACCGGCGTTTCGGGCGAGTTCAGGTACTTGGGCTCGCCCTTGTCGAGCACGCGCCCGCCGAACCCGATGCACTCGCCCTTGACGTTGCGGATCGGGAACATGATGCGGTCGCGGAAGCGGTCGTAGCGCTTGGCCTGGCCGTCCTGGCCTTTTTCGTCGGCGTGTTCGATCACCAGGCCCGATTCGGTGAGCAGTGGCGAGGCGTAGTCGGGAAACACGCCGGCCAGATGGCGCCAGCCCTCGGGCGCGTAGCCCAGGCCGAAGACTTTGGCGATCTGGCCCGAGAGCCCGCGCCGCTTGAGGTAGTCGACCGCGCGCGGCGAGCCCTTGAGCTGCTGCTGGTACGACTTGCCGGCCTTCTCCAGCACGTCGGTGAGCGTGGCCTGCTGCTGGCGCTGCTGCGCAGCGCGCTCGCGCTCCTGCGGCGAGATGTCTTCGTCGGGCACCTGCAGGCCCACCTGCGAGGCCAGTTCCTTCACCGCCTCCACGAAGCCCATGCCCACGTGCTCCATGAGGAAGCCGATGGCGTTGCCGTTGGCACCGCAGCCGAAGCAGTGATAGAACTGTTTGGTCGGGCTGACGCTGAACGAGGGCGACTTCTCGCCGTGGAAGGGGCACAGCCCCATGAAGTTGGCGCCGCCCTTCTTGAGCTGCACGTAGCGGCCCACCACGTCGACCACGTCGACGCGGCTGAGCAGTTCCTGAATGAAGCTCTGGGGAATGGCCATGGCGGGAGGGGGGCAACTTTAACCCCTGGCCCCGGGGGGCTCAGTCGCCGCCCACGATGCCCTCGCGCCGCGGGTCGGCCCCGCCCAGCCATCGCCCGCCGCGACGCACCAGGGCCTGGGCGCCGCTGGTCATGTCCACCGCTTCCACCGTGTGGCCCAGCGCCTGCAGCGCCTGCACGGTGGCGGTGGGGAAGCGGTCTTTCTCGAGCAGCAAGGGGCCGCCCAGGCTGCCGAAGTTGGGCAGGTCGAGCGCGGCCTGGGGGTGCAGGCCCCAGTGCAGCGTGCCCCACAAGGCTTTGGCCGTGTAGTGGATGATGAGCGCGCCCCCGGGGCTGCCCGCACTCATCAGCGGGGTGCCGGTCTCGGCGTCGAACACCAGCGTGGGCGCCATGGACGAGCGCGGGCGCTTGCCCGGCTGTACGCGGTTGGCCACCGGGCGGCCTTGTGCGTCGGCGGGGGTGAAGCTGAAGTCGGTGAGCTCGTTGTTGAGCAGGAAGCCGCCGGGCCGCGACGGGTCGGTGGTGACCATGAGGCGCGCGCCGAACGCGGCTTCGATGGTGGTGGTCATGGCCAGCGCATGGCCCTGGCCGTCGACGATGCTGATGTGGCTGGTGCCCGATTCGGGCTGGGCCGGCATGGGCGCGAAGGCCAGCGCGGCGCCGCCCGCGGGCCGGCCGGGCGCCACCTGCGGCATGCGCTGCGGGCCGATGAGCGCGGCGCGCGCGTTGAGGTAGTCGGGGTCGAGCAGCAGGCGCCAGTCGCCGCCGGGCGCGGGCACGAAGTCGGGGTCGGCGAGGTACTGGGCGCGGTCGGCGAAGGCCAGGCGCGAGGCCTCGGTGTAGGCGTGCAGCCAGTCGGCGCCGGGGCGGCCTTCGCGCAGGCCCGCGAGCGCCTGCGGTGTGCGCGACAGCAGGCCCAGGATCTGCGCCACCGCGATGCCGCCCGAACTGGGTGGCGGAAAGCCGCACAGGCGCACCCAGCGCCCGCCCGCGCGCTGCGGCTGGCACAGCGCTTCGCGCTCGCGAGGCTGGTAGTGGCGCAGGTCGTCGAGCGAGAGCGCGCCCGGCAGCCTGGGGTGCTGGCGCACCTTGGCGACGATGGCGTTGGCGATCGGGCCTTCGCTCATCGCCAGCGGGCCAAGGGCGGCGATCTGCCGCAGCACCGCCGCGAGTTCGGGGTTGCGCAGCACGTGGCCCACGGGGTGGGGCTGGCCGTCGGCGCGAAAAAAGTAGGCGCGGGCGACCGGGTCTTGCGGCAGGGCGGTCTCGGCGGCCAGCAAGGTGTGCAGGCGCGGGCTCACCGCGAAGCCGCGCTCGGCGAGCGCGATGGCGGGGTCGAACAAACGGGCCCAGGGCAGGCGGCCGTGCTGGCGATGGGCCAGGGCCAGCATGGCCACGGCGCCCGGCACGCCCACCGAGCGGCCGCTGGCCACGGCCTGGGCAAAGGGCAGGGGTTTGCCCTGGGCGTCGAGGAACAGGCGTTCGTCCACCGCCGCGGGGGCGGTCTCGCGGCCGTCGAAGGCCTGCACGCGCCGGCCGTCCCAGTGCAGCAGGAAAGCGCCGCCGCCGATGCCGCTCGATTGCGGCTCGACCAGCGTGAGCACCATCTGCACGGCAATCGCCGCGTCGACCGCGCTGCCGCCTTCGCGCAGGATGGCGACGCCCGCTTCGGTGGCCAGCGGGTTGGCCGCGGCCACGGCAAAACGCCCGAAGGACCAGCCGGGCTTGGCGGTGTAACCGGAGGCCGCCTCGGGGGCCGGAGGCAGGGTCGGCGCGGCAGGCGGCTGCGCGCAGGCCGCCAGCAGGAGGGACAGAACCAGGGGGTAGGGCCAGCGCTTCATGCGCGCGACTCTACGCCCCTGGGGCTCATTTCGGCGCCAGGCGGATCGCGCCGTCGAGGCGGATCACTTCGCCGTTGAGCATGTCGTTCTCGATGATGTGCTTGGCCAGCTTGGCGTAGTCCTCGGGCGTGCCGAGGCGGCTCGGGAAGGGCACGCCGGCGGCCAGCGCGTCCTGCACCTCTTTGGGCATGCCGAACAGCATGGGCGTGCCGAAGATGCCGGGGGCGATGGTCATGTTGCGGATGCCGTTGCGCGCGAGGTCGCGCGCGATCGGCAGGGTCATGCCGACCACACCGCCCTTGGTGGCGCTGTAGGCGGCCTGGCCGATCTGGCCGTCGTAGGCCGCCACGCTGGCGGTGTTGATGAGCACGCCGCGCTCGCCCGTGGCCTCGGGCTCGTTCTTGCTCATGGCGTCGGCGGCCAGGCGGATCATGTTGAAGGTGCCGACCAGGTTGACCATGATGGTCTTGGTGAACACGGCCAGCGAATGCGGACCGTTCTTGCCCACGGTCTTCTCGGCCGGCGCGATGCCCGCGCAGTTGACCAGGCCCACGAGCTTGCCGAGCGACACGGCCTTGGCGACCACGGCCTGGCCGTCGGCTTCGCTGCTCACGTCGCACTTCACGAACACGCCGCCGATGGCCTGGGCCACGGCCTCGCCCTTTTCGGCCTGCATGTCGGCGATGACGACTTTGCCGCCATTGGCCGCGAGCATGCGCGCCGTGCCTTCACCGAGGCCCGAAGCCCCGCCGGTGACGATGAAAACCTTGCCTGCAATCTCCATGCGGGTGCTCCTCTGGGTGCCGCGGACGGCGGTTGACGTTGACGTAAACGTCAATTATGCCGTGAGTGCCGCGCCTGCCTGACCCGACCGTCACAAAGCAAAACACCCGACAGCCATGAAAGGGCTGCCGGGTGTTGAAGGAGGCGCGCCGGTGCGCCGCGGCCACGTCAGTCGGGTGCCTCTTCGGACGAGTCAACGATGGACTCGAGTTCGGCCCAATCGATGCTTGGGATGGACGACAGGGGCGTGCGTTTCCAGCCTTCGAACTCGAAGCGTTTGCTGCCTTTGTCGGCAATGGCCGGCGATGGCGTGACGGGGGTTGCCTGAACCGCTTCAGTGGCCACTTCTGCACGGGGCTGGTGGCGTTGCTTTTCAGCCTCGGCGAGGATTTTCAGGCAGGCCTGGTATTCGCTCGTCACCTTTCCCTTGTCGAGCCCGAGATGCTTGTCGGTGATGAGGCGATGGGCAGCACTGCGGACCGAATGGTTTTCGTGGTTCAGGTACTGCGTGGCCGCTCGGCGCTGGTATTTCGCAGAGGCCTTGGCCGCGTGCCATCTGGCGATGGACCACTTCTTGCCGTGGCTGTCGGCCTTGAATCCGAAATCGTCACCGCTTTTGGTGGGTTTGAGCACGAGGAACTTGGCCGGCTCGCTATTGATCGACAGTTCCGCGAGCTGCTGCGTTTTCTGGAAGACATATGCAGGAACGGCGGCTTTGATGGGCGGGGGCGCGGAATTGAACAGGCCCGAAATGGCTTTGCTGAGAGGCTTCATGGGTGTGGGGTGGATACGCGTTGAACAGGGGCGATCGTGGGTAACGGTGCGGTGGCGCAGGTTCGCCGGCCATGTTCGATCCGGGCGAATGGCCGATGCGGCCATGCCGCTGGCGGGCGTGGCGGATGTCTGTGACAGTCATCCAGATGTCACCAAGATCGATCAAGCTCACGGGGTTTGTGACCTGCACCCGCCACCCATGCCCACCCCCTCCGACGACCTCCTGCGCCGCGTCAGCGACGACCTCATCGACGGCTACGACGAAGAGCTTGAGATGGAGATCGAGGACGATGACCGGCCGGATGGCCTCGACCCGGCCGAGGCCATGCGGCGCCGCGAGGCGCGCCGCACCTACTTCCGCGAGCTGTTCCGCCTGCAGGCCGAACTCGTGAAGCTGCAGGACTGGGTGGTGCACACCGGCCACAAGGTCGTGGTGGTGTTCGAGGGCCGCGACGCGGCCGGCAAGGGCGGGGTGATCAAGCGCATCACGCAGCGGCTGAACCCGCGCGTGTGCCGCGTGGTGGCGCTGCCCGCGCCCAACGACCGCGAGCGCACCCAGTGGTACTTCCAGCGCTACGTGACGCAACTGCCCGCGGGCGGCGAGATCGTGTTGTTCGACCGCAGCTGGTACAACCGCGCGGGCGTCGAGCGCGTGATGGGCTTTTGCAACGAGGAGCAGGTCGAGGAGTTCTTCCGCACCGTGCCCGAGTTCGAGAAGATGCTCGTGCGTTCGGGCATCCAGCTCGTGAAGTACTGGTTCTCCATCTCCGACGAGGAGCAGGAAGCGCGCTTCCTTGGCCGCATCCACGACCCGCTCAAGCAGTGGAAGCTCAGCCCCATGGATCTCGAAAGCCGCCGCCGCTGGGAGCACTACACCAAGGTCAAGGAAGAAATGCTCGCGCGCACCCACACGCCCGAGTCGCCGTGGTGGGTGGTGCCGGCCGACGACAAGAAGACCGCGCGCCTGAACTGCATCCACCACCTGCTGTCGCTCATTCCTTACCACGAGGTCGAGCGGCCTTCCATCACGCTGCCCGAGCGCATCCGCCACGAGGGCTACCGCCGCCACCAGGTGCCCGGCGAGATCTACGTGCCGCAGGTGTACTGAAGCGGTACACCCAAAAAAAACGCCCGCAGCGCGGGCGTTTGGTTCAGGGGCAAAGCCCGTTCACTTGAAGCCGACGCGGTCCAGCATCTGCTGCACCTTGGTGAGGTTCTTGGACACGGCCGCCAGCGGCACGGTCTCGAGCTTGAAGTGGTCGCCGCCCATGGCGCTGAGCGCCGGGTTGTTGAGCTTCACGCCCTTGGCGGCCGCGAACTCGTTGTTGCCGTCGGCGAAGTACTGCTGGGCCGCGGGGCTGGCCAGGTACTCCATGAAGGCGATGGCGTTGTCGCGGTTCTTGGCGTACTTGGCCACGGCCGCGCCCGCGATGTTCACGTGCGTGCCCGAGGTGGCCTGGTTGGGGAACACCACCTTGACCTTCTCGGCCACGGCCTTGTCTTCGGGCTTGTCCGATTTGAGGATGCGGGCCATGTAGTAGCTGTTGGCGATCGCCACGCCGCACTCGCCCGAGGCCACGCCGCGGATCTGGTCGGTGTCGCCGCCCTTGGGGGCGCGCGCCTGGTTGGCCACCAGGCCCTTGAGCCACTCTTCGCCCTTCTGGTCGCCCAGGCGTTCGACCACGGTGGCGAACAGCGAGATGTTGTACGGGTGCGAGCCCGAGCGCGTGCAGAGCAGGCCCTTGAGCTTGGGATCGGCCAGTTGCTCGTAGGTGGCCACGTCTTCGGCCTTCACGCGCGTCGGGTCATACACGATCACGCGGGCGCGGGTCGAGAAGCCGGTCCAGGTCACGCCGTCGGCCGTGGGCGTGGCGCGCAGGGTCGCGGGAATGGCGTCGTCGAGCTTCTTCGACTTGATGGGCTGGAACAGGCCCTGGGCGTCGGCCGAGGCCATGCGCGCGGCATCCACCATCAGCACGATGTCGGCGGGCGAGGCCGCGCCTTCGGCGCGCAGGCGCGACACCAGGCCAGCGTCGTCGGCTTCCACGCGGTTGATCTTGATGCCCGTGGCCTGGGTGAAACCGCTGTAAAGCGCTTCATCGGTCTGGTAGTGGCGGGCCGAATAGATGTTGAGCACCTTGTCCTGCGCCTGGGCGGCACCGGTGGTCAGGGCGGCCGCGGCCAGCAGGCCGAGCGTGAAACGGCGGGAGATGTTCATGAATGTCACTTTCCGGAACTTGAAAGGGCGCTTTGGGACAATCGGGCGCTTGTCAGCGTCGGGTGCGGCGCATCGTATCAGAACGAGAATGGTTCTTACTAAGTATCTTGGTCGTGTTGTGGGCCTTTGCGCCCTGGTGGTTCTCGTGGGGTGTTCGACCGCCCCCACCGTCGTGGATCTGCCCGAGCCGCCGCCTGCCGTCACGCCGCCGACGCCGCCGGTGGTGCTGACGCGGCCACCGCGCCTGGGCCTGGCCCTGGGCGGGGGCGCGGCGCGCGGTTTTGCGCACATCGGGGTGATCCAGGAGCTCGAACGCGCGGGCATCCGGCCCGATCTTGTGGCCGGCACCTCGGCCGGCAGCCTGGTGGGCACCTTGTACGCCAGCGGCATGAACGGCGCCGAGCTCGAGCGTGTCGCCTTGCAGATGCAGGAGGCCGAGATCACCGACTGGTCGCTGCCCATCCTGGGCCGCGGGCTGCTGCGCGGCGAGGCGCTGCAGCGTTACGTGCGCAAGGCGGTCGACGGCAAGCTGCTCGAGAACATGGCGCTGCCCCTGGGTGTGCTGGCGACCGATCTGCAGACCGGCCGCGGGGTGCTGTTTCGCCGCGGCGACGCCGCCACCGCGGTGCGCGCGTCGAGCGCAGTACCGGGCGTGTTCTCGCCAGTGAAGATCGGTGAAACCGAGTATGTGGACGGTGGGCTGACCGCGCCCGTGCCGGTCCGCCAGGCGCGCGAGATGGGGGCCGAGGTGGTGCTGGCGGTGGATGTGTCCAGCGTGCCCGAACACAACCCCGCGGTCGGCAACCTCGAGGTGGTGCTGCAGACCTTCGCGATCATGGGCCAGAACATCAACCGGCACGAACTCAGCACCGCCGACGTGGTGCTTCGCCCCGCGCTCAATGGCATGAGCGGGGCCGATTTTTCGGCGCGCAAACGCGCGATCGAGGCCGGTCGCCAGGCGGCCCGCACCGCGCTGCCGCAGATCAGAGAGGTGTTGCTCGCGAAGCGCCGGCCGCTGTAGCGAGCACCAGCGGCCGCCAGCGGCGCAGCGACAGCCATGCGAACAGCAGGCCGGCCGCGGCGCCCGCGAGCACGTCGAGGAACACGTGCTGGCGGATCGCCATGGTCGACCACACGATGGCCAGGCACTGCAGCGCATTGAGCGCGCGCAGCCAGCCCGGGGCGCCGATCTCGCGCAGCTGGTGGCGCAGCCAGAAAGCGGCATGCACCGCGGCCGCCACGTGCAGCGACGGGCAGGCGTTGCTCGCGGCGTCCAGGCCCTTGAGGAAGGCGAGTTCGGGGTGGGCGGACCAATCGATGTCGAAGACCGGTGTCTGCGTGGGCCAGAGCCAGAAGATCGTCAGGCACACCAGGCACAGCAGCGCGATCCACACGCCGTAGCGCACCAGCGCCCAGAAACCCACGATCAGCGCGGGCGGCAGCGACACGTAGATCCAGAGCCAGCCATACGCGTAGATGGCCGCGGGCGTGAACGGCACCCAGTGGTCGATGGCCAGCAGCGGCACTTCGACGGGGGGCCTCGACGGGTGGTGCAGCACCCAGAAGTAGGCCTGGAAGAACAGCACCATGAAGGCGGTGGTGCCCGCTGCCTTCAGGTACCACAGGGTCCAGAACCGGGCGGCGAGCCGGTGCGTCCAGCCTGGGGTCGGGTGTGTGTTCAAGGGCTTTCGGGCAGGCGGCGGTGCGCTGTTTGGGGGGTATCGGCGCGAATGTAACCCAGGCCCGTGACGCCATTTGCAGGCGCTCGGGCCAAGGCGGCTCCCAGGGGGTGGATCGCTATAATCCGCCGCTTTCTCAGCGCGACCCAGGGCATTCCCGAAGGGCCTGCCCGCCGCTGCAGCGGTGGTGCTCCACGATCGGCCCGTGCGTGTACCCGAGCGCTTCCAACAAAGATTTTGGCCGGGCGGCAGCAGAGCCGGCACCGAGAGGGAATGACGTGAACTCCATCGAACTGATCCGCCGGTTCCTCGTGGACCGCCTGGGCGTGGCCGAAGCCGCCGTGGTGCCCGAGGCCGTGCTGGCCGACCTGGGCGTCGACTCGCTCATGCTCGCCGAGCTCATGTTCGAAGCCGAGGACCGCATGGGCATCGACATTTCGTCCGATCAGACGCCGCCCAGGACCGTGGCCGAGATGGTCGCGATCATCGATTCGTTGTCGCCGGTCAAGACGGGGTGAGCATGGCGCGGCGTCGCGTCGCGGTCACCGGCCTCGGGGTGGTCAGCCCCTACGGCGGTGGTCTGGACGATTTCTTCGAGCGTGTGCTGGCCGGTGAATCGGCGGTGCGCTGGATGGCGGTGGACGAAAAGCCGCGCCCGATCCAGACCCCTTTTGTGCTGTGCCAGGGCTTCGAGCCCGAGCGTGAACTGGGCAAGCCGCTGGCCTCCATGATGGAGCGCTTCTCGCAGCTCGGCGTGTCCGCCGCCTTTGCGGCCTGGCGCGATGCCGGTTTCGCGAAATCGGCCGCCGACGACGGCAGCGACCGCAGTGCCTGGGGCTGCTTCTGGGGCACCGCGCTGGGTGGTCTGTCGGCCCACGAACGCGGCTCGCGCGAGCTCTGGCTCAACGGCCGCGAGCGCGTGTCGCCGTTGTCGGTGGTGATGGGCATGAACAACGCGGCCAACGCGCACATCTCCATCCAGTTCGGCCTGGGCGGTGTGAGCAGCAGCCACACGGCGGCCTGCGCCTCGTCCACCATCGCCATCGGCGAGGCCTTCCGCCGCGTGCGCGCGGGCGAGGCGCCGGTGATGGTCACGGGCGGGTCCGACATCTGCCAGTCCATGAGCGTGGTGCGCGCCTGGGAGGCCATGCGCGTGCTGGCCAAGGGCGACGCCGACACCGCCTGGCGCGCCTGCCGCCCCTTCGCCCAGGACCGCGATGGCCTGGTGCTCGGCGAGGGCGGCGCGGCCCTGGTGCTCGAAGACTGGGACCACGCCGTGGCGCGCGGCGCGCGCATTCACGCCGAGCTGCTCGGTTATGCCACCAACTGCGACCACACCCACCTCGTGCGGCCCGACCGCGCGGGCCAGGTGCGGGCCCTGAACGCCGTGCTGGCCGACGCCGGGCTTGCGCCTGCAGACATTGGTTACATCAACGCCCACGGAACCGCCACGCCCGAGGGCGATCCGATCGAGATCCAGTCCTTGCGCGACGTGTTCGGTGCCCTGGCCCCGCGCCTGCCCGTGAGTTCGACCAAGTCCGTGCACGGCCACCTGCTGGGTGCGGCCGGGGCGATCGAGGCCGTGGTGACCGCGCTGGCCGTGCGCGAGCAGGCCATCCCGCCCACGGCGCACCTGCGCGACCGCATCGATCCCGCCTGCGAGGGCGTGGACCACGTGCTCGAAGGCCGCCGCGCGAGCGGCCTGCGCGCGGCCCTGAGCAACTCGTTCGCGTTCGGGGGCAGCAACGCGGTGCTGGCCTTTGGCGCGCCCGCCTGACGTCCCGTTACACACCTCCCGATTACCACCTTCCGTTCCCCGAGGAAAACCCCACCATGCAGGAAGATGCCGTTCAACCCGAAGCGATCGACCGGCTCGTGCCCGAACTGGTGCAGCTCATCATCGAGGCGCTGAACCTCGAGCTGACCGTGCAGGACGTGGACCCCGACGCGCCGCTGTACGGCGAGGGCCTGGGCCTGGACTCGATCGACATGCTCGAGATCTCGCTGGTGATCTCCAAGCGCTACGGCTTCCAGATGCGCTCGGACAACGAGAACAACCAGCAGATCTTCGCCAGCCCGCGCTCGCTCGCGGCCCACATCGCGCGCCACCGCACCACATGAAGCTGCGCGCCGCCGGCTCCGGGCTGGTGCTGCTGGGCTGGATCGCCGCGTCGCACCTGGGCAGCACGGGGCGCGGGCCCATGGACCTGCACGTGGCGGTGGCGGTGGCGCCGCTGGTGCTCGCGGTTTTCGTCGTCGCGGCGCGCTGGCGCTCGCTGCTCCTCAAGTTGTTGCTTGCGCTGGCCTGCGCCGGCCTGCTGTGGGGGCTGTGGCCGCTGCTGCGCCAGCAGGTCGCCTTTCTCTACTACCTGCAGCACCTGGGCGTGCACCTGGCGCTCGCCGCGCTGTTTGGCGCCAGCCTCATGGGCGGGGCCGAGCCCCTGGTCACGCGCATGGCGCGCGGCATCTTCGGGCCCGATCTTTCGCCGCGCAACCTGCGCTACACGCGCCAGGTCACCTGGGCCTGGACCGTGTTTTTCCTGCTCAACGCCAGCGTGTCCACCGGCCTGTTCCTGTTGGCACCGCGCGAGGTCTGGTCGGTGCACGCCAATGTGCTCACCGGCCCGCTGCTGGGGCTGATGTTCCTGCTCGAATCGCTCTGGCGCCGCTGCGTGCTGCCGCCCCACGAGCGGCCCGGCCTGGCCACGGTGGTGCAGGCCTGGCGCCGCGACCACGAGCGCCGGCGTGGCGCGCACCGACCCTGATCCCATGAGCCGCTCCCCCCTGATCACGCGCCACGGCCTCGACGACGTGCTCGCCTGGTGCCCCGAAGGCCCGGTGCGCGTGCGCGAGTTCCTGGCCGACGCCCTGGCCTTTGCCGCGCAGCTGCCGGCGCAGGGCCAGCTCATCAACCTGTGTGAAGACCGCTACCGCTTTGCCGTGGGGTTTGCGGCCGGTCTGCTGTGCGGCAAGACCAGCCTGCAGCCCTCGTCGCAGGCGCCGCACAGCCTGCGCCAGGTGGCCGAGGACTATCCCGGTTCGGTGTGCCTGGTCGACGCCACCGCCGCGCCTGCCGACCTGCCGGCCCTCGTGGTGCCCGCGCGCGCGGGGCAGGGCGGGCCGCTGCCCGAGGCCGTGCCCCTTATCGACGACGCGCAGGTGGCGGCCATTCTGTTCACCTCGGGTTCCACCGGCCGGCCGCAGCCGCACCGCAAGCACTGGGGCCGTCTGGTGCGCAACGGCCAGGCCGAGGCCGCCGCGCTGGGCCTGCTCGAGCGCCCCTGTTCGCTGGTGGGCACGGTGCCGGTGCAGCACAGCTACGGCTTCGAGTCGACCCTGCTGCTCGCGCTGCATGGCGGCTGCCGTTTCTGGTCGGGCAAGCCCTTCTACCCGCAGGACATCGCCGACGCGCTGGCCGCCGTGCCCGCGCCGCGCATGCTCGTCACCACGCCGTTTCACCTGGGCAACTGGCTGGCGGCGGCGCTGCCCAGCGTGCCGCTGGAGCGCGTGCTCTCGGCCACCGCGCCGCTGGCCGAAGGCCTGGCGCGCCAGGCCGAGGCCGCCTGCGGCGCGCAGGTGCACGAGATCTACGGCTCCACCGAGTCGTCGGCGCTGGCCAGCCGGCGCACGGTGCAGGGCGCGCCCTGGACCCTGATGCCGCAGGTGGCCCTGCGCATCGAGGCCGACGTGGCCACCGCCTCGGGCGGTCACGTGGAGGGCGAGGTGCCGCTGGCCGACGTGCTCGAGCCGCTGCCCGACGGCCGCTTCGTGCTGCACGGCCGCATCGCCGATCTGGTCAACATCGCGGGCAAGCGCACGTCGCTGGCCTACCTGAACCAGCAGCTCGCGGGCCTGCCCGGCGTGGTCGACGCGGCCTTCTACCTGCCTGACGGCGCCGACGACGCGCCCGGCATCACCCGCCTCGCGGCCTTCGCGGTGGCGCCGCAGCACAGCGCCGCGCAGCTCATGGCGCTGCTGCGCGAGCGGCTCGACCCGATCTTCCTGCCGCGCCCGCTGGTGCTCTTGCCCGGCCTGCCGCGCAACGCCACCGGCAAGCTCACGCGCGAGGCGCTGGGTGCCCTGTACCGGCGGGAGGTTTTGCATGAGCGCGCCTGAGGCCGCCCCCGCCTTCGCCCTGGAGCGCGACTGGGTGGTGCCCGCCGACCACCCGGCCTTCGCGGGCCACTTCCCGGGCCAGCCCATCCTGCCCGGCGTGGTGCTGCTCGACCAGGCCCTGCAGGCCGCGCGCACGCTCGCGCCCGGCGCCGCACGCTGGGCGTTGCCGCAGGCCAAGTTCCTGCGCACCGTGGCGCCCGGGCAGTTGCTGCGGCTGCGGCTGCGCGCGCTGCCGTCGTCGGCCTTCGCCTTCGAGTTCCTGCACGCCGGCGTGGTGGTGGCGCAGGGTCAGCTCAAACCCGAACCGGCCGCGCCATGACGCAGCCCGGCGCGGCCCGCCCCGACTGGCGCAACCAGCCCGAGCGCAGCAACGCCTGGCTGCTGCGCTTCATGGTGCGCCTGTCGCTGCTGCTCGGCCGCTCGCTGAGCCGCGTGGTGCTGCACGGGGCCACGGCCTATTTCGTGCTGTTTGCGCCCCGCGCGCGGCGCGCGAGCCGCGATTACCTGGCGCGTGTGCTCGGCCGGCCCGCGCACGGGCGCGAGGTCTACCGCCACCTGTTCAGCTTCGCCACCACGGTGCACGACCGCGTGTTCCTGCTCAACGACCGCTTCGACCTGTTCGACATCGAAATCGAAGGCGGCGAGGCGCTGCTGCAGGCCATGAAGGGCGGGCAGGGCGTGCTGCTCATGGGCGCGCACCTGGGCAGCTTCGAGGTGCTGCGCTGCGTGGGCCGCCGCCACCCCGACATCCGCGTGGCCATGATGATGTTCGAGGACAACGCGCGCAAGGTGGCCGACGCCCTGCGCGCCATCAACCCCGACGCGCGCCAGGACGTGGTGGCCCTGGGCCAGCCCGACTCCATGATCGAGGCCTCGCGGCGCCTCGAACAAGGCCAGCTCGTGGGCCTGCTGGTCGACCGCTCGCTCACGCGCGAGGACCGCGTGCCGCACGACTTCCTCGGCGCGCCCGCGGGCTTCCCGCTCGCGCCCTGGCACATGGCCACGGTGCTGCGCGCGCCGGTGTTCTTCATGGCCGGCCTGTACCTGGGCGGGCGGCGCTACCGGCTGGTGTTCGAGCCCATTGCCGACCTGCGTGGTGCACAACGCGCGCAGCGCGCGGCGCAGTCGCGCCAGGCCCAGGCAGACTACGTGCGATGCCTGCAGGCCCACTGCCGCGCCGCGCCCTACAACTGGTTCAACTTCTTCGACTTCTGGAACGCATGATCACCCGCCGGATTGGTCTGCTCGCGCTGCTGCTGCTGCCCCTGGGCGCGGCCCGCGCCGCCGACGACATCGACCGCCTGATGGCCGAACTGGCCGCCAACCCCGGCGGCACGGTGCGCTTTGTCGAGAAGCGCCACATGGCCATGTTCGACAAGCCGCTCGAATCGAGCGGCGAGATGAGCTACTACCCGCCCGACTGGCTCGAACGCCGCACCCTCAAGCCGCGGCCCGAGCGCGTGCTGCTGGAAAAAGACACGCTCACGGTCGAACGCGAGCGCCGCCGCTTCAGCATGCCGGTGTCGCAGCGCCCCGAGGTGATGGCTTTCGTGGCCAGCGTGCGCAGCACGCTCGCGGGCGACCGCGTCGGGCTCGAGCGCCACTACGCGCTCGCCTACCAGGGCAACCGCCAGCGCTGGACGCTCACGCTGGTGCCGCGCGAGCCGCGCATGCTGGCCATCGTCACGCGCATTGCGATCAGCGGCGAGCAGGCGCTGGTGCGCCACATCGAATACCAGCAGGCCGACGGTGACCGCTCCGAAATGAGCATCAGCGCGCCGGTGAGCAAGCCATGAGCCGCGCGCGGCTGCCGCGCGCCGGCGTGGTGATCGTGGTCTGGGCCCTGCTGCTGGGCCTGGGCGCGTGGTTCGTCGCGAACACGCGCTTCACCACCGACCTGTCGTTCTTCCTGCCCGCCAAGCCCACCCCCGCGCAGCAGGTGCTGGTGGAGCAGCTTCGCGAGGGGGTGGTCTCGCGCCTGCTGATGGTGGCCATCGAAGGCGGCGACGAAGCCGCGCGCGGCCAGGCCTCGCGCGCGCTGCGCGAGCGGCTGGCCCAGGGCGACACCTTCGTGGCGGTGCAGAACGGCGAACTCGAAGCCTTCGACAAGGAGCTTGGCGTGCTGCTGCAGCACCGCTACCAGCTCAGCCCCGCGGTGAACGCGCAGCGCTTCGAGCCCGAGCCCCTGCGCCAGGCCATCCTCGACGGCATCGACCTCGTTTCTTCGCCCGCGGGCCTGTTGTTCAAGCCGCACTTCACGCGCGATCCCACGGGCGAGATGCTGGAGGTGCTCACGGGCTGGCAGTCGCAGGGCCAGATCGCCATGGCCGATGGCGTCTGGGTGTCGCGCGACGGCGCGCGCGCGCTGCTGCTGCTGCAGACGCGCGCCGCGGGCACCGACACCGACGGCCAGGCCGCGGCCATCGAACGCGTGCGCGAGGCCTTCGCGGCCGTGGCGCGCGAGCACGCCGGGCTGCGGCTCGAGATCTCCGGCCCGGGCCTGTTCGCGGTGCAGGCGCGCGCGGCGATCCAGGGCGACATCGCCCAGCTCACGCTGTTCAGCGCGATCGGCATCAACCTGCTGCTGTTCGCCATGTACCGGCGCGTGCGCCTGCTGCTGTTCACCACCGTGCCGGTCATCAGCGGTTCGGTGGCGGGCCTGGTGGCGGTGGGCTTGGCGCACGACTCGATCTTCGCCATCACCGCCGGCTTCGGTGCCGCGCTCATCGGCGAGGCGGTCGACTACGGTATCTACTATTTCGTGCAGTCGGGCCGCGCCGCGCGCGAGGCCTGGCAGCGGCGCTACTGGCCCACCATCCGCCTGGGCGTGGCGACCTCGGTGTGCGGCTTCGGCGCGCTGCTGTTCGCGGGCTTTCCGGGTCTGGCCCAGCTTGGCCTGTACGCGCTCACCGGCGTGATCACCGCGGCCGCGGTCACGCGCCTGGTGCTGCCGGCCATGGCCGGCGACCTCACGGTGCGCACGCCGCAGTTGCCCGCGTTCGTGGTGCCGCTGGTGCAGCGCCTGCGTGTGCTGCGCTGGCCGGTGCTGGCGCTGGGCGTGCTGGCGCTGGCCCACATCGTCGAGCACCGGCAGGCGCTGTGGGAGCCCAACCTGTCGGCGCTGTCCTCGGTGAGCGCCGAAGAAGCGCAGCGCGACACGCAGTTGCGCCGCGACCTCGGCGCGCCCGATGCGCGCTACATCGTGGTGGTGCGCGCGCCCAGCCGCGAGGCCGCGCTGCAGGGCGCCGAGGCCGCGGGCCGGCGCCTGGCGCCGCTGGTGGAGCAGGGCCTGATCGGCGGCTTCGACAGCCCCGCGCGCTTCCTGCCCAGCGAAGCGCTGCAGCGGCAACGCCAGCAAAGCCTGCCCGCGCCGGATGTACTGCGCGCCAGCCTGGCCCGCGCCACCGAAGACCTGCCGCTGTCGGCCGCGCGGCTGGCGCCCTTCGTGCAGGACGTGGCCGCCGCGCGCAACGCCCCTGCGCTCACCGCGAAAGACCTCGAAGGCACGGCGCTCGCGCTGGCCGTCGATTCGCTGCTGCAGCCGCACGGCGACGCCTGGACCGCGCTGCTGCCGCTGCGCCCCGCGGCCACGTCCGAGGGCTCCGACATCCCGGCCCAGGCGGTGCGCGACGCGCTCGCGGGCAGCGGCGTGCTCTTCCTGGACCTCAAGACCGAGTTCGAAGCCGTCTACGGCGACTACCTCGACGAGGCCATCACGTTGTCGCTGGCCGGCATGGCCGCCATTGCGCTGCTCATGGCGGCGGCGCTGCGCCACACGCGCCGCCTGGTCGCGGTGCTGCTGCCCATCGCGGTCACGGTGGTGATCGTGATCGCCGGCCTGCACGCGCTGGGCGTGCGGCTGCACCTGCTGCACCTGGTGGGCGTGCTGCTGATCGTGGCCGTGGGCTCGAACTACGCGCTGTTCCTCGAGCGCTGGCAGCGCGACGAGAACGGCGACCCGCAGTCGCTGCTGTCCATCATGGTGGCCTGCGCCACCACGGTGATCGGCTTCGGCGCGCTCGCGAGTTCGTCGGTGCCGGTGCTCAGCGCCGTGGGCCAGACCGTGGCGCCCGGCGCCTTGCTCGCGCTGCTGCTGTCGGCCGTGCTCGCGCCGCGTGCCACGCCCGCCGCCGGGGGGCCGCGCGCGTGAGAATCCTGCCCATGGCGCGCCACGCCGCGCCCGCGCCCGTGCGCCTGTGCTGGCTGCCCGGCGCGGCCATGCGCGCCGAAGACATCGCCGCCCAGCCATGGGGCGCGGCGCTCGCCGCGCACGGCTTCGCGGCCGACATGGACGCCATCGACCTCGAACCCGAACGCCTCGACGGCGCCGACGCGATCGACCGCTGCGCGGCCGAGGTGCTGCGGCCGGCGCGCGAAGCGGGCCAGCGCGTGTGGCTCGCGGGCATCTCGCTCGGCGGCTGGCAATCGGTGCTGTGCGCGGCGCGCCATCCCGGGCTGGTGGACGGCCTGTGCCTGTTCTCGCCCTACCCGGGCGACCGCCTGGCCTGGCGCCGCATCGCGCAGGCCGGCGGGCTCGATGCCTGGACGCCCGAACCGCACGAAAGCGACCCGGCGCTGGCCGTGTGGGCCTGGTGGCGGCGGCCGCCGCGCAGCCTGCGCGTGTGGCTGGGCTATGGCAGCGCCGACCGCTTCGGCGACGGCATGGACCGCATGGCCGAGCGCCTGCAGGGCGCGCCCGACCGGCACGCCGTGCACCGCATCGACGCCGATCACGACTGGGCCTGCTGGCACCGGCTCTGGGGGGACTTTCTCCACCACGGCCTGGCGCCGTGGCACGCTCGGGGCCCCGGAGCCTCCGCATGAACCCGACCGCCACCGCCCCGCGCCCCTGGCGCCCCGCACCCGCGCTGCCCGCCAGCGCGCTGCTGCATGGCGCAGCGCTGGGGCTGGGCCTGTGGCAGCCGGGCTGGTGGCCCTGGCTGGCGTCGGCCGTGGTCGCCAACCACGCGGCGCTGGTGGCGGGCAGCCTGTGGCCGCGCTCGCAGTGGCTGGGCGAAAACTGGACGCGCCTGCCCGCCGCGGCCGCGGCCCGAGGCGCCTTCGCGATCACCATCGACGACGGCCCCGACCCCGAGGTCACGCCGCGCGTGCTCGACGCGCTCGACGCGCTCGGCGCGCGCGCGAGCTTCTTCTGCATCGGGCACCGCGCGCAGGCCCACCCGGCGCTGTGCCGCGCCATCGTCGCGCGCGGCCACCGCGTGGAGAACCACGGCCACAGCCACTCCAACGCCTTCTCGCTGTTCGGGCCGCGGCGCATGCGCGCCGACATCGCCACCGCGCAGCGGGTGCTGGCCGACATCACCGGCCAGGCGCCGCGTTTCTTCCGGCCCACCGCGGGCCTGCGCAACCCCTTCCTCGATCCGGTGCTGCACGGCCTGGGCCTGGTGCACGCAAGCTGGACGCGCCGCGGCTACGACACCCGCACGGGCGACGTGACCACGGTGCACCGCCGTCTGGCGCGCGGCTTCGCCGCCGGCGACATCCTGCTGCTGCACGACGGCCACTGCGCGCGCGCGCCCGACGGCCAGCCCGTGCTGCTGCACCTGCTGCCGCGGCTGATGGCCGACGCGCAGCGCCTGGGCCTGCGGCCCGTGACCCTGGCCGACACGCTTTCTCCCCCGTCCCCATGAGCCACGCTTTCATCCGAGACCTCGTCGACCACGCGAGCAGCCGCTTCCGCGCGGGTGGGCCTTTCGCCTACCACTACGCACGCGGCAAGCTGGGCCACGACACCATCTTTCACCACGTGTTGAGCCACGGTCTGCTGGGCGGCGCCACGCGCGTGCTCGACCTCGGCAGCGGCCAGGGCAGCCTGTTCTCGTGGCTGCTCGCGGCGCAGCAGATGGCCGAACGCGGGCACTGGCCCGCCGGCTGGGCGCCGGCGCCGCGCGCCACCGAGCTGCGCGGCATCGAACTCATGCCGGCCGACGTGGAGCGCGCGCGCCAGGCCTTCGGCGCCGACCACCCGGTGGTGCGCATCGAGCTCGGCGACATGACCGAGAGCGCGCTCGGCCAGCCCGAGGCCGTGACCATCCTCGATGCGCTGCACTACGTCGACGTGGACCGCCAGCGCGCGCTGCTGCGCCGCATCCGCGAGGCGCTGCCGCGCGGCGGCGTGTTCCTCACGCGCATCGGCGACGCCTCGGCGGGCTGGCGTTTTCACGTGTGCAACGGGGTCGACAAGGTCGTCACCTTTGCGCGCGGCCACCGCCTGCCGCGCCTGCACTGCCGCCCGCTGGCCGAGTGGCGCAGCGATCTCGAGGCCCTGGGCTTCGAGGTGAGCCACCGCGACATGAGCGGGCGCAAGCCCTTCGCCAACGTCATGCTGCATTGCCGGGTGCGCTGATGCAGGCCTTCGTCATGCCACCGGTCGCCATCACCGCGCACACCGCCACCTCCTGCCTGGGGCAGGGCGTGGCCGCGCACACCCGGGCGCTGCGCGAGGGCCGCAGCGGCCTCACGCCCTGCCGCTTCGAAACCGTGGACCTGCCGACCTGGATCGGCGAGGTGCCCGGCGTGGACGCCGTGGCCTTGCCCGCGGGCCTGGAGCGCTTCGACTGCCGCAACAACCGCCTGGCCTGGCTCGCGCTGCAGGCCGACGGCTTCGCCGAGCGCGTGCGCGCGGCCGTGGCCCGCTGCGGTGCCGACCGCGTGGGCGTGTTCGTGGGCACCAGCACCTCGGGCATTCTCGAGACCGAGCTCGCCTACCGCCGCCGCGACCCGGCCAGCGGCGCGCTGCCGCCCGACTTCCACTACGCCACCACGCACAACACCTACTCGGTGGCCGACTTCGTGCGCACGGCCTTCGGCATCGAGGGCATGGCCATGAGCCTGTCGAGCGCGTGCTCGTCGAGCGCCAAGGTGTTCGCGGCCGCGGCGCGCCAGCTGCAGGCCGGCACCATCGACGCGGCCGTGGTGGGCGGCGTCGATTCCTTGTGCCTGACCACGCTCTACGGCTTCGCCTCGCTGCAGCTCACCTCGCCGCAACCCTGCCGCCCGGGCGACGCCGCGCGCGACGGCATCTCCATCGGCGAGGCCGCGGCCTTCGCGCTGCTCGAGCCGGGCCAGGCGCCCGCGCCGCTGCGCCTGCTGGGCGTGGGCGAGTCGAGCGACGCGCACCACATGTCGGCGCCGCACCCCCAGGGCCTGGGCGCGCAGCGCGCCATGGCCGCGGCGCTGCGCAGCGCGGGCCTGCAGCCGGGCGACATCGACTACATCAACCTGCACGGCACGGCCACGCCCGCCAACGACGCGGCCGAGGGCCTGGCCGTGGCCGCGCTGTTCGGCCGCGGCGTGCCCTGCTCGTCGACCAAGGGCGCCACCGGCCACACGCTGGGCGCGGCGGGTGCGCTCGAAGCCGTGGTCTGCGCCATCGCGCTGGCCGAGGGCTGGCTGCCCGGCAGCCCGGGCACCGAGGCGCTCGACCCCGCGATCGACATCGACTACCGCCGCGAGGGCAGCGCGCTGCCCGGCATGCGCCACGTGCTGTCGAATTCCTTCGGCTTCGGCGGCAGCAACGCGAGCCTGGTCTTCAGCAAAGGAAGCGCATGAGCCTGCCCACCCTCTGGCTGCATGGCATCGGGCTGATCGCACCGGGTCTCGATCATTGGACGCAGGCGCGCGCCGTGCTGCGCGGCGAAGCCGCATGGGTGAACGCGCCCACGGTGCTGCCGCCGGCCGATCGCCTGCCCGCGGCCGAGCGCCGGCGCGCCAGCCGCGTGGTGCGCGTGGCGCTCGCGCTCGGCCTGCAGGCGCTCGACGGCCAGGACCCGGCCGACATCGCCACCGTCTTCACCGCTTCGGGCGCCGACGGCCACAACTGCCACGCGCTGTGCGAACAGCTCGCGGGCGAAGACCGCGCGATCTCGCCCACGCGCTTCCACAACTCGGTGCACAACGCGGCCGCGGGCTACTGGGGCATCGCCACGCGCTCGATGGCGCCCAGCCAGGTGCTGTGCGCGCACGACGCGAGCTTCGGCGCGGGCTGGCTCGACGCGCTCGGCCAGCTCCAGACCGAAGACGAGGTGCTGCTCGTGGCCTACGACAGCGAGTACCCCGAGCCGCTGCACGCCTGCCGCCCCTTGCCCGACGCCGCGGGCCTGGCGCTGTGGCTGGGCCGCGCGCCACGCGCGCACAGCCTGGGCCAGGTGCAGACCGCGCTGGTGCGCGGCGCCGCCGATGCCATGGCCGACGCGGGCCTGGAGGGCCTGCGCGCCGCCTTCCCCTCGCTGCGCGCGCTGCCCCTGCTCGAACGCATCGCGCGCGGCGACACCGCGCCGGCCACCGTCGAATACCTGGCGCCGCAGCACCTGCAGCTGCGCTTCACCCCGCGTTGACCCATGAGCCCTGACGCCACCCTCGAGCGCGACGCGATCGCGCGCCGCATTCCCCACCAGGGCCGCATGTGCCTGCTCGACCGCGTGCTGCACTGGTCCGCGTCGGCCATCGAGTGCGAAGCCTGGCCCGACCCCGGCGACACCCACCCGCTGCGCCACGAAGGCGCGCTGTCGGCCGTGCACGCGGTGGAGTACGCGGCCCAGGCCATGGCGGTGCACGGCACGCTGCTTGCGGGCCGTGACGATCCGCCCAAGGCCGGCTACCTTGCGAGCGTGCGTGGCGTGCAGTTGCACCGCGATACGATCGAGGCCGCCGACGCGCCGCTGCGCATCCGCGCCGAGCGCCTGTCGGGCGACGGCGGCAGCGTGCTCTACCAGTTCCGCGTCGAGGGCGCGCGCGGCGCCCTGGCCGACGGCCGCGCGGCCGCGGTGCTCGATGCCGCGGCCGTGACCGGGGGCGCGGCATGAAGCGCGCGCTGGTCACGGGCGGCAGCGGCGGCCTGGGCGCGGCCATCGCGCAGCGCCTCGCGCAAGACGGCTTTCATGTGCTCATCCACGCCAACCAGGGCCTGGAACGCGCCGAGGCGCTCGCGCAGCGCCTGCGCGACGCCGGCGGCAGCGCCGAGGCCCTGCGCTTCGACGTCACCGACCGCGAGGCCTGCGCGCAGGCGCTGGCCGCGGTGGTCGAGGCCGGCCCGGTGCAGGTGCTGGTGAACAACGCGGGCATCCACGACGACGCGGTGCTCGCGGGCATGCGCGGGGAGCAATGGGACCGCGTGATCGACGTCTCGCTCAACGGCTTCTTCAACGTCACGCAGCCGCTGCTGCTGCCCATGATCCGCACGCGCTGGGGCCGCGTGATCAACATCAGCTCGGTCTCGGGCGTGATGGGCAACCGCGGCCAGGCCAACTACGCGGCGGCCAAGGCCGCGCTGCACGCGGCGGGGCGCTCGCTCGCGCTCGAGGTGGCCTCGCGCGGCATCACCGTGAACGCGGTGGCGCCGGGCATCGTGGACACCGGCATGGCCACCGAGGCCTTCGACGCCAATGCCATCAAGCAGCTCGTGCCCATGCAGCGCGCGGGCCGTGCCGACGAGGTGGCCGCGCTTGTGGCCTTCCTGGCCAGCGAGGCCGCGGGTTACATCAGTGGCCAGGTGATCGGCATCAACGGCGCGATGGCCTGAGCCGGCGCGCCAGCAGCAGCGGCAACCGCAGCACGAAGCCCGTGAACAGGCGGGTGTGCATCCAGCTGAGCAGGGCGTTGTCGCGCAGGTATTTGAAGTGCGACACGCCGCCCTCGTCGGGCTGCAGGTAGCGCACCGGCGCGTCCACGTTGATCGGCCGCACGCCGGCCCAGCACAGCCGCACCACGGCCTCGGGGTCGAAATCGAAGCGGCGCATGAAGCGCGTGCCCTGCATCACGCGCACCAGCGCCGCGATCGGGTACACACGAAAGCCGTAGAGCGAATCGCCCACACCCATGCCCAGGGTTTCGAGGTTGGCCCAGGCGTTGGACACGCGCCGGCCCTGCACGCGCAGCGCGGGCGCCTCGGGGCCGAACACCGGTTTGCCCAGCACCATGGCTTCGGGAGCGGCCGCCGACGTGGCCATGAAGGTCGGGATGAGCTCGGCCGGGTGCTGGCCGTCGGCGTCCATGGTGAGCGCGTGCGTGAAGCCTTCGGCGGCCGCGGCCTGCAGGCCCGCGAGCACGGCCGCGCCCTTGCCCTGGTTGTGCGGAAGCACGATCACGCGCAGCTGCGGGTCTTGTTCGGCCATGGCCTGTACGGCGGCGGTGGAGTGGTCGGTGCTGCCGTCGACCACCACCCACACCGGCGCCCATTGCGCGCGCGCCGCGCGCACCGTGGCGGCGAGCAGGTCGCCGGGGTTGTAGCTGGGGATCAGGACGAGGTGGGTGCGGGACGTGTGGGGCATTGCGGGCGTCTGGGGCATGGGGCGGAGCATGTCACGCGGCGGTGTGCGGTCCGGCCCGCAATTCGTCGTCGAAATGTTGCTGCAGTGCCTGATTGAAACCGCGCGCGTCGTCGGGCGGGTCGAAACGGCGGCCCAGGCGCACCCGCACCACCAGCGGCAGCGAGGGGCGTCGCCACAGCGGCCACTGCTTGCCCAGGTAGGGCGTGGAGAAATCGATCAGCACCGTCTGCACCGTGGCGCGCGTGCGCTGCGCGAGCAGGCCGATCGAGGGCAGCAGCGGGTTCACCGGCCAGCGCGTGGTGCGCGTGCCTTCGGGGAACAGCACCACCTGGCCGCCTTCGTTGAGCACGCGGCGGCAGCGCAGCACCACGTTGAGCAGGTTGTCGTTGCGGATGTAGCGCGCGAGCCGGGCCGCCGCGCCGAACATGGGGTTGTCCATCAGGCCGGCCTTCATGATGCAGACCGCATCGGGCAGGCGCGAGATCAGCAGCACCGCGTCGAGCAGGCTCGGGTGGTTGGCCACGATGATCATCGGGCCCTCGCGCGGCAGTTGCTCGAGCGCGCTGAGGTCAAAGCGGCAGCCGCACAGGCGCTCGAGCGCGAACAGGTAGAAGCGGAATGTGAGGGTGGCCACGCGCCGCCCCAGCGGCTGGCCCCAGCGCCGCGGCAGCACGCGGTACAGCACCATGGCCAGCGGGAACCAGCTCAGGCAGAGCAGGGCGAGCAGGCCCAGGCCCGTGACCATGGCCAGGTGCTCGCGCAGCGCGTGCAGGACCTTCATGCGCGCGCCACCGGCGCGATGGCCAGCGATTCGACCTCGACCAGCAGGTCGTGGCGGCACACATCGGCCTGCAGCAGCGTGAGGCTGGCGCCGCCCAGGTGGCGTTGCAGCGCACGGCGCACCGCATCCATGTGCGCGGCGTGGCGGACGTAGGCGCGGTGCACCAGGCTGTCGGGCCCGACGCCGCCACAGCGGCTGTGGCGGCGCGCCGCGCCGAGCACGGCGTGGATGTTGCGCGCCGTCTCCTCGCACTGGGCGGTCACGTCACCCGGATGCACGCTTTCGTGGCCCACGATGCTGGCCGTGCCCGAGACGAACAACAACTCGTGCGGGCCGTGCCAGGCCAGGGCGGCGCGCGCGAACACCGGCGGGCGCGGGCCGTATTGCGCCGGGTAGTGGAAGGCGCTGACCTGGCGCGGGTTCTCGATCGGGCAGGGCGCCGTGCGGCCCGCCACGAAGGCGATGGACAGCGGTCCGCCCGTGCAGCCCAGCGCACTGGCCGCGGGCACCAGGTGTTCGGTGGCCGCGCCCGCGGCGCGGTAGGCGTCGTGGCGGCCCTGGTTGAACCAGCGGTAGCGCTCCAGGCCGTCGTCGTCGCGGTTGATCTCGGCCAGGTAGTTCCAGACCCGCCACAGGTGCGGCATGCCTTGCGCCTGCAGCAGGGCGAACAGTCGGCCATAGGCCTGTTCGCTGAGCGTGCGCAGGCGTTCGCCGCGGCCCGGACCGGGTCGTTCGTCGAGCTCGATCAGGCCGAACAGCAGATCGGGCGTGGCGCGCCAGTGCAGGCCCGGCTCGCGGCCTTCGTTCACGGCTTCGTCCACGCACCAGGTCTCGCGCCAGCCGGCGTCGGCGGCGGCCGGGGCCATGTGCAGGCGCTGTTCGGGCCAGGCCGGCGCGCCCGGCGCGCCCCGGACGGCGGCGCCGCCGAGTGCGTGGCGCGGGTCGGCGGGCGGGGCGTTGACCAGCAGGTGAATCCCGCTCACCGGCTTCGCTCCGGGGGATATGCCACGGCGGGGGCGCGGGCTCGCTTGCGCCGTTCCCTCATGAGCCCGTGGGCAGAGCACTGCCGGGGCGGATGTTGCGTTTGCGCTGCCGCCAGGCGCGCCAGCTGCGCAGCGGGTTGCCCAGGTTGACGGCGAAGTACAGGCTCTTGAACGCCAGCAGCGACAGCCCGATCGGCGTGCGTCCGAACAGATCGCCCGCGAGCACCGACAGCAGGGCCTCTTTCATGCGCAGGGGGTTGCGCGGGTACATGAAGAAGCCGCGCATGGTCGGGTTGGTCATGCGGTAGATGAACCACGAGAACGCGCGCGGGCCGTGGCGCATGTGGCGGTCGAAGGCGCGCAGCGCGGCCGGCGCCTTGCCGGGCTCACGCAGGCAGGTATCGACCGTGCGTGCGCCCACCTGCGCGCTGCTCATGGCCAGCCACACGCCCGAGGAGAACACCGGGTCAATGAAGGCGTAGGCGTCGCCCAGCAGCAGAAAGCCCTCGCCGTGGCTCAGGCGCGAGGTGTACGAGTAGTTGCCCGTGGCCTCGGCGGGCGTGACCATCTCGGCATCGTACAGCCGCTCGGCCAGGCCGGGGCAGCTGGCGATGTTGTCGAGCAGGAACTGCTGCAGGCTGCGCTCGCCGCGGGTCTTCATGTGGTACGGCCAGGTGACCATACCCACGCTGGTCGCGCCGTCGCTCAGCGGGATGAACCAGAACCAGCCGTGGTCGAACCAGAACACGGTGATGTTGCCCTCGTCGTGGCCGCTGAGCCGGCGCGCGCCGCGGAAGTGGGCGTAGATCGCCGCGCTGTTGTGGTCGGGGTTCTTCTGCTTGGCCTGCAACTGGCCCGCGAGCAGGGTGTCGCGCCCGGTGCAATCGAGCACGAAGCGCGGCCGCCATTCGGTGCGCAGTCCCTGCGCATCGACGCTGGTGACGGTATCGAGCCGCTGGCGGTCGCCGGACCAGGCGAGCTCGGTCGCACGCGTGCCTTCGTGCACCTCCACGCCCTGGGCCTGCGCGTTGCGCAGCAGCAGGTGGTCGAAGTCGGCGCGCTTGACCTGGTAGGCCGTGGGCATGGACTTGTCCCAGGCGTCGGCGAAGTAATAGGTCTGGGTGTGGCTGTGCTGCGGGGAGACGAATTCGGCGCCCGGCTTGAGCATGCCGATCGCGCGCACCGCTTCGCCCACGCCGAGTTCGTCGAGCAGGGGCATGTTGGCGGGCAGCAGCGACTCGCCAATGTGGAAACGGGGGTGGTGGTCCTTGTCGATCAGGACCACCTGGTGGCCTTGGCGGGCGAGCAGCGTCGACGCGGTCGAGCCGGCCGGTCCGCCGCCAATCACCAGAACGTCGCAGGTCCGAATCGCGGGGTCGGCAGGGTGCATGGCGTCTCACGGGCTGCCCTGCGCCGGCGGGTCGGACGACCCAGCCGGCCAGGGGAGCGGGGATTTTAGAAGCCCGCCAGGGGCAATACCCCGGGCGCCAGGCACAAAAAAAGGCCCCCACCGCAGGGTGGGGGCTTCGAAGGGTCCGATGAAATCGAATTTCGAAAGGGACCCGAGGAGACAACCAGAAAAAAACCGGGGCAGCAGGCCTTGCGAAAGAGCTTACGGTCGACTGCCTCGACTCAATTGTGGGCAACCGACCGGAAGTCAAGTGCTGCGATCAGCGGCGCCGAAGGCGCGCTTTTCAGCGCTTCTTGGCGGCGGTCTTGGTGGCGTTGACGGCGGTGGCCGTGACGGTGTTGAAGTTGGCTTCGGCCATTTCGGTCGCTTGCTTGACCGCCTTCTGCACGGATTCGATGGCGTTGTTGGCGGCGGACACGGCGCTCTTCATCACGGCGACGGCGCTTTCCGAGCCGGCGGGCGCGTTCTTGGAGGCGTTGTCGACCACGGCCATGAACTTCTTCTGCGCGTCCGCGGCGGTGGCTTCGGCGGCCTTGCTGAATTCGGCGCCGGTGCCCGAGGCGATGTCGTAGAGGTGGCGGCTGTAGGCCACCGACTTCTCGGCCATGGGCTGCACCATGCTGGCCTGCAGGCTCAGCAGTTCCTGGGCGTCCTTGACGCTCAGCAGGGCCTGGGTGTTGTTGGCGGACTCGGACAGCGCGGCCTTGGTGGCCTGGATGTTCAGTTCAACGAGCTTCTCGACGCCTTCGAACGCCTTCTGGGTCAGGCCGAAGAGGGTGTCGAATTGGGCTTTCTGGGCGGCGATGAGTTGTTCGGCGGTCAGCATGTCGGTACTCCTTGAGGGGTGGATGGAAGAGGGCACTCACGGTTGCGGCGTGGACGCTGGTGCTTGTGGATCCAAGCGTCCCTCCCGTCCGTTTATGCTGCGCTGCAACATGGCTCGAATTATAGAGATCGATCGGCCGTGTGCAAGCGGTTTTTGTTGCGCTGCAACATTCTAGGGATGCGGTTCTAAATCCCGGGCCCGGGCAGCGGCATCGGGGCCCGGCCACAATGCGCGCGCCCTGCGACAGCCCCACCGTGCACGCCTTCTACGCCGACCATTTCGTGTTGCCCCTGCCCAGCGGGCACCGCTTCCCCATGGCCAAGTACGCCCGGCTGCGCGAGCGGCTGGCGACCGAGCTGCCCGAGGTGGATCTTCACGAGGCCCTGCCGGCCACCGACGGCGAGCTGGCCCTGGTGCACACGCCGGCTTACATCGACGCGATCGCGCACGGCACGCTGGCGCCGGCACTGCAACGCGAGATCGGCTTTCCCTGGAGCCCGGCGATGGCCGAGCGCGCGCGCCGCTCGGTGGGCGCGACCCTGCAGGCCGCGCGGCGCGTGATGGCGCAGGGCGGCGGGTTGGCGGCCAACCTCGCGGGCGGCACGCACCACGCCTATGCCGACAAGGGCGGCGGCTTCTGCGTGTTCAACGATTTCGCGGTGGCTGCGCGCCTCATGCAGGCCGAACACCTGCGGCGCCACGGCCCGCGTGCGCCGCTGCCGGTGGCCATCGTGGACCTCGACGTGCACCAGGGCAATGGCACGGCACGCATCTTCGCCAACGACGCCAGCGTGTTCACGCTCTCGCTGCACGGCGCCAAGAATTTCCCGTTCCGCAAGGAACCCAGCGACCTCGACGTGGAGCTGCCCGACGGCGTGCGCGACGACGAGTACCTGCACGCGCTCGACCTCGCGCTCGACGAACTCGAGCGGCGCTTCGAGCCCGGCCTGGTGCTGTACCTCGCGGGGGCCGATCCGCACGAGGGCGACCGGCTCGGCCGCCTCAAGCTGAGTTTCGACGGCCTGGAGGCGCGCGACCGTCGCGTGATGGGCTGGGCCGCGCGGCGCGGCCTGCCGCTGGTGTTCGCCATGGGCGGCGGTTACGGCCATGATCTGGAGGCGACGGTGCAGGTGCAAGTCAACACCTACCGCGTCGCGCTCGAGCACGAGCGGCGCTGGCAGGCGCAAGCGCTGCGGTCGGCGACAACCCCCGCCGGCATGCGCTGGCACAATGCCCGCCCATGACCGCGAACGCCCCGGCCCCTCGCCCGACCCCGCGGCCCCGCAGCGACTTCCGCGCGTTCCGCGCCATCTCCACGCGCTGGGCCGACAACGACGTCTACGGGCACGTCAACAATGTCATCTACTACAGCTGGTTCGACACCGCCGTCAACGCGCACCTGATCGAAGCCGGTGCGCTCGACATCCACGCCGGCGGCGTCATCGGCCTGGTGGTGGAAACGCAGTGCCATTACTTCGCACCGCTGGCCTTCCCGCAGACCGTGTGGGCCGGCGTGCGCGTGGCGCACCTGGGCAGTTCCAGCGTGCGCTACGAAGTCGGCCTGTTCGCCGACGGCGCCGAGACCACGGCCGCCCACGGGCACTTCGTGCACGTGTACGTGGACCGCGAGACGCGCCGCCCCGTGCCCCTGCCGGCCGCCCTCAAACACACCCTGGAGACCCTGCGATGAACCTGGCCGAGACCGTGATCGACCCCGCGAGCGTGGACGCCGCCATCACCACGCGCATGTCGGCGCGCGCCTTCCTGCCCACGCCGGTGCCGCGCGAGACCATCGAGCACATCCTCGACGTGGCGCGCCGCGCGCCCTCGGGCACCAACACCCAGCCCTGGAAGGTCTACGTGCTGCAGAACGCGGTGCGCGACGAACTCGTGAAGCAGGTGGTGGCCGCGCAGGACGCCATCTACGCCAACCCGGCGCTGGCCGCCGAGTACCGCGAGGAATACGACTACTACCCCGAGAAATGGATCAGCCCCTACATCGACCGCCGGCGCGAGAACGGCTGGGGGCTGTACGGCCTGCTGGGCATCCAGAAAGGCGAGAAGGACAAGATGCACGCGCAGCACCAGCGCAACTTCCGCCTGTTCGACGCGCCCGTGGGGCTGATGTTCACGCTCGACCGCGCCATGGGCCGCGGCTCGCTGGTCGACTACGGCATGTTCCTGCAGAACATCATGGTGGCTGCGCGTGGCCAGGGCCTGCACACCTGCCCGCAGGCGGCCTGGAACGGCTTTGCCAAGATCATCCTGCCCCTGATCGGCGCCGGCCCCGACGAAATGCTGGTCTGCGGCATGGCCCTGGGCTACGCCGATCCCGACGCGCCGGTCAACGGCTTTCACACCCCGCGCGAGCCCGTGTCTGCGTTCACGCAGTGGCTCGGCTGAACCTCATTCATCCCCATCACAGGAGACCCCCGATGATCACCACCCCCAGCGGCCTGCAATACGAAGACACCGTGGTCGGCCAGGGCGACGAAGCCCGCGCCGGACGCCCCGTGCAGGTGCACTACACCGGCTGGCTCTACCAGGACGGCGTGGCCGGCCGCAAGTTCGATTCGAGCAAGGACCGCGGCCAGCCCTTCGAATTCCCGCTGGGCATGGGCCACGTCATCAAGGGCTGGGACGAAGGCGTGCAGGGCATGAAGGTGGGCGGCACGCGACGCCTCGTGATCCCGGCCGAACTCGGCTACGGCGCGCGCGGCGCGGGCGGTGTGATCCCGCCCAACGCCACGCTGCTGTTCGAAGTCGACCTGCTGGCCGTCTGATCCGGAGTTGCCGATGACACACGGGATGCCCAGGGCAATGGTCCTGCTGGCCGGGGCCATGCTGCCCGGCCTGGCTTTTGCTGCCGATCTCGACGGCAGCCAGCTCTCGGCCTGGTGGGGCCTGCCTTTCGCGGGCGTGCTGCTGTCGATCGCGCTCATGCCGCTGGTGGCGCCGATGTTCTGGCACCACCACTTCGGCAAGGTGTCGGCGGCCTGGGCGCTGGCCTTCCTGCTGCCCTTCGCGGCCACTTTCGGCGCCGGCGCCACCGGCGCGGCCGTGGTGCACGCGGCGCTGGCCGAGTACATCCCGTTCATCATCTTGCTCACCGCGCTGTTCACGGTGGCCGGCGGCATCTACGTGCGCGGCAACCTGCACGGCAGCCCCGGCCTGAACACCGCCATCCTCGCGATCGGCGCGGTGCTCGCGAGCTTCATGGGCACCACGGGCGCCTCCATGCTGCTGATCCGCCCGCTGATCCGCGCCAACGACAACCGCAAGCACCAGGTGCACGTGGTGGTGTTCTTCATCTTCATCGTGTCCAACGCCGGCGGTGCGCTCACGCCGCTGGGCGATCCGCCGCTGTTCCTGGGTTTCCTCAAGGGCGTCGACTTCTTCTGGACCGTGGTCCACATGTGGGCCAAGACCGGCTTCCTGATCGGCGTGCTGCTCGCGCTGTTCTACGCGATCGACTGGTGGTACTACCACCGGCGCGAAGAGATCCGCCCGGTCGACCCCACGCCCGACACGCCCCGCCTGGGCTTCGAGGGCGGCGTGAACTTCGCGCTGCTCGGCGTGGTGGTGGCGCTGGTGCTCATGAGCGGCCTCTGGAAGTCGCCGGTGGTGTTCAACATCGCGGGCACCGAGGTGGGCCTGCCCGGCGTCGTGCGCGACGTCGGCCTGATCATCGTGACCCTGCTGTCGCTGCGCCTGACGCCCGCGAGCGCACACGAGAACAACCAGTTCAACTGGGCGCCCATGCAGGAAGTGGCCAAGCTGTTCGCCGCCATCTTCCTCACCATCATCCCGGTGATCGCCATGCTCAAGGCCGGTGTGGACGGCCCCTTCGCCGCAGTGATCCGCGCGGTGACGCTGCCCGACGGCTCGCCCAACAACGCCATGTACTTCTGGGCCACGGGCGCGCTGAGCTCGTTCCTCGACAACGCGCCCACCTACCTGGTGTTCTTCAACACCGCGGGCGGTGATCCGCAGGTGCTCATGAACGCGCTCGCGCCCACGCTGATCGCGATCTCCGCCGGCGCGGTGTTCATGGGCGCCAACACCTACATCGGCAACGCCCCCAACCTCATGGTCAAGGCGATCGCCGAAGACCGCGGCGTGAAGATGCCCAGCTTCTTCGGCTACATGGCGTGGTCGGTGTGCATCCTGGTGCCGCTGTTCGCGCTCATGACCTGGATCTGGTTCGTCTGACACAACCCCAACAAGGAGACATTCGCATGGCCGCCAAGCCCGCCATCCTCGTGAGCCGCAAGATCTTCCCCGACGTGGTGGAGCACTTGCGCGCACATTTCGAGGTCGACCACAACGACACCGACGGCGTGCTCACGCCGGCCCAGCTGATCGAGCGGCTGCAGGGCAAGGTGGGCGCCATGACCACGGGCAGCGAGCGCATCGACGGCGCGGTGGCCGCGGCCTGCCCGGCGCTGCGCATCGTGGCCAACATCGCGGTGGGCTACAACAACTTCGACGTGCCCGCGCTGAGCGCGGCCGGCGTGGTGGCCACCAACACGCCCGACGTGCTCACCGAGACCACGGCCGACTTCGGCTTCGCGCTGCTCATGGCCACGGCGCGCCGCCTCACCGAGAGCGAACACTTCCTGCGCGCGGGCCAGTGGAACCGCTGGGCGCTCGACATGTTCGCCGGCGCCGAGGTGCACGGCAGCACGCTGGGCATCCTGGGCATGGGCCGCATCGGCCAGGCCATTGCGCGCCGCGGCGCGCTGGGCTTCGGCATGAAGGTGATCTACCACAACCGCTCGCGCCTGGACGCCGCCACCGAGGCCGAGTGCAAGGCCACCTACGTGGACAAGGCCACGCTGCTGCGCGAGGCCGATCACCTCATCCTGGTGCTGCCCTACAGCGCGAGCAGCCACCACGCCATCGGCGCGGCCGAGATCGCGCAGATGAAGCCCACGGCCACGCTGATCAACATCGCGCGCGGCGGCATCGTCGACGACGCGGCACTTGCGCAGGCCCTGAAGGAACGCCGCATCGCCGCGGCCGGCCTCGACGTGTTCGAGGGCGAGCCCCGGGTGCACCCCGATCTGCTCACCGTGCCCAACGTGGTGCTCACGCCGCACATCGCGAGCGCCACCATCCAGACGCGCCGCGCCATGGCCATGCTCGCGGCCGACAACCTGATCGACTACCTCGTGAAGGGTCAGCCGCGCACGCCGCTCAATGCCGAGATCATCGGCAAGGGGGCGCGCGCCTGATGGACACCGCCTTGCTCGTCGCGCTGCTGGTGCTCGCGCTGGCGGGCGTGGGGCTGCAGCTCGTGCTGGCGCTGCGCAAGCCCGCGCCCGGGCCCGAACCCCTCCCCATGGCCGACGAACTCGCGCACCGCCAGGCGGTGCTCGCGCAGCTGCAGCAGATCGCCCAGCGCGTGGACCACGTGGAAGGCGAGCTGCGGCGCGAGGTGACCGACAACGCGCGCAACGCGCGCCAGGAGCAGCTCGAAGGCCTGAGCCGCTTCCAGGCCTCGATCACCGCGCAATCGGCCGAGACCACGCGCACGCAGAACGCCCAGCTCGATGCCTTCGCGCAGCAGCTCGTGCAGCTGCGCGGCGCGCTCGGCGACACGCTCACGCGCCAGCTGCAGGACATGAGCGAGGCCAACGCGCGCCGCCTGGCCGAGATCCGCACCACGCTCGACGCCCAGCTCGCGCAGCTGCAGCAGGGCAACGCGGCCAAGCTCGACGAGATGCGCGCCGTGGTCGACGAGAAGTTGCAGAGCACGCTGCAGGCGCGCCTGGGCGAGAGCTTCAAGCAGGTGGCCGACCGGCTCGAGCAGGTGCACAAGGGCCTGGGCGAGATGCAGACGCTCGCGCAGGGCGTGGGCGACCTCAAGCACCTGCTCACCAACGTCAAGACGCGCGGCATGTTCGGCGAGGCCCAGCTCGGGGCTTTGCTCGAGCAGGTGTTCGCGCCCGACCAGTACGCGACCCAGGTGGTCACGCGCCCGGGCACGCGCAACCCGGTCGACTTCGCGGTGCGCCTGCCCGGCCGTGGCGAAGACGGCGCGCCGTGCTGGCTGCCCATCGACGCCAAGTTTCCCAACGAAGACTACGAGCGCCTGCTCGACGCGCAGCAGCGCGCCGACGTCGAAGGCGTGGAGCTCGCGGCCAAGGCGCTCGAGCAGCGCATCCGCCTCGAGGCCAAGAGCATGGCCGAGAAATACCTCGAGCCGCCGCACACTACCGATTTCGCGATCCTGTTCCTGCCCACCGAAGGCCTGTACGCCGAGGTGCTGCGCCGCCCGGGCCTGATGGAGCTGCTGCAGCGCGAGCACCGTGTCACGCTGGCCGGGCCCACCACGCTCATGGCCATGCTCAACTCGCTGCAGATGGGCTTTCGCACGCTGGCGCTGGAAAAGCGCAGCAGCGAGGTCTGGCAGGTGCTGGGCGCGGTCAAGACCGAGTTCGGCAAGTTCGGCGACGTGCTGGCCAAGGTCAAGGGACAGACGCAGACCGTGCTCAACACGCTCGAGCAGGCCGAGGTGCGCAGCCGCGCCATGGGCCGCGCGCTCAAGACCGTCGAGGCCCTGCCGCAGGAGCGCAGCAGCGCGCTGCTGCCGCTCGACACCGACCCCGCCGACCGGGACGCCCCTTGAACCCGCGCCTACGTGTCGATCTGGCGCGGCTGATCGCCTCGCAGATCTGCGTGCACGGTTGCATGACGGGCTTTCGCATGGCCGCGCCGCTGATGGCGCTGCGCGAAGGCCACAGCCCCTTGTTCGTGGGCATCCTGCTCGCGCTGTTCGCGCTCGCGCCGGTGTTCCTGGCGCTGCCCGCGGGCCGCTTCGCCGACCGGCACGGCCTGCAGCGCCCGGTGCGCGTGGCCGTGACCGTGGCCAGCCTGGGCGGCCTGCTGGCCGTGGTCTGGCCCACGTTCTGGGTGCTGTGCCTGTCGGCCACCGCCTGCGGCGCGGCCAGCGGCATGGCCATGATCGCGCTGCAGCGCCACGTGGGCCGGCTCGCGCACGACGCCACCGAGCTGCGCCAGGTGTTCAGCTGGATGGCGGTCGGCCCCTCGATCTCCAACTTCCTGGGCCCGCTCACCGCCGGCCTGTTCATTGACTTCGCGGGCTTTCGCTGGGCCTACCTCGCGCTCGCGCTGCTGCCCTGGCTGGCCTGGTGGCTGGTGCGGCGCACGCAAGAGCTGCCGGCCGAGCTGCGCCCCGCCAGCGAGGGCGGCAAGCGCTCGTCCTGGGACCTGTTGCGCAACGCCGACTTCCGCCGGCTCATGCTGATCAACTGGATGCTGTCCTCGTGCTGGGACGTGCACACCTTCCTGGTGCCCGTGCTGGGCCACGAGCGCGGCCTGAGCGCCACCACCATCGGCGCCATCCTCGGTGGCTTCGCGCTCGCGGCCACCGCGATCCGCCTGCTCATGCCCTGGCTCGCCGAGCGGCTGCGCGAATCGGCCGTCATCGGCGGCGCCATGGCCGCCACCGCGCTGCTGTTCGCGGCCTACCCGCTGGTGCACGTGGCCTGGGGCATGGCCGCGCTGTCGGTGCTGCTGGGCTTTGCCCTGGGTTCGGTGCAGCCCATGATCATGAGCATGCTGCACCAGATGACGCCCACGCACCGCCACGGCGAGGCGCTGGGCCTGCGCGCCATGGCCATCAACGGCTCGAGCGTGGCCATGCCGCTGCTGTTCGGCACCGCGGGCGCGGCGGTGGGCGTGGCCTACGTGTTCTGGGCCGTGGGCGCGGCCGTGGGCTCGGCCTCGCCCGTGGCCTGGCGCCTGCGCGCGCCCGCGGCGCGGCCCGAGCGCACGCGCTTCTGAGGGCCGAAGCCCAGGCCCGCGAGGAAGGTGTCGAAGGTCTGGCGGCCGCGTTGCACGAGGTCGAAGGCCTGTGGGTCGAGCATCCAGTTCTGGATCAGGCCGTCGATCAGGTTGTGCAGGCCCAGCGCCGCCGCCGCCACGGGAATGGGCAACTCGACGCCCTCGCGCCGAGCGGCCGCTTGCAGCGTGGTGCGCATCTCGGCCACGCAGGCGTTGCGCACCCGCAGGTGGCGCTCGCGCACGGCCTGCATCTCGTCGGTGTATTCCACCTTGTGCGTGGCCACCTCGAACACGCGGCGCGTGCGCTCGTCGGTGGCGGTCTGGCGCAATGCGTGTGTCATGGAATCGCGCAAGGATTGCAGCGGATCCGCCTGCGCCGCCGCCGTGCGACCGACCTCGGCGAGCGAGGACTCCATGGGCATGGTCACGCGCTCCATCATGGCGTTGAACAGGTCGGCCTTGTCGCGGAAGTGGTGGTAGACCGCGCCGCGCGTGGCGCCGGCCGCGGTCGCGATGTCGGCGAGGGTGGTGCTGGACACGCCCTTGGCCTGGAACAGGCGCTCGGCGGCGTCGAGCAGCCGGCTTCTGGTTTCCAGGGCTTCGGACTTGGTGCGGCGGACCATGAATGGGCTTTTCGTGAGCGAGGGATTACAGAGCCGTAACTATACATACATACGTGTATGTATACTCGTCGCCTTCGTTCGAAGCCACCCGAACCCCGAGGTCTCTCCCATGCCATCGTCGACGTCACTGCCGCGCCCGCGCGCGGCCCGCACCCTTGTTGCCCTGGCCATCGTGGCCGCCCTGGCCGCCTGCGGCAAATCGCAGGCCCCGGCCCAGGCACCCGGCGGTGGCATGCCGCCGCCCGAGGTGGGTGTGGTCACCGTGCAGCCCGGCGACATCGGTCTGGTCAACGAGCTGCCCGGCCGGCTGGAGGCCTCGCGCGTGGCGCAGGTGCGCGCCCGCGCCGCGGGCATCCTGCAGGAGCGGCTGTTCCGCGAGGGCAGCGATGTGAAAGCCGGCCAGCGCCTGTTCCGCATCGACCCCGCGCCCTACCAGGCCACGCTGCAGAGCGCGCAGGCCACGCTCGCGCGCGCCGAGGCCAACCTGGGCCAGGCCAGGGCGCTCGCCGAGCGTTACGCGCCGCTGGTGAAAGAGAACGCCATCAGCCAGCAGGAATACGCCAATGCGCTGGCCGCACAGAAGCAGGCCGAAGCCGACGTGGCCGCGGGCCGCGCCGCGGTGCGCACCGCGCAGATCAACCTGGGCTATGCCGACGTGACCGCGCCGATCGCGGGCCGCATCGGCCGCGCGCTCGTGACCGAGGGCGCGCTGGTGGGGCAGGGCGAGGCCACGCAGCTCGCGGTGATCCAGCAGATCAACCCCATGTACGTGAACTTCACGCAGTCGGTGGGCGAGGTCTACCGGCTGCGCCGCGCCTTCGAGGCTGGCCAGCTCAAGGGCGCCAGCCGCGACAGCGCCAAGGTGCGCGTGGTGCTCGAAGACGGCAGCACCTATGGCCGCGAGGGCAAGCTGCTGTTCTCCGATCTCACCGTCGACAGCACCACCGGCCAGGTCGCGCTGCGCGCCGAGATCCCCAACCCCGACGGCCAGCTGCTGCCCGGCCTGTACGTGCGCGTGCGCCTGGAGCAGGCCACGGCGAGCAACGCCGTGCTGCTGCCGCAGCAGGCCGTCACGCGCACCGCGCAGGGCGACAGCGTCATGGTGGTCGACGCCGAGGGCAAGGTGGCGCCGCGCAACGTGAAGCTCGGCGGCGAGCAGAACGCGCAGTGGGTGGTGCTCGAAGGCCTCAAGGCCGGCGAGCAGGTGGTGGTCGACGGCTTCCAGAAGATGCGGCCCGGCGCGCCCGTGAAACCCGTGCCCTGGCAGCGCCCCGGCGCCGCGCCCGCGGCCGCGCAGCCGGCGCAGAAGACGAGCTGAACCAGGACGGTTGACCCATGGCCAAGTTCTTCATTGACCGACCCATCTTCGCGTGGGTGATCGCGCTGTTCATCACGGTGATGGGCGCGGTCTCGATCACGCAGTTGCCCATCGCGCAGTACCCGCCGGTGGCGCCGCCTTCCATCTCGATCAACGCCACCTACCCCGGCGCGTCGGCCCAGACGCTCGAGGACTCGGTGCTGTCCATCATCGAGCAGGAAATGAACGGCTCGCCCGGCCTGATCTACATGGAGTCGGTGGCCCAGGCCAACGGCACCGGCTCGATCACGCTGAGCTTCCAGCCCGGCACCAACCCCGCGCTCGCGCAGGTGGACGTGCAGAACCGCCTCTCGCGCGCCTCGCCGCGCCTGCCGGCGGCGGTGACGCAGCAGGGCGTGCGCGTGGACCAGGCGCGCAACAACTTCCTGCTCTTCACCATCCTCACCAGCGACGACCCCAAGTGGGACCCGGTGGCGCTGGGCGACTACGCCACGCGCAGCGTGCTGCCCGAGCTGCAACGCGTGCCCGGCGTGGGCCAGGCGCAGCTGTTCGGCACCGAGCGCGCCATGCGCATCTGGATCGATCCGGCCAAGCTGCTCGGCTACAACATGAGCGCGGCCGACGTGACCGCCGCGATCCGCGCGCAGAACGCGCAGGTGTCTGCCGGTGAGATCGGCGCGCTGCCCAACCTCGCGGGCCAGGGCATCTCGGCCACGGTGGTGGTCAGCGGCCAGCTCAGCTCGGTCGAGGCCTTCGGCAACATCGTGCTGCGCTCCAACCCCAACGGCGCCACCGTGCGCCTCAAGGACGTGGCGCGCATCGAGCTCGGCGCCCAGGCCTACGCCACCTCGGCGCGCCTGAACGGCAAGCCCTCCACCGGCATCGGCGTGCAGCTCTCGGCCAGCGGCAACGCGCTGGCCACGGCCAACGCGGTGCGGGCCAAGCTCAACGAACTCGAGCGCTTCTTCCCCGAGGGCATGAGTTGGGAGATCCCCTACGACAGCTCGCGCTTCGTGAAGATCTCCATCCAGCAGGTCGCGCAGACCCTGCTCGAAGCCGTGGCGCTGGTGTTCCTGGTGATGTTCCTGTTCCTGCAGAACTTCCGCTACACGGTCATTCCCACCATCGTGGTGCCGGTGGCGCTGCTGGGCACCTTCGCCACGCTGCTGGCCATGGGCTTCTCGATCAACGTGCTCACCATGTTCGGCATGGTGCTGGTGATCGGCATCGTGGTGGACGACGCCATCGTGGTGGTCGAGAACGTCGAGCGCATCATGAGCGAAGAGGGCCTGCCGCCGCTGCAGGCCACGCGCAAAGCCATGGGCCAGATCTCGGGCGCCATCATCGGCGTGACCGTGGTGCTGATCTCGGTGTTCGTGCCGCTCGCGTTCTTCAGTGGCTCGGTGGGCAACATCTACCGCCAGTTCGCGGCCGTCATGGGCGTGTCCATTGCGTTCTCGGCCTTCATGGCACTGTCGCTCACGCCCGCGCTGTGCGCCACGCTGCTCAAGCCCATTCCCAAGGGCCACCACGTCGAGAAGAAGGGCTTCTTCGGCTGGTTCAACCGCGGCTTCGCGCGCACCACCAACGGCTACACCAGCCTGGTGGGCAAGCTGCTGCCGCGCGCCGGCCGCATGCTCATCGTCTACCTGGCGATCGGCGCCGCGGCGGCCTGGGTGTACCGCAGCCTGCCCACCTCGTTCCTGCCCAACGAAGACCAGGGCACCATGCTCGTGAACGTGCAGCTGCCCCCGGGCGCGACGCAGGAGCGCACCCTGGCCGTGATGCAGCAGGTGGAAGACTTCGTGCTCAAGCAGCCCGAGGTGCAGAGCATGGTGAGCGTGCTGGGCTTCAGTTTCTCGGGCCAGGGCCAGAACGCCGCACTCGCCTTCGTCACGCTCAAGGACTGGGCCGAGCGCCACGCGCCCGGCAGCTCGGCCGAGGCCATCGCGGGCCGCACCTTCGGTGCGCTCATGGGCATTCGCGACGCCTTCATCTTCCCGCTGAGCCCGCCGCCCATTCCCGAACTCGGTGCGTCCTCGGGCTTCAGCTTCCGCCTGCAGGACCGCGCCGGCCTGGGCCGCGAGGCGCTGCTCAAGGCGCGTGGCCAGCTGCTGCAGGCCGCGTCGCAGAGCCCGGTGCTCACCCAGGTGCGCCCCGACGGCCTCGAAGACGCGCCGCAGCTGCAGCTCGAGATCGACCGCGACCGCGCGCAGGCGCTGGGCGTGGGCTTCGAGGCCATCAGCAGCGCCATCGGCACCGCGCTCGGCTCGACCTACGTGAACGACTTCCCCAACGCGGGCCGCCTGCAGCGCGTGGTGGTGCAGGCCGATGCCGCGGCGCGCATGCAACCGGCCGACCTGCTGCGCCTCAACGTGGTGAACAGCCAGGGCCAGGCCGTGCCGCTGTCGGCGTTCGCGTCGACCAAGTGGGTCACGGGCCCGATGCAGACCGTGCGCTACAACGGCTACCCCACCATGCGCATCAGCGGCAGCGCGGCCCCGGGCCAGAGCACGGGCGCCGCCATGGCCGAGATGGAGCGCATTGCGGCGCAACTGCCGCAGGGCATCGGCTTCGAATGGACCGGCACCTCGCGCGAGGAAAAGCTCGCGGGCTCGCAGGCCATCGTGCTCTACGGCTTCGCCATCCTCGCGGTGTTCCTGTGCCTGGCCGCGCTTTACGAGAGCTGGACCATCCCGCTGTCGGTGATCCTGGTGGTGCCGCTGGGCGTGGTGGGGGTGCTGCTGGCCACGCTGCTGCGCGGCTACCAGAACGACGTGTACTTCCAGGTGGGCCTGATCACCATCATCGGTCTGTCGGCCAAGAACGCCATCCTGATCATCGAGTTCGCCAAGGACGTGCAGGCCCAGGGCAAGAGCGCGATCGAGGCCGCGCTCGCGGCGGCCAAGCTGCGCTTCCGTCCCATCATCATGACCTCGATGGCCTTCACGCTGGGCGTGGTGCCGCTGGCCATCGCCTCGGGCGCGGGCTCGGCGAGCCAGCGCGCGATCGGCACCGGCGTGATCGGCGGCATGATCACCGGCACCATCCTCGCGGTGATCTTCGTGCCCCTGTTCTTTGCCGTGGTGCGGCGCCTGTTCAAAGGCAGCGAACGCCAGCACCAGCGCGACCTCGAAAGCGCCCGTGCGCATGGAGCCTACAGCGATGAATCGTGATTTCACCGTCCGCCTGAGCCCGCTGGTGGCGGCCCTGGTGCTGGCCGGCTGCTCGATGATCCCCACCTACGAACGCCCCGCGGCGCCGGTGCCTTCGGCCTTCCCGGCCTCGGCGCAGACGCCCGAGTCGCCGGGCGCGCGCAGCGCGGCCGACACCGCGTGGCGCGACTTCGTGCAGAACCCCCAGCTGCGCACGCTGATCGAGCGCGCGCTGGCCAACAACCGCGACCTGCGCGTGGCCACGCTCAACATCGAGCGCGTGCGCGCGCAGTACCAGATCGCGCGCGCCAACCAGTACCCGACCATCAACGCCGCGGCCACGGGCAACCGCCAGCCCAACGGCAACGGCGGCATCCAGAGCACCTACAGCGTGGGCCTGGCCACCAGCGCCTGGGAGATCGATTTCTTCGGCCGCCTCGGTGCGCTCAAGGAAGCCGCGCTGGCGCAGTACCTGGCGAGCGAGCAGGCGCGCAATGCCGCGCAGACCAGCCTGATCTCGGCCGTGGCCAGCAGCTGGCTGAGCCTGCAGGCCAACGAGTCGCTGCTGTCCATCACGCGCGACACGCTGGCCACGCGCGAGGACTCGCTGCGCCTGACCCGGCTGCGCTTCGACAACGGCGCCACCTCGGCGCTCGATCTGCGCCAGGCCGAATCGCTCGCGGCCACCGCGCGCGCGGCCTACGCGCAGCAGCAGCGCGCCCGCGCTCTCGATGCGAACGCGCTGAACCTGCTGGTGGGCGAGCCCGTGCCGGCCGAGCTGCTGCAGGTGGTGGACGCCGACAGCGCGGTGCTGGCCGACGCGCCCGCGGGCCTGCCCTCGGACCTGCTCACGCGGCGCGCCGACATCCGCCAGGCCGAACAGGCGCTGATCGCGGCCAACGCCAACATCGGCGCGGCGCGCGCCGCTTTCTTCCCGCGCATCTCGCTCACCGCGAGCGTGGGCACGGCGAGCAACCAGCTCTCGGGCCTGTTCAAGGACGGCTCCTGGGGCTTCACGCTGGCGCCGCAGGCGCTGCTGCCGATCTTCGACGCCGGCCGCAACCGCGCGGGCCTGCAGTCGGCGCAGGCCGAGCGCGACATCGCGGTGGCGCAGTACGAAAAGGCGATCCAGACCGCATTCCGCGAAGTGGCCGATGCGCTCGCGGGCCGCGCCACGCTGGCCGAGCAGCGCCAGGCCCTGCGCGACCAGGTGGTGGCCGAGACCGAGCGCCTGCGCCTGGCCGATCTGCGCTACCGCAATGGCGTGGCCAGCTTCCTCGACGTGCTCGACGCGCAGCGGTCGCTGTTCGCGGCGCAGCAGGCCGAGGCGCAGGTGCGGCTGGCGCTGCAGCAGAACCGCGTGGCGCTTTACGCCGCGCTGGGCGGTGGCTGGAAAGAATAAGTGCCCCCACGCTCCGCCGCTGCGCGGGTCGCTGCCCCCCGAGGGGGCTGATCCGGCTTGGGGCGGCCCGGCGCCGGATCGGGTCGCTCAGGCCGCCAGGCCGTAGAACTTCACGATGACCTCCCAGGCCGCCTGGGGGTCATCGACGAAGTGGAACAGCTCGAGGTCTTCGGGCGAGATCGTGCCTTCTTCCACCAGCACCTCGAGGTTGAGCAGGCGCTTCCAGTAGTGGGTGCCGTAGAGCACGATGGGCACGGGCTTGGCCTTCTTGCACTGCACCAGCGTGATCACCTCGAACAGCTCGTCGAGGGTGCCGAAGCCGCCCGGGAAGGCCAGCAAGGCCTTCGCGCGCATCATGAAGTGCATCTTGCGCAGCGCGAAGTAGTGGAACTTGAAGCTCAGCTCGGGCGACACGTAGGGGTTGGCCGCCTGCTCGTGCGGCAGCGCGATGTTCAGGCCCACGGTCAGTGCGCCTTCGTCGTGCGCGCCGCGGTTGGCGGCCTCCATCACGCCCGGTCCACCGCCGGTGCAGATGTAGAGCTGCTCGTGCTTGGGGCAAGTCGCGCTGTAGCGCGCCACCAGTCGCGCGAACTCGCGCGCGCGGTCGTAGTAGTGGGCGTTGCGAACCAGGGCCTGGGCCTTGGCGATCGCGCGCGCATCGCCCGCGGCTTCGGCGGCCTGCAGCACGGCCTCGGCCTCGCCGCGTTCGCGAAAGCGCGCGCTGCCGAACACCACCACCGTGTGCTCGATGCCCAGCTGTTGCTGCGTGAGGTCGGGCTTGAGCATTTCGAGCTGGAAGCGGATGCCGCGGGTCTCGCGGCGCAGCAGGAACTCGGGGTCGGCGAAGGCCAGGCGGTAGGCGTCGGCCTGCAGCGGGTGGCCGTTGTCCGAATGGGCCTGCAGCTCGGCCCAGGCGTCGGCCAGGCGGCGTTCGGTGATGTCCTGATTGGCTTCCATGATGACGACTCCGTTGGGTGTGGGGGATCTTCCCGCGTGAGCGGGGTTCACAAGGCGAGGGCCAGCGCGAGCGGCACGAACACCACCGCGAGCGCGTTGCCGACCAGGATCGAGGCCGCGACTTTCTCGGGCTCCTGCTGGTAGCGGTCGGCCAGCATGTACTGGATGACGGCGGGGGGCAGCGCGCTGAACAGCAGCAACTGGCCGCGTGCCGCCCCCTCGAGCTGCAGCGCCCAGGCGAGCGGGATCGCGAGGCCCAGGCCGATGAGCGGCCGGGCGACCGCGCCCAGCAGCCCCAGCGCCAGCCCCTGCCGCGTGAGGCCGGTGAGCCGCACGCCCAGGGCGAACAGCAGCAGGGGCAGCGAGGCTTCGCCCAGCAGCTTCATGCCCGAGGCGATGAGCGCGGGCGGGCGCAGCTCGGTGAAGGCGCTGAAGAAGCCCAGCACGGTGGCGATCATGAGCGGGCTGGTGAGCAGGTCGCGCGTGCGCGCGGCGCGGCTGGTGATGCGCGCACCGATCGAGAAGTGCAGCAGGTTGCTCACCGAGAACAGGGCCACGGCCGCGCCGAAGTGCGCCGGCCCGAAGGCCAGCAAGGCCAGCGGCAGGCCCATGTTGCCGCAGTTGTTGAACATCACCACCGGCACCAGCGTGCGCGCTTGCGCGCCCGTGGCGCGCGAGAGCGGCCAGGCCAGCAGGCCGCAACCCAGGATCAGCACCGTGCCCGCCACCAGCAGCGGCGCCTGGCCATCGAGATCGAAATCGCGCGAGGCCAGGGCGGTGTAGACCAGCAGCGGCGCCAGCACGTCGAGCGCGATGCGGTTGAACACCACCAGGTCGGTGGGCTTGCGCCGGGCGTAGCCGTAGCCGATGGCCACGATCAGGAACACCGGAACGATGATCTCGGCGATGCGGGCAATGAGGTCCATGGGCGGGTGCAATGCAGAAGGGCTCCCTGCGGAGCCCTTCGTGTCTTTCGACGGATGCCCGCGGTCAGACGCGCTTGCGGTATTCGCCGGTGCGGGTGTCGATTTCGATGCGGTCGCCCTGGTCGACGAACAGCGGCACGGCCACTTCGAAGCCGGTGGCGATCTTGGCGGGCTTGAGCACCTTGCCCGAGGTGTCGCCCTTGACGGCGGGTTCGGTCCAGGTGATTTCGCGCACCAGGCTGGTGGGCAGCTCGACCGAGATGGCCTTGCCTTCGTAGAACACCACCTCGACGGCCATGCCGTCTTCGAGGTAGTTCAGGGCGTCGCCCATGTTCTCGGCTTCCACCTCGTACTGGTTGAAGTCGGCGTCCATGAACACGTACATGGGGTCGGCGAAGTAGGAGTAGGTGCACTCCTTGTGTTCCAGGATGATCTGGTCCATCTTGTCGTCGGCCTTGAAGACGACTTCGGTGCCGATGTTGCCGAGCAGGCCCTTGAGCTTCATGCGCACGGTGGCCGCGCCACGGCCGCCACGGGCGTACTCGGTGCGCAGGACGATCATCGGGTCCTTGCCGTGCATGATCACGTTGCCGGCGCGGATTTCTTGGGCGATTTTCATAGGGGGTTCCGGTTGGGGCGCCCGAGGGCCGGGCACGGAGGGGGCCAGGGTCTGGCGCCCGGCCGGTTGTCGCAAAGCCCGCGATTTTAGCCCTTTGTGGCCACGAAGCCGGCGAGCTGGGTGGCCAGGTCGTCGCGGGCCCACAGACGCTCGCGCGCCGCGCGCACCGCTTCGCCCCAGGCCTCCACGGCGCGCCAGCCGGGCCAGGCCGCGGGCCGGGCGTCCATGCCGTTCCAGCGGCGGTGCCATTCGCGCAGGTCGGCCGGAGCGTCGAGCCAGTCGAGGAACGCCTCGAGCTTGGCGTGGTGGGCGTCGTCGTGCTGCGGGTAGATCTGCCACACGAAGGGCTTGCCGGCCCAGAGCGCGCGCACCAGCGAATCCTCGCCGCGCACGAAGTTCAGGTCGCTGGCCCACAGCAGCCCGTCGAAGCCGCGCTGATCGAGGTGGGGCAGGGCGTGGCGCTGCGCGCCCGGCGCCAGCGGCAGGCCGGCGCTGGCGGCGGTGGCGCGGCCCGCGGTCACGAGCCAGTGGGCGTCCGCACTGGCCATCAGACCGGGCAGGGCCGCCGGCTCGTAGCAGAACAGGGTGATCCAGCGCGCACCGGCCGCTGCGGGCAGGCCCTGCGCGGCGCGCCAGGCCGCGGGGTCGAAGGCGGCCTGGCGCGCGGCCAGGTCGTCCTCGCGCAGCAGGCCGCCGGTGCGCGCGGTGAAGCCGGGGTAATAGAACCACTTGGTGAGGCCGCGGCCCGGCCCGCTCAGCACGGGCGAGGGCAGGCCGTGCTGGCGTTCAACAAAGCCCTCGGCGCTCAGGTACTCGAGGTTGATCCACACCGGGTCCACCTGGCGCGCGGCCACGAAGGCCTCGGGCAGTTCGCAGCCGAAGGCCTCGATCCACACCGGGCCGGGCGTGTGGCCCTGCGCATCGAAGGGCTCGCGCCAGGGCAGCACGGTCACGCCGGGCGCGCCCTGCGGCGCCATCCAGGCCAGCGGCGCGGGGTCGTCGATCCACAGCCGCACGGGCGTGCCGCGCGACGCGAGCTGCGCGGCCAGGCGCCAGCACACGCCGGCGTCGCCGTAGTTGTCGATGACGCGGCAGAAGAGATCCCAGGGGGCGGTGCTCGGCATGGCGCGATCTTGCACCAGCCGCGCGCCGGGCCGAGGCCACAATACGCGCCATGTCCGAGGCGCATTCCGAACAACTGCTGAGCGAAGTGGCCGCGCTGCCCGCGCTGCCCGGGGTCTACCGCTACTTCGATGCGCAGGGTCAGCTGCTCTACGTGGGCAAGGCACGCAACCTCAAGAAGCGCGTGTCGAGCTACTTCCAGAAGAACCACGACGGCACGCGCATCGGCCACATGGTGAGCCGCATCGTGCGGCTCGAAACCACGGTGGTGCGCAGCGAGGCCGAGGCCCTGCTGCTCGAGAACAACCTCATCAAGACGCTCAACCCGCGGTTCAACATCCTGTTCCGCGACGACAAGAGCTACCCCTACCTCAAGATCACCGGCACGCGCGACGCCGCGAAATCGGCCGGGCGCACCACCAGCGCGTCCACGCTGTTCCCGCGCATGGCCTACTACCGCGGCGCGGTGGACAAGCGCCACAGCTACTACGGCCCTTACCCCAGCGCCTGGGCGGTGAAGGAATCGATCCAGCTGCTGCAGAAGGTGTTCAAGCTGCGCACCTGCGAAGACACGGTGTTCGCCAACCGCACGCGGCCCTGCCTGCTCTACCAGATCAAGCGTTGCAGCGGGCCCTGCGTCGATCTGATCCACCAGGCCGAGTACCTCGCCGACGTGGCCAACGCCGAGCGCTTCCTGCGCGGCGAAACCCAGGCCGTGCTGCAGACGCTGGAGTCGCGCATGCTCGAACACGCCGACAGGCTCGAATTCGAGCAGGCGGCCGAGATCCGCAACCAGATGAGCGCACTCTCGCGCGTGCTGCACCAGCAGACCATGGAGACCGGCACCGACCAGGACGTGGACATCCTGGCCGTGAAGGTGCAGGGCGGGCGCGCCTGCGTGAACCTGGCCATGGTGCGCGGCGGCCGCCACCTGGGCGACCGGCCGTACTTTCCCGCGCACGTGGACGACGCGAGCGCGATCGAGGAGCTGATGGCCGACGGCGCCGCCGCCGACGCCAACCAGGCCACCGACCCGGCCGAACGCACCGCGCTGCGCGTGCTCGAGGCCTTCATCGCGCAGCACTACATCGGCGCCCCCATGCCGCCCGTGCTCGTGACCAGCCACGCCGTGGGCAAGCCGCTGCTGGACGCGCTCACCGCGCAGACCGGCCAGAAGGTGCACGCGGTGCACAACCCGCGCGAGCACCGCCGCCTGTGGCTCGAGATGGCGCAGAAGAACGCGGGCATCGCGCTCGCGCGCCTGCTGGCCGAAGAGGGGAGCCAGCAGGCGCGCACGCGCGCCCTGGCCGAGGCGCTGCAATTGCCTGACGACGAGCTCGAGGCGCTGCGCATCGAATGCTTCGACATCTCGCACACGGCGGGCGAATCGACCCAGGCCTCGTGCGTGGTGTTCGAAGGCCACAAGCTGCAGAACAGCCAGTACCGGCGCTACAAGATCGAGGGCATCACGCCCGGCGATGACTACGCGGCCATGCGCCAGGTGCTCACGCGCCGCTACGGCCGCATTGCCGAGGCGCTCAAGGCCGAGCAGGACGGCGCGGCGCTGCCGGCCGGCACCACGGTGGCGGTCGAGGGCGAGTCCGAGGCAGAAGCCGAAGCCGTGTCTGCCACCGAAAAAGACCTGCCCGCCACGGGCCCGCGCATGCCCGACATCGTGCTGATCGATGGCGGCAAGGGCCAGGTGGGGGTGGCGCGCGAGGTGTTCACGCAGCTCGGGCTCGACCTGGCCTGCATCGTGGGCGTGGAAAAAGGCGAGGGCCGCAAGGTGGGTCTCGAAGAACTCGTGTTCGCCGACGGCCGCGCCAAGGTCTATCTGGGCCACGACTCGGCCGCGCTCATGCTGGTGGCGCAGATCCGCGACGAGGCGCACCGCTTCGCGATCACCGGCATGCGCGCGCAGCGCGCCAAGGTGCGCACCGGCGGCAGCCAGCTCGAAGACATCCCCGGCGTGGGCCCGAAGAAGCGCGCGCGGCTGCTGCAGCGCTTCGGCGGCGTGCGTGGCGTGGGCGCGGCAAGCGTGGAAGACCTGGCGACGGTCGAAGGCATCTCGCTGGAGCTGGCCGAAGCCATTTACCGGGCGCTGCACTGAGCCCCCCATAATCGCCCCATGTTCTTCAACCTCCCCACCCTGCTGACCTGGGCCCGCATCGTGGCCATTCCGCTCATCGTGGGGGTGTTCTATCTCGATGGCCTGAGCCGTGCCGAGCAGAACCTCGTGGCCACGGCGATGTTCATCGTCTTCGCGCTCACGGACTGGGCCGATGGCTACCTCGCGCGCAAGCTCAACCAGACCTCGGCCTTCGGCGCCTTCCTCGACCCGGTGGCCGACAAGTTCCTGGTGTGCGCGAGCCTGCTGGTGCTGGTGCACATGGACCGCGCCGACGTGTTCGCCGCGCTCATCATCATCGGCCGCGAAATCGCCATTTCCTCGCTGCGCGAGTGGATGGCCATCATCGGCGCCACCAAGAGCGTGGCGGTGCACATGATCGGCAAGGTCAAGACCACGGTGCAGATGGTGGCCATTCCCTTCCTGCTGTTCGACGGCCGCCTGCTCGGCCTGATCGACACCCGCGTGTGGGGCGGCTGGCTGCTGTGGCTCTCGGCCGTGCTCACGGTGTGGTCCATGGTTTATTACCTGCAGAAGGCGCTGCCCGAGATCCGCGCCCGTTCGCGTTGACGCGCCCAAGGCCTTTCGCTTGAACGCTTCCGCCCCCGACAACGGCTGGCTGCGCGCCATGCCCTGGGTGTTCGTGCTGATCTGGAGCACGGGCTTCATCGTGGCGCGCTACGGCATGCCGCATTCACCGCCGCTGTCCTTCCTGGCCATGCGCTACGCGCTGTCCATCCTGTGCTTCCTGCCCTGGATCGTGTGGGCCGGCGTGAAGTGGCCCGCCAGCCGTGCGCAGTGGCTGCACCTGTCGGTGGTGGGCGTGCTCATGCACGCGGGCTACCTCGGTGGCGTGTGGGCCGCGGTCAAGGCCGGCATGGGCTCGGGCCTGTCGGCGCTCATCGTGGGCCTGCAACCCGTGCTCACGGCCATCTGGCTCAGCGCCATGGGCGGCGCCCAGGGGCAGGTCTCACGCCGCCAGTGGCTGGGGCTCTTGCTGGGCTTCGCAGGCCTGGTGCTGGTGGTGTGGCGCAAGCTCGTCGAAGGTTCGCCGGGCGACCAGGCCAATGCGCACAACCTGGCGTATGCGGTGTTCGCGCTGTTCGCCATCACCGCGGGCACGCTCTACCAGAAGCGCTTCGTGCAGGCCTGCGACGTGCGCACCGCCAACACCACGCAGCTCATCGCGGCCTTCGTCGTCACGCTGCCGCTGGCCCTGGTGGAAACCGAGGCCATGCACTTCACGCCCGGCTTCATGGGCGCCATGGCCTGGTCGGTGCTGGGCCTCACCCTCGGCGGCAGCTCGCTGCTGTACCTGCTGATCCAGCGCGGCGCGGCGGCCTCGGTGGCCAGCCTCATGTACCTGGTGCCACCGTGCACCGCGCTCATGGCCTGGCTGCTGTTCGGCGAGCCGATCACGGCGCTCACCGTGGCCGGCATCGCGCTCACCGCGTTCGGCGTGAGCCTGGTCGTGCGCGCGCCGCGCTGAGCGGCGCCGTCGCAGGGGCAGGCGCGGGCCGCCAGGGCTCGTCGCGGAAGGCCTCGGCCAGCGCGGCCACCAGCAACTTGATGCGCTTGGGCGATTGCGCCTGCCAGGGCGCGAGCCAATGGATGTCGGCGTCGCGGTGGCTCCACTCGGGCAGCAGGTGCACGAGCGCGCCGCTGGCGATCTGCGGCGCCACGTCCCACAGGCTGCGCAGCATCACGCCGTGGCCCGCGAGGCACCAGTCGCGCACCAGTTCGCCCGAGTTGCTCGTCATGGGACCGGCCACAGCCACGCGCCGCACCGTGCCTTCGCCCTCGCGCTGCAGGGCCCAGTGGTCCTGCCGGTGCGGCATGGCGTCGGTGTGCTCGCGCACCACCAGGCAGTGGTGCATGGCGAGCTCGTCGAGCGATTGCGGCGTGCCGTGCACCGCGAGGTAGGCCGGCGCGGCCACCAGCACGCGGCGGTTGGGCGCGAGCCGGCGCGACACCCATTCGCCCGCGCGCTGGTCGGGCGCGCCCCAGAGCCAGACCGCGCCATCCAGGCCCTCGGCCGCGAGGTCGGGCAGCCGCTCGGTGAGCTGGAGCTGGATGGACACCGCCGGGTGCTGGGCCTGGAAGCGCGCGAGCGCCGGGCCCACCCAGCGGCGGCCGAAGCCGAAGGTGGCGGCGAGCCGGATCGGGCCCGCGGGCTCGGCCTGCCGTTCACGCAGTTCGGCCTCCAGCGCCTCGAAACCGCGCAGCAGCTCGGCCGCGCGCTGCGCCAGGGTCTCGCCCTCGGCCGTTGGGCTCACGCGGCGCGTGGTGCGCTGGAACAGGCGCACGCCCAGCGCGGCCTCGAGCGCGGCCAGCCGGCGCGTGACGGCCGAGGGCGTGAGCCCCAGCGCCTGGGCCGCGAGCGCCAGGCTGCCCTGCTGGCGCACGGCGTTGACCATCTCCAGATCGCTGCGGTCCATTCGTTCCTCGGATTCAACAATGAATGCAGGAATTATTGCGAATGAATCCTATACATTGCGTGCATCCCGTCGGCGCGCGGCGCCCCAACCCCCAGGAGACTCCCCCATGAGCAAACACCGCATCGCCGTCATCGCCGGCGACGGCATCGGCACCGAAGTCATGCCCGAGGGCCTGCGCGTGCTCGAGGCCGCGGCCTCGCGTTTCAACATCGACCTGCAGTTCGACCACTTCGACTTCAGCAGCTGCGACTACTTCGAGAAGCACGGCAAGATGCTGCCCGACGACTGGAAGGACCAGATCGGTGGCCACGACGCGATCTACTTCGGCGCCGTGGGCTGGCCCGACAAGGTGCCTGACCACATCTCGCTCTGGGGCTCGCTGCTGCTGTTCCGTCGCGAGTTCGACCAGTACATCAACCTGCGCCCCGCGCGCCTCATGCCCGGCGTGACCGCGCCCGTGGTGCGCCGCGACGGCTCGCCGCGCGCGCCGGGCGAAATCGACATGGTCATCGTGCGCGAAAACACCGAGGGCGAATACAGCAGCGTGGGCGGGCGCATGTACGGCGGCACGGCGCGCGAGATCGTGATCCAGGAAACCGTGATGTCGCGCCACGGCGTCGACCGCGTGCTGCGCCACGCCTTCGAGCTCGCGCGTTCGCGCCCCAAGAAGCACCTCACCAGCGCCACCAAGAGCAACGGCATCGCCATCACCATGCCGTACTGGGATGAGCGCGTGGCCGAGATGGCCAAACAGTATCCGGATGTGAAAGTGGACAAGTTCCACATCGACATCCTCACCGCGCACTTCGTGCAGCGGCCCGACTTCTTCGATGTGGTGGTGGGCAGCAACCTGTTCGGCGACATCCTGTCCGACCTCGGCCCCGCCTGCACCGGCACCATCGGCATCGCGCCCAGCGCCAACCTCAACCCCGACCGCACCCATCCCTCGCTGTTCGAGCCGGTGCATGGCTCGGCGCCCGACATCGCGGGCAAAGGCATCGCGAACCCCATCGGCCAGATCTGGTGCGGTGCGCTCATGCTCGATTTTCTCGGCCACCGCGCGGCCCACGACGCGGTGCTGGCCGCCATCGAGGCCGCGCTGGAGCCGGGCAGCGGCGCGCCGCGCACGCCCGACCTGGGTGGCCAGGCCGGCACCAGCGACCTTGGGCGCGCGATCGCCTCGCGCATCTAGTCGCTTCATGGAAAGCCCGTAGCGAAGCACCCCGGTGGCCGTTCACTGGTGCGACTAGAATCCCCGCTCGCGTGGCCCACGCGCCTCGGAGTCCGATGTCGTGTTGACACGCTCCGCGGCACGTGGGTCTAATCGTTCGAAGCACGCCGGACCATCCAGGCCGCGGCCTGCGACCCCCGGGCATCCGGGCCCGGCCCAGCACCGCTGGTGGCCAGCGGCCCACCCAAAACGATCCAACCTATCCTTTGCAGAGGGGCTTTTCGTGAACAAAACTGAACTCGTCGAACACATCGCCAAGCACGCCGACATCTCCAAGGCGGCTGCCACGCGCGCGCTCGACTCCACCATCGCCGCCATCCGCACCACGCTCAAGAAGGGCGGCACCGTTTCCCTGGTGGGTTTCGGCTCGTTCGGCGTGACCAAGCGCCCGGCCCGCAAAGGCCGCAATCCCCGCACCGGCGCCGAGATTAAAATCAAGGCCGCCAAGGTGCCGAAGTTCCGTCCCGGCAAGGCACTGAAGGACGCGGTCAACTGACCCGGCCTCGCAAGCACTGGGGGTGCTTAGCTCAGTCGGTAGAGCGGCGCCCTTACAAGGCGTAGGTCGGCGGTTCGACCCCGTCAGCACCCACCACAAAAAAAAGGCGAACACGGGTTCGCCTTTTTTATTGTTCAAAATCCGGCGTTTGATCCAGCCATCACAGGGTATCCCGCATGTTCGACATCATCCGCGATCGCAAGAAGTTCCTGATGGGCTTCCTGCTGATCCTGATCATCCCGTCCTTCGTGTTGTTCGGCGTGGAAGGCTATACGCGCTTCAATGAAGGCGGCGCTGCGGTGGCCAGTGTCGATGGCAAGAAGATCAAGCGCGCCGAGTGGGACCAGGCCCACCGCCAGGAGGTCGAGCGCCTGCGCGCCATGGTGCCCAACATCGACTCGGCTTTGCTCGACAGCGACATCGCGCGCTACGAATCGCTCGAACGCCTGGTGCGCCAGCGCGTGCTGGCCGCGGCCGTGGCCAAGCTCAACCTGTACACGCCCGACCAGCGCCTGGCGCGCGAACTGCAGCAGAACCAGGCGATCGCCTCGCTGCGCAAGCCCGATGGCTCGCTCGACGTCGAGGCCTACCGCCAGCTGCTCTCGCGCCAGGGAATGACGCCCGAGATCTTCGAAGCCTCGGTGCGCGCCGACCTGTCGCAGCGCCAGGTGCTGCAGGGCGTGCAGGCCACGGGCTTCGCCTCGAGCGCGATGGCGCGCGCCACGCTCAACGCCTTCTTCGAGCAGCGCGAGCTGCGCGTGAAGACCTTCACCGCGCGCGACTTCGCGGCGCGCGTGAACCCGAGCGACGCCGACATCGAGGCCTTCTACCAGCAGAACCAGGCGCTGTTCCAGGCGCCCGAGCAGGCCGACGTGGAGTACCTGGTGCTCGATGCCGCCGCGCTGCAAAAGGGCATCAGCATCAGCGAAGCCGACCTGCGCAGCTACTACGACCAGAACGCCTCGCAGCTCAGCGGCGCCGAAGAACGCCGCGCCAGCCACATCCTGCTCAGCGTGCCCAATGGCGCCACGCCCGAGCAGAAGGCCGAGGTGCGCAAGAAGGCCGAGGCCCTGCTGGCCGAGGCCCGGGCCAACCCCGCGAAGTTCGCGGAACTCGCCAAGGCCAACTCGCAAGACCCGGGCTCGGCCGCCAACGGTGGCGACCTCGACTTCTTTGGCAAGGGTGCGATGGTGCCGCCGTTCGAGCAGGCGGTGTTCGCGCTGCGCAAAGGCCAGATCTCCGACATCGTCGAAACCGACTTCGGCTTCCACATCATCCAGCTCACCGACATCAAGGCCCCGCCCGTGAAGAGCTTTGCCGAGCTGCGCCCGCAGCTCGAAGCACAGCTGCGCCAGCAGCAGGCGCAGCGCCAGTACGCCGAGGCGGCCGACACCTTCAGCAACCTGGTGTACGAGCAGCCGCAGAGCCTGCAGCCCGCGGCCGAACGCCTGAAACTCACGGTGCAGACCGCCAAGGGCGTGCTGCGCACCCCGGCCACGGGCCAGACCGGCCCGCTCGCCAACGCCCGCCTGCTGGGCGCGCTGTTCGCGCCCGAATCGATCTCGAGCAAGCGCAACACCGAAGCCATCGACGTGGGCGGCAGCCAGCTCGTGGCCGCGCGCATCGTCGAACACCGCCCCGCGCACACCCAGCCGCTGGCCGAGGTGCGCGAGCAGGCCCGCAGCCGCCTGGTGGCGCAGCGCGCCGCCGAACTCGCGAAAGAAGAGGCTGAAAAACAACTGGCCGCCTGGAAGGGCGGCGCCGACGCCGCGGCCATGGGCCCGGTGCTCAAGGTCTCGCGCGAAACCGCCCCATCGATCGACCCGCGCGTGCTCGATGCCGCGCTGGCCGCCGACCCCAAGGCCCTGCCGGCCTGGATCGGTGTGCCCCTGGGCCAGCAGGGCCACGCCGTGGTGCAGGTCGTCAAGGTGCTGCCGCGCGCCGAGGTGCCGGCCGAGCGCCAGGCGCAAGAGGTGCAGCAGGTGGGCCAGGGCTGGTCGGGCGCCGAAAGCGAGGCCTACTACGAAACCCTCAAGGCGCGCTTCAAGGCCCGCATCCTGGTGCCCAAGCCGGCCGAGAACGCCACGCCGCCCGTACGCTGAAATGCAGCCATCCGCGCAGGCTATAATGCGCGGCTTGCGGTGGCTGTAGCTCAGTTGGTAGAGTCCCAGATTGTGATTCTGGTTGTCGTGGGTTCGAGTCCCATCAGCCACCCCATCCCAGCGTTTCATCAGGTCCCATGCCGGACCGAACTTCCCGCTAAATCAACGACTTAGACAGTCGCTTGAGTCAGGAAGGCTCCTGTCGTCCCACGGCAGCGCAGCGAAGTTGGGGGAACATCTGGGGGAACAAATGGCGTGTTCGCAGCCATTTGACGTTTTGTTCCCCCATGCTCACCGACAAGCAGTGCAAGAACGCGAGTTGCGACGCGGGTAGGCCCCGCGTGCGCCTGGCCGATTCCGGCGGTCTGTACCTGGAGGTCTCGCCCTCTGGGTCCAAGCGCTGGTTCTGGAAGTACCGCTTCGACGGGAAGGAGAAGCGCCTTGCCCTCGGGGCCTATCCAGATCTGGGTCTGAAGGAGGCCAGGGTCGCACGTGATGATGCGCGCAAGCAACATCAGTCCGGCGCAGATCCGGTGCTCACGCGGCAGGTGGAGCGCCTCAGTTCCCGGTTCGACGCCAACGCCAGCTTCGAGGTGACCGCGCGTGAGTTCCACGCGACCAAGAAGGTCGGCTGGAGCGATCACTACGCCAAGCGCTGGATGGAGCGCCTCGAGAAGGACATCTTCCCCTGGCTGGGCAAGCTTCCGCTCTCCCAGATCGGCGCACCGATGCTGCTGCAGACGCTGCGGCGCGTCGAGGCACGTGGCACGCGCGAACTGCCACACTCTCTGCTGGAAGCCTGCGGGCAGGTGTTTCGATATGGCGTTGCCACCGGACGTTGTGAGCGCAGCCCCGCTTCGGATCTGCGCGGCGCACTGAAGCCGGTGCTGACCAGACACGTCTCGGCGATCGTCGAACCGGATCAGGTCGGCGACTTGATGCGCGCGATCGACAGCTACCACGGTCACCCCGTTACCCGGGCGGCACTGCTTCTGTCGGCGCTGCTCTTCCAGCGGCCAGGGAACATCCGGCAGATGGAGTGGGCCGAGCTGGATCTCGAGGCAAGGATGTGGGCGATACCCTCCGCCAAGATGAAGCGGACAAAGCGGGAGAAGATCAACGGAAGGCCGCATCTGGTTCCGCTCGCCACCCAGGCTGTAGACGCTCTGAAGGACCTGATGCCGCTGACCGGCCGAGGGCGATACGTGTTTCCGTCCCTGATCAGTGCCAAGCGGCCGATGAGCGAGAACACGGTCCGCGTTGCCCTGCGCCGGCTGGGCTTCGACAACGAGACGATGACTCCCCATGGATTCCGGGCGATGGCCCGTACCGTGATGGTGGAGCGGCTCAACGTGGCGCCGGACGTGATCGAGGCGCAGCTGGCACATGGGAAGTCCGGCCCGCTGGGCGCTGCCTACGACAGGGCGGAGTTCATCGAACAGCGGCGCGAGATGATGAAGGCTTGGGCGGACTATTTGGACGAACTCAAGACCAAGCCGCTGGGCAGACCTCGCGAGAAGGATCGGACTGCAGACGGGACGCATCGAACAGAAGGTTGCGCGCCACCTGCATGAAGGCGCCTGCGTCGGCTGCGTAGCGGCCTCGGTCCCGGAACAGCCTGTAGCCGCTTTTTGCGATCACGTAATTCACACTGTGCGTCCTGCAATTGACGTTTGTGAGGAGACCATGAGACGCCTCCTTCTCTTGTTGGTCGTTGCTGCATTTGCAGCAGTCGGCTGGACGTCTGGGGCTGACAGCGGAGTGGGAACGCAGGTCGTGCTGGCAGGCATTGCTGCGCTGTTTGGGATCGCAATAGGTGGTGCGCTGTTCCGGCGCAAGGCGCGAGCGACCCGAAACGATGTCGATACTGGTCACGATATTCCTGGAATGGGAACGTCTACGGCCGACATCGCAGCCAACTACTGGCGGGACAGGGGCCACCCGCCGCTCATGAAGCCACCATCGCCGCCGCCGGATCAGCACATCCACGATCCGGACCGGCTGGCCTGACTACCTTCGCTTCAGCAGGTCCTTCACTGCGTCGGCAGCGCCCTCGGCGGACTCCTTGGCATCCGCAGCTACTTGCTTGGCGGCGCGCTTGAGCAGTGATTGCCCTGCAACCAAGGTTCCATCCTCGCTTCGCCCGGCGTCAGCAGCCGAGTTCAACGCGCCGCTCTGTTGCTGAACACCTTCGCGGATCGCCTGGCCGCGCCGTGAAACTGCGTCACGGAGTGTGCCGGGCGCAATCGGTGGAGGTACAGCTCCAGATGGCAGACCGGGCTGGCGAGCGACTGCAGCATCGCCAGTGCGTTTCACGCTCTCGACATCTGGGCCCTCGGCCAGCTGATTGACCTGACGCGCATGTTGCGTCCTGAGGGACTCAAATGACAGCGGCACGGCAGTACCGTCAGAGAGGGTCCGGTTCGGTCCGAGTGACTGCCTAGCAAGCTCGGCCTCCATCAGGGCACGGGCGGCGGCACTCGTGCCACCGTACTGCTCGGCGTACCGTGTGAACATGGCGAGGTTGTGCGGGTCCTGGGCAATGTCGAGCGCGATCACCTCACCCCGTTCATAGGCTGCGCTCACGCGCTCCGCATAGGCGCTCCGATCTGAGAGACCGGCCTCGGCGCGCGAACTCCGGGTAGAGCTCGAGTTCAAGCGTGAAGACAGTTCACGTGCCTCGCGGGCGTCAGATGCGACAACCGACGCGAAGCTTGAGTCGCGGGACACTCGGTCGCCGAACTGCTTGAACTCGGCCAACTGCTCCGAGGTCAAGGCGCCCAGTACCCTCTGCTGGTCTGCCGAAAGCCCCGCCAGGTATCCCTTCTCTGCGTTGGCAGTTGCTCGAGCGCCGGCAACTGGTGTGGAGACACCGAGATGACCAGAGGCGCCGAAAGCGATTCGTGCGACTTGCGACTGGCTCATCCCCGTGCTGTCGGCGACGCTCCTCGTGATCTGGTCCAACCGGTTCAGCGTCTGCCCCAACTGCTCGAAGCTGCTGGATGTCGACCCCGTGCTGCTCCGCGATGACTTCAGCTTTGCCAAGCCCTTGGTGAATGCCTCGGACAGCACCGCCGAACGCTCGGTGCTGGCAGCGACCGCCTCGCTGCGGGCTGCGTCGACCTGGCGGCTCGCGTCCTGCACGTCCTGCTCGCTCACACGCATCGAGACGACCCGGGACGCGTAGCCCTGGTTGCGCAGCAGGCTCACGGCGGTCCGGCCGGTCAGCATGTTCGACGAGAAGGTGTTGCCGCTGATGTCGTTCTGCCAGTTGCTCATGAACGCGGACGTCCGGTTCGGCGCAAGCCGGATCTGGTCCATCGAGACATTGCCCATGCTCAGGTTGCCCGCGGCGGCACCTGCCGTGGCGCCGGCCACCATCGACTGCAGGCCTGAGAGGCCGCCCACCAGCGCGGTGCCAAAGGTCTCCATCCGCTTGAGCGCCGCCCAGGCGATGAACGGGATGCTGATGGCGAGGTAGCCGACAACGGCCTCGCCGGAGATCGCCCGGGAGTAGATCGTCGATGCCGTCTGCAGCGACAGAGCCTTGGCGCCGCTGCCAAGGTCGGCTGCTGCCGCGAGGTCGTAGGCGGCATAGATGGATGCCATGTAGTTGAGCACGGCGTACAGCGGTGGCCAAAGCTGGATCCAGATCAGCACCGCGGCATAGCCCTTGAAGGCCAGCATGGTCTCGCGCCCGCTGGTCAGCAGCATCAGCAGGACGAGGAGGGGGAACAGCGCGTAGGTGATGGCCTCGATCACGTTGCGGAACACCGGCAGCGCCTGCTCGGCGACCTTGCCGGCGTTCAGCCAGGCCGCGTTCTGCTGCGCCACGGACTGCGCCCGCCCGACAGCCAGCACCATGGCCGCCGGGTCGTTCACCTTCTGACCGATGATGTTGCTGGTGTCGTTGATCGCATTGAGCACTGCGTTCTGGCGGATCAGGTCGGCCGCTGTCGCTGCCGCGGTCGCGATGCTGTTCTTCAGGTAGGCCTGCTGGATCTGCCCGGCGATGGCAGAGTTGGCGGCTGCCGCCGGCAGCGTCGGATTCAGCTGGAAGGCGAGCTTGCCCTGGATGCGGGTCAGCTGAGCCGGGATCCGGCCGTTCAGGTTCGTGTAGGCGTTCGGGCAGGTGTCGACGGTGATCGAGCCGCCAGCGCTGGTCAGGGTCGTGAAGCGGGCCGGGTTGGGAGATGCCATCAGCGCCCACACGTCGTCCGAACTCGAGAACGTGCCCGGATCGACCGTGCCGTCGATCAGGTCGTACATCGTGCAGTTGTGGATGAAGTTGACCAGGTCCGTGCGGAAGTTCGGATCCTGGAAGGCGACGCCTCCAGTCTCCCGGATGAGGCGGTTGCCGAACATCAGGCCGTTCTTCTCGTAGCTCAGTTCGCTCGGCAGGGCGCCGACACCCGGGATGACCTGGAATGCCGTCTCGAACAGGCCCGTGAGCGTGTGCCCGACCGTGCTGGTGACGCTGCCGAGGAAGGCCACGCCGAAGGGGACGTTGGCCACCACCTTGACGGCGGATCCGCCGGTCTTGTCGACGACGCCCACGGTCACCCGCGGCACGATGAGGACGGAGAACACCAGCAGCACCGTGGCCAGCCACTTCCAGCCCTGCAGCTTCTCGGGCGCGAAGGCGTAGGCCACCAGCGCCGCGATGAACCCGCAGAAGGCCACGGCGGCGACCGCCGCCATGTAGTCGCCAGAGCCGTGGATGGTTGCCGCAGCGTTGAAGATGCCGAACAGGCTGTCGGCGTTCTGGTAGGCGTAGATCTCCCACATGCGTCGCTCCAGGGGGAGCGTGGATCCTGAAGCGATGTGACGATGGCGTCGGCCAGGAACGACCTCAAAAGCACGGGGATATCGGCACTAAGGTGAACGACGGACTCCCGCCGGGGCTGGCCCACCCCAACCGGCTGCACCCGGTGGAGGGCCATCTTCTTGCACCCACAAGCCCGACCGAAGGGCGATGGCGAGTGCAGGGCGATGCTGGGACGGTAGAGGTCCCCATCGAGTCCTCTGCATGCCGTGCACGCCGCCCGCCAGCCCGGTTCCTTACCCGGCTTGGCCAGCCGGCTCCACTACGAACGCCACCGACCGGAGCAGACCACGCTGTACCGCCTGGTCCAGCAGCATGCGGCCAGCTTCATCGCCCACACCGAGGCCAGCACGGACGCCGAGTTGCCGCGGTTCATCAAGGACGAGTTCGACGCCTTCCTCGAGTGCGGCATCCTGGCGCATGGATTCCTGCGGCTACGCTGCGGCGAGTGCGGCCACGACAAGCTGCTGGCCTTCAGCTGCAAGCGCCGGGGATTCTGCCCCTCTTGCGGCGCCCGGCGCATGTCGCAGACCGCTGCGCACCTGGTCGACCACGTCATCCCGCACGTGCCGGTGCGGCAATGGGTGCTGTCGCTGCCGATCCCGCTGCGCGTGCTGCTGGCCGCGCAGCCGGAACTGGTCACGCCGGTGCTGCAGGTGGTGCAGCGCGTGGTCACGCGACATCTGCTGCGGCAGGCGGGGCTCAAGGCTGACGAAGGTCACGGCGGCGCCGTCACGCTGATCCAGCGCTTTGGCTCGGCCGCCAACCTCAACATCCACCTGCACTGTCTGGTACTGGACGGGGTGTACTGCTGCGACGCCGATGGTTCGCCGGCCTTCATTGAGGCGGATGCGCCCACCGACGACGAATTGCACGCGCTGCTGCAGACCGTCATCGCCCGGCTGATGAAGATGCTCACGCGCCGGGGCGTGCTGGTCGAAGACATGGGCCAGACCTACCTGGCCGAGCCGGATGCCGACGGCGAGGAGGCGCGCACGCTGCGGCCGCTGCAGGCCGCGGCCATCACCTACCGAATCGCCTTCGGGCCGCGCGCCGGGCAGAAGGTGCTGACCCTGAGAGGCGCGATGCCGCGCGAGGACTCGGCCCGCCAGCCGCTGTGCGCCGACATCGACGGATTCAGCCTGCACGCCGCGGTGCGGGTCGAAGCCCATGACCCCAAGCGGCTGGAGCAGCTGTGCCGCTACATCACCCGGCCGGCGCTTTCCGACGAACGGGTGCAGGTCAATGCCGCCGGGCAGGTCGAGCTGAAGCTGAAGACACCGTGGCGCGACGGCACGACGCATCTGGTCTTGAGCCCGCTGGAGTTCATGCAGCGGCTTGCGGCGCTGGTTCCCCGGCCGCGTCTGCATCTCATCAGGTTCCACGGCGTGCTGGCGCCCAACGCCAAGCTGCGGTCCCTGGTGGTGCCGCAAGGGCCCGAGGTGGAGGAACGGGCCACCGCAGCCGTTGCCGCCAGCGAATGCGTGGTCCAGACCGAGACTAACCCGGACCGGCCGGACCGACCGCACCGAATTGCTTGGGCGCGGCTACTCAAGCGCGTGTTCGACATCGACATGCAGCACTGCCCCAACTGCGGCGCCGGGGAGCTCAAGATCATCGCGGCCATCCTGGAGCGACCGGTGATCGAGAAGATCCTGACCCACCTGGGACTGGATCCGCAGCCGCCGCCCAGAGGCCGAGCGCGCGAGGCGCGGCAAGACTGAAGCCGCCTGAGCCGCGTCGACCGTCCCGGACACCGTACACATCACAAAGGGCTGCGCAGCCTGGCGCCAGTGGCCGGTGGCGCTGCGCCCGCGTGCGGACTGGATGGCGGAAAACACAGGGTCAACCCCGAGATCAAGGCCCAACGAGCGCGAGGCGAGCCGTCAGGGCGGGCCGAATCCAGACAAGGCAACGGCTCAGGCGCCAGTTCCAAGCCATCCAGGCAGGCATCGGCTGCCCACCCAGGGCTGAGTCGGGCTTTCCAGGCTTTTCACAGACCAGACCGTTTGAAATTCCTATGCGCCAGCGCACGCCCGGTTGCCGCTGTGCTGTCCGGGGCGGGGCCAACTCCGCCGGGGGCCGGGTGTTCGGATGGCTCTGGCATCGGGCGAGTTGACTGCATCCAGGGTGTGTCGGCGGCCAGTCTAGCGACTTGATGTCAGTGCGAGGTGCTGCAGCGGGTCGATCGACCTTTGGCAAGGCGCCGTCCCGCCTGGCGCGCAGGTCAACTCGACGCGGCACGAAACTCGGCGGCGATGTCAAAGAAGGTGGCCACCAGCGGCGAGGGCCGCCGTTCGCGCCGGCACACCAGGTGCACGTGCGTGGCCATGTCGCTGTCCTGCACCGGCAGGCGCACCAGCCGGGCGTCCGGCACGTAGGCCGGCTCGGCCACCACGCCCAGGCCCATGCTCTGGGCCACGGCCTCGCGCACCGCCTCGCGGCTGCCCATCTCGATGGCCACCTGGAAACCCAGGCCGCGGCGCCGCATCGCGTCTTCGAACACCCGGCGTGTCGTCGAGCCTTCCTCGCGGATCACGAAGCGCTGATGCTGCAGATCGGCCATCGTCAGGGCGGCGCGCCGGGCCAGCGGATGATCGGCCGCCGCGAAGACCACCAGCGCTTGCCGGCGGTGCTCGACGCACTCCAGCGCCGGGTCGTCCACCGGGTTGAGCACCAGGCCGACATCGCCCTGATGATCGAGGATGCGTGAGGCGATCGACCGTGAATCGCCGACCCGCACGACGAGGTTCACCTGCGGATGCCGCCGTGCGAAGACACGCAGGATCGGCACGAGGTTGTAGGGTCCGATTGCGTGGATGACCAGCCGGCCGGCATATCGGTTCTGCGCGGCCAGCAGCAAGGCGTGGGCATCCTCCTCGGCGCTGAAGACGCGCCGCGTGTGCTCCAGCAGGGTTCGGCCGAAGTCGGTGAGTTCGAGGCGCCGGCCGCGGCGCCGGAACAGCTCGACGCCGTGGCTCTGCTCGAGCCGCTGGATGTGGGCCGACAGCGTGGGCTGCTGCAGCCCGAGCGTACGCGCGGCAGCGGTCATGCTGCCGGCGCGGGCGGTGGCGTCGAAGGCCCTCAGCGCGGCCAGGAGGCTGGTGCCGGTCATGGGCGATCCATAGATGGCGTCGATGAAGACCCCGCATTGTTCGGACGAAAACGTCACCGTGATGACACAGAAGCTGCACAGACTCCGGGCCCATGACGCCGCTTCCTTCATCGCATGCCGACTGGCTGATGCAACTGCGCGACGTGCGCGTGGCCTACCCCGGCGGCGTGCAGGCGCTCGCGCCGACCCGGCTCGACGTGGCCCCGGGCGAGTTCCTCGTGCTGCTCGGCGCCTCGGGCGCGGGCAAGTCCACGCTGCTGCGCTGTCTGAACGGGCTTGTGCGCCCGACCGCGGGCGAGGTGCGTGCGAACAACGTGCCCGGCGGCGTGCTGACGTCGCGTCATCTGCGTGAACACCGCCGTCGCTGCGGCATGGTCTTCCAGCAGCACCATCTGATCGGCCGCCAGACCGTGCTGGCCAACGTGCTGATGGGCTGCCTCGCGCAGCACCACCCGCTGCGCACGCTGTGGCCGTGGAGCCGCAGCGACCAGATCCGCGCGCTGGAAGGGCTGGATCGTGTCGGCCTGCTCGACAAGGCGCTGGCGCGTGCGGACACGCTCTCCGGCGGTCAGCAGCAGCGCGTGGGCATCGCGCGTGCGCTGGTGCAGTCGCCCACGCTGCTGCTGGCCGACGAACCGGTGGCCAGTCTCGACCCGGCCACCGCCGAGAGCGTGATGAGCCTGCTGCACCGGATCTGCAAGGGCGATCGGCTCACCGCCGTGGTCAGCCTGCACCAGGTGGGCCTGGCACGCCGTTATGCCGATCGCATCGTCGGCCTGCGCGGCGGCCGTGTCGTCTTCGATGGCCCGCCCGAGGCGCTCACCGCGCAGCGCGAGGCCGAGCTCTATGGCGCGCCTGCACCGCAGCGCGCCGCCCCCGAGGTATCCAACCAGGAGTTGCCATGTTCCGCCGCCGTCTCGCCCTTGCCGCTGTCGCTCTGAGCGCGCTCGTCACCACCCTGCCGGAGTTCGCACAGGCCCAGGGCCGCGACCCGGCGCGGTTGCGTGTCGCGCTGCTGCCCGACGAGAACGCTTCGAGCCTGATCCAGAACGCGCAGCCGCTGAAGGTCTATCTCGAGCAGACGCTGAAGAAGGACATCGAGCTGGTGGTCACCACCGACTACTCGTCGATGATCGAGGCGATGCGCTTCGGCCGCATCGAGGTGGCCTACTTCGGCCCGTTCTCCTACGTGCTGGCGAAGTCCAAGGCGCCGGCCATCGAGCCCTTCGCGGTGGGGGTCGAGCGCGGGTCGCCCACCTATCAGTCGGTGCTGATCGCCACCGCCGGCGGCCCGGTCAAGTCGCTCGACGACATCCGCGGCAAGGCCTTCGGCTTCGGCGACCAGGCGTCGACCTCCAGCCACCTCGCGCCGCGCGCGCACCTGCTGAAGAAGGCGAAGCTCGACGGCGAGCGCGACTACCGCGTGGTGCACCTCGGCACCCACGACGCGGTGGCCCGCGCGGTGCAGGCCGGGCAGGTGCCGGCCGGCGCACTCTCCAAGCCCATCCTCGACAACCTGGTCAAGCGCGGCACCATCGACGCCAGCCGGGTCGTCGAGCTCGATCTCTCGGCGCCGATCCCGAACTATCCGATCGTCATGCAGGGCAACCTCGCGCCGGAGTTGAAGCGGCGCATCCGCGACGCCTTCCTGACGATGAAGGACAAGGAGGTGCTCAAGGCCTTCCGCGTCGAGGCCTTCGCGCCGACCACCGACGAGGCCTACGACGTGCTGCGCGACACCGCCAGCGTGCTCAAGCTTGATCTCGGGAGCATGAAGTGACGGGTGCCAGTGCCACGATGCAGGCGCTGCTGGCCGAGGACGGCCGGCGCCGCCGCCGCACGCTGGCCGGTGCGGCGCTGCTGCTCGCCGCCTCGGTGCTGGCGCTGGCCGCCACCGGCTTCTTCGATGCGGAGCGTTTTGCCGATGGCCTGCCGGCGCTGATGCAACTCGGCTCGGAGATGGTGCCGCCCAACTTCGCGCGCTGGCAGAGCTGGCTCAAGCCGCTGCTGGACACGCTGGCGATGTCGGTCGCCGGGACCGCGCTGACGGTGATCGTCTCGCTGCCGCTGGCGTTGCTGGCCTCGCCCAACACCACACCGCATCCGGCCGTGCTGCGGGTCGCGCGCACGATGATGGCGGCCTTCCGCTCGGTGCCCGAGATCATCCTCGGCATCATCTTCGTGGCGGCGGTCGGCTTCGGCGCGCTGCCCGGCGTGCTGGCGCTGGCGCTGCACTCCACCGGCATGGTGGCCAAGTTCTATGCCGAGGCGATCGAGCACGTCGACGCCAAGCCGCTGGAGGCCGCCACGGCCGCGGGCGCCAGCCGCCTGCAGGTGATCACGCATGCGGTGCTGCCGCAGGTGCTGCCGCAGCTGGCCGACATCACCATCTACCGCTGGGAGTACCACTTCCGCGCCTCGGCCGTGCTCGGCATCGTCGGTGCGGGGGGCATCGGCTTCGAGCTGATGGCAGCGCTGCGGCTGATCAAGTACGACGAGGTCTCGGCCATCCTGCTGTCGGTACTGGCCTGCGTGCTCGTCGTCGACGGGCTGGGTGCGGCGCTGCGCCGCCGATTGAAGTGACAAGGAGCGATCGCGTGCACCGCATCGTCATCAGCCAGCCCATCCATGCCGAGGTGCTGATGCGCCTGCAGACCGCCGGCGAGGTGGTGATGAACCCGGGCCCCGAGCCGTGGAGCGCCGAGCAGCTGGCCGGCCACCTGCGTGAGGCCGATGCCTGGATGGCCTTCATGACCGACCGCATCGACGCGGCGGTACTGGCCCAGGCGCCGCGCCTGCGCACGGTGGCCTGTGCATTGAAGGGCTTCGACAACTTCGACCTCGCTGCCTGCGAGCGTGCCGGCGTGCAAGTGAGCTTCGTGCCGGATCTGCTCACCGAGCCCACCGCCGAGCTGGCCATCGGCCTGGCGATCGCCGCGGGGCGGCATGTGCTCGAGGGCGATCGGCGCGTGCGGGCCGGCTATGCCGGCTGGCGCCCGGCGCTCTACGGCACCGGCCTGCATGGGTCCACCGTGGCGGTAGTGGGCCTCGGCGCGGTCGGGCGTGCCATCGTCGACCGGCTGCAGGGCTTCGGTTGCGCGGAGATCCTCGGCGTGGACCCGCAGCACCGCGATGCGCGCACGCGTGCGGTCGGCCTGCGCGATGCCTTGCAGCGCGCGCACTACGTGCTGCTGGCCGTGCCACTCACCGAGGCATCGCGCCACCTGATCGACGAAATGGCGCTCGCCGCTGCGCGCCCGGGCCAGCTGCTGGTCAACGTCGGCCGCGGTTCGGTCGTCGACGAGCGCGCCGTGCTCGCCGCCTTGCAGAGCGATCTCCTCGGCGCCTATGCCGCCGATGTCTTCGAGATGGAAGACTGGAACCTGCCCGATCGCCCGAGCGCCATTCCCGAGGCGCTGCTGCGGCATCCCCGAACGGTGTTCACGCCGCATCTCGGCTCGGCGGTGCGCGAGGTGCGCCTGGCCATCGAGCAGCGCGCGGCCGACAACCTGCTCGCGGCACTCGCCGGCCGCGCCGTGGCCGATCTGGCGACGCCGGCGTGACGGTCCTGCCGGGAAGAGGGCCTCCATGGAATGAATCGTGGCAGGGTGGACTCTTGACCTTGACATCGTGTGAAGGTCAAGACTGCCGACCCTGATCCCGACGCGGGCTTGCGGCGGCGCGGCCGCTGCGGCAGCGTCGAACCTCTTCTGTGGAGATGCCGGAATGGACCGTCACCAGGCCTTTCAATGCTTCTGCCGCGTCGTCGAGACCGGCGGCTTCGCCGCCGCGGCGCGCGATCTCGATCACTCGCCATCGATGGTCACCAAGACCATCCAGCAGCTGGAGGAGTGGACCGGCAGCCGCCTGCTCGCGCGCACCACGCGGCGCATGCAGCTCACCGAAGCCGGCGAACGCTTCTACGCCTACTGCCGGCGCGTGCTCGACGACACCGAGCGCACGCTCGGCGCCCTGCGTGCTGCGCACGGCGAGCTCAGCGGCCGGCTGGTGCTGGCGGTACCGGTCTCGCTGACGCTGTCCTTCATGAAGGACCATCTCCACGCGTTCCAGTCGGCCCACCCGGGCATCGAGCTGGAGCTGAGGCTGTCGGACCGCCCTGTGGACCTCGTGCGCGACGGGGTGGACGTGGCGCTGCGGGGGCAGGCGCAGCTCGAGGACTCGTCGCTCGTGGCCGTGCCGCTGATGGTGCTGCAGCGCGCGGTGGCAGCGGCCCCGGATTACTGGCGGCGCCACGGCAAGCCCGATCACCCCTCGGCGCTGGCGACGCACAACGGCCTGGCCTACACGCTCGGCGCCGACGCCACGCGCTGGCAGTTCAGCGGCCCCGGGGGCGCCAGCCACACGGTGGAGGTGCATGGCAGCTTCCGCGCGGACAACAGCCTGATGCTGATCGACGCGATGCTGCGCGGCGTGGGAGTCGGCCTCGTGCCCACGGTGATGATGCGCTGAGGCGGATGCGCCCACCGACGACGAATTGCACGCGCTGCTGCAGACCGTCATCGCCCGGCTGATGAAGATGCTCACGCGCCGGGGCGTGCTGGTCGAAGACATGGGCCAGACCTACCTGGCCGAGCCGGATGCCGACGGCGAGGAGGCGCGCACGCTGCGGCCGCTGCAGGCCGCGGCCATCACCTACCGAATCGCCTTCGGGCCGCGCGCCGGGCAGAAGGTGCTGACCCTGAGAGGCGCGATGCCGCGCGAGGACTCGGCCCGCCAGCCGCTGTGCGCCGACATCGACGGATTCAGCCTGCACGCCGCGGTGCGGGTCGAAGCCCATGACCGCAAGCGGCTGGAACAGCTGTGCCGCTACATCACCCGCCCGGCGCTTTCCGACGAACGGGTGCAGGTCAATGCCGCCGGGCAGGTCGAGCTGAAGCTGAAGACACCGTGGCGCGACGGCACGACGCATCTGGTCTTGAGCCCGCTGGAGTTCATGCAGCGGCTTGCGGCGCTGGTTCCCCGGCCGCGTCTGCATCTCATCAGGTTCCACGGCGTGCTGGCGCCCAACGCCAAGCTGCGGTCCCTGGTGGTGCCGCAAGGGCCCGAGGTGGAGGAACGGGCCACCGCAGCCGTTGCCGCCAGCGAATGCGTGGTCCAGACCGAGACTAACCCGGACCGGCCGGACCGACCGCACCGAATTGCTTGGGCGCGGCTACTCAAGCGCGTGTTCGACATCGACATGCAGCACTGCCCCAACTGCGGCGCCGGGGAGCTCAAGATCATCGCGGCCATCCTGGAGCGACCGGTGATCGAGAAGATCCTGACCCACCTGGGACTGGATCCGCAGCCGCCGCCCAGAGGCCGAGCGCGCGAGGCGCGGCAAGACTGAAGCCGCCTGAGCCGCGTCGACCGTCCCGGACACCGTACACATCACAAAGGGCTGCGCAGCCTGGCGCCAGTGGCCGGTGGCGCTGCGCCCGCGTGCGGACTGGATGGCGGAAAACACAGGGTCAACCCCGAGATCAAGGCCCAACGAGCGCGAGGCGAGCCGTCAGGGCGGGCCGAATCCAGACAAGGCAACGGCCCAGGCGCCAGTTCCAAGCCATCCAGGCAGGCATCGGCTGCCCACCCAGGGCTGAGTCGGGCTTTCCAGGCTTTTCACAGACCAGACCGTTTGAAATTCCTATGCGCCAGCACTTGTAGGCTCCCGATCAAACCTTTACCTATCGCCGGATCGGACTGCCCCAGCACACCCTCTCTGGAAATTTGAGTCACATCAATCGCCCAGCAGGTCGCTGGATGTTGACTCTTGAATTTCGGCATGTTAGGCGCAATATCTTGCAAAGTCTTGCAAGAATTTCCTCAGGCGAGGCCGCGTTACGACGGAACTTGTGGGGGTGGTATGACAGCGCGCCAGCAGGCGATCTGCACACTCGACGAGTTGGCTGCCTACTTGAAAGTCGGCAAGCGGACGCTCTACCGGCTCGCCGCGCACGGGGAAATTCCGGCCTTCAAGGTCGGCGGGACGTGGCGGTTTCGTCAAAGTGAAATCGATCAATGGATCAATGATCAGATCCAAGCAGGCAGAAAGAAGGAGCTGATACGCACAGATGAGCAGCCGAAGTCAGCGAAACATCCCGTGTTGCCTGGGCGCGCTATCCATAGCCGCAGGCAAGCGGATTGAGTGAGTCTTCAATTGATTTCTGGAGGTATGACATGGACATTGATTTCAAGAAATTGGCTCCCTGGAACTGGTTCAAGAAGGAGCAGGAAGAACAACAGAGCACGGCCTCGCTGCCGGTGCAGCGCAATGACCTGCCGGTGGCGGGTGGGCCCGTCAGTCCCATCCTGCAATTGCATCGCGATATCGACCGCCTGTTCGACGACGCGTTTCGAGGCTTCGGTTTCCCGACGCTGGCCATGCCACGCTGGCCGTCGGACTGGCCGGGCATGCTGAAGCCGGCGCTGGACATCCAGGAGACCGACAAGCAGTACAAGATCGCCCTGGAAGTACCCGGCGTCGAGGAAAAAGACATCCAGATCACGCTCGACAACGACGTGCTGCTGGTGCGCGGTGAAAAGCATCAGGAGCAGGAAACGAAAGACGGCGGTTTCCACCGGGTGGAGCGCTCCTACGGCAGCTTTCAGCGCGCTCTGAACCTGCCGGCCGATGCCAACCAGGACACGATCAAGGCCGCTTTCAAGAACGGTGTGCTCACGATCACGATGGAAAAGCGCGAGGCCAGTACGCCCAAGCAGGGGCGCTCGATCCCGATCAACGGCTGACGCGGGGCAGCGCGTTTTTCTCAAAAACCACAAAGAGATGAGGCACCGTGATCGGCGGTGCCTCGTCAGATCAATCTTTACAGGAGCATCAGCATGGCCAGAAAACAATGCCAAGTCTGCGGCCAGCCCGCCACGGTGCGGGTGGAAGCCAATCTCAATGGTCGCCACAGCACCATGCTGTTGTGTGACGATCACTATCGCCAACTGGTGCGCCAGCAAAAGCGCACCGTCTCACCGCTGGAAGCCTTGTTCGGCTCGCGCAGCGGGCTGTTCGAAGACTTCCTTGGCAGCGACTTCTTCCGCATCGGTGACGACGCACCGTCCATGGCGGCCGATACCGACGAGGTCGTCGATGCCTCGTTCGGCGAACCCGCCCCGGCCGGTACGGGCACCGCGCGCCGTCGCGGCAGTGGGCTCGCCAGCCGTATCAGCGAACAGTCCGAGGCCCTATTGCAGGAGGCCGCCCGACACGCTGCAGAGTTCGGGCGCGCCGAAGTCGATACCGAACACCTGCTGCTGGCGCTATCCGACAGCGACGTGGTCAAGACCATCCTGGGGCAGTTCAAGATCAAGGTCGATGACCTCAAGCGCCAGATCGAATCCGAAGCCAAGCGCGGCGATAAGCCGTTCGAGGGCGAGATCGGCGTGTCGCCCCGGGTCAAGGACGCGCTCAGCCGTGCTTTCGTGGCCTCCAACGAACTCGGCCACTCTTATGTCGGGCCGGAGCATTTCCTGATCGGGCTCGCCGAGGAAGGCGAAGGTTTGGCGGCCAACCTGCTGCGCCGTTACGGCCTCACGCCGCAAGCGCTGCGCCAGCAGGTAAGCAAGGTGGTCGGCAAAGGGGCCGAGGATGGCCGCGCCGAGACGCCGACCAACACGCCGGAACTCGACAAGTATTCGCGCGACCTCACCAAGATGGCGCGCGAGGGCAAGCTCGATCCGGTCATCGGCCGCGCGCAGGAGATCGAGACGACCATCGAAGTGCTGGCCCGGCGCAAGAAGAACAACCCGGTGCTGATCGGCGAGCCCGGCGTCGGCAAGACCGCCATCGTCGAAGGGCTGGCGCAGCGCATGGTCGCCGGCGAAGTGCCCGAGACGCTGCGCGACAAGCGCCTGGTGGAACTCAACATCAACGCCATGGTGGCAGGCGCCAAGTACCGCGGCGAGTTCGAGGAGCGCGTGCAGAAGGTGCTCAAGGAAGTGACCGAGCACCAGGGCGAGCTGATTCTCTTCATCGACGAGGTGCACACCATCGTCGGTGCAGGCCAGGGTGGCGGCGAAGGCGGGCTGGACGTGGCCAACGTGTTCAAGCCGATGATGGCGCGCGGCGAACTGAACCTGATCGGCGCCACCACGCTCAACGAGTATCAGAAGTACATCGAGAAGGACGCCGCGCTGGAGCGTCGCTTCCAGCCGGTGATGGTGCCCGAGCCGACGGTAGCGCAGACCATGATGATCCTGCGCGGCCTGCGCGACACCTTCGAGGCGCACCACAAGGTCAGCATCACCGAGGATGCGATCATCGCTGCCGCCGAGTTGTCGGACCGCTACATCACCGCGCGCTTTTTGCCTGACAAGGCCATCGACCTGCTCGACCAGGCGGCCGCACGCGTGAAGCTGTCGGCCACGGCCCGCCCGGTGGCGGTGCAAGAGCTGGAGTCCGAACTGCACCAGCTGCGGCGTGAGCAGGACTATGTGGCCTCGCGCAAGCAGTACGACAAGGCCGCCGAGCTGGGCAAGCACATCGAGGCCAAAGAGGCCGAACTCAAGAAGCTTGTCGAGGAATGGGAACGCGAGCGCGCCTCGGGCAGTGCCGAAGTCAAAGCCGAGCATGTCGCGCAGATCGTCTCGCGCCTGACCGGCATTCCGGTCAACGAGCTGACGGTGGAAGAACGCGAGAAGCTGCTGCATCTGGAGCAGCGGCTGCACGAGCGCCTGGTGGGCCAGGACGAAGCAGTGAGCGCGGTGGCCGATGCCGTGCGGTTGTCGCGCGCGGGCCTGCGCGAAGGCGGCAAGCCGGTGGCGACTTTTCTGTTCCTCGGGCCGACCGGCGTGGGCAAGACCGAGCTCGCCAAGGCGCTGGCCGAGTCCATCTATGGCGATGAAGGTGCGCTGCTGCGCATAGACATGTCCGAGTACGGTGAACGCCATACCGTGGCACGCCTGGTGGGCGCGCCTCCGGGTTATGTGGGCTACGACGAGGGCGGCCAGCTCACCGAGAAGGTGCGCCGCAAGCCCTACAGCGTGTTGCTGCTGGACGAGATCGAAAAAGCGCACCCCGACGTCTACAACATCCTGCTGCAGGTGTTCGACGACGGGCGGCTCACCGACGGCAAGGGCCGGGTGGTGGATTTCACCAATACCATCATCATCGCCACCTCGAACTTGGGCTCGGACATCATCCAGCGTCGGCTGAAGGCCCGTGGCGCCGCCGGCGAGGAATACGAGAAGACCAAGTCCGAGGTGATGGACGTGCTGCGCGGACACTTCCGCCCCGAGTTCCTCAACCGCATCGACGAGATCATCGTCTTTCATGCGCTGGGCAAGGAGGAGATCCGCCATATCGTCGGCCTGCAGCTCGATCGTGTGGCCCGCAACGCCGCCAGCCAGGGCGTGACGCTGACCTTCGATCAGACCTTGATCGATCACTTCGCGGAGGAAGGCTACAAGCCCGAGTTCGGCGCGCGTGAGCTCAAGCGGCTGATCCGCAGCGAGCTGGAAACTGCTCTGGCGCGCGAGATGCTGGGTGGCGGTATCGGCAAGGCCGATCACGCCAGCGCCCGCTGGGACGACAAGGCCGAACGGGTGGTCTTCGAGCGCCAGGAGCCACCCGCGAAGCCGGCCGAGCCTGAGAAGCCCGATGCCGCGAACGCGGCCGAGACGCCGCCGAGCGACGCGAGCAAGCCTGCGCGCAAGAAGAAGTCAGCGGGCGGCGAATCTTGAGTCATGGGGAGGCTGTCGTGTCCGACCCCAACGGGCTGACATGGGCAGCCACCCTCGTGTCGCTGGCGGTCGCTATCCCCACAGCGGGGCACGCGGTCATCTACAAGCGTGACCCTCGATCGGCCACGCTGTGGGTGCTGCTGATCGCGCTGTTGCCGCTGGGCGGTTCGCTGCTGTATGGGCTGTTCGGCATCAACCGTTACCAGCGGCGGGCGCGGCGGCTGTTTCCGGGGGCAGATCCTGCTGTTCGGCAGGACCTCGCGCCTACGATGCCCCAGGCCGTATCGGCGCCGCTTGCCGGTCTGGCCCACCTGGTGGGACGCGCCACCGGCCAGTCGCTGACCAGCGGCAACCGCATCGAGCCGCTTGTCGATGGCGAGCAGGCCTACCAGGCCATGCTCGCCGCCATCGAATCGGCGCGGTACAGCGTCGCCTTGGCCTCGTACATCTTCGACAGCCAAGGCATCGGGGCGCAGTTCGTCGATGCGCTGCGCCGGGCTCATGAGCGCGGCGTGCAAGTGCGGGTGCTGATCGACGACGTGTATGCCCGCTGGACGCCCCGCAGCGCCTACCGCGCCTTGCAGCGCGCCGGCGTTCCGGCGGCGACGTTCAACCCGACGTTGATTCCCGCGCGCCTGCATGCCGCGCATCTGCGCAATCACCGCAAGCTGCTGGTGATCGATGGCGAGACGGGTTTCACCGGCGGCATGAACATCTTCAGCCCGTATTGGCGGCCCGATGCGCCGGGCCGGGCCTGTCACGATTTGCACTTTCGTCTGCGCGGGCCGGTGGTTGCGCATCTGATGCGGTGCTTCACCGACGATTGGTGCGATACCACGGGCGAGCGGCTCAACGAGGGTCTCTGGGGCGAACCGCCCGCAACGGCTGATGAGCAAGGAACCTCTTGGGCGCGCGGCATCGAGGCCGGTCCCGATGAGGCCCTGGACCGGCTGCGCTGGACCTTCATGGGCGCTTTGAGCGCGGCGAAGCATTCGGTGCGCATCTGGACACCTTACTTCGTGCCCGATCAGCCGATGATCGCGGCGCTAAGCACGGCCGCGTTGCGCGGCGTGCGTATCGACGTGCTGACGCCCGCAAACGGCGACCATCCCACGGTGCAATGGGCCGCACGCGCCCACTACTGGCAGGTGCTGGAGCACGGTGTGCGCATCTTCGAACGGCCGGGCCCGTTCGACCACAGCAAGCTGATGCTGATAGACGGCCAGTGGTGCTGCCTGGGTTCGGCCAATTGGGATGCGCGCAGCCTGCGCCTCAACTTCGAGTTCAATGTGGAGGTGTACGACACCGCGCTGTCTACGCGGCTGGAATCCCTTTTTGATGCCGCCCGTGATGCATCGAACGAGATATCGGCCATGGCGTTGCGCGCCCGCCCGCTGGCCATCCGCTTGCGCGACGGGGTGGCCCGTCTGTTCACCCCCATTCTCTAGCGGCACGACTTGCGAGGAACATTGCCCATGGAAAAGAAAGATCAATGGAACATTGGCTACTGGATCGTCGCCGGCCTGTTGCTGCTGACGCTGCAGAACTACTGGCAGGCGGCCAAGACCGTCGAGCCCGTGCCCTACAGCGAATTCGAGAAGGCGCTGGCCGAGGGGCGCGTCGCCGAAGTGCTGGTGTCGGACCGCACGGTCACCGGGCGCCTGAAATCGCCGGACAGCCGGGGCAAGACCACCATCGTGGCCACTCGCGTCGAACCCGACCTGGCCGAGCGGCTGTCCAAGTACGACGTGCCTTACGCGCGGGTGGTGGAAAGCACCTGGCTACGTGATGTGCTCTCCTGGATTCTGCCGGCGGTGGCCTTCTTCGGCGTCTGGTTCTTCCTGTTCCGCCGCTTCGCCGAGAAGCAGGGCATGGGCGGCTTCCTGAGCATCGGCAAGAGCCGCGCCAAGGTGTTCATGGAGAAGAACACCGGCGTCACCTTTGCCGATGTCGCGGGTGTCGATGAGGCCAAGGCGGAGTTGGTTGAGATCGTCGATTTCCTCAAGAATCCGCAGGAGTATGGACGGCTCGGGGCGCGCATTCCCAAGGGCGTGTTGCTGGTCGGCCCACCGGGCACCGGCAAGACATTGCTGGCCAAGGCTGTTGCCGGCGAGGCGGCGGTGCCCTTCTTCTCCATCTCCGGATCAGAGTTTGTCGAGATGTTCGTCGGCGTGGGTGCAGCGCGCGTGCGCGACCTGTTCGAGCAGGCCCGCGGGCAGGCGCCGGCCATCATCTTCATCGACGAGCTCGATGCGCTGGGCCGCGCGCGCGGCGTCGGCGGCCCCATCGGCGGCCACGACGAGCGCGAGCAGACCCTCAACCAGCTGCTCACGGAGATGGACGGCTTCGACAGCTCGGTCGGGCTGATCATCCTCGCCGCCACCAACCGCCCCGAAATCCTCGACCAGGCGCTGCTGCGCGCCGGTCGCTTCGACCGTCAGGTGCTGGTGGACCGGCCCGACAAGAAGGGACGGCTGGACATCCTGAAGGTTCATGTCAAGAAGGTGACGCTGGCCCAGGATATCGATCTCGAACAGGTGGCTGCGCTGACCACGGGCTTTTCGGGTGCAGACCTCGCGAACCTGGTCAACGAGGCCGCGCTGGCCGCGACCCGACGCAAAGCGTCCGCCGTGGAGTTGCAGGACTTCACCGCCGCCATCGAGCGCATCGTGGCGGGCCTGGAGAAGAAGAACCGAGTACTCAATCCCAAGGAGCGGGAAACCGTGGCCTATCACGAGATGGGCCATGCGCTGGTGGCGCTGGCGCTGCCCGGCACCGACCCCGTGCACAAGATCTCAATCATCCCGCGCGGCATCGGCGCGCTGGGCTACACGCTGCAACGCCCCACCGAAGACCGCTTCCTGATGACGCGCGCCGATCTGGAACACAAGATCGCCGTGCTGCTGGGCGGTCGTGCGGCCGAGAAGCTCGTGTTCGGCGAGCTGTCCACCGGGGCTGCCGATGACCTCGCACGGGCCACCGACATTGCCCGCGACATGATCACCCGCTTTGGCATGGACGAAGGACTGGGCTACATCGCCTTCGAGGCGCAGCGGCCCCGCTTTCTCGATACACCGGAACTGGCCCACGGCGGCTGCCGGGTGGCCGAATCGACCCAGGCGCGCATCGATCAGGCCATCCGCGACATCGTGATGGGCGTGTTCGAGCGCGCCTACCGGATCCTCGACACCAACCGCGCGGTGCTGGAGCGCTGCGCGCGCGAACTGCTGGCGCGGGAAACCCTGGACGAAAACGACATCCGTCAGCTGACCCAGGGGCTGAAGTCCGAATCCCGCGAGTCGGCGCCCCCCCAGTCCGAAACCTCACTCTCTACATCCCAAGGGGCCACACCATGAGCGAACACCTTCACATCGTCTGCCCGCATTGCCAGTCCATCAACCGTGTGCCGGCCGCCAAGCTCGCGGATCAACCTAACTGTGGCCGCTGCCAGCAGCCCTTGTTCACGGGCGAGCCCATCGAGTTGACCACGGCGACATTCGGGCGCCACGTGGAGCGCAGCGATCTTCCTTTGCTTGTCGATTTCTGGGCGCCGTGGTGCGGGCCTTGCAAGATGATGGCACCGCAGTTTCAGCAAGCGGCGCGCCAGCTCGAACCCAGTATCAGGCTGGCGAAGGTGAACACCGAGGCTGAGCCCCACCTGGCCGCGCAGTTCGGTATCCGCAGCATTCCGACGCTGGCCCTGTTCCAAGGTGGGCGGGAGATTGGGCGTCAGGCGGGCGCCATGGGCGCGCAGGACATCGTGCGCTGGGCGACGGCGCAGGTTGGGCGCTGATCGATGCTGGGCCTGCTGAGCGTCACGCTGATATTGCTAGCGGGGTGCAGTGTGGCGGCCGTGATGCCGGCTGCGTTCGGAGTGCCCACCTTGCTGGGTTATCAGCAGTCCTTTGCCGCAGCCCTTGGGCTGACGGACCAGGCAATGTCGGCGCTGGACATGCCGGCCGAGATAGTCGAACGAAGCATCAGTGCAATGCGCCATCGTCCCGTCAGCGGCAATTTCGCAGGGAGTCCATCTTCATGAAATCAACACGCCTCAACCCATTTCAGGTCTTGCGTGACCAGTGGGCCATCATGAGTTTTTACGAGCGCTTTGAGTGGGTCATCGCGCTCGTGCTGTCGGCGGTGATTGCCGTCATCATCGTGGTGTCGCTTCTCCAGCTCATCTCTATCGTATTCACGCTGCTGGTCCTCGATGCCTTCAATCCCCTGGACCACAAGGTGTTCCAGAGCGTGTTCGGCATGATCATGACACTTTTGATTGCGATGGAGTTCAAGCATTCCATCGTGCGCGTGGCGCTGCGTCGGGACAGCATCATCCAGGTCAAGACCGTGATCCTCATCGGCCTGATCGCGCTGGCACGCAAGTTCGTGGTCCTCGACCCCGACACGAGTCCCGCCAAAATCGCCGCGCTGGCAGGCGCCACACTTGCGCTTGGTACCACTTACTGGCTGCTGCGCGATCGCGACGACCGCGTCGCCGAGAGATCTGGGCATGAATCGTCATCATCCCAGTGACCTGCGCGCTGCGTGGTTGCAACATCGCTGGCTCAACCGCCTGCAGACCGGGCTGCTGGCCCTGACCCTGGTCGGGATCGCGTCCGCTGCGGGGAGCCTGCTGTTCGGCGAAGGCGGCTCTTGGCTCGCGCTGTCTGCAGTTGCAGGCGCGCTGCTGCTGGAGCCGGCAGCAGCGTCGGCGCTGACCCTGCGCCTGTATCGCGCACGGGCACTGCACCCGCACGAAGCCCCCGAGATTTGGGCCATGTTGCGCGAACTGTCCGCCCGTGCCGGTTTGTCCGCCACGCCGGTGCCGCACTACGTGCCCAGTGCCGTCGTCAACGCCTTCGCTATCGGCTCGAAGCAGCATGCATCGATCGCCCTCACCGATGGCCTGCTGCGCAACCTGAGTTCGCGCGAACTGGCGGGTGTGCTCGCGCACGAGGTCGCGCACATCGCCAATGAGGATCTGCGTGTCATGGGGCCGGCGGATTCCGTCAGTCGCCTCACGAGCCTGCTGGCGATGGTCGGATCCATCACTATTGTGTTCAGCTTGCCCGCACTGCTGGCCGGCGCGGTGGCGGTCAATTGGCCTGGACTGCTTCTGCTGGCCGCCTCGCCCCAACTGGCCCTGCTCGCACAGCTCGGCTTGTCTCGCGTGCGTGAGTTCGACGCTGACCGCCTCGCTGCGGAACTGACTGGCGACCCGCAGGGGCTTGCGTCCGCGCTGGCGAAAATCGAGCGGGTCAGCCGCTCCTGGCGCGCCTGGTTGTGGCCGGGATGGGGCAATCCCGAACCCTCCTGGTTGCGCACGCATCCGGCCACGCAAGAACGCATCTCACGCCTACTGACGTTGGCGCCTGGGCCAGCATCAGCGTTGCCACTCCACGCGCCCCATTTCTTGCCGGAATCCGCTTTGACGCCGCGCCCACCGCGCTGGCGCCCGAGCGGGCTGTGGCGCTGATTGCCTATCAACAGGAGACTTCTCATGGCCTACCCCGACCCGTACCAACGTCCCGCGCCGGACCACTTCGTCCGGCGCTGGCTCTTCATCACCGCCTGTATTGCCGCGCTCATGCTGCTGTGGCAGTTCCTGCCCGCCATCGAGGCCTGGTTCAGTCCGCGCGAGGCGGCAGAACGCACTGTGACGGCGCGTGGCGATCTGGCGGCGGACGAGAAAGCCACCATCGAACTGTTCGAGAAATCGCGCGCCTCGGTGGTCTACATCACTACCGCACAATTGGTACGCGATGTCTGGACGCGCAACGTCTTCTCCGTGCCGCGCGGCACTGGCTCGGGCTTCATCTGGGACGACGCCGGCCACGTCGTCACCAACTTCCACGTCATCCAGGGCGCGTCCGAAGCCACCGTCAAACTCGCCGATGGCCGCGACTACCAGGCCGCGCTGGTGGGGGCCAGCCCAGCACACGACATCGCCGTACTCAAGATCGGCGTCGGCTTCAAACGCCCGCCTGCCGTGCCGGTCGGCACCAGCGCCGACCTCAAGGTGGGACAGAAGGTGTTTGCTATCGGCAACCCCTTTGGCCTGGACTGGACGCTCACCACCGGCATCGTCTCCGCGCTCGACCGCTCGTTACCGGGAGAAGCGGGCGGCCCGGCCATTGATCACCTGGTTCAGACCGACGCCGCCATTAACCCCGGCAACTCGGGCGGCCCCCTGCTCGATTCGGCCGGTCGGCTTATCGGCATCAACACGGCGATCTACAGCCCCTCCGGCGCCTCGGCCGGGATCGGTTTTGCCGTGCCGGTGGACACCGTCATGCGGGTAGTGCCGCAACTCATCAAGACCGGCAAATACATCCGCCCGGCGCTTGGCATCGAGGTGGACGAACAGCTCAATCAGCGCCTGCTTGCGCTGACGGGAAGCAAGGGCGTGTTCGTGCTGCGTGTCACCCCCGGCTCGGCAGCGCACAAAGCCGGGCTCGCTGGGGTCGAGATTACCCCACAAGGCATCGTGCCCGGCGACCGCATCGTTCGCATCGACGGCACGGCGATCGACGATGTGGCCAAGCTGCTCGCCCGGCTCGACGACAGGAAGGTCGGCGATGTCGTAGTCTTGTCCGTGGAGCGGGCCGGCAAATCGCGAGAGGTGCAGGTGGAGTTGCAGCCCGGGATTTGATTCAGTTGAATCTCTGGTTCATGCGGCGTTGAGCAGCCAAGCGGCTTCAGCCTCACGCCGTGTGACCAGTCCCGGCAGTACTTTTCCACCGCTATAGACCCATCGCCGCAGTTCCTGCCCAGCAGAAGACCAGTCCCGCTGGTTAATGCGCCGTCGCAGCGTCGACGTCTGCAACCGCCCCGCGCCAAGGTTGAACGTGAAGTCAACGATGGCCGCGAGCCGCGCCTCCGGCTCAGTGGCCAGTACCGGGCAGTAGCGCAGCGTCGCCGTCAGTGCCGTCTGCAGATCGCGCGCCAGATAGACCTCGGCTTCTGCCTCCGTGATCGGCGGATGCTTGGGGTCGCAGAGATGGCCGTACCCAATCGTCCAGAACCCTGCCGGGCAGATGTAGGGGACGGCAGTGATCTCGATTCCGCGTTTCACCTTACGCTCGAATCCCTCAAAGCGCTTGGCCAGCTCGATAGCTCTCGAACAGGCCCGTGAGCGTGTGCCCGACCGTGCTGGTGACGCTGCCGAGGAAGGCCACGCCGAACGGGACGTTGGCCACCACCTTCACGGCGGATCCGCCCGTCTTGTCGACGACGCCCACGGTCACCCGCGGCACGATGAGGACGGAGAACACCAGCAGCACGGTGGCCAGCCACTTCCAGCCCTGCAGCTTCTCGGGCGCGAAGGCGTAGGCCACCAGCGCCGCGATGAACCCGCAGAAGGCCACGGCGGCGACCGCCGCCATGTAGTCGCCAGAGCCGTGGATGGCTGCCGCAGCGTTGAAGATGCCGAACAGGCTGTCGGCGTTCTGGTAGGCGTAGATCTCCCACATGCGTCGCTCCTGGGGATTGGCCCGCCTCCGGGTTGCTGGCGTGGTGCCCGCGGAGTCGGTCCTGCCGACCGATGTGTCAGCGGGCCTGGAAGGCCGCCTGCTGCCCCAGCATGTCCATCACGTGCTGGGGCATGCTCGACCGCAGCTGCCGCTCGAGCTGCTCCAGGTGGCTGGACACCGCCCGGAACGAGCCGACCTTCTGGTACAGCAGGTTCTTCTCCTGCGACAGCTGCAGCAGCATGGCCTGGGCCCGCTGCCTCACCAGGTTGGCGCGATCCCGCTGGGTCTGCTGCAAGGTGTAGTCCTTGTCCAGCGCCGCCATGCCCACGCGCAGGTTCCGCTCCAGGAATACGTAGGCGTAGTCGGCCGCGATCACGTCGCGGTACTGCGCGATCAGGCTGTCGGACAGCCCCGAGCCGGGGATCGTCGCGCCGATCGAGAGCATCTTGTAGACCGGCTCGGTGGTCTGGTTGACGAAGCCGACCTCGGCCGAGTTGTTCGGGATCGCCGTGCGCGTGGCAATCTTGTCGGCGATCGAGCGCATCATGGTCTCGACACGGGCGGTGAAGGGCGTGTGGGTGTAGCTGGTGTTCAGCGTCACCACGTCGCAGTCCGTGTAGTTGTTGCACCGGAGCAGGTGCTGCGTCACGTTGGTGCCGGTGCCCGCCGCCTGGCCGTACAGCAACTGGCTGATCGAGGTGATCGTCGGCGCCACGGGTTCGGGATCGCGCGCGGCATCCTCGGCGTAGAAGATCACCGTGCCGACGATGCTCATGATGAGCTCGCGCTCCTGGTCGTCTAGGTAAGTGCCGGTGCGCTGCAGCGCCTTCCACGTCAGGTTGCCGACGAAGGGCGCCTTGTTGCGGATGTTGGCGTCGCCCGAGGAGCGGGCCGAGGCCAGGATGCTGGGGCGGTCGGTCGCGCAGCGGCGGCGCGCGGCATCTCGATCGGTCTCCAGGCCCATTTCGATGGCCAGGTCGGAGCAGGCCTCCTGCGAGCTGAAGCCCGCCGCCTCGGCGGCGGTGCTGACGATGGCCTTTGCGGTCTCGCAGGAGTTGATGCGCGCGTTGTTGATCCAGGTCTCCAGGCCCTTGGCCCACTTGGTCAGCCCGCCCAGCAGCGGCGAGACCGACTCCAGCGCCAGCTGGAAGGCGATGCCCGGCAGCGCGGCCGTGATGTTGCGCAGCATGTTCTTGAACTCGGCCGCCGAGATGTGCGAGAAGGAGCCGCCGAAGACGTCGATGCCGCCGCAGCCGGCGCGGGCGCTCGGAAACTGGATCGCGGCAAGCTGGTAGACCTTGTTCGGCGCACGCATGAACAGGCTGCCCCCGGTGTAGGTGTTGAAGGTCTGCCCCCGGAACGCTCCCGGTGCGGTGTAGTTGCCGATGGCGCCCAAGCTGTTGAACATGTTGTTCACCTCGGCGTTCAGGTCACCGGCCCGCAGTGGCGCGGGGCCCACGGCGAGCGCGGCGCAGCACAGGGCGACCACCACAGCGCGGTGCAGGGACTGGTCGCCGTCGGTACGCTTCATCGGGGGCTCCTTTGGATTTCGGTCTGCGCCGGTGCGGGCTCACCGCCTCAGCGCTGATGGGTCAAGCGGGCCTGGGCCTGCAGGCCGCCAGTCGCGCCCAGGAACGGTGTGGCGGCGCTGTCGGGTGAAGCCGCGACCATCGAGATGCGCTCCACCAGCTGCGCCTCGGACAGCACGCCGAAACCGATCGGGGTGATCTTTCCGGTGAAGGGCTGGGCGAGGTAGACGGCGGGAACCTGGCTCACCCGCAGCGTGGTGGCGATCCCGTTGTCCCGTCGGGCGTCCGCGAAGCCGGGGATCGGGCCTCCGTCGACGCTGATCGCGACCACCTTGATGCCGTGCCGGGCCTGGAAGGCCTCGAGCGTCGGCGCGAAGGCATGGCAGTAGGGGCAGTCGCTGCGGAAGAAGAAGAACAGGACATGGTCGCGGCCGAGGGCGCTGATGGACTGGCTGCGCTGGGCCGTCTGAAGCTGGTCGAACACCTCCAGGGCCTTCGCGTTCACCGGGCGCCCCTGGAGCGTGGGGTCGAGCTCGGGGCTGGCCCAAGCGATGCGCTGCGCCACGTCGGCGAAGGTGGATGCGCGCGACACCACCTGGGCCTCCAGCTCCATGTAGCGGCGTACGTTGGCTTCGGTCGGCCGCATGATGGCGATGTGCCGGCGCTCCTCGAGGGCCTTCTGCAGGCGCTCGAACTCGACGACCTCCGGGAGCTTCGCGGGCGACCGCCGCGGTGCAGTGGCGGCACTCGATGGCGTTGCGGCCTGCCGCGGTGCGGAAGCCGGTGGTTCGGGCGGCGGGACCTCCGGCTCCTCGTAGAAGTGCCATCCGCGCCAGTTGTCGGACCAGTACGGCCGTCCGGAGTCCTGCGGCTGCGCAAGGACGATCGTCCCGCTGCCGAGCGTGACAACGAGGCAGAGTGCGAGCCGAACTTGGCGCGAGGCAGGGCGGCGCAGCGTCATGGGCGCCGCCTCATGTCCATCAAGACGGGCGACCGCGGCGGCTGGCCGTCACGGCAGTAGTTGATGCCGAAGTCGATGGTCTGCCGCCGCGGTGCCTGCACGCCGCCAGCGCCGTAGTTCGGCAACTGCACGCCGTCTTGCCAGAAGCGCACGTTCAGGCGACTGCAGCCGGGCTGGGCGTAGCGCTTCTCGGTGCTCACGTCGATGTAGATCGGCGTCGTGGCGCTGAAGCGCTTCGAGATCGCGTCGGCGACCTCGCCGACCAGGACCCCGTGGGCCTTGCCGTCGGGTGCGTCCAGGGCCGACAGCATCAGCTGCCTGGCATCGCGGACCTGCAGTCGTTCCTGAGCCATGGCAGTGCTGACAAACAAGGCGCATGCGGCGCCGACCAGAACGGTGATGGCCCTCATTGGCACTTCCCCTGGCCGTAGTAGCAGGTGGGCACGCGGCTGGCGCTGCCGGCCTGCAGCGCGTTGACGTTCGGCAGGGTCGGCACCAGCGACGCGTAGAACTCCGACAGGTCCATCGCAGCGAAGTTGAGCGCCTGCAATTGCGCGACGGTGAAGCCGGAGCAGTCGGCGTTCTGCGCACCGCCCCAGCCCTTGCCGATCTGCGCGCGGCCCTGTTCATTGACGATGCGCGCCAGCATCGAGTTGAAGCAGCACTTCGAGGTGGTGTGCTCGACGCAGGACACGCACACGCCCAGGACCCGGAAGCAGGATGAGCACCAGGTGCCGATCGTGTGGCACAGCTTGGCGCCTTCCTTCATCGCCAGCTTCCCCTCGTCCTCGTTGCAGGACATCATCGAGAGGACGATGTAGATGATCACCGCGATGGCCAGCGTCCACGGGTCGAAGGCCACGACCAGACTGTCGCCGGCATACACGGCCACCGATCCAGCGGGCAGGGCGGCGCCATTGACCGCCACCGTCACGCCATAGGTCGTGAACGTGCCGCTGAAGCCGCCGCCCATCAGCAGCGCCGAGATGCCCTGGTAGATGAACTGCTGGTTCTGCGAGTTCATCAGCACGTCGAAGACCAGACGCGAGCCGCCGCCGAAGATGCTCTGGTTCGTCATGCCGGCGCCGGCGCCGTCGGCGTAGCAGCAGTTCTTCAGCAGGCGGTCGCGGCAGCGGTTCTCCTCGCCCTTGAAGACCTGCATGCGGTCGGCGTCCAGGTAGATGCCTGCCTCGCGCCCGGCCTCGAGCATCGACATGCTGCGCGCAAAGTCGGGGTCGTTCGGCGCGCCGATGTCGAAGCAGTTGCCGCTCAGGCAGAAGACGTTGGTCGGGCAGTTGCTGGCGGTGGTGACGGTCTCGGCGGGCACGGGGCAGCTGTAGCCGTCCTCGAACACCTCGCACAGGCCGGTGACGGCATTGGTCTGCCGGCAAGTCGACGACTGCGGCGTGCAGCCTGCTGCCACCAGCGGTGCGCACTGGTCGGCCGACGCGCCGCCGCTGCACGACATGGTGCTCCGGTACTCCCAGCAGTCGCGGGTGACGGCCACGCCGTCGACGACCTTGGTCGCCGGGCCATCGGTGCAGACGGCGGGCGAGGTCGTGGTGCAGCGACCACCGACGTCCAGGGTCGGGCACTGGTCGTCCCAGCGGTCGGTCTCGGTGACGGTGGTGGCTGGCCGCGTGTAGGACAGGCGCATCGTCGGAATCGGGCCGAAGGCGGGGTTGGGCGCCCAGCCGATCACGGCCCGGTCGGCGTCGATGTTCCAGTAGGTGCCGGCCACGGTGCCCGTGATGTCGATGCCGGCGTAAGGCGTCCAGCCGGGAGCGGGCGCGTAGCACTTGGTGCCGTCCAGGGCGGTGGTGGTGCAGCCGCTGTCGCCCTGGCAGACGGTGTCCTGGATGTTGTCGCCGCTCTGCGTGCCGGCACGGCAGGCGGCGTAGACCTTGAGGAAGGGCTCGACGCTGGTGCAGCTGTAGCCGGAGTCGCCGCCACCGGTACAGACCTCGGCGCGCTCCGGGGCCACCATCGCAGTCAGGCTGCAGGTCGATCCGCTGCAGCTCTTGTCGGCCACCCAGACGGCCGTGCGGATGGGCTGGCCGTCGATCATCGAGTAGGTGGTGTCGAGAACCGACACGATCTGCGGGAAGACGACCGGCGTCGTCATGTCCACGTCGAAGAAGCTGAGCGGATTGCCGTCCTGGGTGACGCGGAAGTGCTGCGCGGTAACGGCGCGGTCAGGCAGGCACTGCACGTCCAGACCCGTGCGGCCGGAGGCGGCGTGGGCGAACCAGTCGCCCGGGTTGCAGCTGGTGGTCCGCGTCGTGCTGACGGTCAGGCTTCGGCTGCAGCTGTAGTTGCCGACGCCGACGTAGCGCAGGCAGCTGCGTGGCTGCATGCCGGCGGGCACCGGGGTGATCGTGGTGGTGCAACCGCTGTAGTAGGCGGCCAGGCTGCCCAGCTCGGCCGACGGCGTCCGGCCGATTGCACGCGCGGCAGCCACGGCAGGGTCATCGGCGCCGATCGTCGGGCGCGGCGTGTTTGCCGAGGAGAGGGCGCCACGCTGCGCCTGGCAGAGAGGGTCGGTGGGGGTCAGTGCACAGGCAGACAGCCTCGCGCTGCCCTGCGACGACAGGTTGGGCTGGCGGTAGTAGCTGCGCTCCGGTGGCGTGGTCGTGTAGCCCGGCACCACGGCGGTGGCGCCCGGGGTGGTGACGTTGCCGCGGGCCACCGGGTTTGCGGCCTGGCCGGCAGCGACCCCTTCCTCGTGCGGGCCGGCCACGGCGGCGGTCTGCGTTGTCAGGAAGCAGACGGCGGTGATGAAGGCGACGAGGCGGCGCCACGGCGAGGCGCGGCTCGCCGTCAACGGCGGCGGGGCAGGGCGGTGGCTGTAGGGGCCTGGCGGCGTGGTGTGAGGCACGCCCCATCGTCGAGGGCAGTACGGCTGGTGTCTCGGGGAAACGGTGGGTGAGAGAGTGGGGTTTCGCCGCTGGGCGAAGCCCTCCACGAATTGCCAGCGAGCAGCGCCCTTTGCTGGGCAGTCTGGTGAGGCCTGTACGCCATGTTCTGAACGCACTGCAGACTCGCACCGAGCGCCCTGTGGGGTGAGGGAGGTCAGGCCCGAGAAGGCGACTCAGCGGCGCGATGGGCTGTATAAAATACCAGTTCGAAGGGTTCGTTGTCCGGATCGGTCCGGGCCGTGCCGCGATCAGGTACCGTGCAGCGAGGCAACAGGTGGCACCCGTGATTCAAACTGCTCGAGCTGTGCGGTGAAAGGCGTGGAATGCAGCGGCCAGGGTGGGTTTGCCGATACGCTCGCTGGGCGTCGCCTGCAGCGGGACATCGCGCCTTCGCGAGGCCTGGGTCGACGTGAACCGATTGCGAGGAGCCGCGCGATTCACTCGAAGAGTGACTTCATCGACATCGGGCAGGCACCCTGTGGCGGAGTGTCGCTGAGCCATAGTTGCGACATCACGGTTGCCGCTTGACATGGGATCCTCTGATACGTCTCTGCGGTTGCGCTTCTGGGCATCGCTCCTGATCTTCGTCAGCGGGTATGCGCCTCTGCTCGTCATTCTTGCCGTCAAGGACCTGCAGATTGTCAATCGCATCCCCACGCCGCAGCATCCCTGGATGTTCGCTGTCCTGATCGCAGTGGCAGCCCTGAGCAGCTTGATGGTGTTGGGCGCCATAAGGAGCATCAGGAGCGGGCTTTCCGTCGAGGTGACGAAAGCAGCCAACAAGTCGGGTGAGATGTTCGGCTACACCATTCCGTATGTGTTGTCCTTCGTACGAATCGACCTGGGCGAATGGCAGACGCTTGTCAGTCTGGCGATATTTCTTGGGATGATGTTCGCAGTCGCGTATCGAACACAGACAGTTTTCGTCAATCCCATTCTGGCGGTAGCGGGCTACATGCTCATCGACTGCACGTTCAAACGCGCAGGTACAGAGACGCAAGCCATGATCATCACGCGGGTTCCTCTCAAAATCGGCGCTTCGTACACGATCGAGCGGCTCTCGCATTACCTTTACGCAGCCGCCGAGTTGCAAGAAGATCGCAGGGATAACCAATGAGCACGAAGGAAGCAACCAGGCTCAAGAAGCTGAAAGCCCTGGACCTGTCCAAGGCGAGTTCCAGTTTCTGGGTGGTCAAGCGCAAGCCGGCGCAGCCGCCCTACAGCTACTCCGTCCTACGAGTAGACATCGATGCCAAACTTTCCAAGCGCCTGAAGGGATACATGAAGGCGCAGTTCCAGGACCGCGACCTCCCGCTGGAACCCTACGACTTCAATACGGCCGACCCAGACGAGAAATTGCTGACGCTGGACTCTGACGGAACAGACTTTGAGAAAGTCCAAGCAGCAATTGATGCGGGGTTCGACAATGGCGTCGTCAAGGACTACGCGCAACTGCTCGGCTCGTGGGCCTATGTCGTGCTGTTCGAGATCGACGGCAAACGTGCATTTGCATGGCGCAAGATCAGCAATCTGAACACCCCGGCTGCCGCCAAGTCACGAAAGACTCTTTACTTCATCGGCCACAAGCTTGTCGATGCGGAGGATCAGAAGGTCTTCGTCATCGATCCTCGCTTCGACTTCATTGCGTTTGAAGGCACCGTCTTCATTGGCCGCAAGTCGGCCTTCGAGACCTCGATGAACTTCCGCGAAGGGATGAAACAGAAGGGTGCGGAACTCCTGGACGCTTTCAAGGAGTTGGACCTCCTGAGTGATGTGGAGCCGATCCGCAAGTATGTCGGGGAAAACCTGCATCACCTTCGCAAACTTGCTGCCATCAAGAATGCCGGCTACTACAGCAAGCCGGACTACATGGCCAAGCTAGTAAAGGTAGTCAAGGCGGAGAAGTGGGACCTCAAGATCGAGGGTGGGAAGATCATTGTTGAAGAGGACACCATCGAGTTGCTCCTCAAGCTGCTGAACAACGATCGGTTGCGGTCGCCGATCAATGATGAGGTGTTCGACTCGTCGGCCAAGAAGGCTGTCACGTAGGCGTTCGACTGGCCGTGCCTGCCAGCCGCTGGCTTGGTCGACTGATCTGCTTCGCAGGCGGCAGAGCATGGCGAATGCCTATCGGTGCGGCGTTGAGGTTCCTGGCGATCGTCGGCCCATGTACTGCATCGCATACTCCAGGGTCACGTCGCCAGCCACCTTCGCGAACGACTGCGATGGGCCGCAAGCACGGAAAGCACAGGCCACGTTGCCGGCGTCTTCCTTGACCAGGACGAACGTTGGCGTCCTCGTGATCCCATACCGATCGAACGCTTCCGGATCGATCTGAACGGCAACGCGGCGACTGCCGATCAGCGCCTGCATCTGTGTCACCGTGTCACGGATCGATCCGTTTGCCAACCCCCGCAGCACGAGCGTCGCGCCCGCCCGCGCTGCCTGGTCGACCAAGCGCTGGAGCGTTGGCTCCGGCATCGCGAAGCTCACGAAGATCAGCACCTTCGGCCCTGCCTTGCCCGGAGCCATCGCCGCTGCCTGAGCTCCGTTCTGCACGTCGAAGCCCTTGGATATGGCCTCGAGGTCGATGGGCATGCGGGTCACCGGCTGCGGCAGGTTCTCGATGCGAGCTGCGCCAGGAATCGGCACCCGTGCGAGCTCAGACTCTGTCGGCATCCGATGCTGCTGGCGCGCGCGCTCGATGTCGGCGTCGGTCACCGCGGGTGGCGTCGCAGGGGCACCCAGCACGCTGCGGGCAAGAAGGAGAACGGCGACTCCCGCGCCGAGCGTCCGTCCGATGGGCGATGCCCCGTCAGTAGCCCACACAGCAGTTCCTCTTCCTGAACAGCATGAACGCGAAGTCCTCGCCGCGCACCGGGTACTCCTTGCCGGCGCCCCAGACGATGGTGCTGCGGCCGAAGGGCTGGCAGCAGCGCCCGCCGTCCTTGGCGGTGTTGGCCACCGGGTAGGTCAGCTGGGTCTTGTAGGCGGTCTTGTCCATCGCCGGCAGAAAGTAGGGCCCGCACAGGCCCGGCCGGCCATGCCAGCCCCAGGCCAGCAGCTCGCGGTGCATCTTGGCGGTCAGCCGCTGCGCGATGAGGGCCGCCGTTCGCACCCCGCCCATGTGGTACGGCACGTGGCCATCGAGGGGGTAGATGCCGCCCTGGCAGCCCGCGCACCAGAACATCTCGGCGATGCCGAAACCTGCGGTCGCGGCCACGCAATCGGCCGCGCAGGCCGCCACCGCCACCGGGTTGGCGAACAGCACGGCCTCGGGGTTGAGGATGAGGGTCAGCTCGTCGTCGTTCCACAGCGGGTCCACCTCGGTCAGGTAGGCCAGGTCGAACGAGCCCCGCTCCAGGCACGGGAAGTCGGTCACGACCTCCAGCCAGTACAGCACCGGGTTCACGTAGAAGTGCGCCTGGTAGAAGCTACCGCCGTCGCCATCGCCTTCGGGGCGCGTGAACCGTGCCGCCGCCGGCGCCGGGATGCCGGGGTCGAGGTCGATGCCACCCAGCGACGCCAGGCAGAACGGCTTGCGCACGGCCTCCACGTGCCGCGCCGGCTCCCAGAACCCGATCGACAGACCGATGGTGGGGTTCACGCCGCAACTGCAGACCGGGTTGGACGGGTTGGGGATGTCCTCCTGCCCATCGAAGTTGGCGATGGTGGCGCTGCCGATGCTGATCGGCAGGATGCAGCTCCAGCAGATCTCGGTGATCGGGTTGGGGAAGCGGCCGGTGCAGGTCAGGCCGTCGGCGGCCTGCGCGGGCGCCACCCAGGGCAGGGCGACAGCCAGCAACGCGCGGGCAAGCACCTGGCTGGCCCATCGGCGAAGCGCGGGCATCCTCGGTGCGGCAAGCCAGCGGATCAGGGAGGGCAGGGTGGTCATTGCACGAGCACCTCGTCGACGCGCAGGCGCAGGCCTTCCTGCGAGACCAGGGCGGGCACCTGCCTGATGCCGAAGCGGCGGGTCAGCGTCCCCTGCTGGTCGTAGTACACCGGCACGCGCCAGGCCTTCATCAGGTCCAGGTACGAGCCACCGGTCAGGATGGGCTTGACCTTGCCGTCGTAGCGCGAGATCAGCTCGCGCGCCCGAGCCACCTGTCGCGCGTCACGGGCATCGAAAAACAGCAGCCGCTTGGACAGCGACACCACCTCCAGCGGGTTCTTGCGCGTCCCGGCCGGGAACAGCAGCCGGCCCTGCGCATCGACGATGTTGCGGTCGAGCGTAAAGGTGGGATCGATGGTCCAGGACCGTGCAGTCTCGGTGCCTCGTACGCCCTCGACCGGGGCGGGCTGGCGCACGGCTGCCACACCGCGGTTGCGGGCCTCGTCAATCAGCCGCTGCAGCTCACCCGTGCGTTCCTTGTCGCGCAGGCGCTGCTGGATGAACTCCAGCAGGTGGGGCTCGGCAATGCCGTAGGTCGGGCCGATCGTCCCCAGGTCCACGGCATGGGTGGCCGTGCTCAGGATCATGGCGACGACCACCAGCAGCGACCGAATGACGCGCGCCGGCGCGCGCGCGCAGCCAGCCTGAGGCAGTGGCATCTCGAACTTCACCTGGCCGCCTTCCGGGTGCATGCGACCTGCTCGGCCAGCCGTGTCAGCCCTGGCCCGTCCTGGAGGTGGCTGGCCCGGATCATCGCCATCAGCAGCGGATCGCCGTCCCCTTCCGCCATCGCCTGTCGCAACTCGCGGCTCGAAAGACTCCGGCGGCACCGGCGGTCGTGGGCCTGGAGATAGGCCTGCGCCCCTTGGTGCGCCGCCGGGGAGATCTGCTGGAGCAGCGCAAGGTAGTCGGCCATCGGCACGTCGCCCGTGACAGCCGGCTCGGACGATGTCTGCGCCAGCGCCGGCAAGGCCACAGCAAACGCGGTCAGGGCGACACGGGAAGCCAGCGAGGCCAGGGAGGTCAGCTGGACCGGGTGAAGGCGCACCGGCCAAGGCAGCGTCAGGTCGGAATCCATGGCAGCCCCTCAGAACAGCGGCACCACGGTGCCCAGCACCTGCTCGGCCCGCACGAGCCCGCTGCTGCGGTAGCGCGAGTCGAACGAGTCCGGGCCGGTGCCCTGCACGTAGTAGTGGCCCGGCGGGATCACCGTCGGCGCGATCGGCTCCAGCGGCCGCCGGTCGAAGGCCTGGGCCTTGGCCGTGCCGACGACGATACCGTTGACCGACACCGTGCGGTCGGACACCGTCACCACGTCGCCCGGCAGGCCGCGCACGACCTTGAAGAACGGCTGTCCATCCAGTCCGGGGTACGCGGTTCGCGCCTCGCCCGCAAACGAGAAGATGACGAACTCGCCGCGCTGCAGCGGATGCTCTCCGTGTTGCAGCCAGGCCACCCGGTACGGCAGGCTGCCCGTCCAGTTGAAGAGGACCGGCACGCGCGGCGTCGGGTCGATGAAGAGCCGCGTGTAGGCGAAGGCCCAGATCGCGAAGACGGGCAGGTAGAGGTACCAGCGTCGCCGCATGTGCGTCGCAAAGTCGATGGCCTGGGTGCGAAGGCTGCGCTTCATCGGGCCTCCTCGGGGTCGTTCCTGTGGGGGGTCTGGGGATGGCCCAGCTTCTGCTGCAGCAGTGCCGTCAGATCGACGGTCCGCGGTGTCGGGCCGGCCACGGCGCTCTTCAGCACCACCAGACAGGCACAGTCGCGGGGCAGTTCCTCCAGCGCCGCCGGCAGCCGCTGCGAGAAGCTCCGGGCCAGCGCGAACGCCTTCTCGCGGTCGGCATCGGTGGTGGCACGGGTCAGGAGCTGGGTGAACTCGGCCTCCTTCTGCCGGTACACCTCGCCGACATCGACCACGCCGACGCGCTGGGCCGGGCGCACCACCACGCGGTCGTAGGCGGCCAACGTGCCCAGCACGATCAGCAGCGCGAACGCCGCATGCAGGAGGATGGGCACCATGCCCACAGGCCCGGAAACGGGTTGGCGAGGGCTGGCGCTGGCGTCGACGTCCATGGGAGCCCTGCGAAAGTCACACCGCGTGCCCGCGCCGCCGCAGCAACTCGGTGATCGCGTCGTCGATGCTCAGGCCCTGCGCCCGCAGCTCGTCGATCGGGGCGTTGTCCTCCAGCTTGTTGGAGAACAGCAGGTGGGTCGCCGGGTCGAGGATGTTGCGCGCCACGCCTTCGCCCACCGGCGAGGAGATGTAGACCTCCGAGAACACGCCGGGCTCCGTGCGCAGCGAGTTGAGCAGCCGCTTCTTGGGCTCGTCCATCGACAGCCGCCCCTTGCGGTCGAGCATCTCGATCGACTCGGGCTTCTGCCGCAGCAGGAATACCCAGTCCGAGCAGTTGAAGGCCGCCTCCATCTGGGCCGATCCGTAGTAGTCGTCGGCACTCTGAGTGGCCGTGCCGAGCGATCCGCCGTACTTGCGGGCGCGACGCGCGGCTTCCTCGACCACGGCCGCCTTCACGGGGTCGTCGGCGCCGATGTCGCCCAACTGCTGCTTGAGCTCGTCGATGAAGAGCACCTTGCGCCGGTTGCGCGTGAGGTACATCTCGCCGGTGATCTGGTGCAGCAGCAGGATGTTGACGACGGCATGCAGGTCGGGCCGGCGCTTCAGCTCCTCGTTCTCGATGACGACGAAGTCGTTGCCGAAGTCGATGTTGTTGCGCCCCTCGAAGAAGCGCTCGTACTGGCCGCCGCGGGCGTAGGGGTTCAGCATCACGGCCAGGTCGCGGATGCGCGGGTCCTCGCGCACGCCCAGCTCCTCGATGGTGCCGGCCTTGAAGGCGTCGCGCAGCGCGGTCACCGTGAGCGCGTTGCCGTGCTCGCGGAACAGCTTGATGACCATCGCCGAGATGGCCTTGTACTGGACCTCGTCCAGCGGCCGGGACATCGAGGCCATCTTGGAGATGGCGGGCACCAGCATGTCGATGTCCTCGTTGATGTCGACGATGTGCGTGAAGGGGTTGAGGCAGATGTCGACGTCGGGCCGGAATTCGATGTACGTGCCCTTGGCCTTGCGGCACAGCTTCTCGAACGACCGGCCGAGGTCGAGCATCCAGACCTTGGCGTCAATGGCCCGGTAGGACCAGGCCATCTCGTTCATCAGCACCGACTTGCCGGACCCGGGCGCGCCGATGATCGCGAAGTTGTAGTTGCCCAGGTCGTTGTCGAAGATGTCCAGCGTCATCAGCTGGCCGCGCCGGCCACCGAAGACCAGGGCCGGCGTGCGCGTGCCGCGCCACTCGGCGATCAGCGGCGCCAGGTGGATGGCATTGGCCATCGTCTTGCGCGAGACGCGGCGCATCTTGGCCAGGTCCTTGTGGAAGGCCTCCGAAAGCGTCATCGGCAGGCTGGCCAGCAGCGCCTGCCGGTGCATGTAGACATCGGCGTTGAGCTGGAAGCCCCGGCCGCGCCAGATCGCGTTGGCGGTCTCCTGGGCGGACACGGCCTTCTCGGGCGGCGAGAAGATCGCCAGCTGGTGGTACAGGCTCACCAGGCTGCTGCCCACGTCGATGGCGTTGGCCGCTGCGGTCCAGTCCTGCAGCTTCTTGCCCACGTCAGGCATCACCTCGGCCATCTTGCTGCGGGCGTTCTGGGTCGCGCGCACGTGATTGGCGGTGACCACGGACTTCATGACGTTGGGGTCGAGCACGTGCACGCCCATGGTCAGCAGGAACGGGGCGCTGTACTGCAGCGCCGGCTGCATCAGGTCGCCGATCAGCGAGCCCATCTGCCACAGCGCGAACCGCTCGGGGAAGGACTTGATCGAGTAGAAGCGTGCTTCCAGCGATCCCTGGTGACCTTCCTTCCAGAGGGTCAGGCCGGCCGGGTGCGGGTCCTGGATGGTGTCGAAGTCGACGATCTGGTCGCGGATCTCGCGGCCGTCGTCGTAGTGGAGGTTGGGGGCGTCGGTCTGGGAAACCCGGTCCGGGTTGGTGAAGAGCGCACACCAGTTGATCAGGTCCGCGGCGTCGCAGACACGGCTGGGCAGCGACGCCGAGCGCAGCGTGGACGCCATGGATTCGCGCAGCGCGACCAGCTCGTCGCGCCGGGTCAGGTCGCCGGCCTGTTCCACGCCGCCGGGCACCGACACGCTCATCATCAGCCGGAAGTCGCGGATCGTGTAGTGGAAGCCGGTGGTCAGCGACTGCTGCGCACCGTGCAGCAGGTGCCCCACACGCTGCCGAGCAAGGCGGTGAAACAGGTTGTCGTTGCGCGCCGGGCGGCCCCAGTGCTTGGCCTTGTCGGCCTGGTCGGCATCCTCGACGCGCAGGTTGGCATAGCGGCGCAGCTGCTCGCGGACGTGCGGCGAGGCAAACAGGTGGAACTGGATCCCGGTGGCTGGCGGGCAGGTCGAGTACAGCGAGATCAGCACCTCGGCCATGCGGTCGTCGGCACCCGACTGCGGCATCAGCTCGAGCATGAAGCCCAGGCTGTCGCGGTTGACGAAGAGCTTCTCGTCGGCGAGGTAGGCCGAGTACGGCAGCCAGGACGCGAACTGCTCGGCGGGCGTGTCCGGAGGCGAGCCCAGGCCCAGCCAGCCCAGGCTGCCTTGGCCGGGGCGGCTGCCGCCAGGAGAGGCGGCGGATCGGGACGAAGCGGTCGGGGCGAACGGAGTTGGCATGGAGCGTGCCTCGCAGGGAATACCGGATGAGGAGCCAGGTCAGTCGTTGGGTTCGTTGCCACGCGGATCGACAGGCATCTGCGGCCGGCCCGCCGGAGGCGTCAGGCCGGGCAGGGACAGCGAACCACTTGGTTGATCTGTCCGACCGGACTGGTTCGATGTCCTGGGGTCGCGCGATTCGGTGGCGCCGCCGGCAGAACGTGCGATTGCGGGCGGCGGAGGCCGCAACGGTGCGTAGGCATCGCGGATCTGCCGCTGCGCGTGCTCGACGAGCCACTGGCCGTCGTCGACCCGGACGTAGACATAGCCCTGGTCGTGGAGGTCGCGATCGGCGTCCTCCCAGGGCTTGAACCACAGTCGCAGGATGCGGGCCGACGACCGGAGCGGCATGGCCGTGGGCGAGGGCGGCGTCGATGGCGAGACGGCGATGCGGGAGGCCGACGCGCCTGCAGCGCCCGCCGCGGCTGCGCCCGCGATGCCCTCCGTCGCGCGCGGGGCTTGCGGCATGCCTGGGTTGGCACCGGCCGTTCGCCGCTGACTTGGCAGGTTGTTCTGCACAGCATTGGCGTAGGTGCCGGAGACGGAGTCGCAGGTGACGCCGTCCGGGGCCTTGCAGGCATAGCTGGAGCTGCCGCTGAGACCGCTCATGCTCATGCAGCCGCTCAGCATCCAGGCCAGCAGCACCGGCGCCGCGGCCAGTCCGGTGGCTGGGGCAGCACGCGATGTCGGAGCCGCGGGGAACTCGACGGCGGACTGCTTCATGGCTTGCCCCCCGCCACCTGCGACACCTGCTGGAGGCGAGCGAGCAGCACGGTCCGGTCGACGTAGCCGTCGGTTCGGGTTCCGTCCGCCCAGACCAGGGTGGGCGTGCCCTGGACGGCGAGGCGTTGCGCGAGCGCGAGGTTGCGATCGAGCGGGTTGTCGCACTCCGGGGCACGCGGGGCTGGCGGGTCGCCCGCCGGCCTGAGCAGCGAGGTGTCGCCCTGCAGCATGAACTGGTGCCAGGCCTTCTCGCGGTCCGCCGCGCACCAGATCGAGACCGGGCGCGCGCGGCCCTGGAAGGGCACCAGGAAGGTGTAGATCGTCACGTCGTCCAGGCCGGCCAGCTCGGGCTCGAGCCGGCGGCAGAACGAGCAACCCGGGTCGCTGAAGACGGCGATGCGACGGTGCTCGTTGCCGCCGCTGCCTCGCACGGTCTTGATCGCGTCCGCCAGCGGCAGCTGGTCGAAGGCAATGAGGGAGTCGGGAGCCGGCATCCTGTCGGCCTGCGCCGAAGGAACGCCCGCACCGGGCGCCCGGCCGGCCTGCGCAGCGATGGTGGCCGCGCGAGCCAGTCTGGGGCCGGTGAGGTCCTGCATGGTCTGGGTGTCGAAGACCCGGCCGAAGATGAAGTAGCGCGGATTCCGCGGCGACACGTAGGCCACGTTGCTGTTCATCCAGACCTCGTAGAGGCCGGCCACGGGCGAGCGCTGCACCTGCGTGAACTGGGTGCCGGGGTGCGCCTTGCGCAGCGCGGCCAGCAGCCGAGCCTCATCGGAGGCCGTGGCGCCGGCGTGGCCTGCGGAAAGGGCCGTCAGACCGGCCACGAGCCAGGCCGCCTGCCACCGGTGCCGGCCGGGAACATGCGGGGCGGGGGAGGTAAAGGCGAAGCCTGGTGAGGGCTTGTCAGTCGTTGGCATCGTCGGAGACCTCCGGGTTGCTCGGGCGGACTGCAAGGGGCGCGGCGGCAGCGGCGCTCATCGGCACGTCGATGCGGACGCCCTTGGTGATGACGACATCGATCTCGCGGCCGGCGTCGACCTCGATCACAGGGAAGGTGTTCTCGGCCAGCTTGATGTAGTACTGGGCGAGCCGGTCGAGGGCGCGGCCGACACCCGTGCCGAGCCCGGCCCGGTAGGCATCGGCGCCCGAGGCGCTGGTGATCGTTCCCAGCGGCGAGGTGCTGACGTTGGTGGACGAGGTGGCCAGGCCCTGGCCGATGCCGCTGACCACGCCGGCCAGCAGGGCGTTGGCCAGCATCTGGCCCTGCTTGGTGACCAGCCGCCCGCGCATGCCGACCTTGCCGTCCTCGCCGTAGACGCTGCCCTGGATCTTCACTTCCAGGGTCGCGCCGTCGGCGCGGACACACGAGAGGTTCTCGGTGCGGAGGTAGGCCCGTTCGGAGCTGATGTCGCCATAGCCAGCCGCGATGACGAAGCACTCGCGGTACTCGCCACGGAAGCGGTTGGGTAGCACCGCGTTGTCCGACAGGCGGATCAGCACAGGGTGGGGGTTGGACTGCGCCTGTCCGCCGGTGGGTGCGTCCAGTCCGCCGAGCAGCGTGCCGCGCGTGAAGCTCACCGGCAGCCAGGTCGACACCGTCCGAGGCTCGGCCGCCGGTGTGCCGGCACGCTCCGAAGCGCTGCCGCTCGAGCCGGGGTTGCCTTGCATGCTGCGATCGACCAGCGTGACGCGGCTGATGGCTGGCGCCGCCGGTGCTGGGTCGGCCGTCGGCAGCCCCGGCATGCCCGCTGGCAACTGTCGGCCGGCCATGCCCGGGCCGTAGGTCGAAGGGAGCGGCAGGCTGGCCGCCGGCGGCAGCCCGGTCGGCGTCGTGCCGGCCGAGACCGACGGCAAGGCGGGTGGGAGTGGTGCAGGCACGGGCGGAACCGGGGCTGCAGCAGGCGCCGGAGCAGCGGCGCCCTGGGCCGCCTGCGTCGCCGAGGTCAGGCGCTGTTCCAGTTCCGCGAATCGCTGCATCGTGCGGGCCTCGAAGGCCTGGCGGTCGCGGTTGAGCCGGGTCTGCTCCTCGCGCTCGCTCTCGTACTGGGCGAGCTTGCTGCCTGCGGTGCCGACCCACTGGTCCACCGGGTTGACCTGCTGGCCCGGCGGCATGACGCCGATGTTGGTGACCGGCCCTGGCGCGCCGGCGGCGGGCTTGCGCGCACCGGATGACGAGCCGGTGTCCGTGGACGCGAAGATCAGCCACAGCAGGCCCACGCCGGCGGCCACGATCACACCCAGCAGCGCGAACTGGCGCTGGCGCGGCGTCATCCGCTCGGCCAGTTGCGCGCCGAGGCGGGTGGCCGACTGGCGAAGGGCGGCTGCGGAGGGGGGCAGGGGCGACACCATCACTGGCCTCCGCGGCGGATGACGAAGACGTTGGTGGTCTCGCCCGGACGCAGGTTGTGGTGCTCAACAGCCACAGCCAGCACCTGCCCACCCGACGGGCTGTCGGGTCGGTCGAACTCCTGCTCCGCCAGCACCATCAAGGCCTGGCTCACGTTCTGCAGCAGGTACTTCTCACCCACCAGACCCCGGCCCTCGTAGCGCCGCATCAGCGAGAACCTGGCTTCCGCCCAGAGCTGGATGGGCTGGTTGAGCTCGTCCATACGGATGTCGGGCGGCACGCGGTCGGACGCCATCGCCAGGAGCAGCGTCTTCATCCCCCGGATGTGGTTGGGGGCGGTGCCCAGCGGTGTCTGCGAGCCCGCGGCGCTGGTCGGGGACTGCATCGCCTGCAGTGCCCGTTGGCCGGGGTCGCGGATGACGATGGTGTCGGCCGGGGTGTCTGCCTTGCGCAGCACCAGCGTGTAGGTGGCGTGCGCCGACGAGATGAACAGGTTGACCGGCTTGGGCGAGTCGCCGACCGGGCGGATGTAGATCTCGCCCTTGTCGCGGTCGCACTCCAGCACGATCTCCCCCGCGGGGTTCACGGCCGGCAATGCGGCAGCGGGCGGTGCGCCGTTGCTGCCGCTGGAAGACGGCGCAGCACCACCGCAATTGCTGGAATGGATGTTGCCGAACACGTCCGTGATCGCGGCGCCGTCGATGCGGATGCGTGTGGGCTCCTTGATCGACAGCACGGCCTCGACGGCCACGCCGTCGCGGGCGTCCAGCACCTGCAGCGCGGTTGCCGGCGCTGCGGCTGCGAGCAGGCATGTCACGGCCGTCCATGCGGCGACCGGGCGGAACCAGCGGGGTGTCTGGGAACCTGGCGCCATCGTCACCGTCGCTGCCGGTGCAGCGAGGCGACGGCGCAGCGGCCGGGAGTCACGGCGCGGCATGGGTCACCTCCTTGAAGGTCTTCAGGTGCATCCGGCCGCCGCTGTACGCGAAGCCCACCTCGTAGGCCTTGGCGTCGTTGGCCGTTTCCAGGCCGTTGACCAGCGTGCGCAGCCGGCCGCGGACGACGACGGTCTGTGTGTCCTCGCTGGGCACCAGCTGCTGCGGCATGAAGAAGGTGCTGGCGTTGATGCGCTTCAGCCGCGCCGCCTCCAGCTCCTGGCGGGTCTTGAGCTCGCCGTGCTGGTCGGGCTCGACATAGCCGAGCAGGATGTCCTTCTTCCAGTCGATGGAGGCCGGCGTCACGTCCAGCACCAGCCAGGCGATGAAGGCGCCCATCTGCTCGAGGTACTCGCCGCTGGCCTTGTCGCGCGAGACCCAGAAGGACTTGTTGATGGACGGCGGCACGACAACGGTGCGCACCGTGCCCAGCAGGTTGAGGATCACCACCAAGGCCAGCACATGGGCGGCGGCCAGCAGGCCCACGGTGAGCGCCAGGCCGCGGTTGCGGCGGCGCATCTCCTTGATGTCCCCGTTCAGGCGTTCGAAGTCCATGTCAGTCCCGCCCGGCCGTCCGAAGGGACTGAGCAGCCCCTCGGGGGCTGCGAACGAAGTGAGCTTGGGGCTTCATCTCTTGGCCTTGGGGTCAACCGACCATGCGCCGGATGTGCGACGGCGGCGTGGCGCGCATCGCCGTCAGCGGGCTGGTGGGCAGGTGCCAGTACAGCCAGTGCACCGCGAAGGCCGGGTGCTTGTCGGCCTTGATGCGGGCGATGGCGCGCGAGGTGAGGGCGCCGGCGGCCAGGCACAGCGCGAAGGAGAACTTCGAGCCGGACATGTAGCCCATGAACAGCCCGAAGAGCAGGGGCGCGGCGACGTCGACGTCCCAGAAGCCGATCTTCCACTGGTCGTCCAGGCGGCGCGGGATGTAGGTGTCGGCGTGCATGCGGGCCTCCTGCTCGTCGGCTGCGCGCGCGTCAGATCACCGCACCCATGATCGCGCCCGCGATCACGAGGCCGACCGCGGCGAAGATGGCCAGCCCGACATAGAACAGCACCGGGCCGAAGTTGCGCAGTGCGGCCAGCGAGATCAGTGCGACCACGAAGCCGACGAAGCCGACCAGGGCCTTGATGCCGGGACCCAGGCTCGCGATCTGCGTCAGCGCCGAGGTGAGCGGGCCGGTGATGCCGGTGAAGGCGACCAGGTCGAGGGCGTAGCCGGGAAAGGCGACGCACAGGCCGAGCGCCATCAGCACGAAGAGCGAGACCGGCGACAGCAGGCGCTTCGAGCGGCGGTTGCCGGCGAAGTGGGCCGTACCGGGGTCGTCGGCGCCGTCGGTTGTCAGGGAGCCCGTGGCACGGGCGGGATGCACAGAGGCGAGAGCGGTGTTCATGGGAGTCCTCCGAGGGTTCAGTGCTGGGAGACGAAGGTGGATGGCGGTGGCGGTCGGGTCGGGTGCGGGTGATCGGCGGGTCGGTGAGAGGGTTCAGGTAAGTGCGGGCAGGGCCGGGTGTGCAGATGAGGGACGAGCGACTGAGGGCGCACTACAGATCGGTGGGAACACGTTCGAAAGCGATCTCGACCCGCCGGTTGCGCGCACGGCCCTCTGGGGTGTCGTTCTCCGTGGCGTAGCAGCAGACGCCGCGCCCATCGACCTTCACCTCCGCGCCAGCCAGGTGCGGGTGGCGCGCCCGCAGGTACTGCGCGACCGCAGCAGCGCGCCGGCGGGCCAACAGGTCGTTCGCAGCCGTAGGTCCGACGTTGTCGGTGCGGCCCCGGATATCGACGCGCCGGATGCCGTCGCCCGTGGCCGCGGCATCGATCAAGGCACGGGCGGCGGCCGTGAGCACCGCGCTCCCGAACGGAAAGCCCACGGCGATCTCGGACACCAGCGGTTCGCCCGCGTCCTCGGGCCCGATCGCGGTTCGGTGCGCAGTTGGCAGCTTTGCCTGGGGTCCGGCGATCACCAAGGTCTCACCGGGGCTCAGCGACTGTGCAATGACTGCATCCGAGCGCGGGGTGGGATCGGCTCGCGCTTCAGCCGTTGCTGCGCGCGCTGGATCGACGGCCAGCGTCTTCGGCGTGACGGCGGGGCAGGCGGGCGGTGCGCACGTGGCGAACCGAGCCTGGCGGCCGTGGTCCAGCTGGGCGATCGACAGCCCAGCTGCGGCGCGCGCCGAAGTGGGGGGCGGTTGAGCGGCCTCTGGCCGCGAAGGGAGGGCGCCAGTTCGGGGTGCGCTGCACGACGACGCGGCGCCAATGGCCGTCACCGCGAGCACAGGCGCGGCCAAGAGCCGAAGCGCACGTCGCGTCATGGCGCCACCCTCGCAGCCAGGAGGATGGGCGCCGGTTGCGCCGCCTGCACAGACCGCTGTGAAGTCGCCGCAACGGGACGTGCAGCCGCGCCGCTGGCGGAAGGCAGCCGGCGGTAGACCTTCCAGGCGTAGCTGGAACGCGCCGCCGTGCAGGCCTCGCCCTTGAGCTGGCTGCAGGCGGCGTTGTAGGCGCCGACGGCGTTCCAGGAGGCACCGTGCCGAGCGAACGCGTCGGCCAGTAGCCACGCGCCGACGTGGATGTTCGTGCAAGGGTCGTAGAGCTGTGCCTCGCTGATGCCATGCCGCGCCAGCTTGGGAAGGTGGGAGCTGTTGATCTGCATGAGCCCGATGTCGTAGGAGCCCGTGCGCTGCAGATGCGATCGGTTGACGGCGCGTGGGTCGAGGTTGGACTCGACACGCGCCACAGCGACCAGCAGGTGGGGCGACAGCCCGAAGCGCTGCGCCGCCTGCTCCCAGCAGGCCTGGGCCTGCAACGGCGCCCAGCCGGTGGCGAGCGCTGCCAGCAGCCAGGGTCCAGGCATCGGCCTGATCGGCGACCGTCGCGCGGGGAACAACAGCGGCACCTGCATGGATCGACCCGTGACGTATTGGTGGACAGGGCGACGCCGTTCCAGTCGGCCAGGCCTGGCCGACTGCAGGGCGTCGAGCGACGGGTGAGGCCCGGCGAAGCGGCCAGGGTCGGAAGCGGGTGTGGAGCGGGTATGGAGCGGGTATCGAGAGCGGGTCTACGGGGAGGCGACCTGCGGCGCGTGAGGTGCGAAACCCCTGCACCACCGCGCCGTCACCTTTCGCCTCATCCGGGGCGGAATGGGCGCCCGCGCGCGGCTCGGTCGGCCATGTTCAGCCGGGCCTGGCGCAGCACCAGCGCGTCGGCGCCCTCGTGCTGGCGGCACAGGGCCACGCAGGCCGTGGTCAGCTGGTCGAGCTGGAACTTGGGGTTGGGGTGGCGGTTGGCCGGCGAGCGCTGCACGGCCAGCAGCAGCTCGTACTGCGGGCGCCACATCGACTCGCGGCGCCTGGGCGTCAGCGGCGGGCGCAGCACCAACTGCGTGCCCAGGAAATCGAAGATCCGCGCTGGCGCGTCATCGTGCAGGAAGACCAGCGACACGCAGGCGCTGATGAGGTCCGGGAAGCGGAAGGTCGGCGAGACGTTGCCCTCGCTGCGCAGCACCGTGAACAGCCAGTCGTGCTCCTCGAGCCAGAGCCGGGTCTCGATGGTCTCCGGGTGTTCGCTGTCGTGGGTGCCGGAGCCGGCCTGGCCAGCCTGGGTGGCGACGTCGCAGCGGGCAGCGGGCAATGCAGAGTACATGGCGCGGTCCTCGTTCGGTGGCTTCAGGATCTGAAGGCCGTGCTCTGTCGAGCGCGTGACCGAAAGGGTAGGAGCCGGCTGCCGCCGCGGCGCCGCGGAATGGCGCGTTTGCGAGGGGGGTTTCGACGCCGAGCCGACCCTTGTGTCCGAGGTCTGATGTTCTGGGGTCTCCGTTCAAGTTGGGTAGAGTGGCGCAGAGGGAGATTTGAAACCAATGCGGCTGGTTCAAAACGCAGGCACCGACCGAGTTCTCGACCTGATCCTGGCCCACGCGGCGCGCGGCGTGTCGCTTGACTTGATGTCAGGCACCGCGTCGTTGTTTGCCTTCGAAGCGCTTCAGTCCCAGGCGACCCAGCTTGGGAGTGGCAGGTGCATCTTTCCGGGCGCGGGCGCCGATCTGGCACTCGTCGGAGGCGAGGCGGATCGACCGGCGCGCAACCGCCTGCAGACCGCCTTTCTGGCTCGACAAATGGCCGACTGGCTGCGTTCCGTGGCCGAGGTGCGCGCTGCGGCCGGCCAGATTCCCCAAGGCCTCGCGGTCATTCGCGACGCAGCCGGAGAGCCCGTTCAAGCGGTCCACGGGTCGTTCGGCCTGTCCACAGACGGTCTCGGTTTGACCCCAGGCAATCCGCTGTCCTTCATTCAGGCGTCGGAGTCGCCCGCTGAGAGCCAAATGCTCGCGCAGTGGTTCGATGCGCAGTGGGCGGCGCTGGGCGCACGCGCTGAGGCCAAGGCGCGCTTGCTCGCCGAACTCGAAGGGCTCGCCAGCCCGCGTGACCCGGCGAGCGTGTACGCGGCCGTGCTGTTTCACCTCCTGCAGCGTGACGGGCAGGAGTTGGACGAAGACCGGATCGTCAAGGCCGCCACCGGCATTCGCAACACGGTGGTCTGGAAGAAGCTCTACAAGTTCCAGCGCGACGGCGTCGTGGGCGCGATCGACAAGTTGGACCGTTTCGGCGGCTGCATCATTGCCGACAGCGTGGGCCTGGGTAAGACATTCGAAGCACTGGCGATCATCAAGTACCACGAGCTTCGAAATGACCGTGTCCTGGTGCTGGCGCCCAAGCGCCTGCGCGACAACTGGACGCTGTACAAGGCCAATGATCAGCGCAACGTCCTGGCGTCTGACCGGTTCAACTACGACGTCCTGAACCACACCGACCTGTCCCGCGAGGGCGGGCTATCGGGTGACATCGACCTCAGCCACGTGAACTGGGGCAACTACGACCTGGTGGTCATCGACGAGTCGCACAACTTCCGGAACAAGAAGTCGCCCAAGCAGGGCAATGAGACCCGCTACGACCGCTTGATGCGCCGAATCATCCGCGAGGGTGTCAAGACCCGCGTGCTGATGCTGTCGGCCACCCCCGTCAACAACCGGCTGGCCGACCTCCGCAACCAGATTGCCTTCGTCACGGAGGGTGACGACACGGCGCTCTTCGACCACGGCATTGCCAGCATCGACAGCACCACCCGCCGGGCGCAAAAGGCCTTCAACCGATGGCTCGAGTTACCGGAGGATGAGAAGACCCCGTCGCTGCTGGTGGACATGCTCGGCTTCGACTACTTCACGCTGCTGGACCACCTGACGATCGCCCGCTCGCGGCGCCACATTGAGAAGTACTACGGCACTGAAGAGACGGGCCGGTTTCCCAGCCGGTTGCCCCCGGTGAACATCAAGGCCGATGTCGACCGTGCGGGCGAGTTCCGGCCGATCAAGGAGATCAACCTCGAGATCCGGCGGTTGAAGCTCGCAAGCTATGCGCCGCTGCGGTACGTGAAGGAAGGGCGGCTTGCCGCCTACGACCAGAAGTACAGCACGGCCATCCGCGGTGGCGAGAGCATCTTCCGCCAAGTCGACCGGGAAGAGAGCCTGATCCACCTGATGCGGGTGAACCTGCTCAAGCGCATGGAGAGCTCGGTCTATTCCTTCGCGCTGACGGTCGGCCGGCAGTTGAAGGACGTGGACGCCACGCTGGCGCGCTTGGCGGCCTACAAGGCGGGAACTGAAGGTGAGGCCAGCGAGTTCGAGGAACTCGACATCGCAGACGTCGATGTCGACGATCCGCTGTTCGAACCGCTGCTGGTCGGCCGCAAGGTCAAGGTGTTGCTGGGCGACCTGGACCTGGCCCGCTGGCGCCAGGATCTCACCGAGGATCGCAACCGGCTCGCCACGCTGCACGCTGCAGCGCGCCAGGTGGACGCAGGCCGCGACGACAAGTTGCTGAAGCTGCGAGAACTCATCGCCGAGAAGGTTCGCAATCCGATCAACGCCGGCAATCGCAAGCTGATCATCTTCACCGCGTTTGCCGATACGGCCGTATACCTCTACGAGCACTTGGCTGGCTGGGCGCGCGACCAGCTGGGCGTGGATGGCGCGCTCGTCACGGGTTCCGGCGGCAACCAGACCACGCTGCCCGGTCTTCGGCGCGACCTCGGCAGCATCCTCACGGCGTTTTCGCCGAGATCGAAGGAGCGGCCGGCGAGCCTGGCCGACGAGGGCGAGATCGACCTGTTGATCGCCACCGACTGCATCAGCGAGGGGCAGAACCTGCAGGACTGCGACTGGCTCGTCAACTACGACATCCACTGGAACCCGGTGCGCATCATCCAGCGCTTCGGCCGCATCGACCGCATCGGTTCGCCCAACACCAGCATCCAGCTGGTGAACTTCTGGCCGAACATGGAGTTGGAGGAGTACATCAACCTCGAGCAGCGCGTCAGCGGGCGCATGGTGTTGCTCGACGTCTCGGCCACCGGCGAAGAGAACCTGATCGAGCAGCAGTCCGGCGACCCGATGAATGACCTGGAGTACCGGCGCAAGCAACTGCTGAAGCTGCAGGACGCGGTGATCGACCTGGAGGATCTCTCCAGCGGCGTGTCCATCACCGACCTGACCTTGACGGATTTCCGCATCGACCTGGCGCGCTACTTGAAGGCGCACCCTGGGAAGCTGGAGTCGATGCCCCTGGGCGCCAGTGCCGTGGTGACGACGACCGAGGCGGACCTTCCGCCAGGCATCCTCTTCTGCCTGCGGGCAGAGGGGCAAGCGGCCGAGCGAGCTGTCGACCCAGGCTATCCGCTGGCGCCGGTTTACCTGGTGCACGTGTCCGAAGGCGGCAACGTACTGCTGCCCTACACCCAGGCCAAGCACGCGCTGGATCGCTTCAAGCGGCTGTGCATGGGCCGGGAACTGCCTGACGCGCTAGCCGTGGCGCGTTATGGCAAGCAAACTCGGCAGGGCGCCGACATGCGACAAGCTCAAGGGCTGCTCGCTGCAGCCGTGTCGTCGGTGGCCGGCAAGAGTGCGGAGCGCGCGGTGGCCAGCCTGTTCGACCCAGCCGGTACACACGCCTTGAAGGGTGAGTTCGCCGGCATGAACGACTTCGAAGTGCTGGCCTACCTCGTGGTTTTGCCGGGCACGGAGGCTCCCGCCGATCATGCGGGCTCCGCTGGAACGGCCTGACGGGCGGCATGACGGTCGACCAACTGCTTCAGGCGCTGGCGCTGCCCGACTCCACCCGGGTGCAGCAGCGGGTGCCCAAGAAGCTGTTGGTCGAACATGGCGCCGCCACGGCGCAAGACAAGCGGCTCATCCAGGATGGCATCGACGAGATCACCTGGCTGGCGTCGCTGAAGCCTCACCTCATCGGGGTACCCGAGCACGAAGACGAGCACCGTCACTACCGCGAGGCCGCGGTTCTGAGCCTCTCGCTCCGCCCTGGTACGCGGCCTGCACGGTTGGTGGAACTGCTGCATCGCGCCGTGCCGCATCCGGTACTGCTGGCCACCACGGTGGATGACAGCCTAGGCCTGTCGGTGGCCCACCTGCGCCGGTCGCAGACGGAAGCGGAGCAAGTGGTCCTGGATGGCCCCCTGATGTCGGTGCAAGTGCCGCCGGAAGGTGGAGGCGCTGCCTTCAGGACCGCACTGGCGCTCGCCAACCAACCCCGTACCGACCTGTTTGCCCTTGTTCAGGGATGGATGGACACCATCGCCGCCCTTGACGCAGCGCAGGAGACGGGGTCCTTCGTGCCCAGCACCAGCCGGGCGCAGGCCGAGGCCAGGCATGCTGCGCTGCAGCAATTTCGTGGCCTGCGGGCGCAAGCCGCCGAGCTGCGCGCCCGGGCGATGAAGGAGCGCCAGCTGGCCCGCCAGGTGGCGCTGAACGAGGAACTGCGCAGCATCAGCGCGCTGATGGAGTCGCTGCGCCAGAAGCTGATGGTCGGCGGCGGATGAATCGGCAGCGGCGAGCGCGCGGGTGAGCCGCCGTGGGCTGCGATGATGTGAGCTTTGCGGGTCCTCATCGGTGGGCCCCTGCAACTGAAGACCCTATGAGAACCGAACGATGGCTGTAGAGAAGATCGAACCCGGCGCGCCCGAATCGCAGAGTGCAGACCTGCGTGCCGAGAATCTGGCCCGGCTGAAGGCACTGTTCCCGGAACTGGTGACCGAGCGTCAGCTAGATGGACGCACTGTGCCGGCTGTCAACGTCGACGTGCTCAAGAGCCTGGTCGGCGATTCCACGGTGACCGACGCCGACGAAAAGTACGGACTGAACTGGCACGGCAAGCGTGCCGCGCGCCAACTGGCGTTGACGCCCAGCACCGGGACGCTGCGCCCCTGCCGCGACGAGAGCGTGGACTGGGACACCACCCAGAACCTGATGATCGAGGGCGACAACCTCGAGGTGCTGAAGCTGCTGCAGAAGAGCTACGCCGGGAAGGTGAAGCTGATCTACATCGACCCTCCGTACAACACCGGGAAGGACTTCGTCTACCCGGACAACTTTCAGGACAGCATCAAGAACTACTTGGAGCTGACGGGGCAGGTCGAGGGCGGCCGAAAGATTGCCAGCAACACCGAGGCGAGTGGTCGGTTTCATACCGACTGGCTCAGCATGATCTACCCGCGTCTGCTAATCGCTCGGAACCTTCTCCGGGCAGACGGTGTGGTACTTATCAGCATCGATGATCGTGAGAAGGCCAGCCTTAAGTTCGCATGCAATGAGGTGTTCGGCGAAGAGAACTTCGTCGGCACCATCATTTGGAAGGGAGCTACCGACAACAATCCAACTCGAATCGCAATTGAGCACGAGTATTTGCTTTGCTACTCTAGGGACAAGGATTCTGTCGACGGCGTGTGGAAGAACTCATCTGAGGACGCCAAAGAAGCCCTATTGAAGGAATACGTCCGACTTAAAGCCATGCTTGGGTCTGACGTTGAATCGATTCAGGCCGAGCTTCGCGGCTTCATCAAGGTACACCGTGAAGCGCTTGCTGCGGTAACACACTACGACCGAGTTGATGAGAACGGGGTCTACACAGGTAGTAGAAAGGTCCATAACCCCAAGCCGGGCGGCTATGTGTATGACGTCCCCCATCCGACGACAAAAAGGCCCTGCGTTCCTCCCGTAAATGGGTATCGATACCCTGAGCCGCGAATGCTCGAACTCATCGAAGCCAAGCGCATCCTCTTCGGCGAAGATGACAGTCAAATCGTTCAGATCAAGGAGTACCTCGAGGACTACGAGGGCAAGCTCTCCAGTGTCGTTCACCTCGATAGCCGAACAGGATCGAACGAACTCAATGCGATGTTTGGCGTGCAGAAGCTGTTTTCGAACCCGAAACCGGTCGCACTGTTGCGCTCGCTGTTTGAATTCATTGCGAAGCCAGGCGACCTTGTCCTGGACTTCTTTGCGGGTAGTGGAACTACGGCACAGGCCGTGATGGAATTGAATCGTGCGGATGGGAAAAACCGTCGATATGTATTGGTTCAGCTTCCAGAGAGGCTAAGCCCCGAGGATAAGGATCAAAAAGTTGGTGCTGCTTTCTGCTCCCAGATTGGTAAGCCGCTGACCATTGCAGAGCTTACGAAGGAGAGATTGCGCAGGGCTGGGCAGAGGCTACGTGAACTTGAGCCAGCGCTGGTCGGCGACGTAGGATTCCGTGTATTCAAGCTTGATAGCTCGAACTTGAAGAATTGGGCTTCTACAAGCGCGGGCTTGGAGCAATCACTGCTTGACCATCTAGATCACATCGACCCCGACCGGACTGATGCCGATTTGCTGTACGAACTGCTTCTCAAGCTGGGGCTTGATCTGTGTGTCCCAATCCAGACCCGCGTCGTCGCGAACAAGCCAATCCATGCCATTGGAGGCGGCGTACTGATTGCATGTCTGGACAAGCTCATTACAGCCGGAGAGTCCGAGCCACTTGCCCTCGGGGTAGTGGAGTGGCGGAAGGAACTTGACCCAGCGGGCGACGTGACTTGCGTCTTCCGCGACAGCGCGTTCGAGAACGACGTGGCCAAGACCAATCTGGCGGCCATCCTCGAACAGCACGGCATCGCCAAGGTGCGGAGCCTCTGACCATGCCGGTACCGGCGCGGCCCAAGATTTATCACATCTGCCATGTGGACCGGTTGCCGTCCATCGTGGTTGGAGGGCTGCTTTCCGACGCCGAAGTGCAGCGCCTGGCGCCGCCCGGCACCGTCATCGGCATGAGCAACATCAAGCAGCGCAGGCTGACGGAGCTGACACTGGACAGCCACCCGGGCCTGTACGTTGGCCAATGCGCGCCGTTCTACTTCTGCCCGCGCTCGGTGATGCTGTACCTGATCCACAAGCGCAACCCCGAGTTGGCCTACAAGGGCGGGCAGGAGCCGATCGTGCACCTGGAGGCCGACTTGTTCAACGCCGTCGCTTGGGCTCAGGCCAACGGCAGGCGGTGGGCCTTCACGCTGTCCAACGCGGGCTCGTACTACTTCGAAGACCGGGCCGACCTGGCTCAGTTGGGCGAGATCGACTGGAGCGCGGTGGCCAGCACGCAGTGGCCCGCCGTCAAGGAGCGCAAACAGGCCGAGTTCCTCATGGAGCACAGCTTCCCGTGGCACTTGATCGAGCGCATCGGCGTGTACTCTGCGGCAATCAATGCCCAGGTGGCGCACGCCTTGCCCGTGGGCGGGCACCGGCCGCCAGTGGCCGTGCTGCCGGCCTGGTACTACTGACAAGGAGACCGCGATGATCGAATTCACCAGCGGCGACATTCTCAAGGACGATGTGGACGCCATCGTCAACACCGTGAACTGCGTTGGCATCATGGGCCGAGGCATCGCGCTGCAGTTCAAGAACGCCTGGCCGGAGAACTTCAAGGCCTACGAGGCAGCCTGCAAGCGCGAAGAGGTGCAACCCGGCCGCATGTTCGTCTACGAAATCGGTCAGCTGACCACGCCACGCTACATCATCAACTTTCCGACCAAGCGGCATTGGCGCGGAAAGAGCCGCATCGAGGACATCGAGTCGGGTCTCGAGGCGCTGGTGCGCGAGATCCGCCAGCGCGGGATTCGGTCGATCGCGATTCCGCCGCTGGGCAGCGGGCTGGGCGGTCTGGACTGGAACGACGTGCGACCGCGCATCGAAGCCGCGATGAGGGAGTTGCCTGACGTTCGTGTGCGCATCTTCGAGCCGAAGGGGGCGCCGGCGTCCGATGTGATGCACCACAGCCGCGAGGTGCCCACCATGACGGCCGGACGAGCGGCACTGGTGGAGCTGATGGGCCGCTACATCCGTGGTTTGCTCGACCCCACGATCACCCTGCTGGAGGTTCACAAACTGATGTACTTCATGCAGGAAGCGGGCGAGCCCCTTCGGTTGAAGTACGTGAAGGCGCCCTACGGGCCCTATGCCGAGAACCTGCGCCACGTGCTGCGGGCGATCGAGGGGCACCTGGTGGCCGGCTATGCCGACGGCGGCGATGCGCCGGACAAGCCCTTGACGCTGGTGCCGGGTGCGGTGGACGACGCCAACGCATTCTTGGAGGCAAATGTTCTGACGCGTGAGCGCTTTGACCGCGTGGGACGTCTCGTCGAAGGCTTCGAGACGCCGTTCGGCCTGGAGTTGCTGGCCACGGTGCATTGGGTGGCGAGGCACGAGAGTGCTGGAAGAACCCCGGCCGAGGTGGTAGAGCGCACCTACGCCTGGAATGACCGGAAGCGCCAGTTCACGCCGCGGCAGATCGGCATCGCGTTGAATGTGCTCACCAAGCAGGGGTGGCTGGAAGCCGCACAGGCCGGGGAGGCGGCCACGTGAGGTTGCACTTTGAGGCGGACCTGCCCTATCAGTCGGCGGCGATCGAGTCGGTGTGTGACCTGTTCCGGGGCCAGGAGGTCTGCCGGACCGAGTTCACGGTGACCGTGCGTGCCGCCCGACCAGACAGCGACTCTGCCGCCGCGCAAGGAGCACTTGAGGGGATGCTGGCAACCGAACAGGGCGGCATCGGCAATCGGCTGACCCTGCTCGACGACGAGATCGAGGCCAACCTGCGCGAGGTGCAGCTGCGGAATGGTCTGCCGCCGACGACGAAGCTGTCCCCGGACTTCACGGTGGAGATGGAAACGGGCACCGGCAAGACCTACGTCTACCTGCGCACGGTGTTCGAGCTGAACCGGCGGTACGGCTTCACCAAGTTCGTGGTCGTAGTGCCGTCGGTTGCCATCAAGGAAGGCGTGAACAAGACGCTGCAGATCACCCGCGAACACTTCGAGGCGCTGTACCCGGGAGCCAAGGGGTACGAGTTCTTCCAGTACGACTCGGCGAAGCTGGGCCAGGTGCGCAACTTCGCCACCAGCCCGAACATCCAGATCATGGTGATCACGGTCGGCGCCATCAACAAGTTCGGCGACGAGCAGGAAGCTGCTGCCGAGGAAGCCGACGAGGCGTTGCGCCGCGAGAAGAGCAAGAACGTGATGTACCGCGCCAGTGAGAAGACTGGCGGTGAGAAGCCGATCGATCTGGTTCGCCAGACCCGTCCGATCCTCATCGTGGACGAGCCGCAAAGCGTTGACGGCGGCATCGACGGCCGGGGCCGCAAAGCGCTGTCCCGCATGCACCCGCTGTGCACGCTGCGCTACTCGGCGACCCACGTCGACAAGCACAACATGGTCTATCGGCTGGACGCCGTGGACGCCTACGAGCAGAAGCTGGTTAAGCAGATCGAGGTTGCCGCGGCCACGGTCGAGCAGGCGCACAACAAGCCCTATGTGAAGTTCCTCGGTGCAAAGGCCAAGCGCGGCACCGTGGTGGCCACGGTGGAGCTGGACGTGCGGACCAAGGCCGGCACGGTGAAGCGCCAGGAGGTCGAGGTGCAGGACGGATTCGATCTGCAGCAGGAGACGGGACGGGCCGTGTACGCTGATCTGCGGATCGGCACCATTCGCGCAGCCAAGAAGGATGAGCTGCTGGAACTGCATGTGCCGGGCGCGCAGCACTACCTGCGCGTCAACGAGACCTGGGGTGGCGTGGAACCCCTGGCGATCGAACGGGAGATGATCCGCCGCACGATCAAGGAGCACCTGGACAAGGAACGACGCTTCCGCCCGATGGGCATCAAGGTGCTGAGCCTGTTCTTCATCGATGCGGTGGAGAAGTACCGCATCTACGACGCCCAGGGCAACGCCCAGAAGGGCGTTTACGCCACCATTTTCGAAGAGGAATACAAGCGCTGGGCCGGGCACCCGGACTACCGCGACCTGTTCGGCTCGGTGGACTTGAGCGCCGCAGCGGCCGACGTGCACAACGGCTACTTCTCGATCGACAAGAAGAAGATCGCCGGCAAGACCGTTGAGATGGTGAAGGACACCAGCGGAAGCACGGCGGCCGACGACGACACCTACAACCTGATCATGCGCGACAAGGAGAAGCTGCTGAGCTTCGACTCGCCGCTGAAGTTCATCTTCAGCCACTCCGCGCTGAAGGAAGGCTGGGACAACCCGAACGTCTTTCAGATCTGCAACTTCAGCACGCGCGAGACCGAGCGCTGGCGGCGGCAGACCATCGGACGAGGCCTGCGGCTTTGCGTCAACCAACAGGGCCACCGCGTGCGCGGCTTCGAGGTGAACACGCTCACCGTGGTGGCGAACGAGAGCTACCAGCAGTTCGCCGACAGCCTGCAGAAGGAGATCGAGGCGGACGGCTATCAGTTCGGCGTCGTGCCCGAGCATCTGTTCGCCGGCGTCTCAGTGGCGCAGCCTGATGGCACGCAAAGGCCCTTGGGCTTCGAGCTCTCCAAGGTGGTCGCCGAGCATCTGCGCGCGACTGGCCTGGTGGATGCGCGCGGCAAGGTCAAAGACGAGCTGCGCCGCGCAATCAAGGACGGCAATCTGCCGCTACCGCCGGAGGTGGAGGCGCAGCGAGCGCAGATCCTCGAGTTGTTGCGTCGGGTGTCGGGCAAGCTCGAGATCAAGAACGCGGACGAGCGCCGGCAGGTGCCTGTGCGTCGTGCGGTACTGGACAGCCCGGAGTTCAAGGCGCTGTGGGACCGCATCAAGTACAAGACGACATACCGGGTTCAGTTCGACAACGAACGCCTCATCCGCGACTGCATCACCGCCGTGATCCAGGCGCCGCCGGTCAGCAAGACTCGGCTGCAGTGGCGAAAGGCGGGCATGGAGATCGGTGAGGCCGGGGTGACGGCGGTGGAGCGCAAAGGCGCCGACATGGTGGTGCTCAACGAGGACGACATCGAACTACCGGACATCCTCACCGAGCTGCAGAACCGCACTCAGCTGACGAGGCGCAGCATCGGCCGCATCCTGGTCGACAGCCACCGGCTCAACGACTTCAAGCGCAACCCGCAGCAGTTCATCGAGACGGTGGCCGACGCCATCAACCGCTGCAAGCGTGCCGTCCTCGTGGATGGCATCCGCTACCAGCGGCTTGGCGACGAGGCCTACTATGCGCAGGAGCTGTTCGAGACCGAGGAGCTGACGGGCTACCTGAAGAACATGCTGCTCGATGCCGAGCGTTCGGTCTACCAGCACGTCATCTACGACTCCGACACCGAGCGCGACTTCGCGGACCAACTGTCGAAGAACGAATCGATCAAGGTCTACGCCAAGCTGCCGGGCTGGTTCAAGGTGCCGACGCCCCTGGGCAGCTACAACCCCGACTGGGCCGTACTGGTGGCGACGCCCGACGGCGATCGGCTCTACTTCGTCGTGGAGACCAAGAGCAGCCTATTCGTCAGTGATCTGCGAAACGCCGAGAGCGCCAAGATCGAATGCGGCCGCGCGCACTTCAAGGCGCTGTCAGTGGGTGAGAAACCCGTGATCTACGACAAGTTCAAGGACGTGGCGGGACTGCTGGAGCGGGCGCAGTCGGCGGGATGATGGTTTGAGCTCGGCGACCATGATCGGGCTGTGGGGCTTCGGAACGTGGGTGTCGATTCGGCATCGGAGGCTGTTGACGGGTGACATTCCAGCAGCGATTTGCACAGTCTGACGACGCCGCGCAGATGATGGCCCGTGCCCGCGAGGCCGTGCGGGTCGATGCCTCCGGTGCGAGCCTGGGTGCGCTGGTAGAGCTGCTGATGCTGCGCCGCACGGCCGATCGACGGATCGCTGTGGCCGACTCGACACCACGTGGGCGGCTGCTGCGTCGGCTGTTGGCTTCATCGCGACTGTTCGTCAGCGAAGGGCCCTGTGGAGCAATCCACCGACCCGCTGGTGGCAACGCCGCGGCAGATGCCGCATCGAACGATTTCGCGAAGACGTTTCAGACGCAGCTTGTGGCAGTCGGCGTGCAGGCGACCGCTGCGGGCCGGCTCTCGGCGGCTCTGCATGAACTTCTGACCAACATCGACGAGCACGCGGGCGATGCAGTGGATGGGTTGGGCGCATTCGAGGTCCTGGACCGCGAAGCTTGGATGGTGGTGGCAGACAGCGGAAGAGGCGTTCGGGCCGGCTATGCCGAGTCGCCACTGCCGGCAAAGCCAGCCACCGCCGAGGAGGCGCTGACCTGGGCCGTGATCGACAATCGGTCGCGTACCGGTGATCCGCACCGAGGGCTGGGCTTCCGGTCGGTGATCCAGTCGGTGCGGTCTCTGGACGGTTGCGTTCGCGTTCGCAGTGACTCGGCCAGCCTTGAGCTGGTGCAGGCCGCCGACCGGCCCAAATTCCTAGTCCGTGAACAAGGGCATTTGCGGGGATTCGTCGTCAGTGTCCTGTTGCGCTGGTGATGACCGAAAGTCGAAGCTTGCCTGGCGATCTTCGACCGGACGTTCGAACGGCGCCGTGGCGGCCAAGCGCAGCACACGGATGTTGTGCTTCAGAAGCGCGCGCGTCTCGCGTCTGGAATCGGCCTGTACCGACACATAGGACGCCTTGCCACCCGGGTTCACATAGGCCTTGCGGCGTTTCATCGCACGCATGTACGGCGTGGAGTCGATGATGACCACCTGCTTGAAGGTTCCGCGTAGGGACCGAGCAGCTTCAGCGTTGCCGCGCACCACGAGTGTTAGGTCGCGCCCGACTTGCTTGGCAAGCTCGGTCAGCCGCTGACAGTGTTGTCCGATGCTCAACTTGGTGGCTGTGCCGGTCAGGAACTCATAGGCGATGGCCTTGACGGCAGTCTGGTTGCGGATGAAAGCCGCCCAGCGCACAAAGTCGTGATCGGTGCGGCCGTTGACATGAAGGGCCGTGCAGAGCCCGCCTTGGGTCATGTGGTACCAGACCCAGGCGATGCGCTTCATTGCGTGAAGGTTGTCCTGTCGAGGGCAGTCAATCACCGTGCTGAAGTCCGGCGATGTCGCGAAGATCGCACCCGCGTGGACCATCTGTCTCGCGATCCTGCCGATGTCGGGCAGCGGCCAGACCCGTTCAACGGCGGGATCTTCCTGGACGCCGGACAGCACCCAGCCATGCCGCGGTCGCACGCCGTAGGCGCTTGCCAGTTCCTGCTGAGTCCTGGCCCGAGTGGCGTGCTTGCGACCTTTGAGGGCGTATGTCAGCGGTAGTGCCACGCAGTCGTCCACCGATGTGATGCGAGGACCGACGAGGTTGCCCTGGAGCAGGGGGATCCATTCGGGCAGTCGGGGCATGTCGACATCGCGTGCCAATGGGATCGTGCTGAGGTCCCAGCCGTCCACCTCCTCATGACGCCTCACGTACTCAGCGGGCTTGTTGGGGCAGACCATGTCGCACTTGCTGCGGTCCTCGCAGTGGCAGAACGACAGGCAGTCCACCAGCAGTGCGCCGGTGTCGCGCAGATGCAGTCCGCCGCAGACGGGGCGGTCGATGCAGCTTCCGCAGCCAAGCAGTGGCTGGCTGGTGCCGACGTCCTTGAAAGTCGATGCGAATCGGACAGCATTCAGCGGCAGCAAGTCAACGCTCCACGACCAGATCGATGCAACCGGAGGATTGCAGTTGTGAGCGCACCTCGGCGACCATGAGTCCGGCGCCGCGTTCGAGACCCCGAAGAAGTTCTTCTTTGGGATTGCTGACTTCCCCGATGCAGACGTTTTGGTCGCGAACCTTGATCTCGCCCTGCATCAGCTGCAGCATCAGCTTGCTGCCAACCGGCGGCAGGTCGCCCGAGACGGTCGCGCGGCACCCAAGTTCCTGGCCGGGTGCGAGCGAAGCGAGCATGTCGTGCTCACTGGCGCGCAGCTGACGATTCCAGCCTTTCGCCCGGCCTTCACGCTGCTTTCGCAGAAACTCATTTCCCATACGACATGCCCTTCACTGCAGGAGAGTAGAACTTCGTCTTGCCGACTTTGCGCTCGGTGAGCAGACCCATTCGGGTAAGTGCAACCAGGCGGTTGTTCCAAGCGGTGATGACGGTGTTCTCGCCTGAGACCTCGCTGATCGCACGCGCGTCGGCCTCGCCGAGGCGCAGCGTCAGTTCGAGGGTGAGGGAGAGCTTGGCGTCCAACGGGCCTTGGGCATACGCTCCGGCAATGGCGCCGTCGTTCAACGAGCAGAAGAGCAAGACCACTTCGGATGTCGAAGCGGCCAGAAGTGCCTCTTCTCGGGATACCTCGTTCAGGTTGGCGACAAGGCAGGGCTGGCCATCCTGCGCGGCCCAGCGGACGATGGGCAAGACGGCTTCACGGAACGCGCTCGCCGTCACAAGCTCCATGTCGGCGAAGTCCAGGACCCAGGGATGTTCGAGCGTCGCTGCCCCGGCCTGAAGCTTGGCAGCGGCCTCGCGACCCGCCGCCGCGCCTGCCAGCGTCGACCTTCCGATGGTCGATCGAACCGACAACACATTTCGTTCACTCACTTGCATGAGTGAGAATGTAGCCGCGTTTCAGGTACGACGCAATCCCGAGCGGAATAGTCAGGTTCCGGGTGGTGGTGGGCGCTGCGGCCTGCCCCTGGTGATCCGCCCTGACTTGATGCCTACGCACGGCACAGAGACGACAGCGAGTGGTGTCTGCCGCCAGCTGTGACGAGTACTTCGACCGTGCTGGCCAAGGGTCCCAATCGGAGCCGGCCGACGCTTGCTGTGCGCCTTGCGGCGTAGAGCGGGATCGCGCCGGCTTCGAGGCGCGGCGCGAGATCACGGACCACCAGCGGGCGGTTATCCCCTCCGGTGGAAGTGCGCGAGGCTACGTCCCGCCAAGATGCCCAGCATAGCCATGACGCACGGCCCAACGACCGGATGCACGCCGATGGGCACGACCATCGAAACCACGAACGCACAGGCCAGCACGATCGCCACCGAGGTGTACAGCGCGAAGCGCTCAGGATCGTGGTGAAGAAACTCCTTCGACTTGATCACTCTGCTGATCGCGCCGTCCGCGACCGCTGCGACAAGGAAGGCCGCCATCCAAGGCAGCCACTCCAGCATTGCCGACAACCTGAAGGCGGCCAGCAGCACGAGCGCGTCGATCGCACGGAAGTAGCTGTTCCCGAACAGCCGCTGGTTGACGGAAGCCATCTCCCGCGCCACGGCGCCGTCCACGCCGCTGGCCGCCGACTCGCCGGCGGTCGGGGGAATGGATGTTGAGTCGCGTGCCGCGCCCTGTAGGCCCAGCGCTCGGTCGAGGATACGCAGCGCGGGCGTCTCGCCCCAAATCTCTTCCATCGCCTGGTGCTCGCTTCGAATCTGCGCCAGGAACCGTTCTGGCGGATGCGCCGATGGCAGGTAGAGCACCAGCACCAGCAGGCAGAGCAGGGCGGCGATGCTGACGATGCGGATCACGACGGATGTCCCGCTATTGCGGCTGGAGTCCGGTTCGGCTTGGGCGGTGCCGCACGTGTTGCTCTGGGTTCGTCCGCATCCGGGTCAAGGATCGGAAACCGCCCCTTGATGATCCGCCCGCCCGACACCGAGGCGAAGTACTGCAGGTTGGGCAGCTTGCCCAGCACGTCGGCGGGCACCATCTCCTCGAAGCTCTCGGTGAGCTGCGTCGAGTAGCTCGACGAGAAGTCGCCCAGGTGAGCGTCAGCACCGCTGCTCAGGCCCACGCGCACCGAGTGGATCGCGGTCTTGCCGAAGGTCTCGACCACGAAGTCCTGCGTCGGACGGTCCTTGGACCGTAGCGCGATCAGGTTGTTCAGGTTGCCCAGCGCCATGCGCGCCGCGTCTTCGCTGCCCAGGCGCTTGGCCAGGTCGGCCAGCGTCTGCATCGCGCAGGTGGTGAAGATGCCACCCTCGGCGCCCTTGTTCAGGATCTCGATCAGCGGCTGGTTGATGACGTTCGACACCTCGTCCACGAACAGCGAGATGCGCCGGTAGCCGCCCAGGTTGTAGCGCATGCCCGCACGGGCGGCCAGGTCGGCCAGGGCCAGTGCGCCGATGGCGGTGGCGACCGACGGGTCGGGCAGGGAATCCAGGCACATGTACAGCACATGCCCGGCGCGCTCGATCTTCTCGAAGTTCATGATCGGCCGTGCATCGCCAGCGTCGAAGGGGTCGGGCGACAGACTGCGGCCGAGGTCGCCCGAGGTCAGCATCGAGAGCACCGGCAGCAGGTTGGCTGTGATCTTCTGGTAGTGCTCGCGGTTGTGGCGGAAGGTGCGCACCTGGGCGTCAAGCACCTTGTTGCGCTGCGACTGCGGGACGTGATGTTCGTAGAAGGCGACCAGGGCCAGCAGGTCCGCACTGGCTGCCTCCGACGGACGCTTCATGTTGCCGCGGTGCGCATCGTGCAGCAGCTTCTTCATTTCCGGCTGGTCGCGCCAGCTGGCGCCGAGCAGCCGCTCGTAGAAGCGGCGCAGCGTCGCTTCCAGCACGGGCTCGATACCGCCCTCGATGTACTTGGTGAGCTTGACCAGATTCGGCCGCTCCTCCAGTTCGACCAAGCCCTGCACGACCACATTCACGGCGTCCCAGCCGAAGGCGGAGAAGGCGCCGGCCGTGTCCGGCGGCATGATTGACTGGATCCGCGAGGCGATCTCGGTGGGCTTCTGCCAGTTGAAGGTGAAGTCCAGGCGCACGCCGGCTTCAGGGAAGGCGGGGTGGAACTCGAGGAAGGTGTCGGGCTCGCGCCAGTCCTCGCAGGCGCGCTGCGTGACGCGCTTCAGGCGGCGGCTGTTCTTGGGGTCGATGACGATGACTACGTCGCCGCGACGTACGGCCTGCGTCACCAGGTTGGCCAGCGCCACCCCCTTGCCCGACTGGGTGGTGCCGACCAGCAGGGTGCCGCCTTCGAAGTTCTGCAGCGGCCGGTGCAGGGGCACCTCGCGCGGCTCGACGCCATGGATGTAGGGCAGGCCGATCTCGGCATCGGGTTGCGGGCGCGCGTCGTAGCCCAGCACCTGCAGCAGGCGGGGCGCCACGGTGAACTCCCGGTAGTCGACCTTGGCCAGTTCGTAGAGACGCTGCGAGTGGACGGGCCGCCACTCGAAGCCGAAGCCCAGGAACACCGCGTCAGGCTTTTCCGTCCAGCGGGCGACGGCCCGTGTGCTCAGCACCTGGATGCCGCGGCCGGAGAGCGAGGCGCGCAGCACCAGGGTGTGAACGCCCTGCGCCAGCCGCAGGACGCCCATCGCCAGGCAGAACGCGGCAAGCGGGAGTGCGAGCTGTCGCGGGAGCAGGCCCAGCCCGCCGGTCACCGCGAAGAACAGCAGGGCGGACGCCCAGACGGCGGCGGCGTACACCTCGTAGGCGCGCCGCCAGGGCATCTCATAGCGGCGCATCAGCATGTCAGGGTTCCTCGTGCGCGGCCGGCTCGAAGGCGGCAAGGTCGAAACCATCGATGCAGGCTGGGGCAACTACCAGCCCGATCTTCGGCTCGCCGCGGAAGTCGGCCGTGACGGTGGCCGGGCCATCCCCCCTGGCATGCACCAGCAGGCCGACATCGGCCAGCGCCCGACTCGCCAGCGCTGGCTGCACGCCCCGGACCTCCAGTTCAGCCAGCGGCACGAACAGGCCGGCCGCGATGGGTGCGGCGGCTGCTGCGCTGCCCGGCCCGTTGAGGGTGCCGACGATGGCCGCGAGGGCATCGCGCACGGCCGGGTTTAGGCGCATGGGTGCGTTCAGCTTGAAGGTCGGCGCCGCGGCCGGTGGCGGGTTGGGCGGAGGGGGCGGCGACGGGACTTCCAGGTCGGCAACGGCAGCAGGTGGCGGTGCCGGGGTCTGTGACACCGGCGGCGGCGGGGATGTGCGAGCTGCCGGTGATGTGGCCACCTCGGTGGCGTCGAGCAATGAGAACTGGGTGCCGGGCGGCGGTGCGGGAGCTGGCGCCGGTGCAGTCGTTGGCGCCTTCTGGGTGGTCCGCGTGGCGCCAGGTGGGCAGACCAACGAGATGGCCAGTGGCTCGGCCGGCGGCGCGACGCCGGTTAGCAGGATCGCCGGCGATGCCAGCTTCACCGCCTCCGCAGCGGTCTTCAACTCCGGCGGCAGGACGAACCAGGTCGAGGCGCCGTCCGGCTGCCGCACGAAGACCCCGGCCTCCAGAAGCAGATCGAGCATCGTCTCAGGCGCCTTCGGGATGCCGGCCAACTGATCGGCTTCGAGGAGTGCCTGAACATCGTGGGCCGCCTGCGGCCACAGAAGGAACAGCCCGTCGGGCCCCAGCCAGGACCGCGACTTCTCTCGGTTCGGGAGCCAGCTCGGGCTGCTGGATGCCAGCCGGCGCATCGCGTCGACCAGGTAGCGCTCGAGGTGCGAGCCGAACTGCGGCACGCCATAGCGATCGGCGTTGGCCTGCAGGTTCCGGTCGATCACCAGCGCAAGCGAACGGCGGACCAGAGCGTCGAGGACGTTGTGGTCCCGGTAGACCGGCTGCCCGCTGATGCTGGACAGGAGGTGCGGGACGATGACGCTGTTGTCCTGCGCCAGGTACTGAAGCGTGGCTCCCGGGATGACCAGGGGCAGTGCGAACACGCCCAGGCCCCGCGACTCGGTGGCGTTCGGCCGCCAGCGAACGAAGTAGCGAGTGGCACTGCGCGATGCCAGCCAGTCGCCCAGGGGCACGAGGAACTGCGGCCACTCGCCACCCGCCTCGTCGGTCACGATCAGGTGGCTGAGTACCCGGTGCAGTTCGCAGCACAGGCCGCCGATGAAGGTGGCCAGGCGCCAGCGCGGTTCAAGCTGGCGGCGCGCCGAGATCGTCGACCGTCCGGAGAAGATGTGCGCGTCGGTGCCTTGCAGGCTGTAGAACGCGACCTCCAGCCCCAGGTTCAGCAGGCCGGCAGGTGTGCTGAAGTAGTTGTCGGCGGTGGCCGGCAGCAGGTGGACGTAGCTGGCATAGCGCTGAAGCAGCGGCTGCACCTCCGCGTCGAAGGTGTCGCGGGACAGACCGAAGCACAGGCGGATGCGGCTGACGAGGCCGTCGGCCGCTGCTAGCACGTCAGGGACGGGCAGGGCGGCGAAGCCCGGGTCGGACGCTGGAAAGGCTTCGTGGGAAGCTGACGAAAGCATGGCGATTGCAGGCGAGCACCCGCGGCCATGTTGATGGACACGGTTGAACGCCGACACCCGAAAGGATCACTCTCGGGCGCGGCTTTCGACACCAGGCTTCGGCGGCAAGCCTGATCCGACATCGCTGGCGGTCGACATCGGGCGGTCGTCGCCCGCGCTCATGCGCCGCCATGGCGGGCTGCTGTCGGGCTGCTGTCGTGGTCAGCGCCGTCGGTGCTTTCGATACTGCGTGCCATCGATGTCCTACCATGGAGAACCTTGTGATTGACACCGCCGAAAGTGTGACGACCGCTCGCCTGCTGACCCCTGCCGAACTCGGCCTGTGCGTGCGGCTCTTCCGGGAGATGCGCCAGTGGTCTCAGGAGCAGTTGGCTGAAATCTCCGGGCTCAACGTCCGCACGATCCAGCGGGTCGAACAGGGCCTGGCGGCCAGCCTGGACACGCGAAGGGCTCTGGCCGGTGCGTTCGAGTTCGAGGATCTGGATGTACTGAACAAGCCTTTCGCGATCCCGACGGAAGAGGAACTCAAGGCACAGAAGGCAAAGTTCGATCGCGAACACGTCACCTTGACTGCACTCCCGCTGACGACGGGGAAGCAGTTGGCCAAGCTCGCCGAAGCTCACATGATGGATCTGTCGGAGCCTGGGTTCGAACTCGAGCGGGAGGCAGACGACGCGTTCGCCGGACTGGTGGACTACTTCAGGGAGTACCGTGACTGCGCGGACCTATACACCGAGTCGACGAAGTTCGAGGTGTACGACGAACTGCAGTCCCGCATCGATGGCCTGAAGGCGCTCGGCGTGTCATTGCGCTATGCCGAACGCAAAATGCAGGTGAAGTGGGGAGCCGACCCCGATGCCAAGCCGATGCCGGTGAGCGTTCTGTACGTTGTCGCTTTCCCGCTGGGCAAGGAGCCGGACCAGTTTGCGACACCGAAGTCCGGCGGCATTCGCTTCTGATGCAAGTGGGACGCTGTGCCGTCCACACCAGATCCGAGTTGCTTCTTCTGTATCTCGCATCGCCATCCGACAGTGAAGGTCCTGCTGCGAACCGATTGGCTCACGGCTGGCATTCGCTCGCGGAGGAGGTTCCAACCTGCCCCGTCGACGAGCCAAAGGAACACTGCAGCAGGACGAGCATCCCCAGTTGCTCCGCCCTCGGCGCGGCCAGCGGCTGCACCGGAAACGCCCCCTGCACCCGCGGGTCCGTGCCGTACCGCTGCACCAGCTTGCAGAAGGGGCAGTGGTCGTTCGACCGCGCCACGGAGCCGAAGGCCGCCAGGAACTCGCTGTGGCAGGTCGGGCAGGTGACGAGCGAGAAGCTCCTCGTGTCGGTGAGCCACAGGCCGTCCGTGTGCGCGGCCAGATCGAAGGCGCGGTCGAAGCTGATGCGATGCGGCGGCTGGCAGATGCCGATGTAGTGGCGGTAGGCACCGACGAGCGCTTCACCCGCAGGGAAGTCGGCGTCTCGCAGACGGCGGTACAGGGCCACGATGATCGATGCCTCGGCGCGGTGGAGCAGGTTGGCGCCGTGGTACCACTCCGGGGAGTCCGGCGAGCGCCCTCGAGGTACGGCCATGCGGTCCGGGAAGAGCAGGCGCAGCGCCTCGCGGGGCGGCAGGCCCGTCAGATGACCGATGGTGCGCACGCGTGCACCGCAGGCCGCACAGGCCTTGGCCAGCGCCAGGGCGCGCAGTTGGCGATCGACCCGCGACTGCATGGCCAATGACCCGGCAACTGAGCGTCAGGCGGCCGAAATGGCCGTCACATGGCGGGGGGCGTGGACCGCGGCCAGCGGTCGAACCAGCGGCAGCGGTATGTCGAGCAGGCTGACCAGGTCGCGGCGCGGCGGGAAGAGCGTGGCGTCGCCCAGGTTGGCCACGATGGCCATCAGCTGCTGGACGCTCATCGTGCCGAGCCGCTCGGCCTGGATCGCGTCGAGCGCGAAGCGGCAGCACGCCGCCGTGCGGTCGTGGAGGATGCCGTCGCGGATGGTGAGCAGCAGGGTCAGGTTGGCGATCTGCACATCGGAGAGCTGGACCTGGTTCATGGTGCGTCCTCGCGTGGGGACCACGAGCCCGTGCAGGGCAGGGTGGAGGGGTTGGTCGGTGGATGCGGGTCGTGTTGCAGTGTCTGAAGTAGTGGCTCTGGCGCTGTGCGGCCAGCATAGGGTGGGCGACGGGTCGACTTCAATGGGCGGCGCGGGCCTGTGCATCTGCTTACCGAATTGCCACTCGCAAGCCCTGGCGAATTCCGGCGAATGCGTGAGCGCGACCGCATGAAGCGATATGCGGCGTGAACGACGCCCTTGTCGGGGCGCCGTGCAACGTCGGCGCCGGCACGGTCGGCGAACGGGGTTGCCCCCGCTCGCCGCCGTGCCGGACTGCCTGCTCAGGCCGTGCTCAGATCGCTTCGGCCAGGCCCTTCCACTCGGCGGTGCCGAGCTCGATCAGCTTGCCGCCCAGCGCCTCGAACTCCGTGGCGCGGTCGTAGTCGTCGATCTCCTGGCTGTAGTGCGTCACCGCATTGACCAGCCCGTAGCCCGAGAGCTCGCCCTCGGTGATCAGGTGCCGCAGCACGCCCGAGCGCTCGACATCGTTGAGCGTGTAGCGCTGGGCCAGCACCTCGACCGTCTTCACCGGGTCGCCGACGAGGGGGATCTTCAGCGTCTTCTGCAGCTTCTGCGCCGTCTGCCGGAAGCTCGCTTCCGACACCGCCGCCTGCACCACGTCGCGCACCTTCAGGAAGAAGGCCTTGTCGTCGGCACGCAGGGTGTCGTCCTGGTAGACCTGCAGGCCCTCGTCCTCGGTTCCGAGCGAACGGCCCACATGCGTCTTGCGCAGCGACCGGTCGGCCGCGATCAGGCCGTTGCGGCAGACCAGCCGGTACAGCAGCGGCTGCACCGACAGCGTGCCCTGGCCGACCTCGGAGTTCGAGATCACCACGCCGGCCTGGACCACGTCGCCCGGCGCCATCTCGTAGGTCAGGCGGGAGGTGATGCACTTCAGGTACATGCGCGTCTCGGTCAGCTCGACCGACTCGAAGCGCACGTCGGGCAGCTGCTGCAGGATGGGCAGCACGCTCTCGGCGAGGTCGAAGTTGTCGAGCCGGCGGTAGCGGTCCGACAGCACCGCGCGCACCTGGCCGTCCAGGGTGCGCAGCATGCGTCGATCGTCCTCACTCTGCAGCCAGGTGTTGACGTTGCGGTCCAGCAGCACCGGTTGCTCCTCGCGCATGCGCTCGAAGTACGCGTGCGGGATCTTCAGCTTGTCGGCCAGCTGGCGGCGCGCCAGCGGCGTGACGCCGTAGCGCACCGGGTTGCCGGCTTCGTTGACGATGATGTGCGTCTGGCCGTCGTCTCCGGTGCTGTGATGCACCAGCTGCGACGGCACGATCAGGTCCTTCTTCGAGTGCAGCTGGCGCTCCAGTTCCTGGGCCAGACCCACAAGGGTACGTCCGCTCTTCATGACTTTCTCCAATCGGTTTGGGGTGGGTGAGAAGCGGGGACGGCATGGCCCACGTCGGGGCACGGGTCCCCGCAGTGGGTTGACGACAACAACTCGCCGCATGCAGCGCGTCCTTGGTGGATTGGCGATGCATCGGCGAGGCAGGGGCGCGACTTCGGTGACACGGGTGTCGCCATCGGTCGCGCGGGTTCTCCAGGGCTGCCTTCGTGGCGCCGTGGGGCGTCACCTGGTCTGGCAGCTACCAGTCGGGAAACGATGAGGGGAGCGCGTCGGCCGCATGGCCGACGGCGCCTGACCTTTTCGCCGGCACCGGCAGGTCGTGGCGCAGGACATGCGCCGACCCGTCCAGTGCCGCTGAAAAAGCGGGTGCGGCCCGCCGTGGCTCGCCGCACCCCAAGCTTCATGACCTCTGCCTCAGCCACCGAGGGCCACCCGGTTGTTGGCCGCTCGGTCGGTCGACGTCGATGCACCCGCATGACGCCGGCCCCGGTCGGGGCCGTTGGCACGCTGGCTCCACACATCGGCCCAGTCCGTGCCCGCATGGCGCGGCACGAACACCCGCACCTGGCGCGGGCCGGTGGTCCTCTCCTCCCGCTTCAGCCGCCGCGCGAGCGCGTAGGCGAAGCACTGGCCGGCGAAGTCGCCACCGGCGTCGTTGTCCGCATAGATGCAGACCTCGCGCACGCTGTCCGGCACCCAGAGCTTCTCCAGGTTGCCGGCGCTGATGCCGGCCCACACGGGCTTGCCGGTGGCCAGGTGCACCGCCAGGGCGGTCTCGATGCCTTCGCACAGCGCGAGCTGCGCGCCGGCATCGAACAGCCGCACGGCAGCACCGTGGATGCCCGCGGAGAGCACCTTCTTCGCGTCGGCGGCGTCGAGCTTTCGGCCGTCGCGCAGGTAGGTCCGGTGCAGCGTCACGGCCTGACCATCCGGCGCCTGGATCAGCGCCAGCATGGCCGGGTAGGCCGCGATCTGCCGCGACTTGCCGTCAGCACCCTTCTCGAAGTAGCCGAGCGACGGGTGGAACCGCAGCACCGGCGGATGCCGATGCAGGGTCAGCCCGCGCCCGCGCAGGTAGCGGTCGACTTCGTCGCCGGCCACCACCGGCCGCGCCTCGTCCCAGATGCGCTGCACCAGCCGGCGCATGCGCTCCCCCGGTGCCGCTGGGGCACCGGCTTCGCAGGCGGCCGCCGCCGGCAGCATGCCCAGGCAACGTTCCACCTCGCACAGGGCGGCATGGAAGTCCACGCCCCGCACGGCCTGCAGCAGCTTGAAGCCGCCACCCGGGCCGCATTGCCGGCAGTGGTAGTTCCCCTCGCCGAACTTGTCGGTGTACTGGAAGCGGTCGGTCCCGCCGCAGGACGGGCAGGGCCCGTTGCGATGCCGGAGGATGCGCTCCTCGATGCCGGCCGCAGCCAGCACCTCGCTCCAGCGGCCGTGCGCGCGCTGCTTCACGGCGTCGATGCGGGCCGCGTAGTCAGCGTCCTGCATGGGCTCCTCCGCCTGCCGCTGCGTGGTCGACCAGATCGACGGTGTGCCCGGGCGCCAAGCCCACGCCCACCGTCAGCTGGAAGGTCTTGCCGTGCAGCAGCGGGTACTTGCCCAGCCGCAGGGACTGCAACAGCGAGTCCAGCGTCTGCACCGGGTCCACCGCCCGCAGCAGGCGCAGCAGATCGGCCAGCGCGTCACGGTCGGCGTCGCGGTCGGCATCCAGGAACTGGTCGTGCTCGTCGGTGAACGAGGACAGCTGCTCCACCGGCGTGCCCGTCGTCTCGCCGTCGGGGATGTACAGGTTGCCGTCGTGGCAGACCCCGGCGTCGCTGACCAGCGTCTCGTCGTCGCCGACGCGCAGGCGAACCTTCTCGCAGAGGATGACCGTGGGCCAGACCCAGCGGCCCTCCAGCGCCGTGCGCAGCTTCTCGCCCACCGGCGTCACGCGCTGACCCTCTTCCTCGAGGAAGCGGACGTGGCGCATCACCCAGTGATCGGCATGCACACCGATCCAGTCGAACACCAGCCACCCGCGGGCGCGCGCCATCATCCAGCGCGGCGCGTTGTCGTCGCCCACGTCGTCCAGGGCCACCAGCTGCACGGCACCCGACTCGATGGCCTCGCGCGTGGGCGCGGTCGGAACCGGCGTCAGGTGGCGGCGCTCGCCATGCTCCACCTGCACCGGGTAGCCCAACACCAGGCTGCACAGCTCCGCCGGCAGGGTGCCCAGGTCGTTCAGCAGGTCGAGGTGCCCCCAGCCGCGCATGACGCCGTAGTAGGTGTCGATGAAGTGGCGCGGTGGCAGCTCAGCCTTGGCGATCTCCAGCGTGCGCCGCCAGCAGGCCTTCAGCTCGGTGTCGATGCGCTGGCGCTGCACGTCCTCGTCGATCAGGCGGTCGCGGTCCGGCAGACGCGCCATGAACTGGCGCGAGTCCAGGTGCACGACGTTCACGTCCTCGCGTGTGGACCAGGCCGGCCGCAGCACGCAGAAACCCTGCAGGAACACCCAGGTGTCGTGGGTGTACCGGCCGTCGCGCGTGCCCGCGAGGTGCACGGCGCCGATGGCGCTGGCCTGGGTGGCCAGGTGGGCCTCGGCCATGGCGCGCTTGAGCGGCTCGCCGTTGAACCACACCGGCACCGGAAATCCGGCGCACAGTTCTTCGACGCGCTGCGCAAGGTCCGGCAGGTCGACGCCGTGCAGCTCGACCCGGGTGCCTGTCACCGCGTCATCCAGGGGGCGCTCCTCGACCTCGACCATTGCCTTGGCCAGTGCGGCCGCGGTGTCGATGTCGACGCGGCGTCGGCCCGAGGCCACCACGCAGCGCGAGGCGGCGTACAGGCACTTCGAGAACCCGACGCCGAAGGGGCGCTCCTGCGTGCAGGTGTCGGCGTCCCAGCCCGACTCGTGGAAGCTGAGCAGCTTCTGGAAGTCGTCCAGGCCGTGGCCGTCGTCCTGCACGGTCAGGATCCGTGCCTGCGGATCGTGGTCGATCCGGATCAGGCGCGCGCCGGCACGGCGCGCGTTCTGCAGCAGCTCGGACACCAGGGTGAACCGGTTGCTGAAGGCATGGCGCTGGTTGCGCAGCGCGCCTTCTTCGTTGATTCGGACTTGGATCTTCATCGTTGACTCCTTCGGGGGCATCCCGATCGGGGGAAGAACCGGCGGACGCACCCCTGGCGGGATGCACCCGCCGGGGTGTGTGGGCCGGTCAGCGCGGATCGGTGCCCATCAGGGCGTCGTGCGGACCGGAGGGGTGAACAACTGGCCGGCGGCCTGCGCCTCGACGAGGCTGTGCTCCAGGAACTCCCAGAGCTGCAGGTGCTGGCGACTCAGGACCTCGCCGTCGTGGCCGAGGCGCTCGACCACCGGCCCGGCGGCATGGCCACCGGATTCGGTGAGCGGCTGCCAGTGGACGCGGTAGACGAGCCGGTCGGCACCGGCGATGACGAAGGTGCGGCCGGACCGACCGGTCAGCACTTCGCTCTCCTTGACGAGGTACTCGATGTCCTCGGGCGCCTGCACGGACAGCAGGCGCACGCGGCCGGGAACCAGGCGTGCATCGGTGTGCATGGCGGCTCCCCTCAGTGCCGGGTCAGCCGCATGGGCTGGTCCGACGCAGCGTCCGGGACGCAGGGCGCCTCCGGACGGGTGCCCTCGATGGGGCGGGCCACCGGCGGGCGCCCGGTGGGTCCCCCTTCCGGGAGGGTGTCGTCGCCTTCAAGCGGCAGGATGCAGTCGGCGCCGACCTGCTGCCGGACTTGCTCCATCAGCAGGGCGTCTTCGTAGTCCATGCGCCCGGTGATGCCGTAGGCGACGACGATCGCCAGCAGGCAGAGGGCTTCCTTGAACGTGAGCATGGTGAGTTCCTTCGAACGGATGGGCGCGTGCCGCCGCGGGCTGACCGGATCGGTCGGCGCGGCCCGAGGCACGGCGCCCGGGGTGGGCGTGATCACGCGAACAGGTCGCCCTGCACGGACATCTGCTTGAGCTGCTCGTTGATCCACTGGGGATTGCGGGTCAGCCGGGCCTCGACCCATTCGGGGTGGGTCGCCACGGCCTCGCGCACCCAGCCGGGGTAGCGGGCCAGCGTCGCGTGCAGCCAGGGCCGCAGCCCATGGCGGATGCGCTCGCGAACCTCCTCAGCGTCGACGAGTCCGCAGTACGGGATCGGCGACAGCGGGCTGCAGCCGACCACGCGCAGGCAGTTCACGAACGAGAACGGCAGGCCGTCCTTCTCGCGTTCGGTGAACACCCAGCGCAGGGTGTCGAGCTTCTCCTCCAGCGGCGTGGCCGGGTCGGCCAGGTGCCGGATCTCCTGCAGCAGGCGCCAGTGCAGCAGGACGATGTCGTCCTCGCTCCATTCCTCCACCCACGCCTCGCGGGTGCTGCCCGGTGCGCCGATGGCGCTGTCGGCGCTGTCTGCGCCGGGATCGTCCTGATGATCCAGGGCGGTCGGCATGTCGAACAGGGCGTCGACGACGAACGGGGTCGTCGTCGAGCCGAGTCGGGCTCGGTTTGCGTCGAGGCTTGCCGTCTGTGGCGAGCCGACAGGGGCGCCGGCCTGACGGCAGGCGTTGGTGCTGTGCATCGTGGACTCCTTGGATGGGAAGGGAGACCACGTGCACCCCGTGGAGGGCGCGCGGGCCCCCATGCGGGTGACGGTTGGGTGATGTGGCGCCGGCCGCCTTGCGGTCGGGGCGTGGAACTCCAGGGCTGACCGGGTTCAGTGGCGCGCGCGAGCGCGGTGATCGGTGTCAGCGTCCGATCGGGGGGACATCGGCGGGAACGGGACGAGCCCGGGAGGCAAGGGCGCGGTCGGTGCGGCGCTCGAGCAGATGCGCTCGGCACCGGGTCGCGGCCCTTGCCTCGAAGGCCCGGCCTGAGGCGAATGCCCCGGCGTGCCTGATCGCTTGCGCGGTCCTCGGCACGGCGATGCACAGGGGCACCCGACGGAGCGACACCGCAACGGGTGTCCCCCATCGGTGGGGCGTGCATCACCGCGATTCGATCGTCCCCACGGGTGCCTGTGCGACCTGCACGGGCACCCACGCGGGGGATCAGTTCAGGAAATCTCCAAGGCTTGCCGAGTCTGGATGCAGGGCCAGCTGCTGCATGGCGCAAAGGTAGGTCGCCGGTTCCGCCCGGTCAATGGGCCGATGCCCGTCGCCACGCAACTGATCGCGAAAGCGCCCCGAGGTGCCGGGGCTTTCGCGTGGCAAAGGGTCGTGCACGTTCGGAAGATGCCATCGAACCCGTTGTCAGCACAAGGAGCCGCGGGCATGGCCAATGTCGAGATCGTGAAGGTGGACCAGGGCGGCGCCAACGCCCGCATCCTGGCCCGCGAAGCCAAGGTCGACTTCCGACGCGTCGAGGCGGCCAGCCTCAAGATCGCCACGCGGTTCAGCAGTGCCGAGGGCAAGCGCATGTTCGTGCGCATGTTCAACACCCTGCAGCTGAACATGCACTTCATCTCGGTCATCGCCCGCACCCGGCTCGACCACGAGGACATCGGCCGGATCGAGACGGCGTTGCGCGGCAGGATCGATGCCGCCACCACCAGCCTGAACGAGGCCATCGACGGCGCCGAGGCGCTGTTCAAGGCCCACGGCATCACCAGCCTGGCGTCCTACGACACGGTGCCGCTGGACGTGGACGTGCGCGTGCTGTCGTCGATCAGCCGCCGATTCCTGGAGGTGCTGGTCAAGCTCGACCAGCTGATGCCGCTGCTGCAGACGCTGGAGATCCACGAGGTGGTGTCGGCGCAGGCGGTGGACACGCAGCGTGCGGGGCTCAAGCGCCAGGTGCGCGACATCGCCAACGGCGCGCGAAGCTTTGCGACGGGCTTGCGGCGGCGCATGAACGCGCTCGATGCCCGCGCCACGTCGCCCGACGATGCCGAAGTTCCTGACGACGCGCTCGGTACCGCCGTCGGCGAAGCCGTCGATTCGACGACCACGGTACCGGACGGACCCGCAGATCCCCCACCGACAGCGGGCCGCGACGTGGAGCCGCTACCTGCGCCAACGGCAGTCGCTGCGGTGGCGGAGTAGGCGGTGGAATTGGAGGCCGTCCGATGTCCCTCCCAAGCGGCGGCACCTACCGACGCTTGCGCGGGCAATCGGCGCGGGCGTGTTGCCCGTGAGCGGTGCGGACGCTACCGTGTGTCCAGGCCGTGGGCTGCCCGCAGAGGCAAGTCGGCGCCACCGTAGCGCCGATCACCCGTTCAACGGGCGAATCGCCCGGGGCCTCCACCCGCATCGGGTGGCGTCGCAGTCGATACCTGCCTCGTCCGACGTCGGCCCGCTGCCTCCGGCGTGCCGGCCAGTTCCGGCGGACCCGCCGCGCCCGGCTCGGCGACCGAACGCACCCGGTGCCGGACTCGGCCCTCCGCGGCATCGAACGCGCGGACCTGCACCGCATGGCGGCCGGCATGCACCCCCAAGGGGGTGGCGATCGAATCACACCGAAGGGGGCCCTCGGCAGGGGCCCTCTTCGGAAGGCATCTTCATCCACCGCGCGAACGGAACGCCCGCGGTGGTCCAGGAGTCGAGCGTTCCCGGGCGGCTGGCGCGTTTCCTGACCGAGCGCCGTCGTCGCAGAGCAGGTCATGACCTTTGCCGGCTGCATGCCGATGAGAGGCCGATCATGCCCCGCGTTTCTGTTCCCGCCGCCCTGTCGGCGGACTCCCCGGCCGCAGCGCCCAGCGCTGCGCTGCCGGACACCGGCTTCCTGCGCCAGCCGCAGGTGCTGTCCTTCGTCCCCATCTCCAAGTCCACCTTGTGGCGGCGCGTGCATGCGCGCACGTTTCCGGAGCCCGTGAAGCTGTCCGAGCGCGTGACCGTCTGGCGCGCCGAGGACATCCGCCGCTGGATCGAGCAGCAGGGGGTTGCGTCATGACGCACCTGGAACGGCGACGGACGCATCGCGCTGCACGCGGTAACGCCTCGGCAACACGCCGGCACGCATGCCCGGGCACATTGAAACCGCAACGCGGTCGGGCGAGGTCTCGCCGCGGCCGCGAACGCGACAGGGCCTGGCGTGTATCGGTCGCGAAACGACTGGTCACACGGGAGTCGCAGGTTCGCGCGTTAGACGTGGGGACACCGGGCACGTGCTCGGGCCGTGCGTGGTCCATGCCTTCGACATCGAGGAAGCGATTGGCGCGAAGCGACCACGACGCCGCGCCCGGCCAGCGTCCGTCGGTGATTACGTCGTCCAGGGAGTAACAACAATGGAAGACGATCCGGAAGCCGCCGGCGATCGCCGGCAGACATTGCAGACGATCCAGATGCTGCGCGAGGTGATCGACGGCGATCCCTACGCGACCGTGGCCCATCGATGGGGGCTGTCGCGTTCGGCCGTCGACCGGCGCATCAAGGGGCTCGCGGTGCAGCTCACGCAGGCAGTGGGCGTCGATGGCCTGCAGGAGAGCGGCGCCGCCTTCGTGAAGCGCCTGCGCATGCACCGGGACGCGATCCTCCAGGCACTGCAGCACTTCGACCCGACGCAGGTGAGCTCCCAGCGCGAAGCCCGTGTGCTCAATCCCGACGAGGTCGATCTCGGGGCGCGCCGCGTGCGCAGCCGATCCACGCGGCCGCTGCACGACCTGGCGCTCTACTACCTGCCCTTCGCGACCGGCCTGCGCCCGCTGGAGGTCGCGCGCCTGACGGTGGGCGACTACCTGCTCGAGGACGGCAGCGTGCGGCGAGAGTCGAGGGTGCGCGCCGATGTCGCGATCAACGGCAGGGACCGGCCGCTGTTCTTCAGCCACCGTCGTCTGGACGAAGCGCTCGGCGCCTACCTCGACGAGCGGCTCCGTGCCGGCCACGGTCTTGGCGCCGCCGAGCACTGGCGCGGCCTGGATCGGCACGGCCCGCTGTTCCTGGGCGCGGAGGGCGAGGTCTATCCGATCACGCCGAACGGAGGCGAGGGCCAGAACCGCTACGTCTGCCGTCCCCTGCTGGAGATCTACCGCAAGATCTTCCGCCAGGCCGACATACCTGGCCTGTGCACGCAGTCGGCCCGGCTGACCCTGATGTCGCGGATGTACGAGCGTGGCGCCGACGAGGATCAGGTCGGGCTGGTGCTGGGCATCGCCGATCGAAGCGCCGTGCGCGAGCAACTGCCGAGGCCGCGACCCGAGCTCGCCAAGGTCCTCGAGGAGCTGGCATGACACGGCGCGCCCGCTGAAGGGCTGCAACGGTGATGGAGTCGGGGAAGGAGTCGGGGGTGGACGGGCAGCGCTTTGCGATCGGTGGGCGCTTGGTCGACGCCGACGACCCGCAGCTGCAGGACCTGCTGGCCCAGGCCTACGAGGCGCCGGGCCGGCCGCGCTGCCTGTGCGTGGCCGGCGGCGTCGAGATGTACGTCGCCTTTCATCGCCACTTCCAGATCAAGCGCATGCCCGAGACCGGGGATCGGCACCACCCCGCCTGCCCGAGCTACGAGCCGGGGCCTGCGATGTCGGGCCTGGGCGAACTGGTCGGAGAGGCCGTCGTCCAGCTGGATCCGGCACGGGTGGAACTGCACGTGGACTTCCCGTGGGCGCGTGTACCCGGGCGGCCTGGGGTGAGCCGCGAGCCTGCTGAGCCGTCGGAGGTCGGCCGCACCCGTCGCCGGATGAGCCTGCGGGCGCTGATGCACTTCCTGTTCGAGCGGGCCGGCTTCAACCGCTGGTCGCCGGCCATGGCCGGGAAGCGCAACCAGGCGGTGCTTCACAAGTACCTGATGCAGGCCGCCGAGGCGATCCAGGTGAAGGGCGAGCCGCTGTCGAACCGGCTGTACGTGCCGGAAGCCTTCAACGAGTCCGCGAAGGCCGAGCAGGCCGAACGGCGGCGTGCCCGGCTGTCGGTGCTGCAGCCGCATGACGGGCGTCAGCCGCTGGCAGTGGTTCTGGGCGAGTTCAAGGGCTGGGAGTCCGCGCCCGCGGGCGTGCGCATCTGGATGCGCCACATGCCGGACGCACCCCTGCTGGCAGACGCGCGGACCTGGGCGCGGGTGCAGCGCGGCTTCGCGCCACTCTTCGAGGCGCTCGACTCGGACGGAGGGCGAGGGCTGCGACTCATGCTGGCGGCGCTGATCCGGGCGCGCCGGGAGCACACGTACGAGATCGACCTCGCCAGCCTGATGCTGACCAGCGAGGAGTGGATTCCGCTGGAGGGGGTGCACGAGGCGCCGCTGGTCCGTGCGCTGGTGACGCAGGGACGGCGCTTCGTGAAGCCGCTGCGGTACGACGCGCGGACGGTGGCCGGGTTCGCGAATGCCATCCTGCTGGACGTGGGCGCGGAGCCGGTCGACCTCCATGTCGTCAGCGGCTTCATGGGTGAGGCCGAACAGGGTGCCAAGCGAAGGGCGTTCGAGGCCGCCCTGCCGAGGTCCTGGCTCTGGTTGCCTGGCGATGCCATGCCGGTCCTGCCCGGCCCCTCGACTCGGCTCACCGCTGGAGCGGCGGCATGCAGGCCGCATGCAGGCCCGACAGCCTTCCGACCGAACCCCGCAGGCCGGGATCCTGGCTGACGATCACGATGACGTTGGCCAGCATCAGCGAGAGCAGGTTGCGGTTCTGCAGCACCGACGTCAGCTTTCCTGCCGGGTAGCCCCGCAGGGCGTGGACGACCAGGTGGACACCGCCGTGCACGAACGAGTGCATCACCTTGACGGTGCCATGCAGTCGCTTGAGTTCGGTGGCCGCCGGGCCGGCGACCGCGCCGATGGCATCGATCATGGCGGGGATCGGTGGCCCCATCTGGGGTTCCGAGAGTTCGCCGTCCGGCACCGGCGCGGAGAACTTGTCCAGCCAGTCCTCCTTGGCGGCGTGAAGCACCCAGGCGGCACGGACAACCGCCTCGAACTGCAGGCGGATCAGGCTGAGTGCGGTCCCCATCAGGCCGGCTTCGATCAGGACCCGCTGCGCGATCGCATGCTCGATCGCCGAACGACAGAAGGCCAGGCAGATGGTCGAGCGTCGGGACGACGTGTTCCAACCGGCTCGAAGCAGTGCAAGCAGATCATCGTCGAAGGCCTCGGAGGCGGCGAGTACCCGCCGCAGTTCCTCGTCGTCTATGTCTGCGCTGTCTTGTGGGCTTGAGGGCGACTCGGCTTGCATGAAAGGGGCGGGTTCGGGCGATGCGATTGCACGGGACCATGGCGTGCGGACCGAGTCGAATCATGGCATCCGGACGGCACCCGGGGTTGAAAGCACGGGTCGAGGCGGGACGATGGTTCGTCGGAATCCCCCGACGCCCACCGAGGAACGCCGATGGCCTCTTCTCCATCCCCCGATCCCCGGCCTGCCGTCGTGCTGCACGGCGGGCCTGTGGCTCTGCCCACCCTGCTGGGCAACGGTACGAACGGAACGCCCCGCCTGCCCACGGGCGGAAAGATCCGCGCGGGCATCAAGGTCCTGACCCGTCGGGCCGCCGAGGTGCCGCGTGCGCAGGCGATCTACGAACAGGGCCTGAACCAGGGCCAGTCGTTCGACCAGATCGAGCGTGCGCTGGCCGAGGCCTGCCCTGAGCTCAAGAGCCCGCTCGTTCCGCGCAACGTGCCGTGGTTCACTGTGCGTGCCCAGGACTTCCCGAACCCCGAACTGGCGACACAGATCCTCGACCTCCATGGCGAGGACCGTGGCGAGGGCCGGCGCCTCTATCGCTTCCCGGTGGTGTTCCCGACCGATCGCTGGCAGAGCGTGATGCCGCATGAACTGGCCACCTGGGGTGCGCAGGACAAGCGCTTCTGGTCCGAGTATTCGACCGACGGACGGTGGCGCCACTGCATGACGCACGCCCCAGTGCCGATGGACGCGACCGGGCGCCGCACGGTGCGGCTGTTCGGCGGCCGCAAGACGATCCCGCGCGAGGACAACGGCGGTCTGTGCCAGCCGGAGTCCTGCCCGGAGTACCAGCAGCGGCAGTGCAACCTCACCGGACGCTTCCTGTTCTTCATCCCCGGCATCCGCTCGATCAGCGCCTTCGAGCTGCACACGCGCAGCTTCTACGCGATGAATGCGGCGATCCGCACCTTCGAGACCGTGGCGTTCCTGCGGGGTGGCCGACTGGCCGGCTTCCTGGACCGCCAGGGCACGCCGTTCTACCTGACCAAGCGGCTGATGGAGGTGGCGCACATCGATGACCATGGGCGGCCTGTCCGGGTGCCGCAGTGGATCATCGAACTGGAAGCGCCGGTCGACGTGGCGACGCTCATGCGGGAGCAGGACGATCAGGACACCGTGCTCCTGCAGGCCGATGTTGCCGCCCGCGTGCTCCAGGGGTGCCGGGCGGACGCTTCCTCGACGCCTGGGAAGGGGCCGGAGTCCGTCGACGAACCTGTGGCTGCGAGCGACTCCACGGCAGACGGCATGCCGCCCACGCTGGAGCATGTGCTCGGGCGGCTGGCGGCGATGGGCGTGCCTGCGAAGACCTGGCTGAGCTACGCGGCCACGCGCTGGGGTCCTGGGTGGAAGCTCAATCCGCAAGGGCGGCAGCGGGCCCTCGGCGAGCTGGAGCGCTTCCGGAACGATCCGAAGGGCTATGCGGACAAGGTCAACGCAGAGCTGCAGCAGGTGGCATCGTGAGCGCGCCGGGACGACCGCAAGGCGGTACCGGTGCGCAACGCGCGGAGGCGCCGCGCATCCCGCATGGGCGTCCGCGAGCGCACGGTTCGCACCGTCAGGCGCATCGCTTGCGAGTGGCGCACCTGTCCGACCTGCACTATGGGCCGCGCCACCTGGAGGAGGCCGATCGCTGCTTCTCGGCGGCCGTGGACCGCGCCATCGAACTCGCCATCGATGTGGCCGTGATCTCCGGGGATGCCACCGATCACGCCCTGGACCTGCATGCGCCTGCGGCACTGAGGCTGCTGGCGCAGGTGCGACGGCTGGCCGACCATTGCCCGGTGCTGATGCTCCAGGGCACGTGGTCGCACGAGCCGCCCGGCACGCTGTCCGTGTTCAGGATGCTGGGAAGCCGCCATCGGGTCTTCGTCGCGGACAGGATCGGGCAGGTGGCGTTGATGGGCAGCGGATCGTCTGGGGACCTGTCGGTGACCGATGCGCCTGGCGCCGACCTTTGGCTCGTGTCCGAAGGCCCGCGATTCGCAGAGGTGCCGCCTGGCGCCAGGGCACTGTTCACCTGCATTCCCTCGATCAACAAGGCGGCCGTCGCGGCAGCGGTCGGCGCCACCACTGCCGCCGAGGCCCAGGGCGAGCAACTGGCCTCGCTGCTGCAGGGCTACGCCGGCATCCACGGCCTGGCCCAGGCTGCCGGCGTGCCGACGCTCGCGGTGTCGCATGGCACGGTCTTCGGCTGCGTGACCGAGCACGGCGTGCCGATGGCCGGGTTCGACCACGAGTTCACCACCGGGGCGCTGTTCAGCACCGGCGCGCAGGCCACCTTGCTCGGCCACATCCATCGGCACCAGGTCTGGACGCAAGGGGAGGGCGAACGTCGCCAGTGCATCGCCTATGCCGGGTCCATCGGTCGCTTCCACCACGGTGAGCAGGGCGACAAGGGGTTCCTGCTGTGGGAACTCGGACCGGACGGGGTGGACTGTCGCCTCGAACCGAGTCCTGCGAGACGGACGCTGGACATCGTGTTCGAGGGCCGACCCGACATGGACCAGTTGCGAGAGGCGGTTCGCGCGCAGGAACTGGTCGGCGTCAGCGTGCGGGTCCGATGGACCGTGGCCGACGAGGACCGGCACGAGGTGGACCGCGGGGCTATCGAGCGTGCCTTGTCCGGCGCCGCCGCTGTCCAGCTCGAAGGGCGGATCGTGCCTGTGGTGCGCACCCGCGCGCCCGGCATCTCGCAGCTCGTCAGTCTGGCCGACAAGGTCAGGGCCTGGGCCACGGCGACGGACGTCCACGCGCAGCCGCTGCTGGAGTGCCTGGAACGGGTGACGACGACCGAGCCCGAGGACATCGTCGCGGCAGTCCTGGCGCCGCATGCCGACGAAGTTTCGGGAGCTGATGCTTAGCGCGAGCGACCGCTGGTGTACAGACAGCAGGCGCCTTGGCCGCGCCGAACATGACCCGCTGACGACCCTGAACCGACATCCACGGCCCTGAATCCGGCGTCACGAAGCGGTCGGCCCGGTACGCCGGTCGCCCCGTGGACGGCACACGCGGGTAGACGGTAGTCAGCGCGATGGAGGCGCAACGCGCGGGTTAAGACCGTGCGGCCTAGCCGCCCTCTCCCAGAGGCGGTTTGTGGCAGCGACGACTTGGTTGCGACCACCGCCGGCAAGAGCGGTTCAATCGGGATCGGTTTGAAGGAGCGGCGCACGAGGACAGGACCTCTTCATCCCGATCACTCAAGCCATGTGGAGCTTCACATTTGCCGCCGCGGACAGCTCGTCAGCCAGGCAATTTCGCCGCCAGCAGCTCGATCTTCTCGATGTTAGGCGGTGTACTGAGCAAGGCGGCTGCGTTCGCCATCAACGCGGCGGCGATCTGGCCGTGCAGGTGAGCCTCGCGGCCGGCCTCGTCCGCAAAAGCGTCAAAGACGCCGAACGTCGATGGGCCGAACTTCAATGCGAACCAGGCGGTGGTGCCCGATTCGGCGTTGGCGAGCGGCAACGCGCTTCTCAGAAAGTCGGCAACGGCGATTTCCTGGCCAGGCTTGGCTTCAAGGCGGACGAACAGGGCGAACTTGGTCATGGAGTGATCCTCTGGTTGAACGGGTGAAAGCTTTGGCGAGTCCGAAGTCTCCGGTGCCACGGCAGTTTTTGCTAGTGGCAGGAATGACAACATTGATATCATTTCCGCCATGAATCTGCACCTTCTTGTTCTCGATGGCGTGTTCGACCTGGGTCTTGCTGCACTCATGGACACACTGAGCACGGCCAATGAACTGGCAGGCTCGCTCGCACAGGCGCCGCCGCCCATCAACGTCACGTTGGTCGGCGTTCGGCGTCGCGTGCGCACCGCGCACGGTCTGGCGGTACCGGTCGTGCCAGTGCACCGCGTGCAAAACCCTGACGTTGTTCTGGTGCCCGCACTCGGCGCCAAGATGCCAGACGCACTCGCCGCGCGTCTCGCGCATGCGGACGTGGCCGACGCGGTCGTCGCGTTGCAGCAATGGTCAAGCGCCCGCGCGGCCGCTGGCGCCGCCTGCACTGGCACGTTCTTGCTGGCGGAAAGCGCGCTGCTAGATGGCCAGCGCGCCACAACTTCGTGGTGGCTGGCGCCAATGTTTCGGCAGCGCTATCCGCACGTGGTGCTCGACGAGTCCCGCATGCTTGTGAATTCGGCCGGCTTCACCACGGCCGGCGCCGCCTTGGCTCATCTCGACCTGGCATTGAGCGTCGTGCGCAGCCGTAGCCCAGCGCTGGCGGCTCTGGCGGCGCGATACCTGCTGGTAGAGGCCCGCGGCTCGCAAGCTGAGTTCGTGATCCCCGATCACCTGGCCCATGCCGACCCGGTGGTCGAGCGCTTTGAGGGCTGGGCCAGGCAGCAACTCGCGCACGGGTTCTCTCTCGCCGATGCGGCCATCGCAGCGGGCGCCAGTGAACGCACCTTGGCGCGGCGCGTGCAAAGCGTATTGGGCAAGACACCCCTCTCGTACTTCCAGGATCTGCGCGTCGAGCGTGCGGTGCATCTGCTGCGAACCGGCAGCGAGAGCGTCGACCAAATCGCCGCACAGATCGGCTATTCCGACGGTGTGACCCTTCGCAACCTGTTGCGACGCAAGCTGGGCCGCGGCGTGAGGGAGTTGCGTGCACGTGCCTGATCGGCGCCGCGTGGTGCAGCTCAATGAAGTGCCCGAATGCTGCCGGTACTGAACGTCTGCAGATGGCCGTCTGTGTGAGTCTGTTCGCCCGGGTCGAATGCGCGGGCCCGGATCTTCAGCGGTCACTCGGCGCATAGACCTTGATGCCGGAAATCTGAGTGGCAGTCTGTTCGGACGCCCACTCCAGAACAGGACGCATCATGCAGCCGCTTTCACTCAGGCTCCGGGGCTTCAGGGGCATCCGCGACGGCCTCGGGCTGGACGAGCTGACCCTCGATCTGGAGCGGCTGGCCGATGGCGCCGCGCTGGTCGCCATCGCAGGCGCCAACGGCCGCGGCAAGTCCACGGTGATGGACAACCTGCATCCCTACCTGACCATGCCGTCGCGGGCGGCGCAGGCCGGGCCGGGCGGTTTCTCGTACTACGACCAGGCCTGTCTGCCCGAGAACGAGAAGGATCTGCACTGGGCGCACGCCGGGCGCTGCTACCGCTCGCAGGTGGTCATCCGAATGAACGGTCGAACCGCGAGCCGCCGCAGGACCGAGGCCTACCTGCTGATGCTCGATGACGCCGGCACGTGGTCTCCCGCCGCGCTGCCCGACGGCACCGTCTCCGATGGCAAGGTCGAGACCTATGCGCGCTGCGTCGAGGCCATCTGCGGGCCAGCGGACACCTTCTTCACGTCGGTCTTCGCGGCTCAAGGGAAGCGGCAGCTCAGCGCCTACCGCAACGGCGAGATCAAGGCACTGCTGGCCGACCTGCTGGGGCAGGAGGACATCCGCGCGCTCGGTCAGAAGGCGGGCGAGACGGCGCGGCAGTTGAAGGCGGCGCTGGCGGCATTGCGCGCTGAAGCGACCGCGTTCGATGCCGAGCGCCAGCGGTTGGAGGATGACGCCCGTCGATGGCACGGCGTAGACGAGAGGGTCAAGGCGGCGCAAGCCAGCCGGCAGGCGGCCCACGAACAACGGGAGGCTGCGCGAACGCACGAGGCGTCGTTGATGGCCCTGCAGGAGCAGGCGAAGGCTGTCGAGAGCCGGCGAGCGCAGTTGGTGGAGGAACTGGCGGGCGCCCGTGCCGAGGGTGATCGCACCCTGCAGGACCTGCGCACGCAGGACCGGGAGGCAACGGAGCAACTCGCACGGCTCGATGGTCGTGTGGCGCAGCGTGTCGCGCAGGCCAGGGCGCAGCGCGAACGACTGGAGGCCCGCATCCGGTCCCTGCAGCGGGTGCTGGCGGACGAGGGCGCGGTGGCTCGAGCCGGCCGCCGTCTGCCGCAGGCGACAGAGGTGGTGCGTCGCCGCGAGGACCGCGTGCTGGCGCTTCGCGATGCCGTCCAGGACCTTGCGCGTCGTCGCGATGCTGTCGCAGGGATCGGGCAGCGGCTGGCATCGCTCGAGCGCGAGGCGGGCCAGGCCGCGCTCCAGGCGGAAGACCTGAGCCGCCGCCTGGCCCTGAGCAACCGCGTGCCCTGCAGCGGCATGCCCATGCAGGGTCAATGCACCCTTTTGTCGGACGCACGCGAAGCGACCGCGCTGGCGCCGAGCGCCCTGCAGCGGATTCGTCAACTCGCTGCGGAGCGGGACAGTCTTCGGCTTGAACTGCAGGCCCAGCAAGAGGCGGTGAGCCTCAACGTTGGCGCACCGCAGAGCCTGAGCCGAGCCGAGTGCCAGTCGAGGCGAGCCCTGGCCCGTCAGACGGCCTATGCCGCCTTGGCTGCGCGCGGGGCGGAGATAGGCCAGGCGCGCGCGGGTCTTGTCGAAGCGGAGGTCGAACTCGCCGCTCTTCCTCCAACTCAAGACCCGTCGGCCGGGGCGGACATCGCGATCGACACCGACTCCGAGGCTGCTGAGCGCCAGCAGATCATCGCCAGCCGCATGCGCGTTGCCGAGCGAGTCTCGCTGCTGGAAGCTCAGACCCAGGCGGCCATCCAGCGACTCCAGACCGCGATCGATGCACTGCCGTCACCGCCGGATGCTGCGCGGCTCGTACAGGCCCGGGCCCAGGTGGAGCGCTGGCAGGGTGTTCTCGAAGAGGCGGAGCGCGCGCATCTGGCCGCTGTCCGCGACGCGCAGGCGCTTGCCGCCCTGTCGACCCAGATGGAGGAGCATGGCCGGAGGCGCGACGCAGCCGCAGCCCGCACGGCACGGGTGGAGCAGGAACTCGCCAACTGGCTGCTGTTCACCCGCTGCATGGGCAACGATGGCCTGATCGCGCTGGCCATTGACGATGCGGGCCCGACGTTGTCAGGCCTGGTGAACGATCTGCTGCTGGCCTGCTATGGCCCGCGCTTCACGGTGGCCATCGAGACCCTGCAGGAGACGGCCAAGGGCGAGCAGCGCGAGGGCTTCGACATCCGCGTCTACGACGCGGAGTCGGGCGAGGCCAAGAGCGTCACGGCGATGAGCGGCGGCGAGAGGGTCTGGATCTCATGCCGTGATCGGCATGAGATCCACTATGCCGAGACCCCGGATATGCCGAGTTCGCGATCCGGCCGGCGTCCCCGCCCCTGCAACTGCGCCGCAGGTACCTGCGAAGCGATGCGGCATAGCACGTCGGGATCCGGGACGCTGAGCCCCGACGCGCGCGGTGGCAAGAGCCTTAGCCTGATGAGCGGCGGTGAGCGAACCTTCATCGACGCCTGCCTGACGCGCGCGATCGCCCTGTACTTGGCCCAGAACACCGGACGGCGATTCGACACGCTGTTCTCCGACGAGGCCGATGGGCCGCTGGACCCAGAACACAAGCGCATGTTCATGGCCATGAAGCGCGAAGTCCTTCGGCTCGGCGGCTACCGGCAGGAGTTCTTCATCACCCAGACCCCGCACCTCGCAACGATGGCCGATGCAGTCATCGACCTTGACGCCATGCAGGCCGAGCCGCGAGCGGGCATCGATGCTTCCGATCGGTGACACGACCTACTCGGGTTCAGGGGTGGAACCTCACTGCCATATGTTCGACTCCACCGGGGACGGTTTCTCCGGAAGGAGACCCTCATGGAAGAGTTGTTTGTGCGCCCGCGCGCACTGATGCGGATGCGCGAGGGCCCGCTGGGCGTGTGCATCGATTCCTTCATCGATTCATTGGCAGCAAAGGGCTATAGCCGCGACTCACGACGCCGCGCCGCATGGTTGGTTGGAGACTTCAGCCGGTGGTTGGACGGACGCGGCGTAGCCGCCGCGGCAGTAGCCGAAGAGTCGGTCGATACCTTCTTGCGAGGCCGCAGGCGCCGTCGCGCCCCAAGGGCCGAAGACCGTTCGACGCTGCTGAGGCTGCTCGCGCATCTGGCGGCACAGGGCATCATCTGCACACCCTCAGCTGAGCGCACTCCAACTGCGGTTGAGCAGATCGAGGCCGAGTATGTCGACTACATGCGCCACGAGCGCAATCTGGCGCCTGCAACCATCCGCTCCAACCGGATCACGGCCAGAAATCTGTTGACGTTCCTCTTCGCCAACGGGCCTTTGACGTTCGACAGCGTGGGGGCGCCGGACGTCATGGCGCACATCAGGCTGGCGACGAAGACCTGCCGTCCGAACTCTGCATGCAGAGTCGTCGGTGGAGTTCGGGCGTTCCTACGGTTCGCGCTTTACCGCGGCTGGCTCGACACCGATATGTCTTCGCACATACCGGCGCCTGCTGTTTGGTCGCAATCATCGATCCCCCGCTCGCTCCAGGACGATCAGGTTCTGCACACCCTCGCCCAATGTGATCGGGCTAAGCTGAGTGGGTGTCGTGACTACGCGGTCATCGTCCTACTTGCGCGGCTCGGGCTGCGGGCTGGCGAGGTGGTAGCACTACAACTGGAGGACATCGACTGGCACGCCGGCGAGTTGCTGGTTCGCAATGGACAAACCCGAGTCGATCGCCTCCCGCTTCCATACGAGGTGGGCCAAGCGCTGGCGCAATACTTGAGCGAGGCCCGGCCACGCTGTTCCTCCCGGCAGGTCTTCCTTCGAGCACAGGCACCGATCGAGGGCTTCTCCAGTGGTACCGCTGTTGCAGCGATCGTCCGCCGCGCGCTTCAGCGCGCCGGCATCGATGTGCCGAGCAAGGGAGCGCATGTGCTCCGTCACACCTTGGCCACACGACTGCTGCGCGAGGGGTCGTCGCTGCCCGAGATCGGCGAAGTGCTGCGTCACCGCCAGCAGCAGACAACGACGATCTATGCGAAGGTGGATCTTCGCTCCCTGCGGGCCGTCGCTCCTTCTTGGCCGGGAGGTGCGCAATGACGCCGCTGAGACAGGCTGCCTCCGACTACCTTGCACTCCGGCGAGCGCTCGGGTTCAAGCTTCGGGCGAACGAAGATGCGCTGATCGAGTTCACGGACTTTCTCGACCGGCGCGGCGTCACGACCATCACGGCGGCCGCCGCCGTAGAGTGGGCCCTGAGCAAACCATCCACGCGCCCTGGCTTCGCCGCCGATCGGCTGCGTCGGATTCGCGGCTTCACGCTCCACCACCGGTTGCTCGACCCTGCCACGGAGGTCACCCCCGCCAACCTCCTTCCTTCACATCGGCATCGGCGACAACCGTACCTGTACTCGGACGATGAGCTTGCTCGCTTGATGGCTTGCGCGTTGACGCTGCCTCCTACAGATGGCCTGCGAGGGGCGACCTACCACTGCCTCTTGGGGCTGCTCAGCGTCACCGGGATGCGGCTCGGTGAGGCGATCCGTCTCGAGGTCGGCGATGTCGATCTCGACCAAGGCTTGCTGACCATTCGGCAGACGAAGTTCGGCAAGTCTCGGCTGGCTCCGATTGCTGACTCGACCAGGTCAGCACTCGCGGAATACCGCGCGCACCGCGATCGCTTCGCCAAGCGGCTGGCGCCTCCGCGGTTCTTCATCTCGGGTCGGAGGACGGCGCTTGACCCGGGACACATCCATCGGACCTTCTATCAGTTGCTCGACCAAGCGGAGGTGCGCGCCTCCGCGGGTGCTCCACGCCCTCGGTTGCATGACCTGCGCCACCGCTTTGCCATCCAAACGTTGCTGCGCTGGTACAGATCCGGCCAGGATGTAGAGCGCCACCTGCCGACCTTGTCAACCTTTCTGGGTCACGTGCGCATTGAGTACACCTACTGGTACCTCAGCGCGTGTCCCGAGTTGATGGGCCACGCGCTCGCCCGGTTCGAGCGTCACTGGGAGAAGCTGTCATGACGGCCGCGACTGGCAATCTCCCTGTGCTGCTGGAGGGGTTCTTCACCCGAAGACTCATGCAGCAGCGGCAGGCAAGCGCCCATACGATCGCGTCCTATCGTGACACCTTCCGGCTCTTCCTCCGGTTCGCCCAGAAGCGCCTCAAGGTTGCCCCGAGCGCGCTGGTGTTGGAGCAACTCGACGCGCCGCTGATCGCGGCGTTCCTTGCCGACCTTGAGCACGAACGCGGCGTGACTGCCAGAAGCCGGAACCTGCGGCAGAGCGCCATTCGGTCGTTCTTTCAGTACGCCGCCTTTGAATCGCCTGGTCATGCAGGCCTGATCCAGCGGGTCCTGGCGATTCCCAGCAAGCGGTGCACTCGCAAGCAGGTCTGCCATCTGACACGTGAAGAGGTCGAAGCCTTGCTTGCCGCACCCGATCGGACCACATGGGCGGGGCGGCGCGACCATGCCCTGTTGTTGCTTGCGGTTCAGACCGGGCTGCGTCTGTCCGAGATCACCGGTCTACGAGCCGCCGATGTCAGGCTCGGCACGGGCGCCCACGTCCACGTGCTCGGGAAAGGGCGCAAGGAGCGCTGCACGCCGCTGGCCAAACAGACACAGGCAGCGTTGCGGTCATGGATGAGCAGCGACTTGGGACCTGAGCCCGTCATTCTGTTCCCGAGTGCCAGAGGCAACCGCCTCAGTGCCGACGGCGTCCAGTACCTTGTGGCCAAGCACGTTGCCACAGCTGGCCGGACCTGCGCATCCTTGACGTGCAAGCGCGTGACGCCACATGTGTTGCGGCACACCACGGCGATGGAGCTCCTTCAGGCTGGAGTAGATCGGTCGGTGATCGCGATGTGGCTTGGCCACGAATCGCTGGAGACCACTCAGATTTACCTCGATGCCGATCTGACGTTGAAGGAGCGTGTGCTGGACACGGTTGCGCCTCCCAGTGTGCAGGCCAGGCGCTATCGGCCGGAGGACAAGTTGATGGCGTTCCTCAGTGCGCTCTGAACCGGTCGCACTCCGTCATCGGCTTGCCAGTGTTGCATGCCGCCGCCGTGTGCGTACCGGCGGCGGCCATGCGGGCAGGCCTCGGCTAACCGTCCATGAGGGCTCCAGAACAACCATCTGGGACCGCAGGGCCTCGGCATTGGCGATGACCACGAAGGGAGTTGGCGGAACCCGCGCGAAGGACTGCTGTGCTCAGATCGCGCTCGTTCGTGCCGTCGCCCTGACTGTTCCAGATCGACCCAATCCAGTCTGTCGAGGAGTTGAGAAGCAGTCGCTGCCGACGGCGGCGACCGATGAAGATGCCCTGCGTTTCGGTGCCAGTCAGCGTCTTGCGGCCCGCGCGGACGAGCCTTTATCGGTGGGGATGCACCACAGATTCCACCCACCTGAAGTCTCACTTGGCACCCCCGCTGGCCTTCGACACATACAGCGACAGAGCCTCAATCTCTGCATCGGTGAGCTTGTCCTTGTACGAAGGCATCTGGCCCAGCCCGTTGCGCAGCGCCTTCGCCACGCGCGCAGCGTCGGGCTTCAACTCGTCCAGCACCGGGCCGACGGCGCCCTCGGCGCCCGCGGCCTGCAAGGTGTGGCAAACGGCGCACGACGGGACGACGCCTTGCAGGAACAGCTTCTTCCCTAGCGCGAGTTGCGCCCTGTCGTCGGCCGCCAGCGCGGGTAGAACGGGCAGCGCCAAGCCGGCGACGAGCACCGACGCGACCCTCATTGCATGCAACATGAAGCGCTGCTGGATGGTGCTGCGCATGATCAGGCCACCGTCACTTTCACGGCGTGGTCGGCCCAGCTCGTGTTGTTGTAGCCGCCGGCGTTTTCCATGCGCTGCTCGGGTTGCACGTTGCCTGCCGTGTCGGTGGCGCGGCTGGCCAGCGTGTGGCTGCCGGCCGGCAGCCTGGCCGGCAGCACGAACTGGCGCCAGGCATAGCGGCCAAGGTCGGGCCCGGTGAGCCGCGCGTCGCTCCAGGTCTTGCCGCCGTCCAGCGACACCTCGACGCGCTTGATGCCGTTCAGCCCGCCGAAGGCCACGCCCTGCACCTGCACCAGGCCGGCCCTCACGCCAGCTGCGTCGGGTGCGGGCGAGTTGATCCACGACTTGACCGTCATCTCCTGCACCGACGGCTGGCTGGGTTCGCCCTTGCCGCCCGGCGGCGAGATGCGGTAGCCATGCGACATGATCTTCGCGTCCGTCTCCTTGGCCGTGAAGGCCAGGCGCTTGATGTACTTGATGTTGTTCACGCCGGTGTAACCGGGCACGATCAGGCGCAGCGGGCCGCCGTGGGCCAGCGAGATCGGCACGCCGTTCATTTCCCAGGCCAGCAGCGCATCGGCCATGGCCGCGGCCGGCACCGAGCGCTCGACGATGATGCTCAACGGGTCCAGGCCTTCGGGCAGCTTCTCGCCGCCGGTGCCAGTTAGGAAGGCCGCGCCGGGCACCACGCCGCCCAGCGCCTCGGCCACCACCCGCACCGGCACGCCGGTCCACATCACGCAGCCGGCCGCGCCCACCTGCCAGGGCGTACCGCTGGGCTTGCTGGGAAAGTAGCCGCGGCCATTGCCTGAGCACTGCAGCACCATCGCAGTGGTCTCCACGCCCATCGTCTTCAGCTCGCGCAGCGTCAGCTTGCGCGGGGCCTTCACGCCTTCGATGGCCACTTCCCACGCGTCGCGGTCGGCCACGATGGAGGCGTCGGGCGCCGGCAGGTTGTTGCGGATGTAGAGCTGCTCGGCCGGCGTGATGACGCCACTGCCGAAGGCCGCGCGCTTGGTCTCGATGGTGGTGCTGCTGTGCACGATGACGCTGGCCGGGTCTTTCCAGGCCACGTAGGCGGGCAGCGGCTTCGGCGTGGCGGTGGCCACAGGGGTTTCCCCCGCGGCGGCGGCGCCGCGCGTGAAGGTCGCCAGCCCGGCCGCGGCCAGGGCGCTGGCGCTGCCGGCCAGCATCTGGCGCCGCGGCAGCGAGTTCAAGGTCTTGTTCATCGGGTCTCCTTGGGGGTCGTTGTGGAATTCGGTGGGGACATGTCGGTGGCTGGGCCGAACTGGCTTTGCGCCACGGCCAGGGCCTGCTTCTTCTGCGCCACCAGCACCAGCGGCTTGCCGTCGCGCGAGGTGATGACTTTCCAGTGGACATTGCCCCACCAGCCGCTGCCCTCCGTCAGCGCAACGGCCTTGTCAAAGGCGAACACGGTGACCATGCCGCCCTTCTCGAAAAAGGTGGTGAGGTGGTAGACCAGGTGGCCGTCGATGTCGCAAGGCCGCATCAGCTGCGGAAAGCCCGGCACGACTTGCTTGCCACCTAGCCCCAGGTGCTGAAGCAAGGGCGCGCTGTCCATAAAGGTGCCGCGCAATGTGCGCTCGAAGTATTCGTGCTCGATGGCGCCGCGCACGAGTTCGGGCGGGCGCATGGCCAACACGGCGCCAGTGCCGCTGCCGGCCAGCAGCAGGCCCAGGACAGCGCGCTGGAAGCTGCGCCGCGCCAGAAGTGGCTGCGCCTTGCGGAACAGGTGCGCCGGGGCGGCGTCGGCGGGATAAGCCAGCGCGAGCTCGGCGCGTGCGCGCAGGTCGAAGTCACTGTCGGGGAACTCGGGGGGTCGGAATTCGGGCGTCATGTCTGGATCTTCCTCAACGGCGTGACCTGGCCGCCGCTGGTCGCCCGCACGGGCACGCCCATCACCTGCTTCAGCGCGTCGCGCGCACGGGCCAGGCGCGACAGCACGGTGCCCGGCGCGATCTCCAGCGCCTCGGCCATCTGCGCAGTCGGCATGTCGTCGAAATAGAACAGCACCAGCACTTCGCGGTGAATGGGCGCCAGCCGTGCGAGTGCCTTGACGACATCGAGCTTGTCGTCCAAGCCGGCGTCAGGCGCGGTCTGCTCGGGCTGCTCTTCATCGTCCAGCGACTGCATGCTGGGCACCGCCTGGCGGAAGGCGGCGCGGCGCATGATCTGGAACAGCCAGGCCCGTGCCAACGCCCCATCCCGCAACTGCTCGCGGTGTTTCCATGCGTTGGCAAAACAGTCCTGCACCACGTCTTCGGCGATCGCGCGCGAGCCGGTCAGCGCCCAGGCGCTGCGAAGCAAAAAGCGGTAGTGGTCCCGCACCCAGGCGTTGTAGCGGGACTCGGCAGACTGCAAGAGCATGGTGATCAAGAGCGACCGGCGCTGCTGTTCATTCCACGGCCATCGTCAGTGCTTACCCTGAGCCCAGCAATCAAGGCCCCCGCGTGCCGCCCAGCGAGGGGAATTCGGCCGCCGAACCCGTGCCGGACGGCTTGCGCAAAGCCGCCAGCCGCCGCGTCATGCTTTCGATCTCGATGGTCTGCCCGGCGATGATCTCCTCGGCCAGTTGCCGCGTGGCCGGGTCGCGGCCGTGCTGCAGCACCAGCCGCGCCATGTCGACGGCGCCGGCGTGGTGCGGAATCATCATCGCCAGGAAGTCGATGTCGGCCTGGCCCACGTAGCCCGGGCCGTGCATGTCTTGCATCATGCGCGCCATGGATTCGTCCATCTCGCGCTGGAAGGCATTGACTCCAAGCTGTGCGCGGCTGCCCTTCATGCCTTTCATGCGGTCTGGCCCTTCGCACCCACGCGCACGTAGACAAGGTTGATGCTCTTCTTGTTGCGCAATGCGCCCGAAGGCAGGGCCAGGTTACCCAGCGGAATCTGCGCGATGAAGGCCGGCTTGAACGGGTCGCTCACGTCGAAAGCGCTGCACACCGTTTGGCCGGCGTTGGGCGTGCCGGGCAGTTCGTCCTGTTCGTGCGCCACGTAGAGCAGCGTGTTCTCGGGGTTGGTCCACAGCCCGTGCGATTCGCGGCCGTGGCTGAAGAAGGTGCCCACCACCTTGCGCTGGCCGCCCGCGGCGCTGCGGTCGATGATGGCGATGGGGCTGGATGCCACGCCGCCAGGGCCGCCGTCGTCGATGCGCGCCAGGCTGGCGTAGACCACGCTGCCGCGCGCGTTGCTGACGAACTCGACGTGGTTGGGCCGCGCGCCCATGCCCAGTGGCACGCTGTCGACAAGATCGAAGCCGCCCTGCGTCGAGCGGCACGACAGCGCATCGGCCAGCTTGTGCGAGAACCACACCTCGGCGCCATCGGACGTGGTCTTCATGAAGGGTGTGAAGCCGGGCTTGTCCTGGGCGCTGATGTCCAGCGTGGTCACGCGCTGCGGCTGGCTGCGGCCATCGGCGCCCGCGTTGACGCGGAACACGTCGACCTGCGACACCTTCTGGCTGGCCACGAAAGCCAGCGTGCCTTCGCGGTTGAACCACACCTGTGCCGGGCCGTTCAGCGTCGGCAGGAACTGGCGGACGGCCGTCGAGCCCGCGCTGTCGGCGCCCTTCAACTGGCGCACGGCGCGGTCGACGTCGAGGATGGCAATGCGGTCTTCACCGCGCAGCGTGACCCAGAGCTCCTTTCCGTTGCGCGTGAAGGTGGGCTCGTGCGGCTCGCGGCCCAGCAGCAGGCCGCTGCTCAGGCGTTCGGGTCGGGTCGTCGGGCCGGCGGCCGGGTTGGGCGTGTTGCCGATGACGCGGCGCTGCTCGGCGTCGATCAAATAGATGTTGCTGGAGCCGCGCCCGCTGGTGGCCAGCAGCCGGCCGTCGGGCGAAGGCACGGCGCCGTGGGCGTCGATGCAGCCGTGGTACAGCGGCTTGTGGATCATGGCAGCGTGCGTCGGCGCCACGCCGGCCGTGACGTAGCGGAATGGCGGGCGCGGGTCTTCGTCGAAGCTGGTCAGGTTGATCGTGCTCTCGACGGTGTTGGTCTTGGGATCGATGACGACGAGCGTGTTGGAGTCTTCGTTGGTGATGAAGACGCGGTCGCGCGGGTCGATGCCGGGGCCGGCTGCGGTACCGGATCCGGTGCCGGGTGCGGCTGGTACCTGGGCTTGCACTGCGGGCAGCGCGCTGGCTGCAGCAGCGGCGAGCGAGTACTTGAGGATGTCGCGGCGTTGGGTGGTCATGGGTGCTTTCGATGTGGAGTGGGGAGCGGTCAATGCCGCGCCAGGAAAGGCATCAGCAGCGCGGCGAAGGCCTGCGGTGAACGCACGACGGCGTCGTGGTTGCTGTTCGGGATGGTGGCCAGTTCGGCCTGGGCGGCGCAGCGCTGCCAGGCGGCAGCGGACAGCGCCCACAAGGGCCGCGTGTCGGCGCCCACGGTCACCAGCGCCGGTGCGCGGATGGCACCCACCATCTCGCAACTGATGGGCTGTGGCGGCGCGTTCAGGGTCAGCGGCACGGTGCGCTGGTTGTCCAGCACCATGCGCTGCAGCGCCACGGGCTCGGCGTCGAAGCCGCCCGGCGGCAGCTTCAGCACGAATTCCCAGAACTGGCGCATCGCCGCTGGCGTGTCACCGCCGTTGGCGACGGTGCGGATGCGGCCGACCTCGCCGCCGAAGGCCGCGATGGCGGCCTTGCCCTCGGGCGTGCCGGTGATCAGGCTGCCGATGGTGGGCTCATGCAGGGTCAGGCTGCGGAACAGCTCGGGGTGCTGGCTGGCCGCCAGCGTGGCCACCGAGCCACCGTAGGACCAGGCCACGACGTGCACCGGGCCGGCGCCCAAACTCTGGATGAAGGCTGCCAGGTCAGCGGCGTGCATGGGCTGCGAGAAGCGCGCACCGCTGTCGTCCCATGGCTGCACGCCGAAGTAGCGCTGGTTGACGGCGATGTAACGGTAGCGCGCCGCCACTTGCGGGCGGTAGGCGTCCCACACGCGCTGGTCGCTCATCGAGCCGTGCACGAAGACCACCGGCACGCCCTGGCCTTGTTCGATGTAGCGGATGTCAGTGTCGTTGACGCGCACCTGCTTCTCGACGGGCGGTGCAGATGCGGGTACTGCAGGTGTCGGCGTCTGGCAGCCGGCCAGGGCCAGCGTCAGACTGAGCATCAAGCTCAAGGGCAGGGCAAGGGTGGGCATGGCGTCTCCGGTGGCGGGCTGGGTTCGGGCGCCTGCCAGCTTGCGCCGGTAGGACGTGTGGACGTGTGGACGTGTGGACGTGTGGACGTGTGGACGTGTGGACGTGTGGACGTGTGGACGTGTGGACGTGTGGACCAAGAGCGCGCCGCGCGCCGTTTGATTCCACTGCCGACTAAAAGAAGTGCCACACCGGCCCGTCCGCGGCCATCAGCGCCGGGCGCCCAGCTGCTGGTAAACCGCGGCCGACACCTGCGCCAACACGCTGCGGTCGGCGTCTGACGACAAGGCGTAGCCGAAAGGCCCGTCAACCCAGTAGAAGACATTGACCGCGCCTTCGCGCGCAAAGCGGAAGGCCGTGTCGGCGTTCTTCGCGCCCGGCTGGGGCGCCCCGCCCGGCCCGGCCGCGCTGCCCACGTCAGCGACGTCGTTGGACACATACAGCGTCAGCTTGCTGCCGAGTTCATTGCGGTACATGAACTGCGCCACCGGCCCCTGGCCACCCGGCAGCAGGCGTCCGCCCTCCAGCGTGTAGCCCTGCGACTGCAGGTGCGGCGGCTTCATCGGCGCGCCCATGCGCTTGGACAGCCAGGCCACGAGCTGGTCTTCGTGCGCGGCGTCCACTTCCACGGGCCGGCGCGCATCGGGGCTGTAGACCGCGTGCGCGACGGCGGCGCGCTGCGCGAAGCCGCTGGCAGACACCAGGGTCAGGCCACCCGGAGCCGGTTGCACAGCCGCCATGCGCGCCGCATCGTCACCGCCGGCGCCGGGCCCGACGCCGCGCAGCCCCCAACCGGTGGCGCCGCTCATGACGGCAATGGCCAACCCGGCGGCCAGGCGCTGCAGGTACCAGGGCGTTGGAGCTACGGCGCGCGGGCGCGCCGACTTCAGCAGGCGTTGCGGCGGCTGCTCGTCCAGCACGGGGTCGAACAGGGCGTGCAGCTCGCGCTTCTGCGCACGGTAGGCCTCGACGCGCTGCGCATCGTCGGGGCGCGCGGCCAGGTAGGCGGCGATCTCGGCCTCACGCTCTGCGGGCAGACGGCCATCGACAAACGCATGCAGCTCGGCCTCGGTGACCGGGGGGGTGGGCGGGAGGGTGGGCGGCGATGGGCGATCGGTACTCATAGGGTGCTTCGCAATGCATTCATTTGACGACCTTCAGCCGCACGGGTTCGGCACGACCTTCCATCAGGCCGCGCAGGCGCTCACGGCCGCGCGACAAGCGCGACATCACCGTGCCGATGGGAATGCCCAGGGCCTGCGCCACGTCGGCATAGGCCATGTCTTCCAGCGCCACCAGCAGCAGCACTTCCTTCTGCTCGACGGGCAGCAGGTCCAGCGCGGCCTGCAGGTCCAGCACCGCCAACCTGTCGCCTTGCGTCGGCATCACCGGCACCTCGGGGGTGTCATCGTCCATGGTCACGGTGTGCAGCCTGGGCCGGCGCACGCCATCGACGTGCAGGTTGTGCATGATGCTGAAGAGCCAGGCGCGCATGTCCGCCACGCTGCCCCACAGGCCCGACTTGGCCCAGGCCCGCTCCAGCGTGTCCTGCACCAGGTCGTCGGCGTCGTCACGGTTGTTCACCAGCGCCCGGGAATAGCGGCGCAAGCGCGGCACCCAGCTCAGCAGTTGATGGTCGTCGTTCATCAAGATGTTGACGATGGGGTGAGCCCGCGCGAAGCTGGGTGTGCAGGCGGGTGTACAGGCGGGTGTACAGGCGGGTGTACAGGCGTCATTCCTTGATGATGTGCCAGACCTGTTTGAAGTTGTCGCCGCTGCGGTCGCCGGCCTTCTGGTCGGCCTTGTAGGTGTACACCGGCTTGCCCTTGTAGGCCCACTGGCGTGACCCATCGTCGCGAGTGACGATGCTGTAGGCACCCGTGGTCTGGTCGGTGGCGGTGGCCATCATCGGCGGCCACAGCGCGGCGCAGCCGCCGTTGCAGGCGCTCTTGCCGCTGTTCGCCACGTCCTGGTCGAAGGTGTAGAGGGTCATGCCAGCGGGTGTGACGAGCGCGCCGCCAGACAACATGGCGGGCGCCTTGGCAGGCGGCTCGACCATGTTGGCACAGCCGGCAGTGACCAAAAAAGTTGCCGCCGATGCGGCGATGGCGAGGGTTTTGAACATGGGAAGCTCCGTGGAGGTGGTGGCGGATCGGGCAGCGTGGGTGAGATGTTGCTCACATCGGGGCAGACGGCACGCTCAGGCCTTTTATTCCGCAGGCGTGAAAAAAAGATGGGGTGTTGGTTGTGCAGGGTGGCGGGCTGCCGCTGCCCTGTGCGTCCAGCGCGGCTCCATGGTCGGAGCCGCGCGGCCTCGTTCTCAGGGTGCGGGCGTCAGGTTTTGGCCGTTCTCGACCGGGCTGATGCCCACGACGTGGCTGACGCTGCGGGTGCGGTTGGCGTTGTCGGTGACCCGGGCGGTGATCGTGACCGAACGCTTGCCCGCAGGCATCAGGAGCGATCCCCCCACCACCCAATCGGCCGTCGTCACGACATAGCCGTCAGCGTCCAGCTCGCTGCCGGCAACGTTGAAGATCGGCGCCAGGTTCGAGCCCGCCGGCACCACGTTGCCGTTGGGCTGACGCAAGGGCACGTCGAAGGTCACGTTCAGACCCGGGAAATTGCGGTTCGTGCCGTTGCTGGGATGCGTGATCGGGTTCTGGATCTGGCTGCCATCCAGGATGGTTCCCAACACCGAGCGGGCCGCCGTGCCTTGGCCGTTTTCGCTGACGCCGATGCCGTGACGCGAGCGGTCCAGCGCCGCCACTTGAATGAAGAACAGCGATGCATTCGCAGGCGGCGTCGGATTGCCGGTTTGCGGCCCGGGTGACACACGCGACGGCACGCGGGGCGCAATCATCGTCACCTCCGGTCCGTCCGCGTCGTCGATGCCGTCATCGAACACATCGATCGGAAGGGGCGTCAGTGCCTGCCCCGATGTGATACCGCCGCGCAGCACCGCCATCGAGACCCTGTCGAAGCCGATGCGACCGGCGGTGTCGACCACGGCGGTGGTGATGTTGAAGCGGCTCGTGTCGAGCGGCAGCGATTCAAGCACGTGCCAGCCCAGCCACAGCGTCACGCCCGCGCCCGGCGTGTCGTCAGTGCCCAGGATGTTGAAGAGGTTCGCCAGGTTGGTGTTCTTCGGGATCACGCCACCGTCGGGCTTGACGAGGTCGGTGTCGAGGAAGACATAGAGGCCCGGAATGTTCGGGTTGATCTGGCCGAGCAGCGCGGTGTTTCTGATGTTGAGCGATTCTTTCGCGGCGATCGGTGTCGCGTCGCGCGTGACGACCTCGATGTTCAACACGAAGCCGGTGCCATTCACGCTGCCTGCGCCAATGCGGCCTTCGCCCGGCACGATCTGCGAATCCGCCAGCGGCGAGACGATGCGTGCGATCGGTGCGAGGTCGCCGCGTGCGCCCATGCCGTCGCGTATCTTGGTGATGTTGGTATAGGTCAGGGATTCAGCGCCGTCTGCGGCGTGGCCGGGCAGTGAAGCAAGGCCTGCCGCGGCCGCGAGAGCAGCGTGCATCAGCACAGCCGAAAGTTTGGAAAGCGGGTGTCGCATGGGGAGCTCCTGGGGGGATGGGTGAGCAGTGCGTTAACCACTTCAAACAGGTCGACGCACGGGCGCTTGCGGGTATTCCGTTGTCAACTGCGGGGAATGAACCCGAACGACGCAGGTGCGCACCGCCCCCGGTCTGGCCCGGTGCGGCGCGGCGCTGGTGCATCAGTAGGTCGCGGTCTTGCCGGCGGTTTCGGCCGTGGCTGCCAGGGCGACGTTCAACTTGGGGTCGATCTGCCACGTTTCGCTGACGATCTTGCCTTCGCGGTAGGTCAGCACGTAGCGCACCTTGATGGGCATCTTGCCTTCGAAGACGACGTTGGCGGAGACCGTCGAGCCCTTGGGGTTGGCCGATTCTTCGATGGAGCCGATGGTGAGCTTCAGCGGGCCGACGGCCTTGCCGAACTTTTCCCAGGTGCCGCGGATGGCGTCGGTGGTGGCGTAGGTGCCGTCCAGCGGGCCGCCGACCCAGTTCAGCTGGGCCTGGTCGGCGTAGGCGCGCATCACGATCTGGGTGTCGCCCGAAGCGATGGCCTGGAAGTGCGTGCGGGCGTCGTCGGAAGGGGCGGCGAAGGCGCTGCCAGCGGCAAGCGTCAGGGCAGTGGCAGCAAAGGCGAATGTCTTGAACATGGAGGGCTCCGTTGAAGGCTTGATGTGAAGTGAGGGGTGGTCGGTGGTGGATGAAGGGTCCATGAGGTCCCGACACAAGGGCAGACGGCGCCGGCAGGCGGTCTATTCCGGCCCACGCAAAAACTTTTTCTGTCACGCCATCGGCAGTTGACCCGCCCGACACGCTCCACCAATTGCTCCGATGAAGCGAACCCTGACCTTCCTGCTGCTGGCCAGCTTGTTCACCGCCGCGACCGGTGCGCTGGCGCAAGGCATCACCGACCCCATTGGCGACCTACTGCCCACGTACATCGGTCCGCAGAACGGCGACGTGGATGTGGCGAGCGCGTTCGCCGGCTACGACCCGGCCAGCGACACCTTCAGCTTCTCGGGCACCTTTGCCGACGCCCTCGGCACCACGGCGGGCGCCTTCTACTTGCGGGGCCTGGACCGCGGTGTCGGCACCGAAGGTTTCGTGAGCGGCAGTCCATCGGTCGGCCGGAGCGTGAAGTTCGACGCCGCCGTGTTCCTGTGGCCCGACGGCATGGCTCGCGTGATCGCCTTCGTGGGGTCGGTGGGCACGGGAGTCGAACTCGGGGCTGGTACCGGCACTATCGCCGGCGGCTGCGCGCCTCAGGGCGCCAGCCGCTGACCGTCTTGCGCAAACACCACCCCGCCGGCGTAGTGCGCGGCAATCGACGCCTTGACGGCATCACGCTGCGCGTCGAGCGCAGGTGACAGGTGGCTCAGCAGCAGCTGGCCTGCGCGCACCGCATCGGCCACTTCGCCGATGGCCTTGGGTGGCGTGTGCAAGGTGTACAGCACGTCGGGCGAGCCGGGTGGGTCGAGCACCACGCTGTTGAAGACCAGCAGGCTGGTGCCTTGGGCGATTCGCCGCAGACCCGCCAGCCCGCTGGCGTCGATGTCGCCGCTGAAGGTGATGCTCTTGCCGGCGTGGTCGATGCGGTAGACCACCGCCGGTGCGTCGCGGTGGTGGCCGGCCACGGCGCTGATGCGCAGGCCGCCCTCATCGAACACCGTGTGCACTTCGGGCAGGGCTGACGCCGTGGCGGGTGCGTCGATGTCGTTCACTTGAAAGCGCAGCGGCGCCGAGAAGTCCTTCAGGTAGCCGAAGGCGCCCTGCTTGCCGAACAAGAGGTCGATGAAGCGGCTGGTGGCCGGGAAGTCGGCATCGTCGGCATCGAGCGCACGCCGCCCTGCCGGCCCGAAGATCTTGAAATCGACCGGCCCGCGGTTGGACACCGCACGGGCCTTGAAGAGGCCTGGCAGTCCACCGGCATGGTCCACATGAAGGTGCGTCAGCAGCACGATGTCGGCCCGACCCAGCGCCAGCTTGGCTTCACCCAGGCGCACGAAAGATCCCGGGCCGGCGTCGACGAAAACACGCGCCACGCCATCCACCAACACCACGAAGGCCGAGCCCGCGCGGCCGGTGGCACCCGGGCCGCCCGAGCCCAGCACCACGAGTTCCAGCGCCGGCGGGGCGGCCGTCTGGGCCTGAGCTGCGAACGCGGCGGGCAGCGTGCACATGGCCAGACAAAGTGCCGCCAAGCGGCGCCGGCAGGGGTTGGCCAGAGTTTTCATTCGATCCTTTGTGCGGGCGGGGCGACAACGGGGCGAACCGGAAGCGGCAAGCCCCCGGCTCGGTCGTGCGGTGCGCCGGTTCTCTGACAGTTCCCGGTTTTCAGTACGCCGCCACCGCCTGCGCAGCGGCCACCGTGGCGACGATTCGCTGCCCGGCACGCTCGACCTTGGAGATGCTCAGGTCCTCGTTCAGCACGTAGGCCGTCTTGCCGTCGCGCGTGAACACGATGGCCTGGCGCGGCTGCTTGAAGCCGGCGATGGTGGCGACCACCTTCAACGTGGCCACGTCGATCACCGACACCGTGTTGTCGGCCAAGTTGCCCGAGTAGACGAAGCGGCCGTCGGGCGTGAGCGCGGCGCCGTAGGGGTCGCGGCCCACCGGCACGGTGCCGGTGACGCGGCGCGCGGCGATGTCCACCACCGCGATGTCGTTGCTGCCGCTGTTGGCCGCAAACAGGGTCTTGCCGTCGGCGGTGACGGAGATGGCGCGGATCTTGTTGAAGCCGGTGATCTCGCCCTCGATCTTGTCGGTCTGCGTGTCGACGATGGTCACCTTGTCGCCCAGGAAGTTGGTGACGTAGAGCTTCGCGCCGTCCGGGCTCAGGCGCACGCCCTGGCGCGGCTGCGCAAAGCCGGTGATCACGGCCTTGGCCTGCCCGCTGGCGGTGTCCAGTCGCGTCACCGTGCTGCTGGCCTGGTTGTTGACATACAGCGCGCTGCCGTCCTTGCTGAGCGCGGTGCCGAAGGCGCCGGGGCCGGCCGCCAGCGTCGACGCGGTGGCCAGCGGCTTGAGCGTGGTGGTGTCCAGGCGCGTCACCGTGCCCAGGCTGCTGTCGGAGACATAGAAGCTCTTGCCGTCGGGCGCGAACACGATGTTGCGCGGCGTGACGTAGCCGCGCAGCACACCGCGCACGGCACCGGTGGCCAGGTCGTAGACGATGACGTCCGGGCGCTCGCTGTAAGACACCACGGCGGTGGCCTCGTCGGGGCTCAGCGCCAGCGAGTTGTTGCGGATCTGGCCGTCGAAGGTGATACGGGCCGGGGTGACTTCGGCGGCGCCTGCGGGCAGGCTGGCCGCCACCAGGACCAAGGTGCTGCACAAGGCCAGCGCGGTGGTGCGGAAGAAGGTATTCATGGGATGTCTTTCGTCGAGGGATGAAAAGAGAAACAGGTTTGCTTTGGTGGACGTTGACGGCCGGCGGCGTATTCCGTCGGGCCGTGAATTCGAGGCTTCAGCCCAGCAGGGCCGGCACCCAGCGGTTGATCAAGGCACCGCCGACGATGAGCCAGCCGAGCAGGATCAGCGCCAGCAGCAACGGCTTGGCACCGGCCTTGCGGATGGCACCGATGTGCGTGGCCAGGCCGAGTGCGGCCATGGCCATGGCCAACAAAGCGGTGTCGATCTCGGTCGTCACCGCCACCACCGAGGCCGGCAGCCACTGCAGCGAGTTGAACAACACCACCGCGACGAAGCCGAAGGCGAACCAGGGCACGGCGAGCTTGCCTTGAGCGTGGCCCGTGGCGGCGGAAGTCTGGGCGTGGCGTTTGTCGTCACGTGCCAGCCAGGCCGACAACATCACCAGGAACGGCGCCAGCATCATCACCCGCACCATCTTCGCGATGACGGCCGAGTTGGCCGCGTCCGGGCCCACCGAACGCGCCGCGGCCACCACCTGGGCCACCTCGTGGATGGTCGAGCCGGCATAGATGCCGAAGCCGTTGGCGCCACCCGGAATCAGCGCCCAGTGCTGGTTCAGCTCGAACAGCGCCGGGTACAGGAAGATCGCCAGCGTGCCGAACACCACCACCGTGGCCACCGCCACCGTTACCTGCTCGGCGCGCGCCTTGACCACCGGTTCGGCAGCCATCACCGCGGCGGCGCCGCAGATGGAGCTGCCGGTGCCGATCAGCATCGCCGTCTTGCGGTCCAGGCCCAACCAGCGCGTGCCGATGAAGCAGGCCAGCGCGAAGGTCGAGCCCAGCACCAGCGCGTCGATGGCGACGCCGGCGATGCCGACGTGGCCGATGTCCTGCACCGTCAGCCGCAGGCCGTACAGCACGACCCCCAGGCGCAGCAGGTTCTGCTTGGACACGTTGACGCCGGCACCGCTGGCCGCGGCCAGGCGCGGGACCAACGGATAGACCGTGTTGCCGACGATCATGCCCAGCACGATGGCCAGCGTCAGCGCACTGAAGCCGTGGTCCTGCAGCCAGCCGATGCGGCCTAGCGCCATGCCCGCACCGGCCAAAGCGCCGCTCAACACGAGGCCAGGCATCAGTGCCGCGAACTGCAAGCGCAACTGGGCTGCGCGGCGGCGGGCTACCGGGCCAGGGCTGGCTTGTGAGGTCGACAGCGCGTGCATCACGCCAGCACCCAGATCAAGGCGATGCCGGCGCACAGCAGCACGGCCGCCAGCGGCACTGCGACCGGCATCCAGCGCAGCACCTGCGGGTCGATGCTGCTGTCGGCGGCCAAGGTGGTCGAGACGGCATGGGCCACGTCGCGGGCCGGCCCCATGAAGCCCGCCACTGGCCGCCGGGCAGCAACCCATTGAAGGGCATGCAGTGCCTGTGGGGCCAGCGGGCCGGGTGCTGCGGGGCGTGGGGTTGTTCGTTCAAGGGTCAGCATGTCGGGCTCCAGATGCCGGTGGTGGTGCGGCGGGCCGCCGCCCCGTGATCGAGCGGCCAGGCAAATTTAGAGCTTGGCAATCAACCCGTCCAACGGGTTGTATGACTAAGATGTACCTGCGAAATCGATAACAACGGCAATCACCGTGGACGTGCTTCGACTCACCCTGCGTCAGCTGCAGATTTTTGTCGCCGTGGCGCGCAGCGGCAGCACCACGGCGGCCAGCGCTGAGATAGCGCTGTCGCAATCGGCCACCAGTTCGGCCGTCAACGAGCTGGAACGCCTGCTTTCGCTGCGCCTGTTCGACCGCGCCGGCAAACGCCTGCTGTTGAACGACAACGGCCGCGCGCTGTTGCCGCGGGCTTTGGCTTTGCTCGACGGCGCCGCAGGCATCGAGCAGATGTCGCGCGACGGCAGCGCGCAGGCGCAGTCGCTGCGCATCGGCGCCAGCACGACGATTGGCAACTACGTGTTGCCCAAGCTGCTCGCTGGCTTCATGGGGGCACAGCAGCCCGGCAGCGCCGCCGCCTGGCGGTCGAAGGTCGTTATCGGGAACACCGCCGCCATCTGCGATGCCGTGACCGCTTTCGAACTCGACGTGGGGCTGATCGAGGGGCCCAGCCACCAGCCGGAGCTGGTGGTCACCCCCTGGCTGCAGGACGAGATGGTGGTCGTGGCTGCGCCCGACAGTGCGCTGGCCCAGTCAAGCCGGGCGGGCGATCGCATTCCCCTGCGCACGCTGCGTGAGGCGGTCTGGCTGGTTCGCGAAACGGGCTCTGGCACGCGCGAGGCCACCGACCAGAGCTTGCTGCCCCACCTGCGTTCTTACCGGCGCAGCATCGAGCTAGGCAGTTCGGAGGCCATCCAGCGTGCCGCTCAGGAAGGGTTGGGGGTGGCTTGCCTGTCCGCCTGGGTAGTGAACGATGCGCTGGAGGCTGGACGTCTGTGCCGCGTCTCCACGACATTGCCGCGGCAGCTTCGGCAATGTCATCTGGTTGTGCATCGTGAGAAGCAGTCGACGCCCGCGTTGCTGGCGTTCATCGCCCAGGCAGATGCGACCACTGGGGCTGCCCGCTAACGTCCCGGCCCCGCTTCGCATGTCGAAGGTTCAGCCCTCGGCGACACGCGATTACCCTTCAGCTAGGCGCCGACGCCCGCTCCGCCCACCTGCCCATTGATCGGAGCTTTGATGCAATGAGCTGGTCTGGGTAATCGACGTCCGCTTCCGGACGCACCACCCAACGGCTGCTGGCCGTCCACAGACGCACAGCCCTCGCGGTTGAACGGCACCTGTGCGCACATCGCGCACGTTCGCCTCGTAGAGTCGATATCGCGCCCAATGCGGTACGCGGTACGTGCCGACGTTTGCGGTGTGTCGACCGAACGACCCTTCCATTCGATCAGGAACCCCGCGCCGCGATCGTGATCCGCTCGCTCTACATCCTGGCTTCTTCAGCGACGAGTGCAACGTCCCGAAGCGCATCGACCTGCATGGCGTCGAGGTCGATGATTGCATCGGCCATCGTTGCGAGGTGCGGGGTCTGGGTGATGAAGAACTCCTGCCGGTAGCCGCCGAGCCGAAGGACTTCGCGCTTCATGGCCATGAACATGCGCTTGTGTTCTGGGTCCAACGGCCCATCGGCCTCGTCGGAGAACAGCGTGTCGAATCGCCGTCCGGTGTTCTGGGCCAAGTACAGGGCGACCGCGCGCGTCAGGCAGGCGTCGATGAAAGTTCGCTCACCGCCGCTCATCAGGCTGAGGCTCTTGCCGCCGCGCGCGTCTGGGCTCATCGTCCCGAATCCCGACGTGTTATGCCGCATCGCTTCGCAGGCACCTGCGGCGCAGTTGCAGGGGCGGGGACGCCGGCCGGATCGCGGACTCGGCATGTCCGGGTTCTCGGCATAGTGGATCAACGAGTGCCTGGTGAGGGCCGTCGCGCTGTACCTGGCGCAGAACACCGGCCGGCGCTACGACACCCTGTTCTCCGACGAGACCGACGGACCGCTGGACCCGGAGCGCAAGCGCATGTTCATGGCGATGAAGCGGCGGGTGCTGGAACTGGGTGGCTACGCGCGGGAATTCTTCGTGTCGCAGACGCCGGAGCTGACGGCGATGGCGGATGCGGTGATCGATCTGGACGCGATGGCGGCGTTGCACTCAACCTCGTCGGTCGAGTAGAGCAGCGCACGTGGGCGGAATGGCGCGGTTGCGGCATCTCTGGTGAACACGGCCGGGTACCTGAAGCGCCAGCGCGACTCACGGATTCAGGTACCGACGGCTCGCGGCGCCACGAGTACTCTTTCGCACATCGAAAGAGGATTCACGATGACGACGCATCCGACCACGCCCAAGCAAGCCCGGCACGCCTGCGAGCAGCTGTTGAAGGCCGATCGTGCCGACAAGACTGAGAAGTCGATCCTGCCCAGTGAAGTCAGGGTGATCGACCGACTGCTTGAACGAGGCCTCGAGCTGGAGGACGCCTATGCCGAGATCCACGGCAAGCTCGTCCAGCATCCGCCGGCCCTGAAGGTCTTCTTCGATCTGGTGCAGAGCACGGCGGCGTTCTGGAGTCCTGAGTCGAATCAGGAGGCTCGCAGAGGAAGGGCCAGGCTGGTCGAGGTCAACCAGGAGATCGAAAGGGTTGCGGCGCACCTGGCCGAGTTGCTGGACGAGCGCACCGAGTTGAAGAACCATTCCGGGTTCTCTTGTGAAACGCTCTACCACCCGGTGGATGCGATTCACGCTGCTGCCGCACGGAACTACAGCTACGAACAGTGGGTGAAGGCGAGGCTCGAAACCCTGACAGGTCAGTTCGATCTCAAGTACTGGCCGCCGTTGAGCGCTGTGGCTCAGGCCATTGCCGATGATGCGGCGCGAGCGGCTCCCCTTCCGCACGATCCGCTCACGGCGGCCGGGACCGAAGGGCCGCGTGCGAGCCTGGCGGACACGTTCAGGGCGTTCTTCGTCGCTATCGACGAGCAGAGCAGTCGGAACTTCGGGTTCCTGCCGCATTCCTTTGAACTCAGTGATCGCTGCGTCGCCAGCTTGCTGAGCTGCGCTCTGGGCCTGGGTCCGGACGAGGCGGTCGATGCGCCGTACGTGAAGCGCCTTCGGCAGCGTCAACGTGAACGAGCGGTGCAGTCGTGACCCGGTGTGGCAGAAAGAGAAAGGGCGCCGGCCCCATCCCCGCCGGGATGGGCGCGCGGCGCCGAGGTCGATCAGCGGGCAGCGTCAGCCCGCCAGCAGCGTGACTGGCGGCCCGTCTGCCAGGTGGCGGACGATGCGGTTGCCCGCGCGTCGACGGCCATCGCCCTCGACCTCGTCGACCAACTGCGCAGGCAGCCGAAGGCCGAGTTCGGCGACCTTGGCGCGCAGGGTCCCGATGTCCGTCCAGTCCAGCAGGGGCTCCTGCAGGCTGGTGTAGAGCATGTCGTTGCGCTCGTCGATGACCTGGAGAAAGTAGTCCCCCAGGCGTCGATCGAAGCCGGCCACGATCTCGACGGGGTGTCCGTCGAGCGTCGCCGTCGCGAGGTGCTGGCTCATGGTCCGGGCTCCGCGCTGTCGAACACGGGCAGCCCGTCGATGACCGCCGCCTCGCGATCGAACATCAGCCAGGCCACACCGGCGGATTCGGCCACCTCGAACAGCATGGCCAGATCGGGTTCCGACGGCACGCGGTACTTCGGTGCCCCGACATAGACGAACCCGCCGCAGTCGGTCGGGTAGGCGTTCACGGACAGGTCGTCATCGGCGAGCTTGTTGCGCGTTGCCGAACTCAGATGCTTCAGGGACAGGCTGGCCAGCATCTCGGCCTGCTGTCGCAGGCCGGTGGCGGGCAGGGTATGCATCGTGGCTTCCTCCTCGGGATGAACTGGGAGATGTGGGGGACTCGGTCGCCTGCCTTGCGGTCGAGGGCGCACGGGGCGTGCGCTTCGAACGTCCGGCGCGGGCGAACGTCATGCCGCAGTCGCGGCAGCGGAACCAGTGCAGGCGACCGAGCGCGCCCAGGGGCACGCCGTGGCCGGCACAGCAGGGGCAGGTCGGGCGTCTTCTCGCCGACATGGGCATCCTTGGTTGGGGTGGGATCGGCGGGAGGGGCACCGCCTCGGCGGCGCCCTTCTCGCGACTGGGTCGTGCAGGGCGTGACTGCCGCACATGGCGTCAGAGCAGTCCGCGCTCCGCGAAGCTGACGCACTGGTCGCCGGCGACGACGAAGTGGTCGATCAGGCGGATGTCCACCAGCGCCAGCGCCGACTTCAGCGTCTGCGTCAGGAACTCGTCCGCGCGGCTCGGCTCGGCCTGGCCGCTCGGGTGGTTGTGGGCCACCGCGATCGCGGCGGCGTTGCGGGCCAGGGCGCTCTTGACCAGTTCCCGCGGGTACACCGAGGTCTGGGTGAGCGTGCCCCGGAACACCTCCTCGTGGGTGATCAGCCGGTGGTTGGCATCCAGGTACAGCGCGAGGAAGACCTCGTGCTGCAGGCCTGCGCAGCGCAGGCGCAGCCAGTCCCGAAGGACCTGGGGCGACGACATCACGGGCCCCTGCGCCATCCGGTCACGCAGCTCGCGCATCAGCAACTCGCGGGCGACACCGAGTCGGCGCGTCAGGAGCTGCTGCGTGGCCGGGTCCTCGTGGGGCGTCTCCCGGTCGCTGACGCGCAGCGCTGCCGGCGTCGGGCCTGGCAATGGGTGGGCCTGCAGGCCCAGCATCTCTGCCACCAGGTCCTCCCGAGACGCATGGGCGGCATCGGGCAGGTCCGGCAGATCTTGAAGACCCTGGAAAGGGTGGAAGTTCATGGCGTTCTCCTCTCGTGGCGAAAAGGAAGACGGGAACGCCGTTCCCTTCCTTCACAGGCTAGGGACTGGTGTCCCCGCAAGGGAAGGATGTGCAGACACACGACGGAACGTGGCCGGCACGGTGGCTCAGATGATCATCCGAGGCAGGTAACGACTGCGACGCCGCTGCCGCCCGTTCGGTCGGCATCGGAAACACTCCTCTCGGGAGTGGGTGTGAGCCCGGCAAGTCTGCGCCATCGGCGCCGGGGATTCAACCGGGGCGGTGCCAGCGACAGCGCCTTTGCCGCGCTTGCCCGCGCAAAGGGCGCCAGGGTCCGTGCCTTGGTCGGGCATCGGTACGCGGGGAGGTGGCACGGTTCGCGTGACCGCACTGCGCGTGGCCGCGCCGTTGTGGTTGGGCCACGGCCTGCGCGGATGTCTTGGCGGGCAGACTGCAAAAGTGACACCGCAGAGGCACTCGGCTGTCACTGCAGAAATTTCTTCGCCGCGGGCAGCAGCGGATGCGCACAGACTTGCTCAGGCGCGCGAAGATGCGCGGCTTACCGACAAGGCCGACCCGACATGCTGCGCTCCGGAAACCAGCTTCGACTGACCCGACCCGAACGGGCGCGGCTGGCCCGCATCACCGCCATCGAGCCGGGGTCCATCCGAAGCGTCGCGGACCTGCAGGCCTACGTCCGCCGCTGCAAGGCCCACTACTGGGGCCACTCCGATGACACCCGGTTCCTGCACTGGCTGATCGAGCGTGAGGTGCAGTCCCTGACCGGTCGCTGAGCGCCCGTCGCCCCGTTCGCAGTCTCGGAAACAGGAACGCCCCCGGTGCTGGGCCGGGGGCGTGCTGGGTGACGGCCTGGCGTGGATCTGGATCGCGCCGTCTGAAGGGTCTCGAACGTTCGACCGGACAGCTCAGCGGAACACCCGCGGCTCGACGCTCGCCCCGCGCATGAACGCGAGGTACGCACCGGCCTTGCCGATGTCGTCGAAGTTCGCCACGGGCTGCTCGTGCAGCACCACGGCCCAGGGACGGGCATCGTCATCACTGGCGCGGATACGCAGTTCCGGTGGCTGCCAGCGCGGGTGGCGGTACAGGGGCAGGCCGGTGTCCCAGTCCATCAGTGCCAGCACATTCGCACAGAGGATGGCCGTGCCGCCCGCCTGGCCCGGCTCGACGAGCAGCGGCACCTTCAGCAGGCCGGTCGAGCGGCCGACCGTGCCGACCGCGTCGAACTCGTCGAGCCAGCTCGCGCCGGTGCCGGTGTCGCCCAGCACCAGCCGCACCTTGCGGCCGTCCCGGCGGCAGGTCTCCAGCACCCTCGCCAGGCGAGGGTCCGTGCCGGGATCGAAGTAGGTGCCGTGGCCCTGGGCGGACTCGCCCCAGGCACGCACCGCAGCGAGGTACTTCTCGTAGCCGGTGAGGCTGGCCGCGTCGTCGGCGGTCGGCATCAGGTCGGGACGCTTAAGGCGCTGCGCGATCTGCCGGGCATGGTCGCGGGCGTTGTCGAAGCCGAAGCAGGTCACGCCACCTTCGGTGGCGATCACATACAGGCGTTGCTCGGGATTCAGGGTGATGTCTCGCATGGTGAACTCTCGAAGTGGGGAGGGCGGACACCGGCCCTGGCGGGCGGGCCCGCGGGCGGTTGGATGGGGTGCCGGTCGCGCCAGGCCGCTGGACGTCAGTCCTTGGCCGAGGCACGTCAGCGAGCGAACCCGGTGCAGCCGATGGGGCTGCGCCGGGGCTCGGTCTTCGGATCAGCGCCGGCTGATCTGGACGGCGGTTGCGGGGCCGTCGACGGGAGGTTCCGGGGCACGCTCGGAGCCGCCTTCGGAGCCACTGACCGGCGACGCCGGGGACATGCCGGCCTGGTGCTGGAAGCGGGCGTGCGCGTCGGCGAACTCGGCATCGCCCAGCAGCTGACGAACCTGCGCGGCGGCCGGTTCGGGCCTGCTGTCGGCGTCACGGGCCGCGGCTGGGCGCGCGCCCCGCTTCGATGTTGCTGGCGAGGCTGGCGGTGCAGCGGCAATGGCTTCGTCCAGGACGTCCGCAGTGCGGTGGTACGCCTTCTGCGTGACGCCGCCGACGAAGGCTGCGGGTCGCTGCAGCGTCCACTGGACCAGCAGGCGCAGCCACTGCCCGATGCGCTTGTCGCGGGCCTGGCGCGCCTTGTGGACGCGCAGCGACTGCTTGCAGGACAGGTACAGCGCCAGGTGGCGACGCTTCATCTCGGCGTCGCCGTCGAGCTGCGCCATCACCTCGGCGGCGAGGGCGACGTCACGGCCGACGCGTCTGTAGAAGCCGACCCAGGCGCGCTGTTCCTCGATGTCGATGGTGCTGCGCCGCGGTGACGCGCTCTGGAAGGATCTGTCTGGGAAAGCGTGACTCATGGGGTTCTCCAAGAAGGCGAGGGAACCCCGACCCCGACGGGAGACGGTGACTCCCGGAGGGTGGATGGCGAGGACGGCTGAGAGCCGAGGAAAACGGGGTGTCGGGTGATGGCGTCCCGATGCCATCGCTGGCGGTCGGTTCACCATCCCCGAAACCCAGGACTCGATCGGCACGAGTTCGAGCCGACGGCGGTGCCGCGACGGACGACTCGATGCCCGCGACCATCAGGTCGTGAGCACGCGAGCGGCGCCTCTGCGCAGGCCCTCGGCAATGCCGATCCAGCGGTCGGCGATCCGGTCCAGATAGACCAGGTCGTCGGCCGCGATCTCGCCCGAGGCGCGGAGCCGGGCGATGACTTCCTTGACCAGGAGGGGATCCTCCCGGGCCAGCACGATGGCCGTCGAGGCGATGCGCCTGCGGTAGGTGTCGACCGTCATGGTCAGCACACCGTCGTGCAGCGCTCGGACGCCAGAGGGTCCGCGGCCTCGCACACCACGCGCGTGGACGCATGGGGCGTGCAGGGCCGGGGCCGGAGCAGCGCCGGAAGGGTGACAGGCCGCCGGGCGGGCACACGGGCAAGCCCGGCACCACCCAGCAGTGCACACACCGGCGCGACAGCGCGGTTCCAGGGAACGGGACTCATGGGGGTTCTCCTTCAGGGGTGAAGGGGAACGCCCATCCCTGGCGGGGAACTGGGGTTCCCCGTCTGGGATGCCTTGCCGGGAAGACAAGGCGCTTGGTCGCGCACCAATGCGTGCGCGAGCTGCGGAGGTCCGCATCCGAGAGGACGGGACCAGGGCAGATGCGTGCGTCAGGCCAGGCTACTGATCGAGATCAGGCCGGGCTGGTGAGCGCAGGGCGCGTCACGACGCAGAGGTCGTGATCGGCGCATGCGAGGAGGGGCCACGACACGGGGTCATGGCCGGCTCCTGGTTTCGGATCCGGATGGATCTGAATCGGCCCGGCACACGGAGCTGCCGGACGGGACACAAGGCAGGTAACGACTGCGACGCCAGCTGGGCTGGACTTCAGGGCGACCGGAGCCACCGATGAAGGCTGAGCAGACGCGATGTCCGCAGGAAGCCAAGTCAGTATCGGACGGGGTCCCTCGGTCGGCAACGGACCCGAGGTCTCATCGCGGCAATGCCCGCCCAAGCGACCGGCTCGGCCGACGCTTGGGCGGGCAATCGATTCCGAGTCCTCCACGTCGGGGGCCCGGAACGTGGCGCTGCCCAGTTGCTGGGCGTGCGGGCAGGCTGACGGTTCGTATAGTGGGCGGATCAACATCTCCTGCAGACCGGTTCCGCCCTGACCATGACCGTCGAGCGCTATGCCTTCACCGACTGCGAAGCCACCACGGCGGCAGGCGTGCCGCTGCGCATTCCCGCTGGCGTTCACCATGTCGAGCGGCGATCGCTGGTGTTCCGCGTGCGCCTGGGTGGCCGCGAGCTCGATCTGACCCTGGCCGAGTGGGAGCGCCTGCTGGATGCGGGCTGTGTCGGGCCGGTTGTCGCCGCCGATGATCCACCGGGGACTGGCGAGACCCATCCTGGGTGAAACACGCGAGGTGCCGGGCAGGCTGGAACGTCTAAGCGAGAGCGCTGGTCGGACCCCGGCGACCACGGCAGTTGCGCTGCTCGAGTGGGCCAGCGACGTGGCGATGAGTGTCTACACAGCGGCCCTACACAAGTACCCGGACTCGGCCAAGTGCGGGCCTTCGCCAACGACCGCCTGGACGATGTCTGGTACCACCCGATGGCGATAGCCGACGCCGCGGCATGTACGCCCACACGAGTGTCGCCAAGCACAGCCATGCCATGGCTACATCCTTGCGCGCGGTCACGAGCGAGATCTCTGACATCGCGAAAAGCCCGTTGAGCACGATGAGCGCGAAGAGGATGGCGATTTCCATGGAGAGTGCGGGCTGTCCGCAATTCGTTGGTGTCGCTGGCCGGACCCCGCAGGGTCAGCAGCGACAGGAGGCATCGCACGCGACGAGCGAACCCAGTCGTGGCGCCGTGGTTGTTCTTGGGGTTGGTGCGACGTCGTCGCGCGGCTGCGCAGCGGCCAGGCGCCAGGGCACGAAGCCGCTGGTCAGGCCTTGATGGCGTCGCTGCGAGGTGGGCGCAGAGGCCCGGCGAGGCACGGCGAACCTGCAGCCGTGGTCACGGCGGCTCGTGCCATGGTCATCACCGATGCAGGCGCAACGGATGCTACGGGTGCCCGCAGCAGACCCGGTGTGTCGGTGGATGGATCGCTCTGCGCCTGAGAGGGCAGGTCGTCCAGGTGGTGGTCTGCCACCGAGCCGTCGTTCAATGCGGCCGGTCCCCCAGCGTGGGTGATGGGGTGCTGCTGGTCCGTCGACGGCTGCGCAAAGTCGCTCGGTGCCTTGAGTGCGCTGATACCGGACCAGAAGAAGACAACGGAAGAAAAGGAGGGCAATCACCCGACGCGGCATGCGATTCATTGTGGCGGGCGGGGAAATTGCCCCACCCTCGAGGCTCGATCGAGCCGCCAGCGCCATCGGAGCTGCTGGTCCAAGTTGATGTAGTGTTTATTTCTCACGGTGTAGCGTATGCTTCGAACATGTGGAGCGTGCTCTTCCTGACCCTGCCGACGCAGCCGAATGCCGTTCGCCTGCGCGTCTGGCGTGCGCTGAAGGGCCTAGGCTGCGGCGCGCTGCGTGATGGCGCCTACGTGCTGCCGAAGGCCCAGGCTGGGCTGTTCGATCCGCTCGTGGTCGAGGTCCGCGCCCACGGCGGGCAGGCCAGCGTGCTCGAACTGTCCACCAGCGACGAGGCTCAGCGTGCCGAGGTGCTGGCCCTGTTCGACCGCAGCGATGCCTATGGCGAATGGCGCGCTGAGGCGCAGGATCTCGCCGCCTCCCTGGCCTCGCTCGACGAGACCGAGGCCCGGCGGCGCTGGCGCGGCATCGACGAGGCGCTGCAAGGGCTGCGGCGCATCGACTACTACCCCGGCGCGGCTGCCGAACAGGCGCAGGCCGAACTCAACGTGCTGCGCCAGGCACTCGACGCGCGCTTCTCGCGCGGTGAGCCGGTGGCGCAGGCACCGCACGGCATACCGCGCCTCGACCCGCGCAAGTTCCGTGGCAAGCGCTGGGCCACGCGCGCGCGGCCCTGGGTGGATCGGCTGGCTTGCGCCTGGCTGATCCGCCGCTTCGTTGATCCCGAGGCGCGCTTCGTCTGGCTGGCCGATCCGGCAGGAGCGACCCCCGCACCTCGTGGCGCGCTGGGCTTCGACTACGACGGTGCGCGCTTCACGCACGTCGGCTCGCGCGTGAGCTTCGAAGTGCTGGCGGCCAGCTTCGGGCTGGATACGGACCCGAGGCTGCAGCGCATCGCGCGGGCCGTGCACTTCCTCGACATCGGCGGCATTCCCGTGCCCGAGGCTGCCGGTCTGGAGGCCGTGTTGTCCGGCCTGCGCGAGGTCCACGCCGACGACGATCAACTCAACCTGGCGGCGGCGTCCGTGTTCGACGCGCTGTACGCCGCACCGGGACCAGCGACATGAGCACGGCCACGACACCTATCGCCGAGGAGCCCACGGCTCCCGCAGCCGCACCGGCCGCAGTGAGCTTTGCCGAGGCCTTCCGCTTCTGGCTCAAGCTCGGCTTCATCAGCTTCGGCGGCCCGGCCGGGCAGATCGCAATCATGCACACCGAGCTGGTCGAGCGCCGGCGCTGGATCAGCGAGCAGCGTTTCCTGCACGCGCTCAACTACTGCATGCTGCTGCCGGGCCCGGAGGCGCAGCAACTCGCCACCTACATCGGCTGGCTGATGCACCGCACCTGGGGCGGCATCGTGGCCGGCGCGCTGTTCGTGCTGCCCTCGCTGTTCATCCTGATTGCGCTGTCGTGGATCTACCTGCGCTTCGGTGACGTGCCCTTGGTGGCCGGCATCTTCTTCGGCCTGAAGCCCGCCGTGACCGCACTCGTGCTGCACGCCGCCCATCGCATCGGCACGCGGGCCTTGAAGAACCGCTGGATGTGGGGCATCGCCGCGGGCTCGTTCATCGCGATCTTCGCCTTCGATACGCCGTTCCCCGCCATCGTGCTGGCGGCCGGCCTGGTCGGCCACTTCGGCGCGCGACGCTGGCCGCAGGTGTTCGCGCTGGGCGGCGGTCACGGCAGTGCCAAGGCCAGCTACGGGCCCGCGCTGATCGACGACGACACGCCGACGCCCCGGCACGCCCGGCTCTCGCGCCGCCACCTGGCGAAGGTGCTGGCGGCGGGCTTCGGGCTGTGGCTGCTGGTGATGGCCGCGCTGGTGGCGGCGAACGGCCTGCAGGGCACGCTGACGCAGATGGGCTGGTTCTTCACCAAGGCCGCGTTGCTCACCTTCGGCGGCGCCTATGCGGTGCTGCCCTATGTGTACCAGGGCGCGGTCGAGACGCACCAGTGGCTCAGCGGGCCGCAGATGATCGATGGCCTGGCGCTGGGCGAGACGACTCCCGGCCCGCTGATCATCGTGGTGGCCTTCGTCGGGTTCGTCGGCGGCTGGCTGAAGCAGGTGCTGGGGCCCGAGGCGCTGTTTGTCGGCGGCGCGCTGGCCGCCACCGTGGTCACCTTCTTCACGTTCCTGCCGTCGTTCGTCTTCATCCTGGCCGGCGGGCCGCTGGTCGAGGCCACGCACGGCAAGCTGGGCTTCACGGCGCCGCTGTCGGCCATCACGGCGGCGGTGGTCGGCGTGATCCTGAACCTGGCGATGTTCTTTGCCTACCACGTGCTCTGGCCACAAGGCTTCGGCGGGCGATTCGACCTGCTGTCGGCGGTGATCTGCCTGGCCGCCGCAGTGGCGCTGTTTCGCTTCAAGGTCGGCGTGATCCCATTGCTCGGCGCCTGCGCCGCTGCCGGCCTGGTCATCACCTTGTTCGCGCCTGCGCTGCGCTGAAAGGGCACTTCCATGGACGCACGCATCCAACCGCTGCCGATCGATCCCTCGACGCTGCGCAACCTGTCCCAGGAGCTGATCGACAGCCACTACGACAACAACTACAGCGGCGCCGTCAAGCGCTTGAACGCGATCCGCGCAAAGCTGGCGGCCCTGCCGTTCGGCACCGCGCCGGGCTTCCAAGTCAACGGGCTCAAGCGCGAGGAACTGATCGCCACCAACTCGATGCTGTTGCACGAGCTCTACTTCGGCAGCCTCGGCGGCGACGGCGTCACGATGGAGCCGGCCATGAAGCTGTCGCTCGATGCCAACTTCGGCAGCGTCGAGCGCTGGCGCGAGGAGTTCATTGCCATGGGCAGGTCCTTGGGTGGTGGCTCCGGCTGGGTGCTGCTGGTGTTCCAGCCGCGCGAAGGAACCCTGGTCAACCAGTGGGCCGCCGACCACACCCACACGGTGGCCGGCGGCGTGCCGATCCTGGCGCTGGACATGTACGAGCATGCGTATCACATGGACTACGGCGCTGCCGCGGGCGCCTACGTCGATGCGTTCATGGGCAACATCGACTGGGCTGCGGTGTACGGCCGCTACCAGCGGGCCGTGCACTGTGCCAGCGAGGCCTTCGGCGCCAGCCTGGACGAGGTCGGCGACGCGGTGGTGCTCGACGTGCGCCGGGCCGGCGTGTTCGCGCAGGCACGCAAGATGCTTCCCGGGGCACGCTGGTGCGACCCTGCCTTGGCGGCCGACTGGGCCGCAGAACTGCCCGCCGACCGCGAACTGGTCGTGTACTGCGTGTACGGTCACGAGGTCGGCCGAGCGACGGCGATGCGACTGCGTGCCGCCGGCCTGAACGCGCGCTATCTGCGTGGCGGCATCGACGGCTGGCAGGCAGCGGGCCGGCCCCTGGTCGACAGGCCCCAGACACCATGAGCGCCGTGCCCGCTCCGAGGGTCGCGCTGCTGTATCCCGGCGACCGTTCCGCGCGCGACCGTGCCGACCCCGCGGCGAGCCGATTCGCGGCGCTGTTCGAGGCACTCGCTGAGGCCGGCGTGGTCGCCGAGCCGGCGGTCTGGCACGACGATTTCGCCGACGAGGTGATGGCCCAGTTGCGCGGCGTGCAGGCCGTGCTGGTGTGGTGCAACCCGATCGAGGATGGCCGCCGGCGCGACCGTCTCGATGCGCTGCTGCGCGAGGTGGCACAGGCCGGCGCCCTCGTCAGCGCGCACCCCGATGCGATCGTGCGCCTGGGCACCAAGGACGTGCTGGTCGAGACCCGCGACCTGCCGTTCGGCAGCGACGTGCGCCGCGTGGACAGCCTGGCGCAGCTGGCGTCGGAGTTGCCACTGCGCCTGCGCCACGGCCCGCGCGTCCTCAAGCAGCATCGCGGCCACAGCGGCATCGGCGTGTGGCGGGTCGAGCAGGCCGGCGATGGCGTTCTGACCGCGCGGCATGCCCAGCGCGGCAGCACGTCGCAGTGCATGGACATGGCGACACTGCAGGCGACGCTGGCGCCGTACTTCGAGCCTGCCGAAGGCGGCCACATGATCGACCAGGCGTGGCAGCCGCGGCTGAGCGAGGGCATGGTGCGCGCGTATCTGGTGGCGGATCGCGTGGCGGGTTTCGGGCTCCAGGCGGTGAACGCCCTGCATCCCGATGCCCCGCTGCCGGGGCCGCGGCTCTATCACGGGCCAGAGCTGCCTGCATTCCAACCGCTCAGGCAGCACTTGGAGTCGGGCTGGATCACGCTGCTGCGAGAGCGTGTCGGCCTCGCGCACGACCAGCTTCCGCTGCTGTGGGACTGCGACTTCATGCTCGGCGAGCCCGCGGCCGACGGCGCCGAGCGCTACGTGCTGTGCGAGATCAACGTCAGCAGCGTGTCGCCGTTTCCGCCGTCGGCGATCGGGCCCTTGGTCGACGCGGTACGGCGCCGCGTCGGCCCGTAGCCCTTCCGCGCCGGCCGCAACGTCCCGCGCTCAGTGGCGATGCGCGTGATGCGCATCCGGCACATGGGCGTGTGCATGCCGCATCGGCTCGTGCCGGTGGCGGTGGCTGTGCTCACCCACGGGCATCACATCGTGCACGTGCTCGTGGTGCCCGTCGTCGTGGCGGTGGGCGTGCTCGTGCTCCAACGCCTCGTGCTCGTGCTCGTGGCCGTGCGACTCGGCCAGGTGCAGCAACACGCCGGCCAACATCAGCACGCTGCCCAGCAGCATCAGGCCGCTGACGGCGCGGTCGCCCAGCAGCACCGCGAACGCCGCGCCGATGAAGGGCGCAAAGGCGAACACCGAACCCGTGCGTGCAGCGCCGAAGGCCCGCTGTGCCAGCAGGTAGAACCGCAGGCTCAGGCCGTAGCCCGTGGCACCGATGACGAACAGCGCCAGCGCCGCCATCGCCGAAGGCAGCGGCTCGCCGAAGGCCAGGGCCAGCGCAGCCGTCGCGGTGGCACCCAGCAGCGCCTTGGCCATCACGACCTGCCCGGGGTCTCGCTCCGCCAGCGCCCGAGACAGGGTGTTGTCGATGCCCCAAGCCGCGGTGGCCAGCAGCACGGCCAGCAGGCCCCACAGCTGGGCACCTCCCGTGCGACCCTGGTCGAGCACCAGCACCATGCCCCCGGCCAGCAGCAGCGCCATCGCCGTCCAGACGCGACCGTCCATGGTCTCGCGGTACAGGCGCCAGGCCAGCACGGCGGTGAACAGCGCTTCGAGTGTGAGCATCAGCGAGGCGCTGGTGCCGCTCGTGTTCTGCAGGCCCCAGGCCAGCGCCACCGGGCCAATGGCCGCGCCGAAGGCGGCCATGGCCAACAACCGCGGCAGGTCGCTGCGCTGCAGGCGGGCTTCGCGCTCGATGCGCTGGCGCGACAACAGGCCCACCGCCGCAGCACCCGCGTACAGCAGCGCTGCGGTGCTGAAGGCGCCCAGCCCGGCACCGAACTGCTGCACCAGCGGCGTGCTGACGCCGAACAGCGCCGCGGCCAGCAGGGCGAGCAGCCCGCCTCGCAGGGCAGGCAGTGCGTCGGGTGACAAGGCCATCTACTTGACGGTGAAGCGCACCGTGATCGCCTTCTTCGCCGGGGTCGTGAGCGCGGCCACGACCTTGGCACCCGGCGCCAGTTTCACGCCCTTGGCCTCCAGCTTGTCGCCGGCCACGGTCAGCTCGGCTTCCGACTTCTCGGCGCCGTTGAGCACGGTGAGCTTGCCGCTCATGCCGGTAGGCGCCATAGGCTTGCCGTGGTCTTCGATGTAAATCGCGGCGCCTGCGGGCGTGCCGACCAGTTCGAAGCCCAGGTCGCTGGCGGTGGCGACGACGCCGCCGTGCTTGGGCTTGGCGCCACCGTGGGCCATGGCGGCGTTGAACGACAGGACCGACAGGCCCAGCACGACGGCGGCCAACAGCTTGTTCTTCATCTCTGCAAACTCCTTTGGGGTGCGGCGCACTGGAGCAGGCGGCGCCGCCAGGCCTGATTTCAACTCAATAGGCTTCCTGCGCCGGCGTGGCGTCTGGGGCCGGGTCGAGCTCGGGTTGGGTCAGCCGCTTCGTGGCCTTCTCGCCGAACAGCCAGAACAGCACCGGCGTGAGCAGCGTGTCGAGCAGTGTCGAGCTCACCAGCCCGCCGAAGATCACCACCGCCACCGGGTGCAGGATCTCCTTGCCCGGCGCGTCGGCCGCCAGCAGCAGCGGTGTCAGCGCGAAGGCCGCCACCAGCGCCGTCATCAGCACCGGCGTCAGCCGTTCCAGCGAGCCGCGCACGATCATCGCCTGCGAGAAGCTCTCGCCCTCGAACTTGACGAGGTTGATGTAGTGGCTGATCTTCAGGATGCCGTTGCGCGTGGCGATGCCGGCCAGGGTGATGAAGCCCACCATCGACGCCACCGACAGTTGCACGCCCGCGATCCACATCGCCACCACCGAGCCGATCAGCGCGAGCGGGATGTTGGCCATGATGATGCCCGCCAGAACCGCCGACTGGTAGCGGCTGTACAGCACCAGGAAGATCATCGCCAGCGATACGACTGACAGGCCCGCGATCAGGCGCGTTGCCTGTTCCTGCGCCTGGAACTGGCCTTCGAGACTGATGAAGTTGCCGGGCGGCAGGGGCGTCTTGGCGATGATGCCGCGGATGTCCTTGATGACCTGCCCCATGTCGCCGCCGTCGGTGTTGGCGTAGACGATGATGCGGCGGCGCCCGTTCTCGCGGCCGATCTGGTTCGGCCCGTCGGTTTCTTCCACCGTGGCGATGCTGGACACGGGGATGCGCCCGGCCGGCGTGTCGATCAGCGTGCGCGCCAGGTCCTGCGGGCTGCGCTGCTGGTCGGGCAGGCGCAGCACCAGTTCGTAGCGGCGTGGCCCGTCGACGATGTCTGCGCGGTGCGCACCGTCGGTCAGTGCCTGCAGCACGCGGATCGCCTCGCCGGGCGACAGGCCCATCTGCGCCGCCTTGCGGTGGTCCAGGCGCACGGTGATCTGCGGGATCAGCACCTGCTTCTCGACCGTGAGGTCGACCAGCCCCGGCACGGTGGCCAGCTTGCCGCGCGTCTCCTCGGCCAGGCCGCGCAGCGTGTCGGTGTCGTCGCCGAAGATCTTCACGGCGATCTGCGCCCGCACGCCCGACAGCAGGTGGTCCAGCCGGTGGCTGATGGGTTGGCCGATGGCCACCTGCGCGGGCAGCGTGGACAGGCGGTCGCGGATGTCGGCCATGATGGCCTCGCGGTCGCGGTCCGAGCGCTTGAGGTCGACGTCGATCTCGGCCGAGTGCACGCCCTCGGCGTGTTCGTCGAGTTCGGCGCGGCCGGTGCGGCGGCCCACCTGCGCGACCTCGGGCACCTGGCGGATCAGCGTCTCGGCCACCGCGCCGACGCGGTTGGCCTCGGCCAGCGACGTGCCCGGCTGCATCACCAGGCCCAGCACCAGCGAACCCTCGTTGAAGACTGGCAGGAAGGCGCGCGGGAAGAAGGGCACCGTCGCCGCGGCACCGGCCACGGCCAGGGCAGCCAGCGCGATCAGCAGCCGGGCGCGGCCGAAGGACCATTTCAGCAGCCGGGTGTCCTGGCGCTTGAGCCACGCGACCAGCGGGCTGTCGCCATGGTCCAGCCGCTTCATCGTCGGCAGCATGTAGTAGCACATGACGGGCGTGACGGTCATCGAGACCAGCATCGAGGCGCCGATGGACACGATGTACGCGATGCCCAGCGGTGTGAAGAGGCGCCCCTCGATGCCCGGCAGCGCGAACAACGGCACGAAGACGAGCACGACGATGACCGTGGCGTAGACGATGCCGGAGCGCACCTCGACGCTGGCGCGGCGCACCACCTCCAGCACCGACAGCGGGTTGCCGGTTGCCCGGTTCTGCTTGAGCCGGCGAAGGATGTTCTCGACATCCACCACCGCATCGTCGACCAGTTCGCCGATGGCAATGGCCAGGCCGCCGAGCGTCATCACATTGATCGACTGGCCGAGCCACTGGAACACCAGCGCCGTGACCGCCAGCGACAGCGGGATCGCCACCAGCGAGATGACTGTTGTGCGCGCCGACAGCAGGAAGGCGAACAGCACGATGGCGACCATGATGGCGCCGTCGCGCAGCGCCTCGGCCACGTTGCCAATGGACGCCTTGATGAAGTCGGCCTGGCGGAACAGCACGCGCGGTTCGGCGAGGCCTCGTGGCAGCCCCTGCTTCAGCTCGGTGAGCGCCGATTCGATCTGCGCGGTGAGCTTGACGGTGTCGGCATCGGGCTGCTTCTGGATGCTGATCACGACGGCCGGCAGGCCGTTGTAGCCGGCGTCGCCGCGCTTCAGTCCCGCCGCGAACGAGACCGTGGCGACCTGGTCCAGCAGGATCGCGCGACCGTCCTTCCAGGCCACCGCGATGCCGCCCAGGTCCTCGGCGCGGTTCGTGCGGCCCAGGTGGCGGATGAGGTACTCGCGGCTGTTCAGGTCGATGAAGCCGCCGCCAGCGTTCGAGGCGTAGCCCTTCAGCGACTGCTCCACCTGGGTCAGCGAGACACCGAACTGAGCCATTCGCGCCGTGTTGGGCGCCACGCGCAGCGTGCGAACCTCGCCACCGATGGGGATCACTTGCGACACGCCCGGAATCGACAGCAGGCGCGGGCGCAACACGAAGTCGGCGTACTCGCGTGCCTGCATCGGCGTGGCCACGGGTGCCTTGCCGTCACCGGGAACCAATGGCAGCGCGACGAGCATCACCTCGCCCATGATCGACGACACCGGGCCCATCACCGGCGTGATGTCGCCGGGCAACTGGGTGCGCACGATGGCCAGCCGTTCGGCCACCAGTTGGCGGTTGCGGTAGATGTCCGTGCCCCAGTCGAACTCGGCGTAGACCAGCGACAGGCCGACGCCCGAGGTGCTGCGTACGCGGGTCACGCCGGGCATGCCGTTGAGCGCCGTCTCCAGCGGGAAGGTGACGAGCTGCTCGACCTCTTCCGGCGCCATGCCGCCGGCCTCGGTGAGCACGGTGATCAGCGGCTTGTTGAGGTCGGGGAAGACGTCGACCGGCGTACGCCAGGCCGTCATCGCGCCGTAAACCATCAGCAGCGCCGCGACCGCCAGCACGAAGAGCCGGTTGTGCAGGCTGTAGCGAACGATCCAGTTGAACATGAGAAGTCTCCGTTCAGCGGATCTGCGCGATCAGCGGTGCGCCCTGGACGACGACGCGGTTGTCCGCGCTGAGGCCCTGGGTGATGACCACCGTGTTCGCGTCCAGCGGCCGGAACTGAACCGGCTGCGGGATGAAGCGCTCGGCGCCGGACTTGATCCAGACGATGGGCTCGTTGGACGGGTTGCGCACCACCGCCTCCGCCGGCAGCACGACGCCCTTGATGCGCTCCTTCGATTGCGCCACCACCGTGACCGGCTGTCCGATCGCCAGCGGCAACGCCGTGCCCGGCTTGGCCGCACCGACGGCGAAGGTGATCGGCAGTACGCCGTCTCGCATCGAGCGCGACGCGCCCAGCAGGCGCAGCGACACGTCCGGAAGTCCTTGCACTGAAGCGCCGGCCAGGCGGGCCGCCAGGCTGGCGTCGGCGGTGGTGGCCTCGACCAGCATCCGGGCCGGGTCGACCACTTCGAACAGCACGTCGCGCGGCTCGACGACCTGCCCGACGACGAGGTCCGCGCGGGCGATCACGCCGCTGATCGGCGCGATGAGCGCCTCGCGCGACGACAGGCTGGCGCCGATGCTGCGCTCGCGCTCCGCCAGGCTCTTTGCTTCGGTGCGGGCCGCGTCGATCTCCTTGCGCGGCACGGTGCCTTCCAGGCCTTCGAGGCGCTGCACGCGCTGCTCGGCGATCTGGCGCTGCGCGCGCAGTTCGACCAGCTGGGCCTGCTGCGTACCCAGCGCGTAGGGCTCGGCATGGTGCCGCACGTAGGCCAGCACGTCGCCGCGTTTCACCGCCTGACCTGCGACCGGCAGGCCTCGCGGACCCGGTTCGATGCGGCCGCCGTGCACGGCCTGCACGCGGCCGCTCGCGTTCGGGTCCATGACCACGCGGCCCGGCAGTTCGACCGTGGCGGCGGGTTCGGACTCAGGCGCCAACACGGTGCGAATGGCCATGCGGCGTTGCGCAAGCTTGGGCACGTTGACGCTGCCGTCGGGAAGGCGCGCCAGGCCGGAGGCATTGACAGCCGCGCCGGGCGCGTCGAGGTGTTCGCCGTTGGGGCCGTGGGCGCCGGGTGCTGCGCGGGTCACGGCCACCGGCAGCATCGCAGCGGCGAGGACCAGCGCCAGGGCGACGGAGGTTCGAGCGAGCTGGTGTTGCATCACAGGCCTCCCTGCAGCTTGCCGGCCTCGCGGCGTCGCTGGCGCCACCAGGCGATGCCGCCGATCAGGCCCAGGGCCGCGACACCGGCACCGATCCAGGCCGCGCGCTCCAGTTCGTGGTCGTCACCATGGTCATCGCCACCGTGCGCGTGGCCGTGATCGTCCTTCGCCGAGGCGACAGCGCGGGCCGAGGTGCTGACCAGCGTGCCGTCGAGCAGGTCGCTGTCCTTGCCGGCCACCAGCGTGAAGACGAGGCCGTGCTCGCCCGGCGCAGCGAGCGCCTTCAGCATCGCGGCATCGGTGACCACGTAGTCGCCTTGCTCGGCACGGAAGGCCGCGACGGCCTTGAGCGGGCCGCTCTCGACCTCAAGCTGGGCACCGAGCACCGGCTCGTTCGATTCGTAGCGGTCGACGAGGATGGTGAGCTCGCCGGTGCGCAGTTCGGCGACCAGCTCGAAGGTCTCGGACTTGGCTTCGACACGCGGCAGCGCGGATGCCGCGCGCATCGTGCTCGGGCTGTCCAGGTGCTCGCCATTGGGGCCGTGGGCACCGGGGGCGGCGAGCGCGGGGGTGTTGCCGCAGACCAGCAGTGCGGCCAGCGCGAGGGCCGGCAGCGGCCTCTTGGCGCGGCGCGAGGATGGAGTGTTCATGGGAGGAGTCCGAGGGCTTGTTGGAGTCGGGCGCGGGCGAGGCCCAACGCAGCGGTCTGGCGGGCGGCGGCGCTGTCGGCCTGCGATGCGGCGGCGAGCGCACGCAGCAGGTCCGGCAGCGGCGTCTCGCCGGCACGGAAGGACTTGTCGATCAGCGTCGTCCGTTCGCGGAGCAGCCGGGCTCGGGCGGTCTCGGCCTCGAGTTGCGCCTGGGCCGAGCGCTGCGCCTCGCGCGCCGCGGCGATGTCGCTGTCCAGGCGCTCGCGCAAGCGCCGCTCCTGGGTCTGGGCCACGTCGAGTTCCGTGAGCGCCGCCGCCTCCAGCGGCCGGTTGCGGTCGTCGGTGCCGAAGGGCAGGCGCAGGCCCACGACCAGGCTGCCCTGGGAGGACTCGGCGCGGCCTGGCGTGTCCTGCCGCACGCCGATGGTCAGTTCGGGCGCATCGCGGCGCGAGCGGCGCATCAGCTCGACCCTTTGGCGCGCCAGCTCGGTGGACTGGCTGGCGAACTGCAGTTCGGGGTGTGCGGCGGCGGGCGCTTCGGTCGCGAGGTCCGCCTTCAAGTCCGGCGCTGCCGTCAGTCCGGTCAGCAAGGTCCAACGCGACCGCGCCGCCTGAAGCCGTTGCTGCACGTCGGTCTTCAGCGCGGACGCGGCGAGCGCCTCGGCCTGCGCGGCCAGGGCATCAGCGCGCGCCAGGTCACCGGCCCGCACCCGCCGGTCGACGTCGTCGGCCAGCTGCTTCAGCGCTTGCGCCTGGGCTTCGGCCTGCGCCATTTCGGCCTGCAGCGCGGCGAGCTGCCACGCGGCTTCGCGCAGGTCACCGGCCAGGCGCAGGCGCGCCACCTGTTCTGCGGCCAGGGCCTGGGTGGCGGCAGCCTCGGCCGTGCCGGCGCGTGCGGCGCGCTGGCCCAGCAGCCACAAGGGCACGGCGACACCGATCTCCGTTTCGCGGCGGCCCGCGTTGCCCTGCAGGCGGTCGTCGCGGTGGCTCATGGCCAGCGAGGGCGGCGCAGCCCAAAGGCTCGACGCCACGGCGCGGTCGACCTCGGCACGGCGGCGCTGGCCCTCCCTCTCGCGCGCCACCACCGCGCGCTGCCAAGCAGCTTCCAGGGCTGCTCGGAGGCTCACGGTGCCTGCGGTTGGAATCGGCGCGGAGGCCGGTGAAGCCGGCGGGGATGCGGCCGGCTGGGCCCACGCGGGCCCACCGGCCAGGCTGCCCGCGATCACGCAGGCAGACAGCCATGGGAGAGGTTTCACATCGATCCTGACAGTTCGGCAGCCGGCGCGGCCGGACACACGCTCGCGTCACGCCAGCGGCGGACAGGGGCTTGCGTGGAAGGCCATTGCGGCGGAAGGCCGGGCGCCCATGGGCGGGCGCCCGCCGCGAAGGCGGGTCAGGAGTAGAAGCGAGGTGGCCGGAGCAGGCCTTCAGGGTCGGGGTCGGGCACGGCGGCCTTCAGGAGGCCTGCGGGTACTGTCGATCCCGGGGGAGGAAAGCCATGAGACGTCGACACGAGCAGCGCCGCGGAGGCACTCACATGATCGGCGATCACGTGCTGGACGGATTCGGGCGAGTCGTCGCGGTGGTAGGAACCATCCTCGTGGTGATGGTGGCCCTCTTCCTGCCAGTGCAGCGCGGCGTGCTCCATGTCGGCCAGAGCGTTGACCGTCGAACCCGCGCGCGCGAGCGCCACCGATTGCCACAGCATGGCAAACAGCATGACGAGGAGGACGGACGTGCGGCGCATTCGGGTCGGGAGTGTACCGAGGGGTACCCAGCCCCACGGCGATCCCGGTTGCAATCGGAACCAGGATCCTGTGCATCAACTCAGGTGACGGCCTGGTTTGGCATCCGGGATCGGGGCCGCGAACGACGGCTTCAAGGCGGCTGATTCAGTCGCGCGTGGGACTGCAACGGGTCGTCCATGGACAGCGACCTCGCCGACCTACGCCGGAAAGCGGTCGCTTTGAACTGCGACACGGGTCCTGACGGCTTCCGCCCGTACGGCGATGATCCCCGGTCTTCCTCGGGTCCTTGGCACAATCCTTGGATGCCCAACATTGCATCCGTGCTCAAGGCCGAGATCGTTCGTCTGGCTCGCAAGGAATTGCGCGGCGAGGTCGATTCGATCAGAAAGGCGCTCGCGGCAGCGCGCGCGGAAAGCGCCGCGTTGAAGCGCAGGGTCAGCGAACTGGAGCGGTCCGTGCGACAGTCCGCGCGCGCCGCCCCCGCTCGGCCGCCATCGCCACCTGCGGTCGAGGAAGCGGAGGGCGCTGACAAGTTCCGGTTCCGCGCCTCCGGCATGGCCAGCAATCGCAAGCGCCTGGGCTTGTCGGCTGCGGATTTCGGGCTGCTGGTCGGCGCATCGGGGCAGAGCGTGTACGCCTGGGAGCAGGGCAAAGCACGCCCCAGAGGCAAGAACCTCGCCGCCATCGCTGCCTTGCGCGGAGTCGGCAAGCGCGAGGTGGTGGAGCGTCTGGCAGCCCTGAAATCGGGCGGGCCATCGTAGGCCTGCCGGCGCCCGGTCCGGCGTCCTGACCGGACCATCGGCGAGCGCGCCTCGCCACCCTTGAAGTGCACGGGCTCAATGGGATCCTGACTGCATGGTGGGCCGCCGGCCTGCCATGCAACCGATCAGGAGTCCCTCATGAAATTCTCCAAAGCCGAGGTCGACGCCATCATCGAGGCGTCCCCTCGCACCTTCGTTCCCTTCAACAAGCTGGTGCTGTCCGAGGACCACCAGGCCCGCAGTGCCACGGCGCCCGTGATGTCGCTGCCGGAACTGGCCGCGTCGATCAAGGACAGCGGCGTGCTGCAGAACCTCGTCGTCGTCCAGGCGGCGCGCGGGCGCTACGAGGTCTGTGCCGGCGGACGGCGGCTCGCCGCGCTCGCGCTGCTCGTGCAGCAGGGCGACATCGCCGACAACTACCCCGTGCCGGTGCTCGTCGTGCCGGCCGACAAGGCGCTCATCGCGAGCCTTGCCGAGAACTGCTTCCACGTGCCGATGCACCCGGCCGACGAGTTCGCCGCCTTCGCCAGACTGCTCGCGCAGGGCAAATCCGTCGAGGACGTGGCCGCAGCCTTCGGCGTGACGCCGCTCATCGTCAAGCGGCGCATGAAGCTCGCCACCGTCTCGCCCCGGCTGATGGCCCTGTACCGCGAAGGCGGCATCGGCCTGGACTGCCTCATGGTGCTGGCCTCGGTCGACGATCACCAGCGCCAGGAGCAGGCCTGGGCTGGTCTGCCGAGCTGGAACCAGCGCCCGGAGCATCTGCGGCAGTTGCTGACCCGGGGCGAGATCGAATCGGACGCAGACCCGCTGGCCCGCTACGTCACCGTCAAGGCCTACGAGAAGGCCGGCGGACCCCTGCGCCGCGACCTGTTCAGCGACGACGACCGCAAGGCCTACCTGCTGGACCCGGCCCTGCTGGAGCGCCTCGCCGCCGACAAGCTGGGCAAGCGCGCGAAGCAACTCCTGTCTGAAGGCTGGAAGTGGGTCGACATCCGTCCGCGCTTCGCCTACGACGAGTACGTCAAGCACGGCGAGCTGCGCAAGCCCCGCCGCGCACCGACGCCCGAGGAAGCCGAGACGCTGAAGGCGCTGGACACGCGCATCGCTGTCCTGCACGAGCAGATGGACGCGCTGGTGGACCGCGATGGCGATGGCGATGGCGATGGCGATGCCGGCGAGGGCGTCACCGGCGCCAGCGAGGCGAACGACGCCGCCGACGAGGACGACACGTCGCGCGACCGCGCCCTCCTCGCCCTGGAGTCCGAGGCCGAAGGGCTGGAGGAAGAGCGCAAGGCCAGGCTCGAGGCGTTGACCGAATGGCCCGTGGCCTGGATGGCGCTCGCCGGGTGCGTGCTGCATGTGGGCGCGGACGGCCGTGCCGCGATCAGGGCAGGGCTCATCCGTCCCGAGGATCGGGCCGATCTGGCGCAGGCCATCACCAAGGCTGCCGAAGAGAAGTCGGCTGGTGGAGGCGGCTCGGCGGGCGACGCGAAGGGCGACGCGGATCCTGCGCGCGGCTCGGGGCTCCCGGCCCTGCAGTCGCTTCCATCGGCAGCCGGCGCCACGGCACGGCCCGTGCACTCCGAGAAGCTCATGCGCCGCCTCACGGCCCACCGCGTCGCCGCGATCCAGGCCGAACTGCTGGACCGACCCGAGGTTGCGCTGGCGGCACTGACGACCCACCTGACACTGAAGCTGCTGGCCGACCCGCTCCATGGCGCCTACCGACTGCCCAACCTGCTGGCGATCAGCGCGACTGGCAACCAGCACGAACTGCGGGGCGCGGCCGAGGACATCGAGGCGAGCCCGGCGGCCCAGCGCATCGAAGCCGACCGCATCGCCTGGATCGAGCACCTGCCCAAGGAACCCGACGCGGTGTTCGACTGGATGCTGCGGCAGCCGCCGCAGACGGTGCAGCGGCTGCTGACCTTCCTGGTCGCGTCCACCGTGAACGGCATCACCGGCACCGACGCCAGCCGACCGGTCAATGACGGTCTGGCCTGCGCCCTCGGCCTGGACATGACGCGATGGTGGTCGGCGACGGGGGAGGCCTACCTTCAGCACGTGTCCAAGGCGAGGGTGGTCGAGGTGGTGCACACCGTGGCCGGCGCCAAGGCGGCAGGTCCGCTCGCGGCGCTGAAGAAGGATGCCGCGGTGGCGCAGGCCGAACAACTGCTCGCCGGGCGTGGCTGGTTGCCCGACTGCCTGCGCGTGCAGCCGCACGCCGATGCCTCGGCGACGGGTGGCGAGGAGGTCGACGCCAACGATCCAGCACGGACCGAGGCGCCTGCCTGCGCCTGAACGCAGGGCCGGCCCGGGCCGGGCCGGCTCATGCGACCGGGACAGGCGTGTCACCGTCGTCCCCGATGCTCCCCGGCCCAGGCTTGCCGGTCTCGCCCTGGGCCGGGTCGCGGCTCCCTGCAGGCGAGCGCCGGATCGCACCGATGTAGGCGCCGGCCGAGCGCAGGCGGGCATGGCCCGCGATACGGGCCACACGCAGCCGCGCCTGGCGGTCGAGGTCCTGATCGACAGGCCCACCGCCACGCACCGGCGCGGGCGTGCCCGTCGTGTCCTGGTACTGGCCTTGAAGGTGGTCGTGCCGCGCCCCGTGCCCGGTGGTGCCGCTCGCGCGCTTCGTGAGGCCGAACTTGCGCAGCGCATAGTCCAGGCGACGGAGGTTGGACTTCAGGTCCCGATCCGGCGCTCCCATGTGTGCGTCATGGCCGCTGACCACGCTGCGGGCATGCGCGATGGCCGACTGCTGCTCCTCGGTGGCCAGCGGCAGCCAGCGCGCACGGCCTCCCTTGCCCTTCGTCCACAGATACCCATCCGCCTCCCGTTGCTCGTCGGGCAGGCCTGTCTCCTCGAACGGGTGCACGTGGGCGTAGGGGCGGCACATCACCGACTCCTTGCGCCGCAGGCCGACCTTCACCATCAGGCGCATCGACGCGCCGATGCGGGCATCGTAGGCAGAGACCTGGGCCAGCAAGGCCTCCACGTCGATGCCGTTGCCGCTCCAGCTCTTGTCTCGCTGGGCGTTCTCGTGGCGCTCGTATTCGTCAGGCGTCAGGCCGTAGTGCTCGGGCCTGCGGATGAAGCCCGGCTTGTTGAGCCACATCGCCAGGCCACGCAGAAAGCTCAGGTAGGTCTGGATCGTCCCCGGCGAAAGCTTGCGGCGCTGCCAGACCTTCACCATCGCCTGGACATGCCGCTGGCCCAGGTTGCGGGGATCGGGCGCCAGCTTGAAGCCGGCGTCGGTGTGCAGTTCGCGGAAGAAGCGTCGCAGGAAGTGGGCGCGCTCGTAGCGCGTCTTGTGCGACACGGTCTTCTCCAGCGCGGTGTGCAGCGGGTTGAACAGCTCGATCAGCACGTCCACCACACGGTTCACGGGCGTCCTGCCCGGCGGGTACATGTCCAGCACCTGCTGGGGCGACTTGCCGGCCCAGTTCTGGCGGCGCGGCGAGTCCTGGCCATGCACGCGGCCCGGGCTGGCCGAGGTCATCGCGGTGGTCCTGGGAGGTCGGGTGGATGAGGAGGGCAGGGCGGAGCCATCGCGCGGGTCGTTGCGGCGGTCGTTGCGGGAGAGAGGTGCCTGCCGGCGGCGGCGCGAGGGTTCTTCACGGCGGATGCGGGACATGGTGGGCTTTCTGCGAGATGGCGGACTGCCCGAACAGCGCGCCGGTGGATGAACGGTCGGGAGGACCGGAGTTGGAGGAATCCATCTGGACATCCCACGGGGCCGATTCCTGGCAAGCCCACGGCGATGGAGATCGTGTGCAACGTCGGTGCGGCGGTCGATCCCTGCAGCGCCACACCCACCCATGGCTTTGCTGGTCCGGGCTCCTCGTGGTCTTTGTCGAGGGGCCTGGATCAGCTCGGTCAGACTTAAAAATGGAACACGTTGATCCAGGCCGTCTGCGCATTTCTGCGACGCGACGACAGGGGTGATGTCCACCCCGCTCGGGGCTGGGTGCGACATCGACGCCAGGGTCGAGCCCTGGGTCATTCGGTGGATCAGGCCTGGTGTGCAGCGCCGGCCGCTCGCATGGGTCCACCCCTGACCGAGAGTCCAGGGCGGTGTCGAGTTGATGAGCGAGGGTCGTGCGGGGAGCCTCATGGAGGCCATCACGCCGCGCGATGCGCGTCATGCGCGCGTGCTCAAGGGCTGGCGGGAACGGTGCGCGGCATCAGGTGCCGCCACGGGGTTCTGCTGCGCCGGTGCGCTTCAGGAGCGCCCAGCCGACATCGCGGGGATGCGGCTGGCAAGGACCGGGCAGGTCACTGCTGTGGTGGATGACTCGGCACGCTCGCGGCGTCGATCCTTCTGGAGGTCGAGGCCGGTCGCGCCACCCGTTCGGGACGGGAACTTCGGTTGAAGGCACGAGGCAGGTAACGACTGCGACGCCTGCAATGCTCGTCTTCTTCGAGAGGACGGAGCGGGCCAGGAGCCCTCGGGAGCCCACAGTGGAAACCGCGACGGCATCCGCGGTCAAGGCCGCGTGCGCGGCGCCTGCCGCAAGACCCCTGATCGGCGGGCCCTTGGGGCAGGCAGTTGACGGCACGAGATTCGGCGGCAGGGCCCATCTAGCGTCGCAATGGCCCGGATCGCCAGCAACGGCGCGGGGTTGACGGGCAAGGTTGCCGCCTCAGGTACCCCGACGAGGCCGGTACCGGCCTCGCTTGGCGGTGTGAGGCGCCGGCGTGCGCGCCGATGGACGGGGTTGACGAGTGACTTTGCAGTGTGACCGTGGTGACACCACGCGGCCTCCTCGTCCGTTCGGTGTCATCCGAGGGGCAGTGCAGTGCTTCTGCAGTGCCAGCGCAGTGACACCGGGACGGATCCGACGTCGAAATCGCGCCTGCAGAGGCAGGTATCCGCGTGGAGGAACGGGGTCGATCTGTCGATCCTGAGCACTCTTTCGTTCACTCGGAGAACACCATGAACCTGATCGTGAGGGCGGTGGATGTCGGTTCCGGCAACACCAAGTTCGTCACTGGCACGGCAGACAGCGAGATCCGCTGCGCAAGCTTTCCGTCGCTGGCCTACCCGTCCAGCAACGGACAACCACTCTGGCCAGGCGGCGATGGGGCCAAGACGATGTTCATCCCGGTCGGGTCGCTCTTCTATGAAGTCGGTCCGGAGGTCAGGCTCGCGGCCGACACCTTTCGGGCGACGCAGCTGCACGACGACTACATCGAGTCGCCGGAGTACATGGCGCTGCTGCGCGGTGCGCTGCGCTCGATGCGGCAGAGCCAGATCGACCTGCTGGTCGTCGGGCTTCCGGTGGCGCTGTTTGCGGTGAAGAAGGCGGCCCTGGAGCGGGTCATGACAGGCGAGCACGATGTCGGCGGTGGCAAGAAGGTCAGTGTGGTGCGCACGCTGGCCGTTGCCCAGCCTCAAGGTGCGCTGGCTTTCTACGCGCACGCCCATGGCAAGCTCGCCGAGATCGCCAAGGAGCGCAGCCTGATCATCGATCCAGGTGCGAGGACCTTCGACTGGCTCGTCGCCCAGGGCATGCGACTGGTCCAGAAGCAGAGCCACTCCGTGAATCGGGGTGTCGCCGACGTGCTGAAGCTGCTCGCCGCCGAGATCACCAAGGACATCGGCACGCCCTTCCGCGATCTGGACGCCATCGACATGGCGCTGCGGACCGGCAAGGCCCCGGTGATCTTCCAGAAGCCCTACGACCTCAAGCGGCTGCTGCCGCTGGCCGAGAGCGTGACGGAGCAGGCCGTGTCGAGCATGAAGGAGTGGATCGAATCGCCGCACAGCCTGCAGAACATCATCCTCGTGGGCGGAGGCGCCTTCCTGTTCCGCAAGGCCGTGAAGTCGGCGTTTCCGCGCCACCGGATCCTCGAGATCAAGGAGCCTGTGTTCGCCAACGTGAGGGGGTTCCAGCTGGCTGGAATGACCTATGCGCGAACCGTGCTGGCGGCCGATCGCGACAGGTCGACCACGGCCGAGCGCGCTGCAGGAGATGCCGCATGACCGGCCCCATCAAGACCTCGGAGCCGCCGCGCATCCGGCTCGTGTTCCAGCTCGAGAGGGCGGAACTGCCTCGTCTCTATGACGAGCTCGCACGGTTCCACAAGGGCGTGAAACGTGTCGGCAGACTGCGCACGCTGGCCTATGAGGGACTGCTGGTCCAGCAGGGCGTCCTGAAGCTCCCTGGGCAGGCATCCAGCGATGTGTCCGGCTCGATCGGCTTCGACGGCGACGGGGCGGAGGTCACGAACGGACTCTTCGATCCCGCGATCGATGACCGGGATGGGCCATGAGGAGTCGGGCGAGGTGCCGCCAGGGTAGGTCGGTAGGGGCCTCCGAGCTGGCGCAGATGGGCCGGTGCGAACGCCTGGTGGTTCTCGAATCCCTGCACGGCCCGCGTCGAAGCACTTCACAGGAAGAGGCTCGCCGGAGGGGCATCGCGGCCCATGTGCGCTTCGAGTTGCAGGGTCGGCGCGCCACAGCGCCAGGCGATGGGTCGACTCGACGACCGGGCGAGAGGTGCTTCATCGCGACGATGGTCTTCGGGGACGCCTGGCAGACCGATGCGTTGCGCGACTTCAGGGACACGGTCCTGAGGACGCGGCCCTGGGGGCGACGCCTGGTGGCAGCCTACCATGCCGCCGGTCCGCGCCTTTGCAGAATGCTCCAGCGCTGCCCGCCGTTGCTGCGGATGACCAGGGGCATCCTGGGTTTCGCGGCGCATGGCTGGCGGCGATGGTCGGCGAGGCGGCGACCATGAGGTTCGAGCCGATGTGGCCGTGGGTGCTGCTCCTGGCTGTCGCCTTGGCGGTCACGTGGCACCTGGTCCGGCGGCACCGCGCACGCGTCGCGGAGCGGCGGGACCGACCGGCCGGGCTGCGGGACGCCGAACTGATCTGCGTGGAGTCGCAGTTCAGGTCGAAGAGCCGCTGGCCCATCGTGGCCAGGGTGGACAGGGCCTACCGGCTGCCGAGCGGTCTGGTCGTGCTGGTTGAACTGAAGACGCGGTCGATTGCGGCGGTGAGGGCGTCGGATGTCATCCAGCTCTCGGCGCAGCGGGTGGCCGTGGAGGATGAACTGCGTGTCCAGGTGTCTGTCGAGGCGTTCGTGATCTTTCCTGGTCGGCACTCAGCGCCGCCGACCTCACGAGCGGTCCGCTTGATGTCGCGGGAGCAAATCGAAGCCGTTGCAGCGAGGCACCGTCGACTGATCGATGGACTCGATCGCCCGCAGTGGCCCGACAGCGAGCATGTTTGTCACGGCTGTGGGCAGCGAGCGGCCTGCGGCGCCGCTGGCGAGGGCCTGGCGGGTGCGGTCCGGAGGCGCTAGAATGTCCAAAATATTCGACAATTCGTCGGACCAAGCTGTGGACCTCTCCAACCTGGGCACCATCATCCGCGAGCGGCGCGAGGCGCTGGGACTGACGCAGTCGCGGCTTGCGCAACTGAGCGGGCTTTCGCGGCAGACACTGGTCGGCCTGGAAGCCGGCGCTCTGAGCGATCTGGGATTCAATCGGGTCGCGCAGGTGCTGGCCGTGCTGGGGCTGGACCTCGATCCGCCCAGCCAGGCAGCGCGCGCTCGGAAGCGGGGCCTGTGGATGGCGGCGAAGAACGCCAGCGTGAGCTACGTCCATGAGGTGCCGCCCGACACGCTCGGCCATGCGCTGGTCAGCGGCAGCGTACCGAAGGGCTACGCGGCCCACCTGACGCACCTGCTCGACGAGGCGCCGGTGCCCCTGGTGGTGATGGCCGTGGAGGAAGCCGCCGCGAACGAGGGCGTGGCCCCCAAGGCTGTCTGGCGCAACGTCGCGAAGCTCGCCAGGTCACTGGCGGTGCACCGGCAGGGCCTGTGGGCGTGATGAGAGCGTGATGAAGTCGCTGCCGTCTGGCCCCTGGGAAGTGCTGTTCCAGCGAGCGCTGCGGCTGGTCGACGACATCCAGCGCCATGGGGGGCTTGCGGACCCGTTCTGGACCTTCGGAGGCGGGACCGTCCTGATGTTCAGGTACGGACACCGCCTCAGCAAGGACATCGACATCTTCGTGCCGGATCCGCAGTACCTCGGCTACGTGACGCCCCGACTCAGCGACACCGCGGCATCCCTGACCGAGGAGTACACGGAGATGCCGGGCTCGTTCGTCAAGCTGCAGTTCGAGGAAGGCGAGATCGACTTCGTGGCCGCACCGAACCTCACCGACGCGGCGTGGGAGCGGTGGGAGATCCAGGGGCGGCCGGTGCGCGTCGAGACGGCCGGGGAGGTGATCGCCAAGAAGATGTACCACCGCGGGGACCGTGCGACGGCGCGCGATCTGTTCGACCTCGCCATGGTGGTCGAGCGGGAGCCGGATGCGCTGGCGGCAGCCGCGCCTTTCCTCGTGCGGCACCGGGACAGGTTCCTGGAGCAGATCGGGCAACCCGGGGCAGGATTCGTGGCAACTTTCGAGGCGATCGCCGCGACCGGGTATCGGCCGAGTCTGGAGCACTGCATTGCCGTGGCCACGGCCTACCTGTCCGCGCTGGGGGACCGATGACCCGGTTGCACCAGGGCGACATGGCGACGCGGTAGGCGACGGAGCACCGGGGACTTGGGCACAGGAAATCCACAAGGGTTTCCACTACCGCCCGGCGAAGCCTGGATACAATCACAGGGTCTGCAACGAACAAAGCCAGGCGGCAACCTGGCTTTGTACGCCCTGAACTGGTTCGAGCCCAGGGGAGGGGAGGCCGCTGGAACCCCCCGATCAGAACCTCGGATTCTAGCGAGCCTCGTAGGCATCGGGCTCATGTTGATCGAACAGAAAGGTGATCGACATGACGAAGAAGACCCAAGAGAGCTATCGCAGCGCTGCGACCGGCAGGTACGTCAAGGAGCACTACGGCAAGACGCACCCTGACACGACTGTCAAGGAGCGGACGCCGGCACCTCAGCCGCCGAAGAAGAAGTAACCGCAAGGTCGAGGGGCACCGGGAACCGGTGCCCCTCTTTGTCTTGGTGCCGCGTAGAGGTCCTATGTTCGACAACCTTTTGCGAGAACTGCGCGCGCTCGAGCGCCGCTCGATCACCGTCCCCATCGACAGTGACGAGAAGGGCTACATCGACAAGGAGTGCCCGTCGACCAGCTGCGAGTTCCAGTTCAAGATCAAGGACGAAGACTGGAAGAACATCTGCCGCGACGAAGGCGTCTGGTGTCCGATGTGCGGTCACGCGGCGCCAGCCAAGAGCTGGTTCACCAAGGGCCAGGTTCGACATGCCGAGCGGCACGCCCACAGGGTGATCCAGTCGACGATCGACGGCGCGATGCGCGCGGATGCGAGGGCCTTCAACGGTCGGCAGCCAAGGAACTCGCTGATCTCGATGTCGATGAAGGTAGGTGGCGCACCGCACTTCACGCCGCACAGGGTTCCAGCGGCTGCGTCGGCAGCAATGGAGCTTGAGATCGAGTGCGAGAAGTGCACCTGCCGATTCGCAGTCATCGGCTCGGCGTACTTCTGTCACGCCTGCGGCCACAGTTCCGTGGATCGCATGTTCGACGACTCGCTGCGCAAGATCAGAGCCAAGAAGGACAACGTAGACGTTGTGCGCGACGCCATCGCGGCGTCGGCTGGACGCGATGAGGCCGAACTGATGTGTCGATCGCTGATTGAGTCATGCCTTCAGGACGGTGTGACTGCCTTTCAGAGGTGCTGCGAGGGCCTGTATGCCTCGACCGGACCGGCGACGCCTGCGCCGATGAATGCCTTCCAGCGACTCGCGCAAGGCAGCGAGCTTTGGGCGGCAAGGGTCGGCATCACCTACGAAGACATCCTTGGCGCTGCGGATCTGGAGCGACTCAGGCGACTGTTCCAGAAGCGGCACCTGCTGGCTCACAGCGATGGCATCGTCGACCAGCGCTACATCAACGAGTCGGGCGACATGACGTACAAGGTCGGACAGCGCATCACAGTCTCAACGTCGGAGGTCGACGGCATCGTCGCAGGCATCGGCCGATTGGTCGAAGGCCTGCGGAGAGCCATCGGCGCACCGCAGGAACGGCCATAGCTTGCTGCGAGGTCAGGGCTGCCCGCCATGGTCGAAGGGCCGGCCCCAGGCCGTGAGAGCGTCATTGCGATTGACGAGCAAGACCGCGAGAATGTCGCTGCTGACGGTCTCAAGACGTCCCATGCGGACAAGGGGAACAGACCGGGGAACAAGTCAGTTTTCCTCGGCGCTTTTCCCAATGAGATCAACAGCTTAGGTCGCCGTTTTGGATCCCATCAGCCACCCCAAAATTCAAAACCCCTGGCGGTCGCAAGGCCCCCAGGGGTTTTTCATGGGCGCCGCCGGCCCAGGTCGTCCCACGCGGGCACCAGCGACACCACGGCCAGCAGCACCGCAATGGGCACGGTGAAGCCATAGCCGAACTGCTTGAAGCCGAAGGCGCCCGTGAGGCCGCCGAGCAGGAAGGCCAGCAGCAAGCCCCCGAGCACCTTCATGCGATCGCGGTCGGCGCGCACAAGCGGCTGCGCGTCGCGGTCGGCGTTCCAGTACACGAGCTTGCCCAGTTCGATGCCGAGATCGGTCACGATGCCCGTCATGTGCGTGGTGCGGATCACCGCGCCCGAGAGCTTGGTGACCACCGCGTTCTGCAGGCCCATGATGAAACACAGCAGCACCACGGTGAAGGGCAGCAGCAGGGCCTCGAAGCTCGCCAGTCGCGCGCCCATGAGGCCGAAGCACAGGATCAGCGCGGCCTCGAACAACAGCGGCAGCGCGTACTCGCTGGCCATGGCGCGGCGCCGCGCGAAGTTCACCAACAGCGCGCTGCACATGGCACCGAGCAGGAACGAGAGCACGGCCACCAGGCCGTCGATCACCAGGTCGAAGCGCTGCAGCACCACGTTGTCGGCCACGGCCGAGACCATGCCCGTGACGTGCGAGGTGTACTGCTGCACGGCGAGGAAGCCGCCGGCGTTGATGGCGCCCGCCACGAAGGCGAGCAGCCAGCCGAGCTGGCGGTTGGCGGCCACGCTGCGGTGGCGGCCGACGAGGAAACGGGCGTAGCGGGCGGGCATGGGGGCAGGGCTTCAGAAGCCCTGCCTTTGTACACCGTGTCGATCAGAAGCGGCGGCCGTAGTGCACGCCCCAGCCCTTGGCCTCCACGTTGTCCTTGTCCAGGTACTGCGTGTAGTTGGCCTGGATGTACGCGTTGGGAGACAGGTTGTAGGCCGCGCCCACGCCGTAGGCCACGTCGGTGGTCGAGTCGTTCACGCTGAAGTTGCCGGTGGACAGGCTGGCGTTGGTGCGCGCGTAACCCACGCGGCCGAACACGCTGAAGTTCTCGGTGAGGTTCACGCTGGGTTTCACGAACACGCCGTAGGTGTCGACCTTGCTGTCGAGGCCGCTGTTGAAGCCATTGAGTTTGAGGTCGTCCTTACGCACCGTGCCGCCGGCGATGCCTTCGATGGCGATGTTGGGGTGCAACTGGTAGCCGATGGTGCCCATCAGCAGGCCCGGGTCGGACTTGGCCGTGACGCCCCCGCTGCTGGCCCGCAGGCCGATGGACTCGTAGCCGATGCTGCCGTACAGGCGCGAGGGCTCGGTGTAACTGGATTGTGCGTGGGCGCCGAATGCGGTGAGGGCGAGCACGGCGGCGGTGAGAGGAATGGCTTTTTTCATGGGTCCTTCGGGCTTGTGGCGTTGAAGCACGAACGCTCGCGGGCCGGGCGCGTGGCACCGGCTTGGGGCGTCCACCCGCAGACCGATTTCTGCGGGCCATGAATGGGAGCGCCCTTCGCGCCGCGGGTTCGTTGCCCGGGCGTGAAGGGTGTAACCAGGGGTGGCCTCAGATCAGCGCCAGCGACAGCCAGGGAAAGAGCGCCACCAGCAGCAGCACGAACAGCATGGCGCCGATGTAGGGCAGGGCGCCGCCGAAGATCTGCTCGACCGAAACCTTGGGGTCGTTGAGCGTGGACTTCACGGTGAACACCGAGATGCCGAAGGGCGGCGTGAGCAGGCCGATCTCCACCGCGAGCACGGTGAGCACGCCGAACTGGATCAGGTTGAAGCCCATGTCGGTGGCGATGGGCACGGCCACGGGCGTCATGATCAGCAGGATCGAGCTCGAGTCGAGGATCATGCCCAGGAACAGCACGATCAGCACGTAGATCAGCAGGAAGCCGTAGGGGCCCAGGCCCGCGTCCTGCACCAGGTCGCTGATGGCCACGGGCACGCCCGCCACCGAGAGCATGCGGCTGTAGAAGCTCGCGGCGATCAGCAGGATCAGGATGGTGACCGACACGCTGCCCGTTTCGTGCAGCACGCGCCAGAAGCGGCCCTGGCCCAGGCTGCGCCGCGCCAGCGCCACCACCAGCGCGCCGAAGGCCCCGATGCCGCCCGCTTCGGTGGGCGTGAAGAAGCCGGTGTACAGGCCGCCGAGCACCAGCGCCACCAGCGCCGCGATGGGCACGAGCTTGCCCGCCATCTGCCCGCCCGTGAGCAGCGGGCCGGTGCTGCGTTCGAGCGCCAGCGCCTGGCGGCGCTGCAGGTCGAACACCTTGCCGGGTGTGAAGGTGGCCATGAGCACGATCATCAGCACGAACACCACCGCGAGCAGGAAGCCCGGGATGACGCCCGCGATGAACAGTTTGCCGATCGATTGTTCGGCCAACACGCCGTAGATGATCATGAGCAGGCTGGGCGGGATCATCATGCCCAGCACCGAGCTGCCCGCCACCGTGCCGGCCGCGAACGCGGTGCGGTAGCCGTGGCGCACCATCTCGGGCACGGCCACGCGCGTGAACACCGCGGCCGAGGCGATGGACACGCCGGTGACCGCCGCGAACACGGTGTTGGCCGCCACCGTGGCCACGCCCAGGCCGCCGCGCACGCGGCGCAGCAGCGCTTCAGCCACCTCGAAGGTGTCCTTGCCCACGTTCGATATGGACACCAGCAAGCCCATGAGCACGAACAGCGGGATGGTGGCGAAGATGTAGTCGGCCACGCCGTTGTAGGCCGAGAGGTAGAGCAGGCGCATGGCCATCTGCACGTCTTCGCGCATGAGCCAGATGCCCGCGAAGCCGATGCCGATCAGCGCCACGGCAATGTGAACACCCAGCAGCACGAGCGTGACCAGGGCGCCGATCAGCAGCGCGCCGAAACCGAGGTCGCTCATGAGGGTTCTCCGAATTCGCCGGCGTGGCGCCAGACGCTGGGCATCTGCAGCAGGTAGGCCAGCGCGGCCACGATCGAGCCGCCCACGATCAGCGCGCGAAACGGCCAGGTGGGCACGGTGTACACACCCTGCACGCCGAAGAACTCGTTGCCGGTCCAGGCCTGCGTGAGCTCGGGCCAGGCGATGAAGGCCAGGGCCGCGAAGAGCAGGCCGCCGAGCAGGGCGTTACCCACTTCGAGCACGCGCAGTGCGGTGAGCGAGCGCGCGCCGATCAGGCGCAGCAGGAAGTCGCTGCGCGTCATGCGGCCCGAGCAGATCGCCGCGGCGAGCTGCAGGAACACGATGGACGCCACCGAGCGCGCCGCGAATTCGGCCACGCCCGTGATGGGCTTGTCGAGGAAATTGCGGCCGACCACGTCGGCCACCACCATCATCATCATGAGAAAGATCCACACGGTGCCGACGGCCGCAAGCACGCGCGCGATGCCTTCGAGCGGGTGGCGGTCAGCGGGCGCGGCAGCGCCCTCGGCAGCAAGGTCGGGTTCGTTGTGCACGGGTCACCTTCAACAAAAAGGCCCCGCGCCGGCAGGGCGGCGCGGGGCCTGGTGCCGGGTTCAGCGGTTCTGGTTGTCCCAGTCGCGCAGGGGCTTCACGCCGCGCGCGCGCAGCTCGTCGAAGTAGGCCTTGAGCACGGCCTTGCCGTTGTCGCCCGTGGCCTGCAGCCAGGGCTGCACGATGTTGGGCAGGCTGTTGACCCACTTGGCCTTCTCGGCCGGGGGCAGGTCGGCCACCTGCAGGCCGGCGGCCTTCATGGTGTCCATCGCGGCCTTGGCCACCTTGGTCACGTGCTCGCCGTGCGCCTTGGACGCGGCCTTGCCGGCCTGCACGAAGGCCTCCTGCACCTCTTTGGGCAGGCCGTCGAAGAACTTCTTGTTGGCCGCCACGCTGCCGAAGTACATCGAGCCGATGTCGATGTGCGTGAGGTACTTGGCCACCTCGTACACGCGCGCCGGGCCGATGCCGCTGGCGAACGAGAGCGCGCCCTGGGTCACGCCGGTCTGGATGTTGGTGTAGTAGGTGGTGAGCGCGCCATCGACCGGCGTGGCGCCGGTGTCGCGCAGCCAGTTCGCCGAGGTGCCGGGCGCGTTGATCTTCTTGTTCTGAAGATCGGCCAGGGTGCGGATGGGGAAGTTGGCGTAGATGTCGTAGCTGTCGGTGATCAGCGAGGACAGCGGCACCATGTTCTGCGCGGCCCAGCTGTCGCGCAGCGCGGGCACGGTGGTGTTGAGCTTGTCGAAGATCTGGATCAGCAGCTCGTGGTTGGTGGTGGCGAACGGCGTGAAGTAGGTGACGTTCTGCAGCGGCATGGCGGAGTTCTCCCACACCGTGCCCACCATGCCCACGTCGACGATGCCGTCGCGCACCGCGGCGCGCGTGTCGGTGAACTTGTAGAGCGTGCCGCCGTAGTTCTCGCGCCAGCGCACCTCGTACTTGCCGCCGCCGGCCTTGAGGATGCGGTCCACCTCGGGCTGGAACACCTCCTTCATGGCGTGCACCCAGATGTTGGTGGTGGGGTGGCTGGAGCCGATGTTGACGTTGATGCGCTGCTGCGCGGCCGCGGGCAGCGCGCTCAGGCTGGCGCCCAGGGCCAGCAGGCTGGCAATGGCGAACTTGGTCGGTTTCATGCGCTTTGTCTCCTTCGTTCTCGGTGATCGGCTCAGCGAGCCGGCTTCTTGGGGGTGAGGGTGAGCAGTTCGCGGCTGGCCATCAGGTAGCTGCGCACGCGGTCGCGCACCAGGGCTTCGTCGCAGGTCTCTTGCACCGCTTCGCTGTGCACGTCCTGGCCATAGATCCAGTGGCGGATCGAGATGTAGAACATGCCGCCGTGCAGGCCCATGAGCAGTTCGAGTTCGCGCTCGCTGGGTTTGGCACGCGAGGTCGAGCCGCGAAAGCGCCGCGTCTCGCGGATCAGGCGCGGGAACAGGCGTTCGCGCAGCATGGCGAAGAAGCGGTCGGTGATGGTGTGGTCCATCAGGCCCGAGAACATGAGGATGCGCACGAACTCGCGCGAGAGCGCGTTGTTCACGTAGTCGGCGTAGAAGGCGGTGAACTTGTCCTCGACGTCGATCTTGGGGTCGTCGAGCAGCGCGTCCCAGCTGTCGCGCCAGCGGCCTTCGAACACGTCGAGGTACACGCGGTCGATCAGCGCCTGCTTGGTCGGGAAGTAGTGGTAGAGCAGGGCGTGCGTGACGCCGATGCTCTTGGCGAGGTCACGCAACTGGCCGCCGAAACCGTTGGACGCGAAGAACTGGATCGCGCCGTCCACGATCTGCCGCTCGCGCTCGGACACGCTCAGGCGGCGGCGCTGCGGCGCGTTCTCGGCGGCCGTTTCTTTGCCATCGGCGGGCTGATCAGGGTTTCTCTGGATGCGCACGCTATTTACCGTACGGTCAATGAGTCTTAGCATTGTTGACCGGTTGGTAAACAAAAACACCCGTGAAAACCCGGGGGTCAAACACAGATGGAACTGAACGGAGACATCCTCATTGCCGCGCCCCGCGACAAGGTCTGGGCCGCCCTCAACGACGCGGCCGTGCTGGCGCGTTGCATCCCCGGTTGCGAGGCCATGGAAGCCACGAGCGACACCGAGCGCATGGCGCGCGTGGCCGTCAAGGTCGGCCCGGTGCGCGCGCGCTTCACGGGCCACATCCGCCTGCACGACGTGCGGCCCGGCCAGGGCTGCACGCTGCAGTTCGAAGGCTCGGGCGGCGCGGCCGGCATGGCCAAGGGGCAGTCGAGCGTGGCGCTCGCCGACGAGGACAGCGGCACGCGGCTGCGCTACACCGCGCAGGCCTCGGTGGGCGGCAAGCTCGGGCAGGTTGGCGGCCGCATGATCGACGCCGCGGCCAAGCAGATGGCCGACCAGTTCTTCGCCGCGTTCCAGACCGAGCTCGCGCCGGCCCCGGCCGAGGCCGCGCCCGCCGACGCGGCTGCGGTCGAGCCCGCGCCCGCCGTTGCGGCTTCGGCGCCCAACGCCGTCGCGCCCACGCTGTCCGCGCCAGCGCCAGCGCCAGCGCCAGCGCCGGCACCGGCACCTGCGCCCATCACCGCGCGTCCCGCGCCAGCCGCCCCGTCCGCCGGCGCCGGCGAGGGCGTTCGCATCCTGTGGTTCGCGCTCGGTGCCCTGTCCACGGGCTTCGGGGTGTGGATCGCGTCGGTCCTGTTCTGAGGAGACTGGTTTGAAAGCCGCTGCATTCGACTATGTGAAACCCGACACCGTGGACCAGGTGATCGCGCTGCTGCAAACGCACGGCGACGACGCGCGCGTGCTGGCCGGCGGCCAGACGCTGATGGCCACGCTCAACATGCGCCTGTCCGAGCCGCTGATGGTGATCGACATCACCGGCATCGCGGCGCTGCGCGGCATCGAGCGGCGCGGCGATGTGCTGCGCATCGGCGCGCTCGCCACGCACACGCAGATCGAGGAGAGCGCGCTCGTGAAGCAGCACGCACCGCTGCTCACCGAGGCCGCGCCCCACATCGCGCACCGCGCCATCCGCAACAGCGGCACCTGGGGCGGCTCGATCGCCTATGCCGACCCGGCCGCCGAATGGCCGGCCTGCCTGCTCGCGCTCGGCGGCACGGTGGTGGTGCAGGGCCCGCGCGGCGAGCGCCGCATCGCGGCCGACGACTTCTACCTCGGCCTCTACACCACCGCGCTCGCGCCCGACGAAATCGTGATCGCGGGCGAGATCCCGCTGGCGCGGCCCGGCCAGTGGCATGGCCTGTCCGAGCTTGCGCGCCGCCATGGCGACTACGCCATCGTGGGTCTGGCTGCGTCGGCCCAGCGCCAGGGCGCGGCGCTCAGCGGCGTGCGCCTGGCCTTCATGGGCGTGGCCACCACGCCCTGGCGTGCGCGCCGCACCGAGCAGCTGCTCGAAGGCAGGGTGCCCGACGCCGCCACGCAGGCCATGGCCGTGGCCAGCCTGCGCGCCGAGATCGATCCCTTGCCCGATCTGACCAACACCCCCGAGACCAAGCGCCACCTGGCCGGCGTGCTGCTGCAGCGCCTGCTGGCGTCGGCGCACGCCTGAGGCCACCGGACCCGCAACAGGACACCCCATGGCAGACCTCCACCCCCTCCACGTCACCGTCAACGGCCAGGCGCACCGCTGCAGCATCGCGCCGCGCACCCACCTGGTCGATTTCCTGCGCGAAGACCTCGGCCTCAAGGGCAGCCACCTGGGCTGCGAGCACGGCGTTTGCGGCGCCTGCACCGTCGAACTCAATGGCCAGATCGTGCGCGGCTGCCTCACGCTGGCCGTGCAGGCCGACGGCGGCTCGGTGCAGACCATCGAAGGCCTGAGCCAGAGCGGCGTGATCCGCGACCTGCAGCAGGCCTTCGTGGCGCGCAATGCGCTGCAGTGCGGCTTCTGCACCTCGGGCATGCTCATGGCGGCCAAGGAACTGGTCGAAACCCGCCCCGAGGCCACCCGCGCCGAGGTGCGCGAATGGATCTCGGGCAACTACTGCCGCTGCACCGGCTACCACGCCATCGTCGACGCCATCTGCGACGTGCTGCGCCAGCGCAAGGAGACCCAGGCATGAAACGCGACATCACCAACCTCGAGCCCGGCGTGCAGGTGCCCACCACAGTGGCGCCCGTCACCGAAGACCAGCGCTACATCGGCGCCCCGGTACCGCGCGGCGGCATCGAGCGGCTCACCCAGGGCCTGGGCCAGTACATCGACGACATCGAGCTGCCGCGCATGGCCCACGTGGCCTTCTGGCGCAGCCCGGTGGCGCACATGCGCATCAAGGCCGTGCACGCCGACACCGCGCGCGCCATGCCCGGCGTGCTGCTGGTGGCCGACGGCCACGACCTCGCCAAGGTCTGCAAGCCCTGGGTCGCGGTGCTGGGCCACCTCGCGGGCATGAAGTCGGCGCCGCAACACGCGCTCGCGGTGGACCGCGCCTGCTGGCAGGGCGAGCCCGTGGTGGCCGTGGTGGCCGAAACGCGTGCACAGGCCGAAGACGCGCTGCAGCACATCACGGTCGACTACGAAGAGCTGCCGCTGGCCACCGACATGGAGACCGCGCTCGATGCCGCCACGCCGCTGATCCACCCCGAGCTTGGCGACAACCTGTGCTTCACGCGCAGCCTCGACGTGGGCGAGGTCGACCGCGTGTTCGCCGAGGCCGACGCCGTGGCCGAGGCCACCTTCGAGTTCGGCCGCCACACCGGCGTCACGCTCGAGCCGCGCGCGCAGATCGCGCACTGGAACCCGGCCGAGCAGCGCCTCACGGTCTACCACTCGTTCCAGGCCCCGCACATGATGCAGGACCTCTACGGCCGCCAGTTCGACCTGCCCGCCAGCGCGATCCGCGTGGTCTGCAAGGACGTGGGCGGCTCCTTCGGCATCAAGGTGCACGCCTACCCCGACGACTTCGCCACCGTGGCCCTGTCCATCCTGCTGGGCCGGCCGGTGAAGTTCGTGGCCGACCGCCTCGAGAGCTTCACCAGCGACATCCACGCGCGCCACCACCGCGTGAAGGCCCGCATCGCCGTGAACCAGAGCGGCGAGATCCTGGGCTTCGACATGGACGACCTCACCGGCATCGGCCCGTACTCGATGTTCCCGCGCACCAGCGCGATCGAGGGCAACCAGGTGGTGAACCTGGTGGGCGGGCCCTACAAGCACAAGCACTACCGGGCGAAGCTCAACGTGGTGTTCCAGAACAAGACGCCCACCTGCCAGTACCGCGGCGTGGGCCACCCGATCGCCTGTGCGGTGACCGAGGCCCTGGTGGACCTGGCCGCGCAGAGGATCGGCATGGACCCGCTGAAGATCCGCGAGCTCAACGTGATCCCCGACGACGCCTACCCCACCACCGGGGCCTCGGGCATCAAGCTCGAGGTGCTGTCGCACGAGGCCAGCCTGAAGAAGCTGCGCGAGCTCATGAACTACGACGCGCTGCGCGCCGAGCAGGCCGCGCTGCGCCAACAGGGCATCCACCGCGGCATCGGCTTCGCCACCGTGATCGAGCTCACCAACCCCAGCGCCGCGTTCTATGGCGTGGGCGGCGCTCGCATTGCCTCGCAGGACGGCGCCACCGTGCGCCTGGACCCCGAAGGCGACATCACGGTGCTGGTGGGCGTGGGCGAGCAGGGCCAGGGCACCGAAGGCATCTACCGCCAGATCGCGGCCGATGCGGTGGGCGTGGACATCACCAAGGTCAAGGTGCTCACCGGCGACACCGATGTCACGCCCTACGGCGGCGGCACCTGGGCCTCGCGCGGCGCGGGCGTGGGCGGCGAGGCGGTGCTGCTGGCCGGCCAGGCGCTGCGCGAGAACATCCTCAAGGTCGCGGCGGTGATGCTCAAGCGCGAGGCCGCCGGCCTGGCGGTGCGGCGCGACCGTGTGGTCGACGCGGCCACGGGCGAAGAGCTGCTGCCGCTCAAGGAGCTGGGCCGCGTGGCCTACTTCCGTTCCGACACGCTGCCAGCCGATTTCACGCCCGAGCTGATGGTCACGCGCCACTATGCGCAGCGCGACTACCCGTTCATCTTCACCAACGGCGTGCAGGCCTCGTACGTCGAGGTCGACCCCGACACCGGCTTCGTGAAGCTGCTCAAGCACTGGGCGGTCGAAGACTGTGGCCGCGTGCTCAACCCCATGCTGGTGGACGAGCAGATGCGCGGCGCGATCGTGCAGGGCATTGGCGGCGCGTTGTTCGAGGAGTGCCTGTACGACGATGCCGGCCTGATGCTCAACGCCAACATGGCCGACTACCTCGTGCCCATGTCGGCCGAGATGCCCGACATCGAGGTGGCACACGTGATGACGCCCACGCGCAGCTCGAAGCTGGGCGCCAAGGGCGCGGGCGAGGCCGGCACGGCGGGCGCGCCGGCCGCGGTGATGAACGCCATCAACGACGCGCTGGCGCCGTTCAAGGCGGTGGTGCACTCGCAGCCCATCACGCCCGAGAAGGTGCTGCGCGCGCTCGGCAAGGTGGCCTGAGCGCGCGGTGCCCGGCGGCTCAGAGCCGCCGGCGCAGCGCCTCGAAGAACAGGTCGGACTGCAGGCGCTCGCCGCGCGTCTGCTCGGCCACGTGCGCGGCCATGTCGGCGCTCGCCGGGGCCAGGCCGATGCCGCTCGATTGCGCGATCACCTGCGCCATGCAGGCGCGCTCCAGGTAGTACAGGTCGTCGAAGGCGTGCGCGACCTGCGTGCCGCAGACGATCACGCCGTGGTTGGCGAGAAAGGCGATGTCGCCAGTGCCCATGCCGCGTGCGATGCGCTCGCCCTCGCGCGCGTCCAGCGCCAGGCCGTTGTAGACCGGGTCGACCGCGACGCGGCCGTGAAAGCGCATGGCGTTCTGCGACAACGTGGTGTCGAGCGCGCGCGCCCGCGTGAGCGTGAGCGCGGTGGCGTAAGGCATGTGGGTGTGCAGCACCACCGCGTGCCGCGCCACGCGGTGAATGCCCGCGTGGATGTGCATGGCCGTGCTTTCCACCGCGTGCCGGCCCGCGAGCGCCTGGCCCTGCACGTCGACCATCACGATGTCGTCGGCCTGCACCTCCTGCCACATCAGCCCGCGCGGGTTGAGCAGGAAGCGGCCCGAGCCGTCGGGCAGCTCGACGCTGAAGTGGTTGCAGACGCCTTCGGACAGGCCGAAGTGCGCGGCCGCGCGCAGCGCGAGCGCGAGGTCGGCGCGCAGCCGGCGCACGCCGTGTTGCTGGTAGTCGTGTTCGTGGTTCATGTCGGTTCGGTGAATCAGGCCGTGGCGCCGCGCAGGCCGCCGGGCCCCGCGCCGCGCACGCGCCAGAACAGGAAGAGGGCAATCGCCATGTTGAGCAGGTTCCAGCCGATGCCGTTGAGGAAGGCGGCCTTGTAGCTGCCGGTGAGGTCGAACACCCAGCCCGAGAGCCAGCCGCCCAGGGCCATGCCCACCAGCGTGGCCATGATGACCGCGCCCACGCGCACGCCGGCCTCGGCGGGCGCGAAGTACTCGCGCACGATGATGGCGTAGCTCGGCACGATGCCGCCCTGGAACAGGCCGAACATGGCCGAGATCAGGTACAGCGGCACCAGGCCGTCGAAGGGCAGGAACATGAGCAGGGCCACGCACTGCAGGGCCGAGCCCAGCAGCAGCGTGCGGATGCCGCCGATGCGGTCGCAGATCCAGCCCGACACGAGCCGGCTCACGATGCCGCTGGCCAGCATGAGCGAGAGCATTTCGGCCCCGCGCGCGGCGCCGAAGCCCAGGTCCACGCAGTAGGCCACGATGTGCACCTGCGGCATGGACATGGCCACGCAGCAGCCCACGCCGGCCAGGCACAGCAGGGCCTGCGCCTGCGCGGGCTTCAGGCCGAAGGGGCGGCGGGTGTCGTTGAGCGCGCCGCCCGGCGTGGCGGGCGCGGCGGCCATCACCAGCGGCGGGCGCTGGCGCATGCGGTTGGCCAGCAGGAACATGCCCAGGCCGCACACCAGGCCGAGCAACAGATAGGTCTGGCGCCAGCCGATGGTGTCGATGCCCCACTGCACCAGCGGCGGCCACACGGTGCCGGCCACGTAGTTGCCGCTGGCTGCGATGGCCACCGCGATGCCGCGGCGCTTGTTCCACCACAGCGCGGTGTCGGCCAGCAGCGGCGCGAAAGTCGACGAGCTGCCCAGCAGGCCCAGCAGCAGGCCGTGTGCGAGGCCGAAGGTCCAGATGCTGCCCGAGAACGCGGCCCACACGAAGCCCCCGGCCACGGCCAGCGCACCCAGGCGCAGCACCGGCGTGATGCCGTGGCGGTCGGCCATCTTGCCCGTCCACAGGCCGCCCAGGCCCAGGCAGACCATCATGAGCGTGTAGGGCAGCGAGGCGTCGCCGCGGCCCACGCCGAACTCGGCCTGCACCGCGGGCAGCACCACGGCCACCACGTACATGCCGCTGTTGCCCAGCGTGACCAGGCCGAGCACGGTGAGCAACCGCCAGGCCGCCGTGCGCGAATCGATGAGGGAGGGGTCGGCGGGGGCGGCGGCGTTCGTGGGCATGGGGGCCGATGCTACGCCCCCGTTGCCGCCCGGGCTGTCAACGCGGCGTCGCGGCGTCCGGCAGGGCGGCCGGGCTGGCCTGGGCGGCTTGCAGGACCGGCAGGGCCCGCGCGCTGAGCAGCGCGGTGTGCGCGGTCTGCCAGCGATCGAGCGCGTCGCCGCGGTCGCGCCACACGCCATCGAGGAAGGCCACCACCAGCTCGCGCGTGGCGCGCTTGACCGCCACGTTGTGCGCGCTGCCGCCCGTGCCCAGGCGGTCGGTGAACATGCTGTGCGAGCCGTCGCGGAACACCACCAGGCGTTTGCTCGGGCTGCCCATGGCCTCGTACAGCGCCACGCGGTCCTGCACGCCCGAGAAGAAGCCCGGGATGCGGATGTCGTCGTCCTCGGCCGTGACGTGCAGCGCGGGCAGGCCGATGGGCGCGAGGATGGGCCCGGGCGCGCCGTAGCCGTGGAAGGGCGGGGCGCTGATGGCCACCACCGCCTTCACGCGTGCATCGGCGAGCGCGGGCTTGCCGGGCACGCGCGCGCCCGACACCAGCAGCGCGGTGTTGGCGCCATACGAATGGCCCACCGCCGCGATGCGGGTGGCGTCGAGGCGCGCGGCCAGGGCCGGATCCGCCAGCACCTGATCGAGGGCGAAGCGCAGGTCTTGCGCACGTGCGATGGCCTCGGCCTCGGTGGCGGCGCCGTTGAGGCGTTCGAGCAGGTCCCAGGGGCTGCCGCGCCACAGGCGGTTGTCGCTGCCCACGTGTTGCACATGCAGCGCCGCGTAGCCCTGGGCCGCGAGGTGGCGACCCAGGTAGCTGTAGCCGAAGCGCGAGCCGCCGATGCCGTGCGAGACCACCACCAGCGGCACGCGCGCGTCACCGCCCGGGGCGGCGCGGGGGAGGTACAGGCGCGCCGGCACCGCGCGGCCGCGCGCGCTGTCGACCCAGTCGCGCTCCAGCGCCTCCACCTGCTCGGCCGAGGGCATGGGCAGGGCCTGGGCGAGCTGGGCCTGGCGCGTGGCCACGCGCTCGGCCTCGGTGAGCGATTCGCTGGCGCGGCTGGCGCAGCCCAGCAGGCCGAGGCTGGTGACGGCGCCGATCAGCGCGAGGGTGAGGGCTGTGCGGTGGCGGGGCATGGGCGGTCGGTGGCGGTCGCAACGGGCACCGATTGTTCGGTCCTGCGGCGCGGCGCGGATGACATTTGTGTCATCCATGACCACCGGGCCGCCGCGCAGGCCTTCAGCGCGGGGGCCTTCAGTTCACCAGCACCAGCTTGCCCTTGACCGCGCGCGAGCCCATCACCGCAAAGGCCTGCTTGAGCTCGCTCATGGGCAGGGTGCGCTCCACCAGGGGCTTGATCAGGCCTTTCGCGTACTGCGCGGCCAGGGTCTGCATCATGGCCGCGTTGGCCTGGGGTTCGCGCTTGGAAAAGTCGCCCCAGAACACCCCCACGATGCTCGCGCCCTTGAGCAGCGGCAGGTTCAGTGGCAGTGCGGGGATGGGTCCGCTCGCGAAGCCCACCACCAGGTAGCGGCCGCGCCAGGCGATGGAGCGGAACACGGGCTCGGCGAAGTCGCCGCCCACGGGGTCGTAGACCACGTCCGGGCCCTTGCCCTCGGTGAGGCGCTTGATCTCGTCGCGCAGGCTGCCCTGCGGCGCGTGGGTGCTGTAGTTGATGGTGGCGTCGGCGCCGAGCTGCGCACACAGGGCGCATTTCTCGTCGCTCGAGGCGGCGGCGATCACGCGCGCGCCGGCGGCCTTGGCGATCTGGATGGCGGCCGTGCCCACGCCGCCCGCGGCGCCCAGCACCAGCACGGTCTCGCCGGCCTTCAATTGCGCGCGATCGATCAGCGCGTGGTGCGAGGTGGCGTAGATCATGATGAAGGCCGCCGCGTCGACCGCGGGGAAGCCCTCGGGCAGCGGCATGCACAACGCGGCGGGCGCCAGCGTGTGGGTGCCGAAGCCGCCGGTGCCGCTCAGGCAGGCCACGCGCTGGCCGGCCTTGAGGTGTTTCACCCCCTCGCCCACGGCTTCGATCACGCCCGCGTACTCGCTGCCCGGCACGAAGGGCAGGGGCGGCTTCATCTGGTACTTGTTCTGCACGATGAGCAGGTCGGGAAAGTTCAGGCTTGCGGCCTCGATGCGCAGGCGCACCTGGCCCGCGCCGGGTTCGGGCGTGGGCAGCTCTTTCCATTGCAGGGCGTCGACGCCCACGGGGTTCTCGCACAGCCAGGCGTGCATGGTCGCTCTCCTCGGGTGATGGGTTGCCGCGGACCATGATAGGCAGGCCAAAGGCGATCGCGCAGCGGGCTTGCCCGCGCCTTGTCCCGTGGGCGACCGGGTGGCGCTCCTAGAATCGCATCCCCATGAAGATCCTCATCTCCAACGACGACGGTTTCCAGGCCTCCGGCATCGTCGCCCTGCACGACGCCATCAAGGCCCTGCCCGGTGTGGAGGTCGAGGTGGTGGCGCCCGAGCACAACAACAGCGCCAAGAGCAATGCGCTCACGCTGCACTCGCCCCTGTACGTGCACCAGGCCGCCAACGGCTTTCGCTACGTCAACGGCACCCCCGCCGACTGCGTGCACATCGCGCTCACCGGTCTGCTCGGCTACCGGCCCGACCTGGTGATCTCCGGCATCAACAACGGCGCCAACATGGGCGACGACACCATCTACTCGGGCACCGTGGGCGCGGCCATGGAGGGCTACCTGTTCGGCATTCCCGCGATCGCGTTCTCGCAGACCGAAAAGGGCTGGAAGCACCTCGACGCCGCGGCCGCCAAGGCCGCCGAGCTGGTGCAGCAGCTGCTGCCTTCGGTGCCCGAAGCGCAGCGGCGCAACGAGCCCTGGCTGCTCAACGTGAACATTCCCTGTCTGCCGCTGTCCGACATCCGCGGCTTCAAGGTCACGCGCCTGGGCCGTCGCCACGCGGCCGAGCCCGTGATCACGCAGGTGAACCCGCGCGGCGACACCATGTACTGGATCGGCAGCGCCGGCCCCGCGCGCGACGACGTGGAAGGCACCGACTTCCACGCCGCGCTGCAGGGCTACGCCACCATCACGCCGCTGCAGGTCGACCTCACCGACCACGACCGCCTGCCGTACTGGGCGCCCACCGCGGTCGCGCTCTCGGGAGGGCCGGCGTGAAGCAGCCCGCGCCGCGCCCGCGCCCCGGTTTTCCCGCGCGCCTGCCCGCCGGCACACCCGCGCCCACGCCGGCGCGTGCGGCCCGGCCGGCCCCGGCCGCGCCCGCGCGCGTGGTGCCTTCGGGCGTGGGCATGGACTCGTCGGCCGTGCGCGCGGCCATGGTGCGCAAACTGCAGGCGCAGGGCATCTCGCACCCCGCGGTGATTGCGGCCATGCTGGCCGTCGAGCGGCACCGTTTCGTCGACTCGGCCCTGGTCAACCAGGCCTACGAAGACACCAGCCTGCCGATCGGGCAGGGCCAGACCATCAGCAAGCCCAACGTGGTGGCGCGCATGGTCGAGCTCTTGTGCCAGAGCTCGCCACAGCCGCTGGGCCGGGTGCTCGAGATCGGCACCGGCTGCGGCTACCAGGCCGCGGTGCTCAGCCGCGTGGCGCGCGAGGTCTACAGCGTCGAGCGCATCCGCGCGCTGCACGACAAGGCGCGCGACAACCTGCGCGCGCTGCGCGTGCCCAACCTGCACCTGATCTTCGGCGACGGCATGGTCGGCTTCGCCCAGGGTGCGCCGTATGCGGGCATCATCGCGGCGGCGGGCGGGAACGATCTGCCCGCGGCCTGGATCGACCAGCTCGCCGTGGGCGGCCGGCTGGTGGCGCCCGCGGTCACGGCCCAGGGCCGCCAGAACCTCGTGGTGGTCGACAAGACCGCGCGCGGCATCGTCCGCACCGAACTCGAGGCCGTTCATTTCGTGCCCCTAAAATCGGGCATCGCCTGACACGGGCGCCCGGGCGGGCGCCGATCGTGCATGGACCCAGGGCCCGTTCACAGGGCCCTTCAGACAACGGTGGAGTCTTCATGAACCCAATCACTTTGCGCGAGCCGGGCCGCAACCCCGCGCAGGGATGGACCGCCGGCCGGGCCCTGGCCTGGTCGATGCTGGGCGCCGCCCTGCTCGTGAGCGTCGGCTGCGCCCAGCGCGTGGCACGCCCGGCCCCGGTCGAGGACCGCGGCACCTCGCGTCCCGCGGCCTCGGCGCCGGCCGCTGCGCCCGCCGAAGCGGCGGCGGCGCGTCCCGGCTACGTCACGGTGCAGGCCGGCGACACGCTGTACCGCATTGCCCTCAATGCCGGCCAGAGCTGGCGCGACGTCGCGGCCTGGAACAACCTGGCCAACCCCAACGCGATCGAGGTCGGCCAGCAGCTGCGCGTGGTGCCGCCCACGGCCGCCAGCGCGCCCGCCCCGGCGCCCGCCGCGGCCAGCGGCCCGTCGACGGCGCCTGTCGCCTCCAGCGGCGTCACGCCGCGCCCGCTGAGCGAAACCAGCCCGGCCGCCGCGCCGGCACCGGCCCCGGCGCCCGCACCGGCCCCCGCGCCCGCGCCGGCCGCCTCGGGCGACGACATCCGCTTCGTGTGGCCCGCCAACGGCCAGGTGGTGAGCAATTTCGACGAGGTCAACAACAAGGGCGTGAGCATCGCCGGCAAGGTCGGCGACCCGGTGCTCGCCGCGGCCGACGGCCACGTGGTGTACGCGGGCGCCGGCCTGCGCGGCTACGGCAACCTCATCATCCTCAAGCACAACAACACCTACCTCACGGCCTACGCGCACAACCAGGCGCTGCTGGTGCGTGAAGACCAGGCCGTGCGCCAGGGCCAGAAGATCGCCGAGATGGGCAGCAGCGATGCCGACCGCGTGAAGCTGCACTTCGAGGTGCGCCGCCTGGGCAAGCCGGTCGATCCGCTGGCCTACCTGCCCAAACGCTGAGCGCCGGTTTGGCCTGGCCCGTCCTCGTCTTCGACATCGAGTCGATCCCCGACGTCGCGGGCCTGCGCGCGCTGCGCGGCAGCGCGCCGGCCGACACCGACGAGCAGGTGTACGCGGCCTGGCTGGCCGAGCGCAAAGAGAAGGGCCAGAGCGACTTCATGCCGCTGCACCTGCAGCGCGTGCTGGTCATCAGCTGCGTGTTCCGCAGCGCCGAAGGCCTGCAGATCCATTCCTTCGTCGACCGCGAGCCCGAGGGCGTGAGCCAGGAGGGCAAGGTCATCCAGACCTTCTTCCGCACCATCGAGAAGAAGGTGCCGCAGCTCGTGAGCTGGAACGGCGGCGGCTTCGACCTGCCCGTGCTGCACTACCGCGGCCTGCGCCACGGCGTGGAGGCCAGCAAGTACTGGGACATGGGCGAGGACGACCGCGACTTCAAGTGGAACAACTACATCGGTCGTTACCACATGCGCCACCTCGACCTGATGGACCTGCTGGCCATGTACTCGCCCAAGAACAATGCGCCGCTGGACGCCATGGCCAAGCTCTGCGGCTTCCCGGGCAAGCTGGGCATGGACGGCTCGCAGGTGTACGCGCAATACCTCGCGGGGCAGACCGACGAGATCCGCCGCTACTGCGAGACCGACGTGATGAACACCTACCTGCTCTACTGCCGCTTCCAGCAGATGCGGGGCGGCTTCACGCCGCCCGAGTACGAGCGCGAGATCGCCTTCGTGAAGGAAACCCTGGCCGGCCTCGCGCCCAACGAAGCGCACTGGCAGGAATACCTGGCCGCCTGGCCGGCCTGAGACAATCGCGGGATGTCCGCTGACGTCCCCCATCCCATTCCCGCTCCCTACCCCGAAGGCTCGCTGGCCGTCGAATCGCTCGACATCGAGGCCCAGGGCATCGCCCACCGCGCCGACGGCAAGGTCGTCTTCATCGAAGGCGCGCTGCCCTTCGAGCAGGTCAGCGTGTCGGTGCACCGCAAGAAGAACAACTGGGAGGCCGCCACCGCCACGGTCATCCACCGCGAGTCCTCGCAGCGCGTGCGGCCCGGCTGCCCGCACTTCGGCCTGCACGCGGGCGCCTGCGGCGGCTGCAAGATGCAGCACCTGCACCCCTCGGCGCAAGTGGCGATCAAGCAGCGCGTGCTCGAGGACAACCTCTGGCACCTGGGCAAGGTGAAGGCCGAGACCCTGCTGCGTCCCATCGAAGGCCCCACCTGGGGCTACCGCTACCGCGCGCGCCTGTCGGTGCGCCACGTGCACAAGAAGGGCGTGGTCCTGATCGGCTTTCACGAGCGCAAGAGCCGCTACGTGGCCGACATGGGCGTGTGCCCGGTGCTGCCGCCGCACGTGAGCGCCATGCTGGCCCCGCTGCGCGAGCTGATCTTCGGCCTGGACGCGCGCGAGACCTGCCCGCAGATCGAGCTCGCCGCGGGCGACACCGTGACCGCGCTGGTGCTGCGCCACCTCGAACCGCTGAGCGAGGACGACCTGGCGCGCCTGCGCGCCTTTGGTCAGCAGCACGGCGTGCAGTGGTGGCTGCAGGCCAAGGGCCCCGACACCGTGCGCCTGCTCGACGAAGGTGGCGAGCCGCTGGCCTACGGCCTGCCCGAGTTCGGCATCACCATGCCCTTCAAGCCCACCGACTTCACGCAGGTGAACCCGGCCATCAACCGCGTGCTGGTCACGCGCGCGCTGCGACTGCTCGACGCGCAGGCGCACGAGCGCGTGATCGACTGGTTCTGCGGCCTGGGCAATTTCACGCTGCCCATCGCCACCACCGCGGGCGAGGTGCTGGGCATCGAGGGCAGCGAGACCCTGGTGGCGCGCTCGCGCGAGAACCTGCAACGCAACGCCGCGGGGCGTGCCAAGCCGCTCGCGCCCACGCGCTTCGCGGCGCGCAACCTGTTCGAGATGACGCCCGAGCTGCTGGTGGCCGACGGCACGGCCGACAAGTGGCTGGTCGACCCGCCGCGTGAAGGCGCGTTCGCGCTCGCCAAGGCACTGGCCGACCTGCACCAGCAGCCCGCGCTGCGCGGCGACTGGATGCCACCGCGGCGCATCGTCTACGTGAGCTGCAACCCGGCCACGCTGGCGCGCGACGCCGGCCTGCTGGTGCACCAGGCGGGCTACCGTTGCGTGCTGGCGGGGGCGGTGAACATGTTCCCGCACACCGCGCACGTGGAAAGCATGGCGGTGTTCGAGCTCGACCCGGCCGCGGTGCCAGGCACGGCCGCCTGAGGCGCGGCCTGCGCGGCCCGCGCGGCCGTCAGGACTTGCTGCCCTCGGCCTTGGTGGCCGCGGGTGCGGCCTCGCCCTCGCTGGGCATGCCGACCACGTTGTTGTCGCGCATGTACTGGTCCATCTCGCGCCAGCCCGCGAACACCGCGGCCTTGCCGGCCTTGGGGTTCGACTGGAAGCACGATTCGATGCTGCGCACCGCGTGGCGGCAGGCGCTGCCGATGGCGCGGCCCTCGGCCTCCTTGCGCGCATTGACCGCGGTGGCGGTCTCGATGCCCAGGGCATCGCAGCCGGCGAGCAGGGCGCTGGTGGCGGTGATCAGGAGCAGGGCGGTGCGGCGCATGGTGTGGTTCCGGGGTTTGTCTTCTGTTTCGGCCGAAGCGCCCCGAACTTGACGGCCGCGTGACGGAAAAACCGACCGGCCGCGCCCATGAAAAAGGGGCCCGAAGGCCCCCGTTTCAGGTCGCGAAAACCGGCCCGGTCACTCGCGCTCGCCGCCGAACACGCCCAGCAGCATGAGCAGGCTCTGGAACACGTTGTACAGGCTCAGGTACACGCCCAGGGTGGCGGTGATGTAGTTGGTTTCCTCGCCGTCCTGCACGCGCTTGAGGTCGTACAGGATGAAGGCCGAGAAGATGCCGATGGCCAGCACCGACAGCGTGATCATCAGCGCGCTCGACTGGATGAAGATGTTGGCCACGCCCGCCACCAGCAACATGATCGCGCCGATGAACAGGAACTTGCCCATGCTCGAGAGGTCGCGCTTGATGACCGTGGACAGCGAGGCCATGCCGAAGAAGATGGCCGCGGTGCCGCCGAAGGCCGTCATGATCAGGCTGGCGCCGTTGGAGAAGCCCAGCACCATGGCGACCAGGCGCGAGAGCATCAGGCCCATGAAGAAGGTGAAGGCCAGCAGGATGGGCACGCCGGCGGCGGAGTTCTTGGTCTTCTCGATCGCGAACATGAAGCCGAAGGCACCGCCCAGGAACACGATCAGGCCCAGCCCGCCGCCCAGGCCGGCGGTGATGCCCGTGGCCACGCCCACCCAGGCGCCCAGCACGGTGGGCAGCATGGACAGCGCCAGCAGCCAGTAGGTGTTGCGCAGCACGCGGTTGCGCTCGGCGGCGCCGACGGAGACCGCGGTACCGAAGCGGCCGGTGGTTTGCACATGGTCTGACATGGTGGTTCTCCTTAACCTTAAGTCTGACGTAAGACTCCAGGATTGTGCCCGAGGTTCCCGCCGCCGGTGCGAACAGTGTTGACCGCCGGGTGGGGAATCAACGGGTTATCTTCGGGCCCTCCGCGCTTTTTCAACCGCACCGCGAAAGAAACCATGAAGCCCTCGTTCCTGCTCGAAGCCGCCGACGTCAAGAAGATCGCCGAAGCCGCCGAGAAAGAAGCCCTCGCCCACCAATGGGCCGTGACCATCGCCATCGTCGACGCGGGCGGCCACCTGCTGTGGGTGCAGCGCCTGGACGGCGCGCCGCCGGTGTCGGCCCACATCGCGCCCGCCAAGGCCCACACGGCCGCCATGGGCCGCCGCGAAAGCAAGGTCTACGAAGACGTGATCAACCAGGGCCGCACCTCGTTCCTGAGCGCGCCCGCGCTGCAGGGCATGCTCGAGGGCGGCGTGCCCATCATGAAGGACGGCGTCTGCCTGGGTGCGGTGGGCGTGAGCGGCGTCAAGTCGACCGAAGACGCCCAGATCGCCCGCGCCGGCATCGCGGCGCTGGGCCTGTAAGCCCGGGAAATGTCAAAAAAACGCCTGGCTAACGGGCCCCTGCCGGGGCCCCTGGCTGGCCTAAAAACGACGCGCGGGGAGGCAAAGAACTCCCCGGGTCGCCCCACGATGGGTTCGAACCGCGCCCCCGGGTTCAGGGCGTGGGTTCGGTGATGAAGCCGATCTTGCGCAGCCCCGCCTTGCGGGCCGCGGCCATGGCCAGTGCCACGCGCTCGTAGCGCACGGCCTTGTCGCCGCGGATGTGCAGCTCGGGCTGCGGGTTCTGCGACGCCGCGGCGCTCAGCAGGCCGTCGAGTTCGGCGTCGGCCACGCGCTGCTCGTTCCAGAAGTAGTGTCCGTCGGCGTCGACCGAGAAGCGGATGTTCTCGGGCTTGTCCTGCACCTTCTCGATGCTGGCCTGCGGCAGGTCGATGTTGACCGCGTGCTGGATCACCGGCACGGTGATGATGAAGATGATCAACAGCACCAGCATCACGTCGATGAACGGGATCATGTTGATCTCCGCCATGACCTCGTCGCTGCTGTCTTGCGTTCCGATGGCCATGGATCAGCCCCGTTTCATGTGCAGCACCTTGCCGTCGCCGCCGGCGCTCACGCGCGCACCGGTGACGAGGTAGGCGTGCAGGTCGTGCGCGAAGCGGTTGAGCTGGTGCAGCACCGCCTTGTTGCCGCGCACCAGGGCGTTGTATCCCAGCACCGCCGGAATCGCCACCAGCAGGCCCAGCGCGGTCATGATCAGCGCCTCGCCGATCGGTCCGGCCACCTGGTCGATCGACACCTGGCCCGAGGCGCCGATGCCCAGCAGCGCGTGGTAGATGCCCCAGACGGTGCCGAACAGGCCCACGAAAGGCGCGGTGGACGCCACCGACGCGAGCACCGACAGACCGCCCTGGGCGCGCACGGTGGAGTCGTCGACCGACTTGCGCAGCGAGCGCTCGATCCAGTCGCTCACGTCGAGGCTGTCGTGCAACTGCGGGCGGCTCACGCCGTCCTGGTGGGTGATGTGGCGCGCGGCTTCGCGGCCCTCGATGGCGGCGGCACGGAAGGGGTTGCCTTCGGCGGGTCCGAGCTTGTCGAGCGCCTCGGTGAAGTCGCTGCTGTGCCAGAAGCCCTCGATGCCGCGCGCCTGGGCGCGGTGGGCGCGCACGTCGAGCGCCTTCCACAGGATGATGATCCAGGTGGTCAGCGACATGGCCAGCAGCACGAGAGCGACGCTGCGGGTGACCCAGTCACCCTGGGTCCAGACGTGGGCGAGGCCGGAGGTAGCGATATCGGTCGGCATGGTCGTGATGAAGGTTGCTAAGGCTTATCGGTCGAGCTTGAATTCCAGCGGCACCCGGACCCACATGGCCTCGGGGGTGCCAGCGCGTTTGCCGGGCACGAAGCGCCAGCGTTTGACGGCCGTGACCGCGGTCTGGTCGAGCACCGCGAAGCCGCTGGTCTGCAGCACCTCGACCCGGCCGGCGCGGCCGTCGGGTTCGACCAGCACATGCAGCAGCACGCGCCCTTCCTGGCGCAAGCGCTGCGCGATCGCGGGGTACACCGGCGCGGGGTTGTTCAGGTAGTCGGCGCTGAAGAGGGGCTGCACCACGGCCGGCGGCGCCGGCGGGGCGGGTGGCGCCGGTGGGGCAGGCGGTGCGGGTGGGGCCGGTGCCGCGGCGACCGGGGCGGGCTCGGGTGGCGACACGGCGGGGGCGATGGGCGAGGGCTCGCTTTGCACCGGCAGTGGCACCGGTTGGGGCTGGGGCGCGGGCGCCGGGGCAGGCCGCGGCCGGGCTTGGGGTTTGGCCACCGGCGTGGGCGGTGCGGGCGCGGGCACGGGGGTGGCCAGCGGCTTGGGCGGCTCGATGAGCTCGGCCATCAGCACCTCGGGCAGGACCATCTCGGCCGCGCGATGCAGCAGGCCGGTCTGCAGCGCCCACACCGCGGCCACATGCAGCCCGACCACCGATCCCACCACGGTGAGGCGGCGGTTGAAGCGGCGCGGCGCGCCGCCGGTGGCGAAGGGCGCGTCGTGCGCCAGGGGCAGGTGTGTGGTGGACATGGCGGACAGTACCGGCATTCTAAACGAGAATATTTCTCATTATCGAAGTGCCCCCGAAAAATTCGGTCTCGGCGCTTTGATCACGTTGCGATTGTGCGCCCGATGCTGCAAGGCGTGCGGCATTGGCAACGGTCGCTCACAGGTCTTCAAGAGTAATAACAATTCTCATTTATGATCAGACTTTCTCGGAACCGACCCCGCACCCGCCCATGACCCCGAACCTTTTTCGTCCGATGCGCCTGTGGGCGCCCGCCGTGTGCCTGGCCGCGCTGGGCCTGCCCGGTGTGTCCTCGGCGCACAGCCTGCTGCTGAGTTGCAAGCCCGCGGCCGACCAGATGGTGCGTTGCGTCGGCGGTTTTTCCGACGGCAGCGATGCGGCGGGCATGGCCGTGGCCGTGAAGGCCTACGACGAGCGCGTGATCGCCAAGGGCACGCTCGGCGGCGACTCGAGCTGGAGTTTCCGCAAGCCCGAGGGCGAGTATTTCGTGCGGCTGGAAGACGGCGGCGAGCACGCGACCGAAGTCGACCACACCGACGTCAAGCCATGACGGTGCAGGTGGTGCGGCCCGCCGGCGCGGGCCACGAGACCCTTTGGGTGTCGTTCGCCGCGGCCGCCGTGCTCGCGCTCGCGGCCCTGGTCGTGGGTGTGCGCGCGCAACCGCAGGCCGCAGCGGCGCTCGCACCGCACCAGATCGACGCGCGCACCCAACTCAACGCGGCCGAGCAGGGCGTGCACGCCGACCTGCTGGTGGCGGCCGACGAAATCGCCGCGCTGCACGAGAGCGACCAGACCGCCCCCGGCGTCGAGCGGTTGCGCGGGATGGGTTTGCCCCCGTTCAGCCAGGGCCCCGAAACGCGCGCGCGCGGCGGTCACGAATGGCGCCTGCGCGCGCAGGCGCACGAACTGGTCTACATCGGCCGCAGTGCGGCCCCCGAGCTGGCGGCCTCGTTCCTGTTGCGCGTGCCCACTGACGGCGCGGCCCACGCGCACGGCGGCGAGGTGGAGATCTGGCTCAAGCGCGAAGACGGCGCAAACGGCGCAAACGGCGCAAACGGCGAAGACGGCGAAGACGGCGACAGCGCTGCGGCGGCCTGGCCCGAGGCGCTCGACGATCCGGCGCTGATGCGCCAGGGCTGGCGCCAGGTCGTGACCCGCTACGACGCGGGCGTGACGCGCAAGGACGCCTCGCATTGAGCGCGGCGCAACGGCTTCTCATTCCATTGCGGACCTTCCCCATGCAAGCACCCAAGATCCCGTTCGTGTCCCGGCGCCGCGTGCTGTCGGCCCTCACCGCGGCGCCGCTGGCGCTGTCCCTTCCGGCGCGCGCGCAAACCGCCCGAAGGCTGCGCGTGGGCGTCACGCTGCACCCGTACTACAGCTACACCGCGAACATCGTGGGCCCGCTGGCCGACGTGGTGCCCGTGATTCCCGCGGGCTTCAACCCGCACGCCTACGAGCCGCGCACCGAAGACATCAAGCGCATCGGCTCGCTCGACGCCATCGTGCTCAATGGTGTGGGGCACGACGACTTCGCCGGCCGCATGATCAAGGCCAGCGAGAAGCCCGACCTCAAGGTGATCGAGGCCAACGCCCAGGTGCCGCTGCTGGCGGCCGTGGGCGCGGGGCGCGGTACCTCGGGCAAGGTGGTGAACCCGCACACCTTCCTGTCGGTGACGGCCTCGATCTCGCAGGTCAACACCATCGCGCGCGAACTCGGCGCGCTCGATCCGGCCAACGCCGCCGCGTACACCGCGAATGCGCGCGCCTACGCGCAGAAGCTGCGCAAGCTGCGCGCCGATGCGCTGGCCCGGCTCACGCAGACCCCGGGGGCCGATTTCCGCATCGCCACCATCCACGGCGCCTACGACTACCTGCTGCGCGAGTTCGGCCTCGAGGTGGCGGCCGTGGTGGAACCCGCGCACGGCATCGAGCCCAGTCCCGCACAGCTCAAGGGCACGATCGACCAGATCCGCGCGCTCGACGTCAAGGTGATCTTCTCGGAGATGGACTTCCCCTCGGCCTACGTGGACACCATCCGCCGCGAGACCGGTGTGCGTCTGTACGCGCTCACGCACATCTCGCACGGCCCGTACACGGCCGAGAAATTCGAGCAGGAGATCGCGCGCAACCTCGCCACCGTGGTGCGCGCCATCCAGGAGGCCGCATGAAGGCAGCCGGCGGTCCCGCCATCGCCTTCGAGCGCGTGGCCCTCACCCTGGGCCGCACCGACATCCTGCGCGATGTCGGCCTGCGCGTGGCCGCGGGCAGCGTGCACGCGCTCGTGGGGCCCAACGGGGGCGGCAAGAGCTCGCTGTTCAAGGCCTTGCTGGGCCAGGTGCCGCACCACGGGCAGATCGCGCTGCACTGGCCCGGGGAACGCCCGGGCGTGGTGGCCTACGTGCCCCAGGCCCTGGCTTTCGACGCCGGCCTGCCCATGACGGTGATGGACTTCATGGGTGCCCTGTGCCAGCAGCGGCCGGTGCTCATGGGCCTGTCGCGGCGCTGGAAGGCGCCCGTGGAGGCCGCGCTGCAGCAGGTGGGCATGCTCGACAAATCGAAGCGCCGCATGGGCGCGCTGTCGGGCGGCGAGCGCCAGCGCGTGCTGCTCGCGCAGGCGCTCGTGCCCGCGCCCGATCTGGTCCTGCTCGACGAGCCCATGTCGGCCCTCGACGAGGCCGGCATGCGCGTGTTCGAAGCCCTGCTGGCGCACTGGCGCGCCAGCCGCGTCACCGTGCTCTGGATCGAGCACGACCTGGATGCCGTCTCGCGCCTGGCCGACCACGTGACCGGTCTGAACCGCCAGGTGCTGTTCGATGGCCCGCCCGCGTCCACGCTCACGCCCGAGCGCGTGCTCGCGCTGTTCTCGCACCGCTCGCGCCGAGAAGAGGCTGCGATCGCCGAAGAGGTGACGCCATGACCGCCGCGCTCGACGCCCTGCGCCAGGCCATTCAACACCTGGCCGAACACGGCCATCTGCCGGCGTCGCTGGCCTATGGCTTCGTGGTCAATGCGGTGCTCGCGGGCCTGGTGATCGGGCCCGTGCTCGGCGGCGTGGGCACGCTGGTGGTGGTCAAGCGCCTGGCCTTCTTCTCCGAGGCCGTGGGCCATGCCGCGCTCACGGGCGTGGCGATCGGCATCCTGCTCGGCGAGCCCTACACCGGTCCCTATGGCAGCCTGTTCGCCTACTGCACGCTGTTCGGGCTGCTGCTCAACTACCTGCGCAACCGCACCGGCCTGTCGCCCGACACGCTGATCGGCGTGTTTCTGGCGGTCTCGCTCTCGCTGGGTGCGAGCCTGCTGCTGGTGCTCTCGGGCCGCGTGAACATCCACATCCTCGAGAACGTGCTGTTCGGCTCGGTGCTCACGGTCGACAGCCACGACCTGGTGGTGCTGATCGGCGTGGCCGCGCTGGTGGCGGGCCTCACGGTGCCGCTCTACAACCGCTTCATGCTGGCCAGCTTCAACCCGCAACTGGCCAGCGTGCGCGGTGTGCGCGTGAAGCTGCTCGACTACCTCTTCGTGGTGCTGGTGACGCTCGTGACCGTGGCCTCGGTGAAGGTGATCGGCGCCATCCTGGTGGGTGCGCTGCTGATCATCCCGGCCGCCGCGGCGCGGCTGCTGAGCCTGTCGCTGCGCGGCTTCTTCTGGCTCAGCGTGCTGATCGCCACGCTGAGCACGCAGGTCGGCATCCTGTTGCCGATCGGGCTCGAACTGCCCGTGCCTTCGGGCGCGGCCATCATCCTCACGGCCGGCGCGCTGTTCGCGCTCGCGGCCCTGATTCGGGGCTTCACGCCCGCCCTCAAAGGACACGCCGGATGAACCTGCACCGACGTTCTCTTGCGCTGGCCGCGCCCGCCGCGCTCGCCGCGCTGCCCCTGGCCGCTGTGCACGCGCAGCCTGCAGCGCCTGCCAACCCGGCCGCAGGCGCCGCCATGCGTGTGCTCGTGGCGCACCCCGTGGTGGCTGCGCTCACGCAGACCCTGGTGCAGGGCAGCGGCATCGCGATGCTGCGGCCTGTGCCCGAAAGCCTGCCGGCCAACCGGCAACTCGCCTTCTTCACGGGTCGCGGCGCGGCGGGCCTGGCCCAGGCCGCGCGCCAGGCCGATGCCGTGGTGGCGCTGCGTTCGATCTGGCCCGACGACCCGCTGTTTCCGCTGGCGCGGCGGCAGAACATCCGCCTGATCGAAATCGACGCGGCGCGCCCGCTCGACGCCTCGCTGCCGGGCATTGCGCTGCACGAGGGCGCGGCCTCGGCCACGGCCTTGCCCTGGCTCGACCCGGTGAACCTGGGCCGCATGGCCGACGTGATCGCGGCCGACCTGTCGCGCCTGGCGCCCGATGCCCGGCCGCGCCTGCAGGCCAACGCGGCCGCGCTGCGCCAGCAGGTGCTCGCGGTCGCGGCGCAGAGCGAAGCGCGCCTGGCCGCGGCGGCCAACCTCACGGTGTTCAGCCTGTCGGACCGGCTGGCCTACCTGGTGAGCGGCTTCAACCTCGACCTGGCGGGCAGCGACGTGCGGGAAGACGAGGCCTGGACGCCCGATGCGGTGGCCGCGCTCGTGCAGCGCCTGCGCGCGGCCTCCGTGGCCGCCGCGCTGCACCACCGCGAGTTGCCCGCGCCGCTGCAGGCCGCGCTGCCGGCGGCCGGGGTGCGCGCCATCGTGCTGCAGACCGAAGGGCGCGACCCGCTGGCGGAGCTGAAGGAAAACGGCCTGCGGCTCGCGGTGCTCGCGCCGCGCTGAGGCCGCTTCATGCGGGCGGCTCGTACTTGTAGCCCAGCCCGTACACCGAGTGGATCAGCCCCTGCCCCGGCGCGCGTTCCTCGAGCTTGCGCCGCAGCTTCTTGATGTGGCTGTCCACCGTGCGGTCGGACACCACGCGCTCGTCGCGGTACATCGCGTCCATGAGCTGCTCGCGTGAAAAGATGCGGCCTGGCCGCGAGCCCAGCACCTTGAGCAGCTGGTACTCCACCACCGTGAGGTCCAGCGCCTGTCCGTCCAGGCTCGCGCGCCAGGCCGCGTCGTCGAAGTGCAGGCCGCGCCCCGGCGTCGGCGCCGGCGCAGCGCCCGCCGCATGGCCGCCACGGCGCAGCACCGCCTTCACGCGCGCCACCACCTCGCGCGGGCTGAAGGGCTTGCAGATGTAGTCGTCGGCGCCAAGCTCCAGGCCCAGCAGGCGGTCGATCTCCTCCACGCGCGCCGTCACCATGATGATCGCGGGCGAGGGCAGGCCGGGCGCGCCCGAGCGCAGCGCGCGGCAGATGTCGAGCCCGCTCTTGCCGGGCAGCATGAGGTCGAGCAGCACCAGGTCCACCGGGTGCGCGGCGAGCCAGGCCTCCACCTCGTCGCCGCGCGTGAGGTGGTGCACCGTGTAGCCGGATTGCTCGAGGTAGTCGCTCAGCACACCCGCGATCTTGGTTTCGTCTTCGACGATCAGGACGCGTTCGCTCATGGCAGGGCCTCCGTGTGCAGGGGCAGCCAGATGTCCCAGCGCAGCCCGCCGAGGGCGCTCGCCGAGGCCTGCATGCGGCCGCCGTGGCCTTCGATGATCGCGCTCGCGATCGCCAGGCCCAGCCCCGAGCCGCCGCTCTCGCTCGAGCGCGAAGGGTCGACGCGGTAGAGGCGGTCGGTGAGGCGGGGCAGCGACGCGGCCGGCACGCCCGGGGCCGAGTCTTCCCAGGTCAGCCGTGCCTGCGCGCCGTCGCGCTGCACACTCACGCGCAGCGTGGCCGGCGGCGTGCTGTAGCGCAGCGTGTTCTGCATCAGATTGGACAGCACCTGGTCGAGCCGATCGCCATCGGCACGCACCGCCACGCCGGGCGCAAGTTCGGTGTGCACCCGCAGCGCCTGCGCCGGCGGCAGGTGCAGGTCGTCGAGGTGGCTGGCCACGAAGTCGCCCAGGTCCAGCGGCCTGAAGCGGTAGTCGAGCGCGCCCAGGTCGGACAGCGACAGCAGGCGCAGGTCTTCCACCAGCCGCGTGAGCCGGCTCACCTCCTGCGCGAGCGAATCGAGGTTGGCGCTGTCGGGGCGGCGCACGCCGTCCTGCAGCGCCTCGATCTCGGCGCGCAGCGTGGCCAGCGGCGTGCGCAGCTCGTGCGCGATGTCGGCGATCCACTGCTGGCGGGCCTGCTGCGCGGCCTGCAGCGAGCCGGCCATGTGGTTGAAGTCCTGCGCGAGCTGCGCGAGCTCGTCGTGGCCGCGTGCGGGCAGGCGCACGCCGTAGTCGCCCTGCGCCACCGCCGCCGTGCCCGCGCCGAGCTGGCGCAGCCGGCCCGAGAGCCAGCGCGCGATCAGCGCCGCGTTGATCAGCACCGCCACCAGCAGGCCCAGCGCGATGGCCGCATAGGTGCGGCTCTGTTGCGCCTGGAACACGCGCTCGAGCGAGGCCACCATCTGCAGCCGCGGCACGTAGCCCAGGTAGCCCACGGTCTGGTTGTCGACCACGATGGGCTTGAACACCGCCTGCTCGGCGCGGCCCTCGGGCCCCATGAGCAACTGGCGGCGCGCGTCGAACAGCATCAGGCGCGGGTCGATGGTGAGCGTGGGCGGCGGACCGCCTTCGGGCGGCCGGCCCTCGCCCCGCGGCAGCGGTGGCGGCCCCGCGGGTGCGGCCTCGCCGGGGCCGGCCGCCATGGGCGCGGGTTCGCCGGGCCGCCGCGGCATGCGCCCGTTGCCCAGGGTTTCGCGCGACAGCTCGAACCAGCGCTGGCGGTCGCCCACGATCCAGTCCCAGCTGCCTTGTTGCCGGTAGCCTTCCGCCAGCCGCGTCACCAGGGGCTGCAGCCGCGTCTCGTCGGCCTTGTTCAGGTACTCCACCAGGCCCTTGTCGAAGCTCCAGGCGTGGATCAGGTAGGCCGCCATCACGAACACCACGTTGGCGCCCGCGATCGCCAGGAACAGCTTCACGCGCAGCGTGTCGAGGCGCGCGAGCCCGGCGCGCGGGCGTGCGGGCGAAGGGGAAGCGGGGGAGCCGGTCTGCATGGGGGCGAGCCTAAACCGGAATTTTTCAAACACTGTGCACAAGGCCTTCGCGGCCCCTGCACATTGTTTCCACGTTTGAGCGGCAACATCCGCTCCCATCACCCGGCATGCGCCGGCAGCCCACCCATCCTCGATCCATGAACGACAGCCCGCCGGTCCGCGCCCCGAAAGCCGCCTTTGTCCGCCGACACCCCTGGGGCAGTGCCCTGATCGCGCTGAGTGCGCTGGCCCTGATCGGCGGCGGCGCCTATGCGTGGTTCCGCTGGGGGCCGGGCGCCAAGACCGAAAGCACCTACATCACCGCCACGATCCAGCGCGGCGACATCGAAGACCAGGTCGCGGCCACGGGCTCGCTGCAGCCGCGCGACTACGTGGACGTCGGCGCGCAGGTGTCGGGCCAGTTGCGCAAGCTGCACGTGGAGGTGGGCAGCGAGGTGAAGGAGGGCGACCTGCTGGCCGAGATCGACGCCGAGACCTCGCAGGCGCGCGTGGACGCGAGCCGCGCCCAGCTGCGTTCGCAGGGCGCGCAGCTCGCCGAGCGCGAGCTCGCGCTGGCCAAGGCCGAACGCGACCTGCAGCGCCAGAAGAACCTCATGGCCGAAGAGGCCACCACCACCGAGACCCTGCAGAACGCCGAGACCACGCTGCGCACGGCGCGCGCGCAGATCAACGCGCTCAAGGCGCAGATGGAGCAGGTGAAGGCCAGCATGCGCGTGGAAGAGGCCAACCTCAAGTACACCAAGATCTACGCGCCCATGTCGGGCACGGTGGTGAGCATCACGGCGCGCCAGGGCCAGACCCTCAACACCAATCAGCAGGCGCCCACGCTGCTGCGGGTGGCCGACCTGTCGGTCATGACGGTGCAGACCCAGGTGTCGGAGGCCGACGTGAGCAAGCTGCGCACGGGCATGCCGGTGTACTTCACCACGCTGGGCAGCCAGGGCCGGCGCTGGTACGGCGAGCTCAAGAAGATCGAGCCCACCCCCACGGTGACCAACAACGTGGTGCTCTACAACGCGTTGTTCGAGGTGCCCAACACCAACCGCAACCTCATGACGCAGATGACCGCGCAGGTGTTCTTCGTGGTGGCCGAGGCCAAGGATGTGCTCATGGTGCCGATGTCGGCGCTGACGATCCAGCGCGGCCCGCAGGGCGGGCGCGAGCGCGCGGCGCAGCCGGGCGCCGCGCCCGCTGCGCCGGCGGCTGCGCCGGCGGCTGCGCCGGCGGCTGCGCCGGCGGCCGCTGCACCCTTGAATGCCCCGGCTGCCCCGCCCGCAGCACCCCCGGCCGCGGCGGCACCGCGCTTCGATCGCGAGGCCTTCGAGAAGATGACGCCCGAGGAGCGCGAGCGTGCGCGTGCCCAGCGCCGCGAGGCCTTCCAGAACCTGTCCGAAGAAGAACGCCAGAAGCTGCGCGACCAACGCCGCCAGGCGCGTGAGGCCGCAGACGCGCAGCCGGGCTCTGGTCCGGGTGCTGGTCCGGGCGCTGCGGCGCGGGCCGCGCCCCCGGCCGGCCCCGCACCGCGCAGCCTGCGCGGACCGCGCCAGGCCAAGGCCAGGGTGATGCTCGAAGACGGCAGCATCGAAGAGCGCGAGCTCACCATCGGCATCAGCAACCGCGTGCACGCCGAGGTGCTGTCGGGCCTGAAGGAAGGCGAACGCGTGATCGCCGGCACGCGCGACGCCGAGCCGCCGCGACGCAATCCCCCGCAGGGCACGGGCCTGGGCCAGCCCGGCTTCGGCGGTCCCGGTGGCCCGGGCGGCGCGCCCGGCGGTGCGGCCGGCGGAGCGCGCCGATGAGCCAGCTGCCCACCGGGCCCGAGGCCGCGGTGCTGCCCACCGGCGCCGCCGAGCCGGTGCTGCCGCTGATCGATCTGCGCGGCATCACCAAGACCTACTTCAATGGCGAGCTCTCGGTCGAGGTGCTGCACGGCATCGACCTGCAGATCTACCCGGGCGAACTCGTGGCCATCGTGGGTGCGTCGGGCTCGGGCAAGTCCACGCTCATGAACATCCTGGGCTGCCTGGACAAGCCCACCACCGGCCAGTACCGCTTCATGGGCCGCGACGTGTCGGAGCTCGACCGCGACGAGCTCGCCGAGCTGCGCCGCGACGCCTTCGGCTTCGTGTTCCAGAGCTACAACCTGATCGCCACCGGCACCGCGGCCGACAACGTGGAGGTGCCCGCGGTGTACGCGGGCGTGCCCCCGGCCGAGCGCCACGCGCGCGCGGCCGAACTGCTGGCCTCGCTGGGCCTGGGCGAGCGCATGCACCACCGGCCCAACCAGCTCTCGGGCGGCCAGCAGCAGCGCGTGTCGATCGCGCGCGCGCTCATGAACGGCGGCCGCGTGATCCTGGCCGACGAGCCCACGGGCGCGCTCGACAGCAAGAGCGGGGCCGACGTGATGGCGCTGCTCAAGCAGCTCTCGGCCGAAGGCCACACGGTGATCCTCATCACCCACGCGCCCGAGGTGGCCGCACACGCGCAGCGCGTGATCGAGATCAAGGACGGTCACATCGTGTCCGATCCCGGCCCGCGTCCGCCCGAGGGCGAAGTCGCGCAGGCCGCGCGCGACTGGACGCCGCGGCGCGGCCGCATCTCGCCTTTGGGCGACGTGGTCGAAGCGGCCAAGACCGCGTTGCGCGCGCTGCGCGCCAATGTGTTTCGCGCCATCCTCACGCTGCTGGGCATCGTGATCGGCGTGGCCTCGGTGATCGCCATGCTCGCCATCGGCGACGGCGCCAAGCAGGTGGTGATCGACCGCATCAGCGCCATGGGCTCGAACCTGCTGCTGGTGCGCCCGGGCGCGCCCAACCAGCGTGGCTTCCAGAACATCGCCACGCTGGTGCTGGCCGACGTGCAGGCGATCGACAAGGAAGTGCCCAACGTGCTGGCCGCGGTGCCCGAGCAGAGCAGCACCGTCACGCTGCGCTTCGGCGAGTCCGACTACTCGAGCAGCGTGCTCGGCACCTCGTCGAAGTTTCCGCTCGCGCGGCAATGGAAGGTCTCGCGCGGCACCTTCTTCACCGAAGAGGACGAGCAGGAATACGCCACCGTGGCCGTGCTGGGCCAGACCGTGGCCAGGGCCCTGTTCCCCGACGGCCAGGAGCCGCTGGGCCAGTACATCCTGGTGAACAACCTGATCTTCCAGGTGGTGGGCGTGATGAGCGCGCGCGGCGCTTCGCCCAACGGCCAGGACCAGGACGACGTGGTGCTCGTGCCCTATGCCACGAGCCAGCTGCGGCTGTCGGGCCAGCGCTTCCTGCGCAACGTCACGGTGGCGGTGCAGGACGTCAAGCGCATCGACGAAACGCAGTCGGCGGTGGAGTCGCTGCTGGCCGAACGCCATGGCGTGATCGACTTCCAGATCCGCAACATGGCCTCGATCATCGACACCGCCACCGAAACGCAGAACACCATGACGGTGCTGCTCGGCTCGATCGCCGCGATCTCGCTGCTGGTGGGCGGCATCGGCGTGATGAACATCATGCTGGTGAGCGTCACCGAGCGCACGCGCGAGATCGGCATCCGAATGGCCACGGGCGCGCGCACGCGCAACATCCTGCAGCAGTTCCTGATCGAGGCGCTCGTGGTCTCGGCGCTCGGCGGCGCGATCGGCGTGGTCGTGGGCCTGGGCGTGGCCTTCGTGGTCGGCTGGTCGGGCACCGCGGTGCAGTACGCGCTCATGCCGGTGGTGCTGGCCTTCGGCTGCGCGTTCGCCACCGGTCTCATCTTCGGTTTCCTGCCGGCGCGCAAGGCCGCGCGGCTCGACCCGGTCGTTGCCCTCGCATCCGAATGAACCCCTCTGTTCTGAACCCCCTTCTGAAGGCGTCGGCGCTGGCTTGCGCGCTGGCGCTGCAGGCGTGCGCCGTGACCGAACCCGTGAGCCCCGCCCCGGTGGAGCTGCCCGCGCGCTGGGACGCCACCGCCGTGAGCGGCCCCGAGCAGCCGATCTCCCGCGACTGGTGGCTGGGCTTCGGCTCGCCGGCGCTCGTGGGCCTGCTCGACGAAGCCCAGGCCGGCAGCGCCGACCTGCGCATCGCGATCGAGCGCATGCGCCAGGCCGACATCGCGCTGCAACAGGCCGGTGTGTCGCGCCTGCCCGCGGTGGGTGCCAACCTGAGCACCTCGGGCGGCCAGACCGATGCGCCGGGCACGCCGTCCGTTTCGCGCGAGAGCACGAGCGCGGGCCTGTCGATCAGCTACGAGCTCGATCTGTGGGGCCGCATCGCGGCCGGCGTGCGCGCGGGCGAGGCCTCGTTCGTGGCCAGCCAGCACGACTGGCGCACCGCGCGCCTGACCCTGCTCACGGGCGTGGCCAACAACTACTTCCTGTGGCTCAACCTCAACGAGCGCCTGGGCATCGCGCGCCAGAACCTCGAGACCGCCGAGCGTGTGCTGCGTGTCGTCGAAGCGCGCCAGCGCAATGGCGTGGCCACCGCGCTCGAGGTGTCGCAGCAGCGCGCCGCCGTGCTCAGCGCGCGCACCGCGCTGATCCCGCTCGAACTCCAGCAGCGCCAGGCCGCGTCGGCGCTCGCGCTGCTGCTGGGCCGCGTGCCGCAGGGCTACGTGCCTGCGGCGGGCGAGTTCGCGCAGCTCGCGGTGCCCACGCTGTCGCCGGGCCTGCCGGCCACGCTGCTCACGCGCCGGCCCGACCTCGCATCGGCCGAGGCGCAGCTGGCCGCGGCCGATGCCAACGTGGCCGCCGCGCGCGCCGCGCTGCTGCCCACGGTGTCGCTGTCGGCCTCGGGCGGTCTGGGCACCTCGGCGTTGCTGAGCCTGGCCGACCCCACGCGCAGCGTCTCGCTGGGCCTGTCGCTCGCGCAATCGATCTTCGACGGCGGCCGCCAGCGGCTGCAGATCCGCAGCACGCAGTCGCAGCGCGTGGTGCTGATCGAGAACTACGGCAAGGCCATCCGCACCGCGCTCAAGGAGGTCGACGACGGCCTGGGCAATCTCGCGCGCAGCCAGCAGCAGGAGGCGCTGCAGCGCGAACTCGTGGCGCAGGCGCGGCGCTCGCTCGAACTCGCCGAGCTGCGTTACCGCGAGGGCAGTGGCGATCTGCTCTCGGTGCTCGACGCGCAGCGCACGCTGTTTTCGGCGCTCGACGCCTTGTCCACGCAAAAGCTTGCGCGCCTGAGCGCCGCGCTCGATCTCTACAAGGCCCTGGGCGGCGACTGGGTCGACGCGCCCGCCCTGTCCTGAGGCGCTGGCCCCCGAAAAAGGGGGCGTTCCCTCGCATTCTCTAAATGAGAATAGTTATAATTTGCAGGCTTAAGCCACCTTTCCGAACACCCCGTGAAAACCGCCCCGGCCACCCAGGCCGCCCCCCAGCGCGCCTACTGGCTCAAGACCCTGCACCAGTGGCACTGGATCAGCTCCGCGCTCTGCCTCATCGGCATGCTGCTGTTCGCGTTCACCGGCATCACGCTCAACCACGCGGCCGACATCCCGGCCACGCCGGTGGTGCAGCAGCGCACGGCCGAACTGCCCGAGGCGCTGCGCGCCGCCATTGCGCTCAAGGACGACGAGCCCGACAGCGCGCCGCTGCCGCCCGCGCTGCAGGCCTGGCTCGGCGAAGCGCTCGGTGTGGGGCTGCCGGCCAGCGACGCCGAATGGTCGCCCGAGGAGATCTACCTCTCGCTGCCGCGTCCCGGCGGCGACGCCTGGCTGCGCATCGATCGGGAGAGCGGGGCGGTGGCGTACGAGCGCACCGACCGCGGCTGGATCTCTTACCTCAACGACCTGCACAAGGGCCGGCACACCGGCCCGGTCTGGAAGGGCTTTCTCGACGTCTTCTCGGTGGCCTGTCTGGTGTTCTCCATCACCGGCCTGCTCATCCTCAAGTTCCACGCGGCCAACCGGCCCAGCACCTGGCCCATGGTGGGCGCGGGCCTGGTGATCCCACTGCTGCTTGCGATCCTTTTCATCCACTGACCCACACCAGGAGCTGTCGATCCATGCCGATCCGTTACGCCGCCGCGCTCACCGCGGCCTCCTTCGCGTGGCCCGCCGTGGCCGCCGATCTCTCGCTCAAGGTCGAGATCCCGCGACTGAGCGTGGCCGAGTACCACCGGCCCTACGTGGCGATCTGGATCGAGAAGCCCGACCAGTCCTTCGTGGGCAACCTCGCGGTCTGGTACGACATCAAGCTGCGCAACAACGAAGGCACCAAGTGGCTCAAGGACATGCGGGCCTGGTGGCGCAAGAGCGGGCGCGAACTGAACATGCCCGTGGACGGCCTGAGCGGCGCCACGCGCGCGCCTGGTGAGCACACCGTGCAGTTCGGCGCGGGTAGCGCGCTCGGCCGGCTCGCCCCCGGCGAGTACCAAGTGGTGCTCGAAGCCGCGCGCGAGGTCGGCGGCCGCGAACTCGTGAAGGTGCCCTTCGTGTGGCCGCCCAAGGGCAGCACCACCACGCAGGCCAGCGGCCAGCACGAACTCGGCGCCGTGAGCGTCACCGTCAAACCCTGATCCCCCGAACAACCGACCGGAGACCCCGAATGAAGAACGCCACCCTGCGCCACCGCGTCCTCGCGCTCGCCGCCACCGCCGCCATGGCCGCGCTCAGCATGTCCGCTGCCCACGCGCACCGCGCCTGGCTGCTGCCTTCGGGCACCATCTACTCGGGCCAGCAGCCCTGGGTCAGCGTGGACGCCGCGATCTCCAACGACATCTTCTACTACGAGCACAACGCCGCCGCCCTCGACAACCTCGTGGTGACCGGCCCCGACGGCCAGCCCGTGCAGGCCGAGAACGCGGCCAAAGGCCGCTACCGCAGCATGTTCGACGTGAAGCTCGAGCAGCAGGGCACCTACCGGCTCGCGCTGGTGAGCGACGGCCTGATCGCGAGCTACAAGGTGGGCAACGAGACCAAGCGCGCGCGCGGCAGCGCCGAGTCGCTGGCCAAGGAAATCCCGGCCGACGCCACCGACCTGCGCGTGAGCCAGAACAGCAACCGCGTGGAAACCTTCGTGACGCGCGGCGCGCCCACCACCACGGCGCTCAAGCCCACGGGCAGGGGCATCGAGCTCGTGCCCGTGACGCACCCCAACGACCTGGTCGAGGGCGAGACCGCCACCTTCCGCTTCCTCGACAACGGCCAGCCCGCCGCGAACTACGCGGCCACCGTGATCCTGGCGGGCCTGCGCTACCGCAGCGAACTCGGCGAGATCCGCCTCACCACCGACGCCAACGGCGAGATCCGCGTGAAATGGCCCGCGGCGGGCATGTACTGGGTGAACGTGGCGCCGGCGCGCGCGCCGGCGCAGGGCGCCCCCATGGCCGGCGGCCCCGGCGCGGCGCCGGCCGCGCCGTCTGGCCCCGCGGGCACGCTGGCCGAGCCTGTGCGCCGCTCCAACTACAGCCTGACGCTCGAAGTCCTGCCGAAGTAAGGCCGCTGCGCTCGCCCGGGCGCCCCGTCCATGACCCGCGTGCTGGTTCCCGACCACATCGACGCCGCCGCGGTGCCGGCGCTGGGCGCGCGCGTGCATGGCCTGCGTGGCGAGACCATGGGCACCACCTGGTGGGTGCTGTGGGCCGATCGCGACGCCACGCGCCAGGCCGCGGTGCGCGCCGCGATCGAGGCCGAGCTCGACCTCGTGGTGGCGCAAATGAGCACCTGGCTGCCCAGCTCCGACCTTTCGCGTTTCAACCGCGCCGCGCCCGGTTCGCGCCACACGCTGCCCGAGGCCTTTGCGGACGTGCTGCAGGCCGCGCTGTGGCTCGCCGAGGCATCCGCCGGCGCTTTCAACCCCGCGGCCGGCGCGCTCGTGAACCGCTGGGGTTTCGGCCCCGCGCCGCGCCACACCGACCCCGGCTTCACCCCGCCCGACGAGACCGAGCTGTGCGCCGCGCTGCGCACGCAGGACTGGCGCCGCCTGGCCTTCGATGCGGCCACGCGCGAAGCCACGCAGCCCGGTGGGCTGCTGCTCGATCTGTCGGCCATCGCCAAGGGCCATGCCGTGGACCGCGTGGCGCGCGCGCTCGCGGGCCTGGGCATCGCGCATGCGCTGGTCGAGGTGGGCGGCGAACTGCGCGGCCAGGGCCTGAGGCCCGACGGCATGCCCTGGTGGGTCGAGCTCGAATGCCCACCCGTGGCGCCGGGCCATGCACCGCCGCCGCCCACACGCGTGGCCCTGCATGGCCTGTCGGTCGCCACCTCGGGCGACTACCGCCGTGCTTACCGTCACCAGGGCCGGCACCTGCCGCACAGCATCGACCCGCGCAGCGGCCGGCCCGTGGCCCATGGCCTGGCGTCGGTGAGCGTGCTGCACGCCGAGGCGCTCTGGGCCGATGCCTGGTCCACCGCGCTCACCGTGGCCGGCCGCGACGCCGGCCTCGCCCTGGCCGAAGCCCACGGCATCGCGGCGCTGTTCGTGCAGCGCGAGGCCGATGGCGGCCTGACCGAAACCCTCACGGGCGCGATGGCGCGCCTCGCCGGATGATCTTCACGCCCGACAAACTCACCTACGCCCTTTCCACCTTCGCGGCCTATGGCCTGCTGTGCGGCACCGTGGCCTGGCAGCACCGCCGCCGCCAGCAGGCCGCGCAGCGCCGCGTGGCCGCGCTGTTGCCGGCCACACCCGGCATGCCCGCCTGGTGGGTCACCTACGCGAGTCAGACCGGCCAGGCCGAGGAGCTCGCGCTGCAGACCGCGCAGGCGCTGCACACCGCGGGCGTGCCGGTGCGACTGGCTGCGCTGGGCGAGCTCAGCGTGAGCGACCTGCAGCAGGCCGAGCGCCTGCTGTGCGTGGCCAGCACGTATGGTGAAGGTGATCCGCCCGACAGCGCGGCGCGCTTCGCGCAGCAGGTGATGGCCTCGGCGCGGCCCGACCTGTCGCACCTGCACGTGGGCCTGCTCGCGCTGGGCGACAGGGCCTATGCCCATTTCTGCGGCTTTGGCCGCGTGCTCGACGAATGGCTGCGCGCACGCGGCGCACAGCCGCTGTTCGAGCGCATCGAGGTCGACAAGAGCGACCCCGAGGCCTTGCGGCGCTGGCGACAGCAACTGGCCCACCTGGCCGGCACCAGCGACCTGCCCGATTGGGAAGCGCCCGCGCTGCAGCCCTGGCGCTTGCGCGCGCGCCAGCACCTCAACCCGGGCAGCGCGGGCGAGCCGGTGTTCCACATCGAGCTCGTGCCGCAGACCGGGCAGGCGCTGCCCGACTGGCAGGCCGGCGACCTCGCGCAGGTCGCGGTGCCGGGCGCCGAAGGCGCGCCGCGCGATTATTCGATCGCCTCGGTGCCCCAGGACGGCGCCGTGCACCTGCTGGTGCGCCTGGCGCGCCGCGCCGACGGCAGCGCTGGCCTGGCCTCGGGATGGCTCACGCAGGGCGCGGCCCTCGGCGACGCGGTGCCGATGCGCGTGCGCGCGCACGCGGGCTTTCGCATGGGCGACAACGCGCAGCGGCCGCTGATCCTGATCGGCAACGGCACGGGCCTCGCGGGCCTGCGCGGGCACATCCGCGGCCGCCTCGCGGCCGCGGGCGCGCTCGGCGCGACGCCTTCGCCGCGGCCCGAGGGCGTAGCGCCCCTGTGGCTGCTGTTCGGCGAGCGCCATGCGCGCCACGACGCGCACCACCGCGCCGAGATCGAAGGCTTTGTGCAGCAGGGCTGGCTCGCGCGCGTGGACTGGGTGTTTTCCCGCGACCAGGCCGAGCGCCGCTACGTGCAGCACGCGCTCGCCACCCACGCGGACGCGGTGCGGGCGTGGGTGGGGCAGGGCGCGGCGATCTACGTCTGCGGCAGCCTCGAGGGCATGGCCGGCGCGGTCGACCGCACGCTGCAGGACATCCTCGGCGCAGACGCCCTGCAGGCGATGGCGGCCGAAGGCCGCTACCGCCGCGACGTCTACTGAACCTTCAGAACCGGAAGTTGGCGGTCAGCGTGGCCGAGCGCGGCGCGCCCAGGGCCAGGCGGCCACCGCCGTTGTTCAGGGTCATCAGGTACTCCTCGTCGAACAGGTTGTAGACGTTGAGCTGCAGGCTGGTCTTGGGATTGACCTGGTACTTCAGCATGGCGTCGGCGACCCAGTACGAAGGGATGTTGGGCACGTTGCCCGGCGCACCGCTCGCGTTCACGAAGCGCTTGGCTTCCGACACATAGCGCGCGCCCACGCCCAGGGTGAGCTGGTTCCACTGGTACGAGCTCCAGAGCGTGGCCGTGAGGTCGGGCGACCAGCGCACGCCGGTGGTGCTCGTGACCACGCCCGTGGTGGTGTTGAGGCTGAACTGGTCGAGCGACTTGGTGCTGGTCTTGGCCAGGCCCGCGGTGATCTGCCACAGGCGCGTGATCTGGCCCACGGCCGACAGCTCCAGGCCCTGCACGCGGGTCTTGCCGAACTGCGAGGTGGTGTTGGTGGCCGCGTCGTAGCTGGTCTGGCGGTCGTTTTCGGTGCGGAAGATCGCGGCCGCCACGTTCAGTCGCTTGTCCATCAGCTCCCACTTGGTGCCGAGCTCGATGTTGTTCGTGCGCTGCGGGTCAAGGGCCGCGTTGGCCTGGTTGCCCGCGGTGGCGCTGAGCTGGAAGTTGTTGGCGCCGGGCGGCGTGGCCGAGGTGGCGTAGGAGGCGTACACGCTGCCGTTGCTGGCGGGCTTGTACACGCTGCCGACGCTCCAGCTCACGAGGCTGCGCGAATCTTCGAGCGCGGTGCGCACGCCCGCGGCGGTCACGTTGTCGGTGTTGAGCTTGTAGACGTCCACGCGCACGCCGCCGTTGATGGACCAGCGCTCGTTGAGCCTGGCGTCGTCGAACACGTAGGCGCTGATGGTGTTGGTCGTGCCGCCGGTTTCACCGCCGGTGCGCGGGCCGAACACGAACATCGATTGGTAAGGGTCCGGGTTGTAGAGGTTGGCCGGCGGCGTGGCGCCCGCGGTGCCGTGGTCGAAGCTCACCTGTTTCTCGTGCAGCAGCTCCACGCCCGCGGCCAGCGAGTGCTTGACGCTGCCGGTGTCGAAGGCGGTGTTGATGCTGGTCTGGTTGGCCAGGATGCTGTTTTCCTGGTCGACGCGCTGGCGCGAGCGGTTCACCGTCCAGGCCGACTGCGGGCCGGTGGCGGTGATGCCCGTGGCGCCGGTGTTCACGCCGGTGAGCGTGCGGTCCATGTGCGACTTGCCGTAGCGCGTGACGTTGCGGATCGTGGTGCCCGAGCCCAGGTCGTGCTCGATCTTGGCGGTGAGCATGTCGGCGTCGACCTTCTCGCGGTCGTTCACGCTGCCATAGAAGTTCTCGCGCCGCACCTTGGGCCCGATGACCGAGGTGTAGCCCTCGTAGCCGATGGCGGGAATGCCGCCGTCGGGCACGTTGTTCTGACGCAGGTGCTGGCTGAACAGGAACACGCGCGTGGGCGTGCCCAGGCCGGCCGCGTACGACAGGCCCAGGCCCTGGCCCTTGTTCTCCACGAAGTCGCGGCCGTCCACGCCGCTGTCCTGCGCCATGGCATTGAGGCGGAAGGCCGAGCTGTCGCTCAGCTGCTTGTTCAGGTCGGCCGTGATGCGTTTGACGCTGCCCGTGCCCACCGTGCCCGAGACGCTGTTCTCGTCGCCCAGGTGGGCCTGCTTGGAGATCAGGTTGACGAAGCCCGAGCTCGCGCCGCGGCCGGTCTCGGCGCCCGCGGCGCCCTTGACCACCTCGACCTGCTCGAGGTTGAACGTGTCGCGCGTGACCGCGCCAAGGTCGCGGATGCCGTCCACGAAGATCGACTGCTGCAGCGAGAAGCCACGCAGCTGGAAGGTGTCACCGGCCGAGCTGTTGCCGTTCTCGCCCATCTGCAGCGTGATGCCCGGCGTGTTGCGCAGCGCCTCGGTGAGCGTGATGGCGCCTTGTTCTTCGATCACTTCCTTCTTGATGATCTGCACCGTCTTGGGCGTGTCCACCAGCGGGGCGGTGAACTTGTCGTTGGCCGATTTGTCGGCCTTGTACGGCACCTCGGGCGCCGCGTTCACCGTCACGGTGGGCAGCGTGGCGGTGCTTTGGGTTTGCGCCATGCCGGCCACGGGCGCGGTGGCGGCCAGCAGGGCCAGGAGTCGGGCGGAAGGGCGGGGGGTGTGGCGGCGCTTGCTTGCCATGGTGAGAAGTCCTCGGTTTCTGCGGTGGTGAGTTGGCTGGCTGGCGCCCTCATCACGGAAACCGGGTGCTCACGCAGGGCTTCGCTGGGTCGTTGGCTGGCTGAAGCCTACATTATTGCAAATGAAAACGGTTCGCATTACAAATGTAAGAAGCTTTTTGCGCCGGTGTTGTATGGCCGCAAGATTGGCTATGAGGGGCATAGAGACTATTAAAGTCGTCTTGCCATAGATGCCGGCTATCATTAGCGCCTGTTCCAGACGCCGTTCAGGCGCACGCTTCGCCTTTTCCTTCAACGCAACCAGGAGTTCACATGTCCCTGATCAACACCACCGTGCAACCCTTCTCGACCACGGCCTTCCACAACGGCAAGTTCGTGCCCGTGACCGACGCCAGCCTGCGTGGCGAGTGGTCGGTGCTGATCTTCATGCCGGCGGCCTTCACCTTCAACTGCCCGACCGAAGTGGAAGACGCGGCCGACAACTACGCCGAGTTCCAGAAGCTGGGCGCCGAGGTGTACATCGTCACCACCGACACCCACTTCTCGCACAAGGTGTGGCACGAGACCTCCCCCGCCGTGGGCAAGGCCAAGTTCCCCCTGGTCGGTGACCCGACGCACCAGCTGACCCGCGCCTTCGGCGTGCACATCGAAGAAGAAGGCCTGGCGCTGCGCGGCACCTTCATCATCAACCCCGAAGGCGTGATCAAGACCGCCGAGATCCACGACAACGCCATCGCGCGCGACGTGAAGGAAACCCTGCGCAAGCTCAAGGCCGCCCAGTTCGTGGCCAAGAACCCTGGCCAGGTGTGCCCCGCCAAGTGGAACGAAGGTGCCAAGACCCTGACGCCCTCGCTGGACCTCGTCGGCAAGATCTGATCGCCGCGATCCGCTGAAAACCCGTTGAGGGTTTTGCGTTGAACGTTGGGCGCCCCGCGCGCCCAGCGTTCCTCGCAAAACGCTGAACCAGGAAAGGAGTCCCTCATGCTCGACGACACCCTCAAGGCCCAGCTGCAGGCCTATCTCGGCAAGCTGCAGCGCCCGATCCGCCTCATCGCCTCGCTCGACGACTCGGCCTCGTCGCAGGAACTGCGCGAGCTGCTGACCACCATCGCCGGCCTGTCCGACCTCGTCTCGTTCGACGACAGTGGCAGCGATGCCCGCAAGCCCTCGTTCGTGATCGCCCGCGAGGGCGAGTCCACGGGCGTGCGCTTCGCCGCCATTCCGCTGGGCCACGAGTTCACCTCCCTGGTGCTTGCGCTGCTCTGGACCGGCGGCCACCCGCCCAAGGCCGAGCAGGAAACCCTGAACGCCATCGGCACGCTGCAGGGTGAGTTCCGCTTCGAGGTCTACATGAGCCTGACCTGCCACAACTGCCCGGACGTGGTGCAGGCGCTGTCGCTGATGGCGGTGCGCAACCCCGCGGTGCAGGTGACGGTGATCGACGGCGGCCTGTTCCAGGCCGAGGTCGAGGCGCGCCAGGTGATGGCCGTGCCCATGGTCTACCTCAACGGCGAAGAGTTCGGCGGTGGCCGCATGACGCTCGAAGAGATCGTGGCCAAGCTCGACGTGAACGCCGACGCGCGCGAAGCCGCCAAGCTCGACGCCAAGGACCCGTTCGACGTGCTGATCGTGGGCGGTGGCCCGGCCGGCGCCGCGGCCGCGGTGTACGCGGCGCGCAAGGGCATCCGCGTGGGCGTGGCGGCCGAGCGTTTCGGTGGTCAGGTCAACGACACGCTGGGGATCGAGAACTACATCAGCGTGCTCGAAACCGACGGCCCCAAGTTCGCGGCCGCGCTCGAAGCGCAGGTGCGCCACTACGGCGTGGACATCATGAACCTGCAGCGCGCCGACAAGCTCGTGCCTGCGAGCGAGCCTGGCGGCCTGGTGGAAGTGCACATGGCCAATGGCGCCGCGCTCAAGGCGCGCAGCGTGATCCTGTCGACCGGCGCTCGCTGGCGCAACGTGAACGTGCCCGGTGAAGCCGAGTACCGCAACAAGGGCGTGGCCTACTGCCCGCACTGCGACGGCCCGCTGTTCAAGGGCAAGCGCGTGGCCGTGATCGGCGGCGGCAACTCGGGTGTCGAGGCCGCGATCGACCTCGCGGGCATCGTCGAGCACGTCACGCTGATCGAGTTCGCCGACGCGCTCAAGGCCGACGCCGTGCTGGTGCGCAAACTCGAGAGCCTGACCAACGTGACCATCCACGTGAACGCGCAGACCACCGAGATCACGGGCGCCAACGGCACCGTGAACGGCCTGAGCTACAAGGACCGCGTGAGCGGCGAGGCGCGCCACATCGAACTCGAAGGCGTGTTCGTGCAGATCGGCCTGGTGCCCAACACCGAATGGCTCAAGGGCACGGTGGAGCTGAGCCGCTTCGGCGAGATCGTGATCGACGCCAAGGGCCACACCAACGTGCCGGGCGTGTTCGCCGCGGGCGACTGCACCACGGTGCCGTACAAGCAGATCGTGATCGCCGCGGGCGCGGGCTCCACCGCCGCGCTCAGCGCCTTCGACCACCTGATCCGCCAGCCGGTGGCCGAAGCCGCCACGGCCTGACCGCCCACGGCCCCAAAGAAAAAGCCACCGCATGCGGTGGCTTTTTCATGTCCGCGACGCGGCTCAGTGCGCCGACGCGGCGGCCGCGCCGATGCCGGTTTCCGAACGCACCTGCTGCGCCAGGAAGCCCGCGCGGTCGGTGCGTGCGCGCTGGCTGCGGTCGAGCACCGAGAACAACCAGATGCCCACGAAACCGATGGTCATGGAGAACAGCGCGGGCGAGGTGTAGGGGAACAGCGCCGAGCCCTTGGGGTTGCCCAGCGTGGCTTCCCACACCGAGGGCGACACGATGGTGAGCGCCACGGAAGACACCAGGCCCAGGAAGCCGCCGATCACCGCACCGCGCGTGGTGCAGCCCTTCCAGAGCACGCTCATGAAGAGCACCGGGAAGTTCGCCGACGCTGCGATGGCGAAGGCCAGCGACACCATGAAGGCGATGTTCTGCTTCTCGAACGCGATGCCCAGCACCACGGCCACCACGCCGAGCACGATCGTGGTGATCTTGCTCACGCGCAGCTCGGCATGGCCGCTGGCCTTGCCCTGCTTGATCACGGTGGCGTAGAGGTCGTGCGACACGGCCGAGGCGCCCGAGAGCGTGAGGCCGGCCACCACCGCGAGGATGGTCGCGAAGGCCACGGCGGAGATGAAGCCCAGGAAGACGTTGCCGCCCACCGCATTGGCCAGGTGCACCGCGGCCATGTTGCCGCCGCCCAGCAGCGCGCCCTTGGCGTCGAGGAACTGCGGGTTGGTGAGCACGAAGGTGATGGCGCCGAAGCCGATGATGAAGGTCAGCAGGTAGAAGTAGCCGATCCAGCCGGTGGCCCACATCACGCTCTTGCGCGCTTCGCGGGCGCTCGGCACGGTGAAGAAGCGCATGAGGATGTGCGGCAGGCCCGCGGTGCCGAACATCAGCGCCATGCCGAAGCTGATCGCGCTGATCGGGTCTTTCACGAAGTTGCCCGGGCCCATGATGGACTGGCCGATGGCCGCGGCTTCCTCGGCGGTCTTGCCCGTGGCCAGGCTGGCCTTGATGCGCACGGCCTCGGCGAACATGGCTTCGGGATTGAAGCCGAAGTGCCACAGCACCATGAAGGCCATGAACGAGGCGCCGCCCAGCAGCAGACAGGCCTTGATGATCTGCACCCAGGTGGTGGCGGTCATGCCGCCGAACAGCACGTAGACCATCATGAGCGCACCCACGATCACCACCGCGATCCAGTACTCGAGCCCGAACAGCAGCTTGATCAGCTGGCCTGCGCCCACCATCTGCGCGATCAGGTAGAAGGCCACCACCACCAGCGTGCCGCTGGCCGCGAAGATGCGGATCGGCGCCTGGTCGAAGCGGAACGCAGCCACGTCGGCGAAGGTGAAGCGGCCCAGGTTGCGCAGCCGCTCGGCCATCAGGAAGGTGATGACGGGCCAGCCCACGAGGAAGCCGATCGAGTAGATGAGGCCGTCGAAGCCGCTGGCCATCACGGCCGCGCTGATGCCCAGGAAGGACGCGGCGCTCATGTAGTCGCCCGCGATCGCCAGGCCGTTCTGGAAGCCCGTGATGCCGCCGCCCGCCGTGTAGAAGTCGGCCGCGTTGCGCGTGCGCCCGGCGGCCCACTTGGTGATGAAGAGCGTGGCGATCACGAAGGCCGCGAACATCACGATCGCGGTCCAGTTGGTGGCCTGCTTCTCGGCCTGGCCGAGGTCGGCGCCCGCGGCCCAGGCCGCGGCCGAGGCCGCGCCGAGCAGGGCGGCAAGGGGGAGGTGGCGCGCCTTCATGCCTGCACCGCCTTCTTCAGCTGCTGCGCGAGTTCGTCGAACTCGCGGTTGGCGCGGCGCACGTAGACCGCGGTGATCACCACGGTGAACACGATGACGCCGAAACCGAGCGGAATGCCCAGCGTCATCACGCCTTCACCCAGGCGCTGCGCGAGAAAGGGCTTGTCGAAAGCGACCAGCACGATGAAGCCGTAGTACACGAGCATCATCGCGAGCGTGAGCCACCAGCCGAAGGCCGATCGCGAGCGCTTGAGTTGTTGGTAGGCCGGGTGTGCGGCGATGCGTTGCGCCAGTTCGGGGTCCACGCTTGTCTCCTTGGGAAGTGCCAGAGGCGCGCAGTGTCTGGCGCCGCACTGACAGCCCCCTGACCCGGCGCTGACGCGGATCTGACCCGAATCTGAAGACGCGCTGAAGGGCGCCGCGCGCGATCAGTACTCGAGCCGCTCGGGCCGCACTTCCTGCAGGATGGTGGTGGCGATCTCTTCGATCGACTTGGTGGTGGTGGAGAGCCAGCGGATGCCCTCGCGGCGCATCATGGCCTCGGCCTCGGCCACCTCCATGCGGCAGTTCTCCAGGGCCGCGTAACGCGAGTTGGGCCGGCGCTCATTGCGGATCTCGCTCAGGCGCTCGGGCGCGATGGTGAGGCCGAACAGCTTTTTGCGGTGGGGCATGAGCGCGGGCGGCAGTTTGCGGCGCTCGAAGTCTTCGGGAATGAGCGGGTAGTTCGAGGCCTTGAGGCCGTACTGCATGGCCAGGTAGAGCGAGGTCGGCGTCTTGCCGCTGCGGCTCACGCCCACCAGGATCACGTCGGACGATTCCAGATCCTTGTTGCTCTGGCCGTCGTCGTGCGCGAGCGAGAAGTTGATGGCCTCGATGCGGTCGTGGTAGGCCTTGCTCTTGGAGGCGTCCGAGAAGCGGCCCACGCGGTGGTTGCTCTTGATGCCCAGCTCTTCTTCGAGCGGCTGCACGAAGGTGGAGAACATGTCGAGCAGCTTGCCGCGGCAGTGCTGCTGGAACACGCCCAGCACCTCGCTGTTGACCACGGTGGTGAACACCAGGGGGCGCTTGCCCTCGATCTCGGCGGTGTGGTTGATCTGGCGCACCGCCTGGTGGGCCTTGTCCACGCTGTCCAGGAAGGGCAGGCGCACGCGGCGCATGTCGGCCTCGAACTGGGCCAGGATGGCATTGCCGAAGGTCTCGGCGGTGATGCCGGTGCCGTCCGACACGAAGAAAACCGTTCTGAGGGGCATGGTCGCCGTCCTTACAATCCGCATCCATTGCGTGGCGGGCATTATCCGGTGGCCGCCACGGCGCTTTTTCTGCCTTGCCCGGTGGCCGACCCACAACACAACCACAGGTCACACGCTGGTGCATGGAACCCCGGTTTTTCAACCTCAGGAGCTTTTCCATGTCCAACCTGTTCGAGCCGACCGCCCTGGTCGTGCCTTTCGAAAAATTGCGGATGACCGACGTCGAGTCGGTCGGCGGCAAGAACGCCAGCCTCGGCGAGATGATTTCGCAGCTGCCCAGCGGCGTGAAGGTGCCCACGGGCTTCGCCACCACCGCGCATGCCTTTCGCGAGTTCCTCAAGCACGATGGCCTGGCCGACCGCATCAACGCGCGCCTGTCCACGCTCGACACCGAAGACGTGCGCGCCCTGGCCGCCGCGGGTGCCGAGATCCGCGGCTGGGTCGAGGCCCAGCCTTTCCCGGCCGACCTCGAGCAGGCCATTCGCGCCGCCTTCGCCACGCTGAGCGCGGGCAATGACAAGGCCTCGTTCGCGGTGCGTTCCTCGGCCACCGCCGAAGACCTGCCCGACGCTTCGTTCGCGGGCCAGCAGGAAACCTTCCTCAACGTGGTCGGCATCGACGATGTGCTGCACAAGATGAAGGAGGTTTTCGCCAGCCTCTACAACGACCGCGCCATCAGCTACCGCGTGCACAAGGGCTTCGCGCACGCCGAGGTGGCGCTGTCGGCCGGCGTGCAGCGCATGGTGCGCTCCGACCTCGGCGCGGCCGGCGTGATGTTCACCATCGACACCGAAAGCGGCTTCTCCGACGTGGTGTTCATCACCAGCAGCTACGGCCTGGGCGAGACCGTGGTGCAGGGCGCCGTGAACCCCGACGAGTTCTATGTGCACAAGCCCATGCTCAAGGCCGGCAAGCGCGCGGTGATCCGCCGCAACCTGGGCTCCAAGCTGATCCAGATGGTGTTCAGCAGTGCCGAGGAGAAGGCCGCCAGTGGCAAGCTGGTCAAGACCGTGGACGTGCCGGTCGAGCAGCGCAACCGCTACAGCCTCACCGAGGCCGACGTCGAGCAGCTCGCGCGCTACGCGCTGGTGATCGAGCAGCACTACGGCCGCCCCATGGACATCGAATGGGGCAAGGACGGAACCGACGGCCAGCTCTACATCCTGCAGGCCCGCCCCGAGACCGTGAAGAGCCAGGCCGCCGGCAAGACCGAGGTGCGCTACAAGCTCAAGGGCAAGGGCGCGGTGCTGGCCAGCGGCCGCGCGATCGGCCAGAAGGTGGGCACGGGCCCGGTGCGCCTGGTGCACAGCATCAGCGAGATGGACAAGGTGCAGCCCGGCGACGTGCTGGTCACCGACATGACCGACCCGAACTGGGAGCCCGTGATGAAGCGCGCGAGCGCCATCGTCACCAACCGCGGCGGGCGCACCTGCCACGCGGCCATCATCGCGCGTGAGCTCGGCATCCCGGCCGTGGTGGGCTGCGGCGACGCCACCGACCTGCTCAAGGACGGCACGCTCGTGACCGTGAGCTGCGCCGAGGGCGACACCGGCAACATCTACGACGGCCTGCTCGAGACCGAAATCACCGAAGTGCAGCGCGGCGAGATGCCCGACATGGACGTGAAGATCATGATGAACGTGGGCAACCCCCAGCTCGCCTTCGACTTCGCCCAGATCCCCAACGGCGGCGTGGGCCTGGCGCGGCTCGAGTTCATCATCAACAACAACATCGGCGTGCACCCCAAGGCCATCCTCGACTACCCGCAGATCGACGCCGATCTGAAGAAGGCGGTGGAGTCGGTGGCGCGTGGCCATGCCTCGCCGCGGGCCTTCTACGTCGACAAGGTCGCCGAGGGCGTGGCCACCATCGCCGCGGCCTTCTGGCCCAAGCCGGTCATCGTGCGCCTGTCGGACTTCAAGAGCAACGAGTACCGCAAGCTCGTGGGCGGCTCGCGCTACGAGCCCGACGAAGAGAACCCCATGCTGGGCTTCCGCGGCGCGGCGCGCTACATCAGCCACGACTTCGCCGAGGCCTTCGCGATGGAGTGCGAAGCCCTCAAGCGCGTGCGCGAAGAAATGGGCCTGACCAACGTGCAGGTGATGGTGCCCTTCGTGCGCACGCTTGCCCAGGCGCAGCGCGTGACCGAGCTGCTCGCTGCCAAGGGCTTGAAGCGCGGCGAGAACGGCCTGAAGCTCATCATGATGTGCGAGATCCCGAGCAACGCCGTGCTGGCCAAGGACTTCCTGCAGTTCTTCGACGGCTTCTCGATCGGCTCCAACGACCTCACCCAGCTCACCCTGGGCCTGGACCGCGACTCGGGCCTGGAGCTGCTCGCGCACGACTTCGACGAGCGCGACCCCGCGGTGCGCGCGCTGCTGCAGATGGCCATCGGCGCCTGCAAGGCGGAGGGCAAGTACGTGGGCATCTGCGGCCAGGGCCCCAGCGACCACCCCGATTTCGCGCAGTGGCTGCGCGACGAGGGCATCAGTTCGATCTCGCTCAACCCCGACACCGTGGTCGACACCTGGCAGTTGCTCGCGGGCACGAACTGAGCCTGTCAGTTTCGCGTCAGTTCCGGGTCAGCGCCCGGTAAGCGCTGGTCTCTAGAAACCGGGCCGGGACACCGAGAGGTGCCCGGCCCATTTCAATTAGGAGACAAACGTGAACACAAACACCGCAACGGCGGGCGCGGGGGTGGATGCCCGCAAACGACCGATGACCCGCGAGGAAAAGCGCGTCATCCTGGCCTCGTCGGCCGGCACCATCTTCGAGTGGTACGACTTCTACCTCTACGGCTCGCTCGCCGCCATCATCGGCGCGCAGTTCTTCTCGTCTTTCCCCGAAGCGACGCGCAACGTGTTCGCGCTGCTGGCCTTCGCCGCCGGCTTTCTGGTGCGCCCCTTCGGCGCGCTGGTGTTCGGCCGCCTCGGCGACCTGGTGGGCCGCAAGCACACCTTCCTGATCACCATCCTGATCATGGGCATCTCGACCTTCGTGGTCGGCCTGCTGCCCAGCTACGAAACCATCGGCTGGGTCGCACCCGTGCTGCTGATCGTGCTGCGCATGCTGCAGGGCCTGGCCCTCGGCGGTGAGTACGGCGGCGCCGTGGTCTACGTGGCCGAGCACGCGCCGCACGGCCGCCGCGGCTTCTTCACGAGCTGGATCCAGACCACGGCCACCCTGGGCCTGCTGCTCTCGCTCATGGTGATCCTGGTGGTGCGCTCCATCGTGGGCGAGGCCGACTTCGCCGCCTGGGGCTGGCGCATCCCGTTCCTGCTGTCCATCTTCCTGCTGGCCATCTCGCTGTGGATCCGCCTCCAGATGGAAGAGTCGCCGGCCTTCAAGAAGATGAAGGCCGAGGGCGCGCAGTCCAAGGCCCCGATCTCGGAAGCCTTCGGCAACTGGAAGAACGGCAAGTTCGCGCTGCTGGCCCTGCTGGGTCTGGTGGCCGGCCAGGCCGTGGTCTGGTACACGGGCCAGTTCTACGCGCTGTTCTTCCTGCAGACCATCCTGCGCGTGGACATGTTCACCGCCAACATGCTGATCGCCTGGGCGCTGCTGCTGGGCACGGTGGGCTTCGTGATCTTCGGCACCCTGTCCGACAAGATCGGCCGCAAGAAGATCATCCTGACCGGCTGCCTGCTGGCCGCCGTGACCTACTTCCCCGTGTTCAAAGGCATCACGCAGTTGGCCAACCCCGCGCTGCACGCAGCCCAGCAGAACACCAAGGTCACGATCATTGCCGACAAGGCCGACTGCTCGTTCCAGTTCAACCCCACCGGCACCGCCAAGTTCACGAGCTCCTGCGACGTGACCAAGGCCCTGCTCGCGCGCAGCTCGGTGAGCTATTCGGTGCAGTACCAGGCCGGCGTGGTGCCCGCCAAAGTGCAGATCGGCGCCACCGAGATCACCGCCTACGAGGCGTCCAAGCTCACCGGCGACGACGTCAAGGCCGTGCCCGCCGCCTTCACCAAGGGCGTGAATGAAGCCCTGGCCGCCGCCGGTTACCCGGCCGCCGGCAAGCCCGCGCCCGGCATCGTGAAGGTCGACAACTTCTTCGGCGTGTTCACCGGTCAGGCCTTCCCGCTGGTGCTCATCCTCACCTACCTGGTGGTGCTGGTGACCATGGTGTACGGCCCGATCGCCGCCGCGCTGGTCGAGCTGTTCCCGACCCGCATCCGCTACACCGGCATGTCCCTGCCGTACCACATCGGCAACGGCTGGTTCGGTGGCCTGATGCCCGCGACCGCCTTCGCCATGATCGCGCAGACCGGCGACCCGTACTACGGCCTGTGGTACCCGATCGTGATCGCGGTGGCCACGGTGATCATCGGCGCGCTGTTCGTGCCCGAGAACCACAAGAAGGACATCTTCGCGCCCGAAGCGAACAAGTGACCCGCTCGCGCGACGTCACCCAGTGCAAAGGGGCTCTTCGGAGCCCCTTTTTCCGTGGGTCCGCCCGAGCAAACCCTAGCCCGCGGCCACGGCACGGATGCGATGATTCCGGGATGCCTTCCGAACCCCTCACCAAAGAGAAGCACGACCGGCGCGCGCTGGTGCTCAAGGCCGTGCTGCTGGTGGTGATGGTGCTGGTGTCCTTCGTCGCGTGCTTCTTCGCGCGTGATCTGAGCTTCACCGTGTTCGGCTGGCCCTTCCACTTCTGGCTGGCCTCGCAGGGCGCGGTGCTGGCCTTCATCGCCATCGTGGCGGTGTACGCCTGGGCCATGAACCGCATCGAGGCCGAAGAAGGCCGCGACGAGCACGGGCCGCGCGGGGACGCCGGTGCTTGAAGGACCCGCCTACGCCGCCTACAAGCGCCGCCTGCACCGCATCCTGGCGCTCTACGTTCTTTCGCTGATCGCATTCCTGCTGGTCATGCTCTGGGCCGAGCACAACGGCGTGTCCAAACGCTGGCTCGGCCCCATCCTGCTGTTCTCCACCGTCATGATGTACGGGGCCATCGGCGTGTACGGCCGCACCGCCGACCCCGAGGAGTACTACGTCGCGGGCCGGCGCATCCCGCCGGTCTACAACGGCATGGCCGCGGCCGCCGACTGGATGAGCGCCGCCTCGTTCATCAGCCTGGCCGGCGGGCTCTACCTGCAGGGCTTTGGCGGCTCCGACATGCAGGCCGGCGGCCTGGCCTTCGTGCTCGGCTGGACCGGCGGCTTCTGCCTCGTGGGCCTGCTCATCGCACCGCACCTGCGCAAGCTCAACCTGTACACCGTGCCCGACTACTTCGTGCACCGCTTCGGCGGGCGCTGGCCGCGCCGGCTCGCGGCGCTGTCGGCGGTGCTGTGTTCGTTCACCTACGTGGTGGCGCAGATTTACGGTGTGGGCCTGGTGGCCTCGCGCCTGACGGGCGTGCACTTCGACATCGGCATCATGCTCGGTCTGGGCGGCGTGGTGCTGTGTTCGTTCCTCGGTGGCATGCGCGCCATCACCTGGACCCAGGTGGCGCAGTACGTCATCTTGCTGCTGGCCTTTCTGGTGCCGGTGTCCTGGCTGGCCTACCAGCAGCTCGGCAACCCGCTCGCGCCCCTCGCACACGGTGCGCAACTGCCCAAGATCGCGGCGCTCGAGCACCAGCTCATGGAGTCGCCCAAGGAGAAAGAGGTGCAGCTCGCGTTCCAGGCGCGGGCGCGCCAGTACGAGCAGTGGCTCAAGGACGTGGACGGCTCGCTCAAGCAGCAGCGCATCGCGGCCCAGGAGCGCGTGCGCGTGCTCACCGAGCAGAACGCCGACATCGAGGTGGTGGTGGCCGCGCGCCGCGAACTCGCGACCCTGCCCAAAGACGCCGCCAGCGCGCGCGAGCAGTGGACGCGCGCCATGAAGGACAGCCAGGACCGCGCGCGCCCGCTGGGCGGCCTGCTGCCGCACACCCAGGCCTTCGCGGGCGACCCCGACGGCACGCCCGCCGAGCGCCAGGCCTTCGACACCTCACGCGCCAACTTCCTCGCGCTCATGTTCTGCCTCATGGTGGGCACGGCGGGGCTGCCGCACCTGCTCACGCGTTACTACACCACGCCGTCGGTGGCGGCGGCGCGGTCGTCGGTGGGCTGGTCGCTGTTCTTCATCGCCTTGCTCTACCTGAGCGCGCCCGCGCTGGCCACGCTCGTGAAGTACGAGGTGATGAGCAACGTGGTGGGGCGCAGCTTCGACGCACTCCCGGCCTGGCTCGCGCAGTGGTCCAACTTCGACGACTCGCTGCTCTCGGTGACCGACATCAACGGCGACGGCATCCTGCAGTTCGGCGAGATCCGGCTCGGTGCCGACGTGATCATGCTGGCCACGCCCGAGCTCGGCGGCATGCCCTACGTGGTGTCGGGCCTGGTGGCCGCGGGCGGGCTTGCGGCCGCGCTGTCCACCGCCGACGGCCTGCTGCTGACCATCAGCAACTCGCTGGTGCGCGACACCTACTGCCGCGAGTTCGCGCAGGACGTGCCGCCCGAGCGGCGCGTGATCCTGTCCAAGTTCGCGCTGCTCAGCGTGGCCTCGCTCGCGGCCTTCGTGGCCTCGCTCAAGCCCGCCGAGATCCTGCCGCTGGTGGCCTCGTCGTTCTCGCTCGCGGCCTCGGCGCTGGTGCCGGCCATGGTCATGGGCATCTTCTGGTCGCGCACCACGGGCGCGGCCGCGGTGGCCGGCATGCTCGCGGGCCTGGGCGTGACCGTGAGCTACATGATGCTCAACGCGCCGGCCGTGCGTGCGGTGCTGGGCCTGGCGCCCGGCCAGGACCTGTGGTGGGGCATTCAGCCGGTGTCGGCCGGGGTCTTCGGCGTGCCCGTGGGCTTCGCGGTGATCGCCCTGGTCAGCGTGCTGCGCCGCCGCTGATCCCATAGGCGTAGGGGTTTGCACTGAGTTTGGCCGCCTTACGGCGCCCTGACGACCGTTGACGGGCAATCGTCAGTTTCGTGTCAGACGGTGTACCAAGACTGCGCCGGCCGCCCCGAGCGGCGCCACCAACCAAGGAGACATCGACATCATGGCAACCACCACCGCCAGTGCTTCGAGTGCACCGATGACAAGGGAGGAACGCAAGGTCATTTTTGCTTCGTCCCTCGGTACCGTTTTCGAGTGGTACGACTTCTACCTTTACGGCTCGCTCGCGGCCATCATCGCGCGCCAATTCTTCTCGGGGCTCGATCCCACGTCCGCTTACATCTTCGCGCTGCTGGCCTTTGCGGCCGGCTTCCTGGTGCGGCCTTTCGGCGCCATCGTGTTCGGCCGCCTGGGCGACATGATCGGGCGCAAGTACACCTTCCTGGTGACCATCCTGCTGATGGGCGCGTCCACCTTCATCGTGGGCCTGCTGCCGTCGTATGCCTCGATCGGCATGGCCGCGCCCATCATCCTCATCATCCTGCGCATGCTGCAAGGCCTGGCGCTCGGGGGTGAGTACGGCGGCGCGGCCACCTACGTGGCCGAACACGCGCCACACGGCCGGCGGGGCTTCTACACCTCGTGGATCCAGACCACCGCCACGCTGGGCCTGTTCCTCTCGCTGCTCGTGATCCTGGGCGTTCGCACCGCCATGGGCGACAAGGACTTCGCCGAGTGGGGCTGGCGCCTGCCGTTCCTGCTGTCCATCCTGCTGCTGGGCATCTCGGTGTGGATCCGCCTGAGCCTCAACGAGAGCCCGGCGTTCCAGAAGATGAAGGCCGAGGGCAAGACCTCCAAGGCGCCGCTGACCGAATCCTTCGGCCAGTGGAAGAACCTCAAGATCGTGATCCTCGCGCTGCTGGGCCTCACCGCGGGCCAGGCGGTGGTCTGGTACACGGGCCAGTTCTACGCGCTGTTCTTCCTCACCACCATCGCCAAGGTCGACGCGACCACGGCCAACCTGCTGATCGCGGCCTCGCTGATCATCGGCACGCCGTTCTTCATCGTGTTCGGTGTGCTGTCCGACAAGATCGGCCGCAAGCCCATCATCCTGGGCGGCTGCCTGATCGCTGCGCTGACCTACTTCACGGTCTTCCCCAAGCTGCTCAACTACGCCAACCCGGCGCTGGTGGCGGCGCAGCAGGCCACCAAGGTCACGGTCACGGCCGACCTCAAGGAGTGCTCGTTCCAGGGCAGCCCGATTGCGCGCGACATCGACTTCCGCACCACCTGCGACATCGCCAAGCGCGCGCTCACCCAGGCCTACATCCCGTACCAGAGCGTGCAGGGCCAGCCGGGCGCGCCGGCCACCATCACGCTGGGCGACAAGGTGCTGACCGCGCCGGTGGGTGTGCTCAACGACAAGCGCGACGCGTTCTCGGCCGACAGCGCCAAGGCCATCGCCGAGTTCCGCAAGCAGCTCACCGACACCGCCAAGGCGGCCAACCTCACCGTGGCGGCGGACCCCGAGAAGATGAACAAGGGCATGGTGCTGGCCATCCTGGTGTTCCTGGTGCTGCTCGTGACCATGGTGTACGGCCCGATCGCGGCCATGCTCGTCGAGCTGTTCCCGACCCGCATCCGCTACACCTCGATGAGCCTGCCGTACCACATCGGCAACGGCTGGTTCGGCGGCCTGCTGCCCACCACGGCGTTTGCCATGGTGGCGGCCACGGGCGACATCTTCTACGGCCTCTGGTACCCGGTGGTCGTGGCCGCGGGCACCTTCGTGATCGGCCTGCTGTTCATTCGAGAGACCAAGGACGTGGACATCTACGCCCACGACTGAGGCCTGGCCCACCCGGCGCCGCCGGGTGTGCGCTTTTGCCCGAAACCCGCCCCGAGCGGGTTTTTTTCCGCCTTCTCGTGGACAAACCCCAATTCAAAATGCCTTGAGTCCAAGTAAAGCTCGGGCCCTCGGCCGGTTCGCCCGGTGCCCTCGCCATTTGAAACGACCCAGACATGCTGATTGCGAAAACCGAAGCCGGGCTGCGTGTGATGAAGGACCGCTCCGTGCCCCTGACGCCGCGGCAGCGCTCGGTCCTGATCCTGATCGACGGCAAGCGCACGCTCGACGAGGTGGTCGCGGCCTCCGTGGCCATCGGCAGCAGCCGCGAAGACGTCGACCACCTGCTGGCGCTCGAACTCATCACCCCTGTCGGGGAGCCGGCAGCCGCGCCCGCTGCCACCCCCGAAGCCGCCGAAGCGTCTGCGGATGGCCGCAGCCCGCAACAGCGCTACCAGGACGCCTACCCGATCGCCACCCGCCTCACGGCCGAACTGGGCCTGCGGGGCTTTCGCCTCAACCTGGCGGTGGAGGCCGCGGGCAACTACGAGCAGTTGCTGCAGCTCGCGCCCAAGATCCTCGACGCCGTGGGCAAGGACAAGTTCGCCCCGCTGGCGCGCGCCCTGGACCTGCGCTGAAGCGCCGGACGGCGGGGCAGGGCGGTCTGCCGGGGCCGTGTGGCTATAATGCTGGGTTTTCCGCCTTGCCACACCGCATCAGACGCGCGGGTGGCTTCCATCCACAAGGAGAGTCCATGCGTCATTACGAAATCGTCTTGCTGATCCACCCGGATCAGAGCGAACAGGTTCCGGCCATGCTGGAGCGCTACAAGGGCATGATCACCGCCGGCGGCGGCAAGATCCACCGCGTTGAAGACTGGGGCCGCCGTCAGCTGGCTTACCAGATCAACAAACTGTCCAAGGCCCACTACCTGTGCGTCAACATCGAAGCCGGCCAGGCCGTGATGGACGAACTGGAGCACGCCTTCAAGTTCAACGACGCCGTGCTGCGCCACCTCACCGTCCAGCGCAAGAAGGCCGAAACCGGTCCTTCGGCCATGATGAAGACGGTCGAGCGCGAAGAGGCCCGCAAGGCCCAGCAACAGTCGCAGGAGCAGGCCGCCTGATGCCCATGGCGTGAGGCTCGCGGAAATCGGGTGAACCGTCTCCAGTTGCAGGCCGTCGTGGTGCAGGTGCAGAGCCTGCGCTACACCCCGGCCGGCATCCCGGCGCTCAACCTCGTGCTCGAGCACGAGTCGCAGCAGACCGAACTGGACACCCCCCGAACCGTCAAGGTCCAGCTCAGGGCCGTTGCCTTCGGCGCCCTCGCCGAAGCCCTGCAGAAGCAGGCCCTGAACGACGCTGCACACTTCGACGGCTTTCTCGCGAACGCACGCACCGGCAAAGGGGTGGTGTTCCACATCCAAGCATTCAGCAAGACATAGGAAAGGCCCATCATGGCTGCACCCAAGCGTTTCAACAAAGACAAGCGTCCCAAGCGCAACACGCAATCGCTGCTGTTCAAGCGCAAGCGCTTCTGCCGCTTCACCGTCGCCAAGGTTGAAGAAGTCGACTACAAGGACGTGGACGTCCTGCGCGACTTCATCGCCGAAAACGGCAAGATCATCCCGGCACGCCTGACCGGCACCCGCGCGATCTACCAGCGCCAGGTGACCACCGCCATCAAGCGCGCGCGCTTCCTGGCCATGCTGCCGTACAGCGACCAGCACCGCGTCTGATTGAGGAGCCCGACATGCAAGTGATTCTTCTCGACAAAGTGGTCAACCTCGGCGCCCTGGGCGACGTGGTCAAGGTCAAAGACGGCTACGCCCGCAACTTCCTGATCCCCTCGGGCCGTGCGCGCCGCGCCACCCAGACCGCCGTGGCCGAATTCGAAGCCCGCCGCGCCGACCTCGAAAAGGCCGCCGCTGCCAAGCTGGCCGAAGCCCAGGCCCTGGGCGAAAAGCTGGCTGCCGTGAACGTCAAGCTCACGCAGAAGGCCGGCGTGGACGGCCGCCTCTTCGGCTCCGTCACCAACAACGACGTGGCCGAAGAACTGCAAAAGCAGGGCTTCAGCGTCGCCAAGGCCCAGGTGCGCATGCCCAACGGCCTGCTCAAGAACGTGGGTGACTACACGGTTCAGGTGCACCTGCACACCGACGTCACGGTGGACGTCGCTGTCACGGTGCTCGGCGAAACCGCCTGATCCCCGCGGGCCCGCCGGCCTGCCGAAAGCCGCTGCTCCCGGGCAGCGGCTTTTCTTTTTGCGCCGCCGACTTGTCCCGCGATGCCCACCGCGCGCCCACCGGATATCCACAGACTTGTCCCATGACGCGGGACACCCTGGGGCGTACCATGCCCCCTTTGCCGACGCCCCTCTGAAGCCGCTCCGACGCCGCATGTCTTCCGCCTTTTCCAGCCCCTTCCCCGACCTCGGCACCGGTTTCGACGAGGGCGGCGACCGCCAGATCGCGCAGTTGCGCGTGCCACCGCATTCGATCGAGGCCGAGTCCAGCGTGCTGGGCGGCCTGTTGCTCGACAACGGCGCCTGGGACCGCGTGGCCGACCTCGTCAACGACTCCGACTTCTACCGCTACGAGCACCGCCTGATCTACTCGTCGATCGCGACCCTGGTCAACGCCAGCAAGCCCGCCGACGTGGTGACGGTGTTCGAGCACCTGCAGAACCAGGGCAAGGCCGAAGAGATCGGCGGCCTGGCCTATCTCAACTCGCTCGCGCAGTACGTGCCCAGCGCGGCCAACATCCGCCGCTACGCCGAGATCGTTCGCGAGCGCGCGGTGCTGCGCAAGCTCGTGGCGGCGAGCGACGAGATCGCCACCGCGGCCTTCAATCCCCAGGGCCGCCCGATCGCCAAGATCCTCGACGAGGCCGAGCAGAAGATCTTCAAGATCGGCGAAGAAGGCTCGCGCATGAAGGAGGGCTTCCAGTCGATGGACAAGCTGGTCGTCGACCTGCTCGACCGCGTGCAGGAGATGGCCGACAACCCGCAGGACGTGACCGGCGTGCCCACGGGCTTCATCGACCTCGATCGCATGACCTCGGGCCTGCAGGCCGGCGACCTCGTGGTGCTGGCCGCGCGACCCTCGATGGGCAAGACCGCTTTCGCGATCAACATCGCCGAGCACGTGGCGCTCAACGAGGGCCTGCCGGTGGCGGTGTTCTCGATGGAAATGGGCGCGGCCCAGCTCGCGGTGCGGGTGGTGGGCTCGATCGGCCGCATCAACCAGGGCCACCTGCGCACGGGCAAGCTGACCGATGAAGAATGGCCGCGCCTGACCGAGGCGATCGAGAAGCTGCGCACGGTGTCGCTGCACATCGACGAGACCCCCGGCCTCACGCCCAGCGAACTGCGCGCGAACGCGCGGCGCCTGGCGCGCCAGTGCGGCAAGCTCGGCCTGATCGTGGTCGACTACCTGCAGCTCATGAGCGGCTCGAGCAGCGACGGCTCCGACAACCGCGCCACCGAGCTCGGCGAGATCTCGCGCGGCCTGAAGATGCTGGCCAAGGAGCTGCAGTGCCCGGTGATCGCGCTGTCGCAGCTCAACCGCTCGGTGGAACAGCGCACCGACAAGCGCCCCATGATGAGCGACCTGCGCGAATCGGGCGCCATCGAGCAGGACGCGGACATCATCATGTTCATCTACCGCGACGAGTACTACACGCGCGAGGCCTGCAAGGAGCCCGGCGTGGCCGAGATCATCATCGGCAAGCAGCGCAACGGCCCCACGGGGACCGTGAAGCTCGCCTTCCTGAACATGCTGACCCGCTTCGAGACGCTGGTGGGCGGCGGGGATTACTGAGGCCCCCACGCTCCACCGCTGCGCGGGTCGCTGCCCCCCGAGGGGGCTGATCCGGCTTGGGGCGGCCCGGCGCCGGATCTGATGCCCCCACGCTCCGCCGCTGCGCGGGTCGCTGCCCCCCGAGGGGGCTGATCCGGCTTGGGGCGGCCCGGCGCCGGATCTGAGGCCCCCGCGCTCCGCTGCTGCGTTACAGCACCTCGCTCGCGAAGTCGGCCAGGCGCGAGCGTTCGCCGCGCGCCAGCGTGATGTGGCCGCCGTGCGGCCAGCCCTTGAAGCGGTCGACCGCGTAGGTCAGGCCCGAGGAGCCTTCGGTGAGGTAGGGCGTGTCGATCTGCGCGAGGTTGCCCATGCAGATGATCTTGGTGCCCGGGCCCGCGCGCGTGATCAGCGTCTTCATCTGCTTGGGCGTGAGGTTCTGCGCCTCGTCGATGATCACGTACTTGTTCATGAAGGTGCGGCCGCGCATGAAGTTCATGCTCTTGACCTTGATGCGGCTGCGGATGAGCTCGTTGGTGGCCGCACGGCCCCATTCGCCCGCGTTGCCGCCGTCGCCCTTGGCCAGGAACTCGAGGTTGTCGTCGAGCGCCCCCATCCACGGGCCCATCTTTTCTTCTTCCGTGCCGGGCAGGAAGCCGATGTCCTCGCCCACGCTCACGGTGGCGCGCGTCATGATGATCTCGGTGTAGCGGCGGTCGTCGAGCACCTGGGTGAGGCCCGCGGCCAGCGCCATCAGCGTCTTGCCGGTGCCGGCCGTGCCGGCCAGTGTGACGAAGTCGATCTCGGGATCCATCAGCAGGTTGAGCGCGAAGTTCTGTTCGCGGTTGCGGCTGGTCACGCCCCACACCGCGTTCTTGAGGTGGGTGTAGTCCTTGAGCGTCTTGAGCACCGCGGTCTTGTCGCGGATCTCGGTCACGCGCGCGTACAGCGAAGGCTCGCCGGGCGCCTCGAAATAGACGAACTGGTTGATGTAGAACTGCCCCACGGCCGGCCCGCTCACGCGGTAGTAGGTGTGGCTGCCGCTCTGCCAGCTCTCGATGGTCTTGCTCTGGCGCGTCCAGAAATCCTGCGGCAGCGCGAGCGAGCCCGCGTACAGCAGTTCACCGTCGTCGAGCGTCTTGTCGTTCTCGTAGTCTTCGGCGGGCAGGCCCAGCGCGCGCGCCTTCACGCGCATGTTGATGTCCTTGGACACCAGGATGACTTCGCGCTCGGGGTGGCGCTGGCGCAGGCCCGCCACCACGCCCAGGATCTGGTTGTCGGCCTTGCCCTGCGGCAGGCTCGCGGGCAGTTCGTCGGCGAGCGGCTCGGTCTGGAAGAACAGCAGACCACGCGCCGACTGATGCCCCGTGGCCGCGAGCTTGAGGCCTTTGGCCATGTCGCCGCCGGCCTGCGCGGCCAGCGCGTCGAGGTTGCGGCTGGTCTGGCGGCCGTTGCGGGCCACCTCGGTCATGCCCTTCTTGTGGCCGTCGAGCTCCTCGAGCACGATCATCGGCAGGAAGATGTCGTGCTCCTCGAAGCGGAACAGGCTCATCGGGTCGTGCAGCAGCACGTTGGTGTCGAGCACGAACAGGCGCGGCGGGCCGCCGGCCGTGCGCTTGCTGCTGGGACGCCGGCGCGGGGCCGGGGCCGGCGCGACCGCCGGCGTGACTGCGGGCGCGGGCGCAGCAGGCGGCGCCTTGGCGCGGTCCTCGATCACCGGGCTGGGCTCGGCGGGGGCCGCGGCCGGCGGGTTACGCTTGCGGCCCTTGGCCTGCGGGGCCGGCCGGCGGGCCGGGGCCGCGGGCTCGTCGGCAACGGGCGGCGTTGCCGGGCCGGCGCCGCGTTCGGTGAAGTCGTCGAGCGATGCGTCGGAGGCTTTGAGCGAGTAGGCGTCGGGAGCGAGGAGGGCGGCGCGTTTGGTGGGGGCGGGGGGCAGGGGCATGGGGTCGGGTGGCGTTCAGCGCGCGGGCTCGAAAAAACAAAAAGCCGCCAGGCGGACCAGGCGGCTTTGCGGGCGGCGGAGCAGGGGGGAACGGGGAGAAACGGGGTGGATGCCCGAAGACATGCGACCCATTATGCACATTCCCCGTGGCGCCACCAGCGGGGGCGGCGGGTGTCGCTGCGATGCAGCAAACCCGCGCGCGGTCCGGGCTCAGGCGGCTTTCTTCAGGGCCTTGACGGCCTTGAGCACTTCCTCGACGTGGCCCGGCACCTTCAGGCCACGCCATTCCTGCTTGAGCACGCCGTCGGGGCCGATCAGGAAGGTGCTGCGCTCGATGCCCTTGACCTTCTTGCCGTACATGATCTTGTTCTTGACCACGCCGAACATGTGGCACATCTTCTCTTCGGTGTCGGCGATGAGCTCGAAGGGCAGCTCGAGCTTGGCCTTGAAGTCGTCGTGCGACTTCATGTTGTCGCGCGACACGCCGAACACCTGGGCGCCGGCCTTCACGAAGTCCTTGTACTTGTCGCGGAACTGCATGGCCTCGGTGGTGCAGCCGGGCGTGTTGTCCTTGGGGTAGAAGTACAGCACCAGGGTTTGCCCGAGGTGGCTCTGGTGGCTGACCTTCACGCCGCCAGTCGCCAGCGATTCGAACTCGGGGATAGGTTTGTTGACAACGACGGCCATGCTGAGGGAACCCCTGGTATTGAGTGGATGGTTTGCGTTGGCTGCGCCGGGGCCACCCCGTGTAGTGCGTAGGCATTCAGGGGCGTGCTGCGGGCAACAGCCGGCTATTTTAACGCCTAACGCACCGCCCTGCCCGGCAGGCGCTACCCCTCCAGGAGGAGAGCGGCCGTGACGCGGCGGCCTTCGCCGGCCAGGATGTTGTACGTGCGGCAGGCCGCCGCGGTGTCCATGGTCTCCACGCCGATGCCACGCTCGATCAGCGCGCGCAGCAGCGCGGGGGCGACGAAGCGCAGCCGCCGGCCGCTGCCGAACACCACGAGTTCGGGCGGCGTGTCGGGCGCGTCGAGCAAGGCCTCGAAGTGCGCCGCGCCCAGGTCTTCGAAACGCTGGCAGGGCCAGTGGCGCAGGCCGCGCGACGCACTCAGCACCAGGCTGCCGGTGTGGCGTTCGCCATTGACCGAGACCCAGCCCTCGCCCTGGGCGGTGATGGCGAGCAGATGGGGGTTGTCGGCGTGCAGTTTCATGCGCGTTGGGCGGGCCGGTCGGGCCGGGGAACTGTGGTCAAATTGCCGGTTTGCTCCGGGCTCGGGGGCTCGCATCTTAGCCCCGCCCCTTTGCACTCGGGCCGCCACATCCACCGCCGTGGAGGGACTTTGAAGACCATCCAGAAATCCGCCAAGCTTGCCAACGTCTGCTACGACATCCGCGGCCCGATCATGGACGCGGCGCGGCAGATGGAGGAGGAAGGCCACAAGATCATCAAGCTCAACATCGGCAACCTGGCCGTGTTCGGCTTCGATGCGCCCGAGGAGATCCAGCAGGACATGATCCGCAACCTGCCGAACTCGGCCGGTTACTCCGACAGCAAGGGCATCTTCGCGGCGCGCAAGGCGGTGATGCACGAGACCCAGTTGCAGGGCATCAAGGGCGTCACGCTCGACGACATCTACCTCGGCAACGGCGCGAGCGAGCTGATCGTGATGGCCACCAACGCGCTGCTCGACGATGGCGACGAGGTGCTGCTGCCCGCGCCCGACTACCCGCTGTGGACGGCCGCGGCGAGCCTCTCGGGCGGCACGCCGGTGCATTACCTTTGCGACGAGGCCAAGGGCTGGATGCCCGACCTCGAAGACATCCGCCGCAAGATCACGCCGGCCACCAAGGCCATCGTGGTCATCAACCCGAACAATCCCACGGGTGCGCTGTACTCGAAAGAGCTGCTGTTGCAGATCGTTTCGATCGCGCGCGAGCACGGCCTGGTGATCTTCGCCGACGAGGTCTACGACAAGGTGCTCTACGACGACGTGAAGCACGTGCCCATCGGCAGCCTGTCCGAAGACGTGCTCACGCTCACCTTCAACTCGCTGTCCAAGAGCTACCGCTCGTGCGGCTACCGCGCGGGCTGGCTCGTGGTCTCGGGCGACAAGAAGCCCGCCAAGGACTACATCGAGGGCCTGAACATGCTCTCGAACATGCGCCTGTGTGCCAACGTGCCGGGCCAGTGGGCGATCCAGACCGCGCTCGGCGGTTACCAGAGCATCAACGACCTGGTGTGCGAAGGCGGGCGCCTGCGCCGCCAGCGCGACCTCGCGCACGAGCTCATCACCGCCATTCCGGGCGTCACCTGCGTGAAGCCGCAGGCCGCGCTCTACATGTTCCCGCGCCTCGATCCCAAGATGTACCCCATCGAGGACGACCAGCAGATGTTCCTCGAGCTGCTGCAGGAAACGCGCGTGATGCTGGTGCAGGGCTCGGGCTTCAACTACCCCGACAACCAGCACTTCCGCATCGTGTTCCTGCCGCACGAGGACGACCTGCGCGAGGCCATCGGCCGCGTCGCGAAGTTTCTCGAGCACTGGCGAAAACGCCACGGCACCTGATCTGATCCCCGCTCTCTGTTCTCCCTCACCATGAAACCCATTCAAGTAGGCCTGCTGGGCATCGGCACCGTGGGCAGCGGCACCTTCGAGGTGCTCCGGCGCAACCAGGAAGAGATCCGCCGCCGCGCGGGCCGCGGCATCGAGATCACCATGGTGGCCGACCTCGACGTCGCGCGCGCCAGGGCCATCGTGGGCGAGGGCGTGACGGTGGTGGGCGATGCGCGCGAGGTCATCGCCAACCCCGAGATCGACATCGTGATCGAGCTCATCGGCGGCTACGGCATCGCCAAGGCGCTCGTGATGGAGGCCATCGCGGCCGGCAAGCACGTGGTCACGGCCAACAAGGCGCTGCTCGCGGTGCACGGTACCGAGATCTTCGCGGCCGCTTCGCAGCGTGGCGTCATGGTGGCCTTCGAGGCCGCGGTCGCCGGCGGCATCCCCATCATCAAGGCGCTGCGCGAAGGCCTCACGGCCAACCGCATCCAGTGGATCGCCGGCATCATCAACGGCACCACCAACTTCATCCTCTCCGAAATGCGCGGCAAGGGGCTGGACTTCGACGTGGTGCTCAAGGAAGCCCAGCGCCTGGGCTATGCCGAGGCCGACCCGACCTTCGACATCGAGGGCGTGGACGCGGCGCACAAGGCGACCATCATGAGCGCCATCGCCTTCGGCATCCCGGTGCAGTTCGACAAGGCCCACGTCGAAGGCATCACCAAGCTCTCGGCCATCGACATCCGCTACGCCGAACAGCTCGGCTACCGCATCAAGCTGCTGGGCATCGCCAAGCGCCGCCCCAGGCCGAACGTGGCCGGCGACACCGCCGCGGGCATCGAGCTGCGCGTGCACCCGAGCCTGGTGCCGTCCAAGCGCCTGATCGCCAACGTGGAAGGCGCCATGAACGCCGTGGTGGTGCAGGGCGATGCCGTGGGCAGCACCCTCTACTACGGCAAGGGCGCGGGCAGCGAGCCCACCGCCAGCGCCGTGATCGCCGACCTCGTCGACGTGACGCGCCTGCACACCGCCGACCCGCATCACCGCGTGCCGCACCTGGCCTTCCAGCCCGACGCCATGAGCGACCTGCCGGTGCTGCCCATGAGCGAGGTGGTCACCAGCTACTACCTGCGCCTGCGCGTGGCCGACCAGGCCGGCGTGCTGGCCCAGGTCACGGGCCTGCTCGCGGGCCGCGGCATCAGCATCGACGCCGTGCTGCAGCGCGAGGCCGACGAGGTGGGCGGCGAGGGCGCCACCAGCACCGACCTGATCATCCTCACCCACGACACGCGCGAAGGCACCATGAACGAGGTGCTTGAACAACTGCAGGCCCTGCCCAGCGTGCTCGCGCCCATCGTGCGCATCCGCAAGGAAGAGCTCAACTGATGCGCTACCTCTCCACCCGCGGCCACGCCGACCGCAAGCGCTTCTGCGAGATCCTGCTCGAAGGCCTGGCGCCCGACGGCGGCCTCTACCTGCCCGAGCACTACCCGCAGGTGGACGCGGCCGGTCTGCAGCGCCTGCGCGCGGCCTACGGCAACGGCCGGCCGGGCGGTTATGCCGCGCTGGCCTTCGAGATCCTCTCGCTCTACATCGACGACATTCCCGCGGCCGACCTGCGCGCGCTGTGCGAGCGCACCTACACCGAGGCGGTGTTCGGCAGCGCGGCCATCGTGCCGCTCAAGCGGCTCGAAGACGGCTTCTACCTCGAGGCCCTGTCCAACGGCCCCACGCTGGCCTTCAAGGACATGGCCATGCAGCTGCTGGGCAACCTGTTCGAGTACGAACTGGGCCGCCGCGGCGCCGAGCTCAACATCCTGGGCGCCACCAGCGGCGACACCGGCAGCGCGGCCGAGCACGCCATGAAGGGCAAGCGCGGCGTGCGCGTGTTCATGCTGAGCCCGCACGGCCGCATGAGCCCGTTCCAGCAGGCGCAGATGTTCAGCCTGATGGACCCCAACATCCACAACATCGCCATCGAAGGCGTGTTCGACGATTGCCAGGACATCGTCAAGGCCGTGAGCAACGACCTGGCCTTCAAGCGCGAACACAAGATCGGCACCGTCAACTCGATCAACTGGGCGCGCCTGCTCGCGCAGGTCGTCTACTACTTCGCGGGCTACTTCCAGGCCACGCAGCACGACAGCGAGAAGGTCTCGTTCACCGTGCCCAGCGGCAACTTCGGCAACGTCTGCGCAGGCCACGTGGCGCGCCAGATGGGCCTGCCGATCGACCGCCTCGTGGTGGCCACGAACGAGAACGACGTGCTCGACGAGTTCTTCCGCACCGGCGTCTACCGCGTGCGCGGCAGCGCCGACACGCACGAAACCTCCAGCCCGTCCATGGACATCTCCAAGGCGAGCAACTTCGAGCGCTTCGTGTTCGACCTCGTGGGCCGCGACGCCGCGCGCTGCAAGGCGCTGTTTCACGACGCCCTGTCGCGCGACGGCCGCTTCGACCTCAGCGCCGACGCCGCCTTCGTGGGCGCCGCCGCCACCTACGGCTTCCTCAGCGGCAAGAGCACGCACGCCGACCGCCTCGCCACCATCCGCGACGTGTCGCAGCGTTTCGGCGTGGTGATCGACACCCACACCGCCGACGGCGTGAAGGTCGCGCGCGAGCACCGCCGCGCGGGTGTGCCCATGGTGGTCCTCGAAACGGCGCTGCCGATCAAGTTCGCCGAGACCATCGTCGAAGCCCTGGGCCGCGAGCCCGAGCGCCCGGCCGCTTTCGCGGGCATCGAAGCCCTGCCCAAGCGCGTGCAGGTGATGCGCGCCGACGCCGCGCAGGTCAAGGCCTACATCGCCGGCCACTGCGGCTGAGGCGCCGGCTCCGCGAGCATGCACGTCGTCGGCTTCGCAGGCTTCTCGGGTTCGGGCAAGACCACGCTGGTCGAGCAGCTGATCCCGGCGCTGCGCCTGCGCGGGCTGCGCGTGGCGGTCATCAAGCACGCCCACCACAACTTCGACATCGACCACCCGGGCAAGGACACCTGGCGCCATCGCGAGGCCGGTGCGCTCGAGATCGTGGCCGCCTCGCCGCGCCGTCTGGTCGTGATGCGCGAGTTCGAGGCCGGCGCCGAGCACGACGTGCACGCGCTGATCGCGCGCCTGAGCGCCGGCCCCGACTGGGTGCTGGTCGAGGGCTTCAAGCGCAGCAGCCTGCCCAAGGTCGAGGTCTGGCGCGAAGCGAGCGGCCAGCCCGTGATCTACCCGGGCCAGCCGCAGGTGCTGGCCATCGCCACCGACAGCCCCGCCGCGCTGCCCGAGCCACCCGCACGCCCCGTGCTGGATTTGAACGCGCCCGATGACCTGGCCGCGTGGCTGGTCGACAATGCCAGCCGGTTCCACTACACGCCCCCCGACGAGACATGAACGCCCCGGCCCGCGCTCCCCTGATGGCCCTGGACCAGGCCCTGGCCGCCTTGCTCGAACGCGCCACGCCCCTCGCCGGCACCGAAGCCGTGCCGACCTTCGACGCCGCCGCGCGCGTGCTCGCACAGGACCTGGTGAGTGCGCTGCAGGTGCCCCCGAACGACAACGCGTCCATGGACGGCTACGCCGTGCGCACGGCCGACATCACCGCCCCCGGCGTGGTGCTGCCGGTGAGCCAGCGCATCCCGGCCGGCCACGCGGGCGAGCCGCTCAAGCCCGGCACCTGCGCGCGCATCTTCACCGGCGCGCCGCTGCCCGCGGGGGCCGACGCGGTGGTGATGCAGGAAGACACGCGCGAGGTCGGCGGCGACCTGCACGCGGTGCACATCGACGCCGTGCCCGCGCCCGGCCAGTGGGTTCGCCGCGCCGGCGAAGACGTGACGCGCGGCGCCGTGGTGCTCGCGCGCGGCCAGCGCCTCGACGAGGCCGCGCTCGGCCTGGCCGCGAGCCTGGGCCTGGCCCAACTGCCCGTGGTTCGCCGCCCGCGTGTGGCGCTGTTTTCCACCGGCGACGAACTCGTGATGCCCGGCGAGGTGCCGCCCGAGGCCATGAAGCCCGGCGCCATCTACAACTCCAACCGCTTCTTCCTGCGCGCGCTGCTGCAGCGCTTCGGCTGCGAGGTGAGCGACCTCGGCATCGTGCCCGACCGGCGCGAGGCCACGCTGGCGGCGCTCAAGACCGCGGCCGACCACCACGACCTCATCCTCACGAGCGGCGGTGTGTCGGTGGGCGAAGAAGACCACATCAAGCCCGCGGTGCAGCAGCTCGGCGGGCTCGATCTCTGGCAGATCGCGATGAAGCCCGGCAAGCCCTTTGCCTACGGCCACGTGCGCCGCGACCCGGGCGTGCCCGGCGCCGCGCACGGCGATTGCCACTTCATCGGCCTGCCCGGCAACCCGGTGTCGAGCTACGTCACCTTCCTGCTGCTGGTGCGGCCCTTCCTGCTCAAGCTGCAGGGCGTGAGCGACCCCGCGGCGCTGCGCCTGCCGCCGGCCATGGCCCTGCGCGCCGACTTCGCCGTGCCGCGCGCCGACAAGCGCCGCGAGTTCCTGCGCGTGCGCCGCAATGCGCGGGGCGGGCTCGACCTGTTCCCCAACCAGAGCTCGGGCGTGCTCACCTCCACCGTGTGGGCCGACGGCCTGGTCGACAACCCCGCCGGCACCACCGTCGCGCCCGGCGACACCGTGTCATTCATCGCCCTGTCGGACCTGCTCGCATGAACACCATCCAGCTGCGTTACTTCGCGTCCATCCGCGAAGCCATCGGCACCGGCGCCGAGCGCATCAGCACCGCCGCGCCCACGCTCGCGGCCCTGCGCGACGAACTCATCGCGCGCGGCGGCGCCCACGCCGAGGCGCTGGCGCGCGGCCGCGCGGTGCGCGTGTCGCTCAACCAGACCATGGCCGACGAATCGGCCGCGCTGCCCGAGGGCGCCGAGGTGGCCTTCTTCCCTCCGGTCACGGGCGGCTGACATGAGCGCCCGCGTCCGCATCCAGACCGCCGACTTCGACCTCAGCACCGAGGTCGCCCTGCTGCGCCTGCAGGACAAGGGCGTGGGCGCGGTCTGCAGTTTCCTGGGCACCGTGCGCGACCGCAACGACGGCCAGTCGGTGAGCGCGATGGAGCTCGAGCACTACCCGGGCATGACCGAGAAGGCCATCGAGGCCATGATCGACCAGGCCTTCGAGCGCTTCGACATCCTGGGCGCGCGCGTGATCCACCGCGTGGGCCCGCTGCAGCCGCTCGACCAGATCGTGCTCGTGGTGGTGAGTTCGGCCCACCGCGGCCAGAGCTTCCAGGCCTGCGAGTTCCTCATGGACTACCTCAAGACCCAGGCGCCGTTCTGGAAGAAAGAGCAGACGCCCGAAGGCGCGCGCTGGGTCGACGCGCGCGTGAGCGACGACGCCGCGCTCGCGCGCTGGGGCATCCAGGCACCCAACGCCTGAAGCCGCCATGGGCGCCGACGTCGAATCGCTCGAGCGCGCCACCCTGCAGGCCGTGGCACCCGAGCACGTCGATGCCGGCGTGCCCGGCTGGCTGCTGCCCATGGACGGCGGCACCGTGGGCCGCGCCCAGTGCGCGGTGCCGCTGTCGCACGCCGCGCCCGATCCCGCGCTGATCGATGCCATCGCGCAGCGCTACCGCGAGCGCGGTTTTGCGCCGGCCTGGCGGCTGCCCGACACCGAGGCTTTCGCCGCGTTCCACGCCGCGCTGGCGGCGCGCGGCTACACCCGCCGCCAGCCCACGCTCACGCAGACCCACACGGTGTCTGCGCTGCTGCAGAACGCGCCCGAACAGGCGCCCGACGGGGCGAGCGTGCGGCTCGCCGAGCGGCCCGACGCCGCGTGGCTCGCCATGTACCTGGGCGAAGGCCTGGACCCGGTCGACGGTGCGAGCCGCTCGCAAGCGCTTTCGCGCGCCGAGAGCACGCGCTTTGCCAGCCTGGTCGACGGCGGCCAGACCCTGGCCTGCGGCGCCGCGAGCTTCGGCCACGGCTGGCTCGGCGTGCATGGCATGCGCACCGCGGCGAGCCAGCGCGGCCGCGGCCTGGCCGCCCGGGTGGTGCGCGCCATGGCGCAGGAGGCGCAGCGCCGCGGCATCGAGCGGGTGTTCCTGCAGGTCGACGCCGGCAACGCCCCGGCCCTGGCGCTCTACCAGCGCCTGGGCTTTCGCACCGCCTGGGCCTACGCCTACTGGCGGCTGTGAGCCGGCCGGCCTTGACGCGGATCAAGGCCCCGCGGCCCCGGCCGGCTTGAAATCGGGCCTGCAGGCGCCATGTGACCTGCATTCCATTCTTCGGGGAGCAAGCCTCCATGCGTCTCGACAAACTCACCACCAAGTTCCAGGAAGCCCTGGCCGACGCCCAAAGCCTCGCGCTGGGCAATGACCACGCCTACATCGAACCCGTGCACCTGCTGCTGGCCATGCTGCGCCAGGCCGACGGCCCGCAGTCGCTGCTGCAGCGCGCGGGCGTCCATGTGCCCGGCCTCACGCAGGCCGCCGAGGCCGCCGTGAAGCGCCTGCCCCAGGTGCAGGGGCAGGAGCAGGTGCAGATCGGCCCCGAACTCGCCAAGCTGCTGCAGGCGAGCGAGAAAGAGGCCCTCAAGCGCGGCGACGCCTACATCCCGAGCGAGAACTTCCTGCTCGCGGTGGCCGATGCCAAAGGCGAGCTCGGCCGCATCGCCAACGAGAACGGCCTGTCGCGCAAGAGCCTGGAGGCCGCGGTGGCTGCGGTGCGCGGCGGCCAGAACGTCAACAGCCCCGAGGCCGAAGGCCAGCGCGAGGCGCTCAAGAAGTACACGCTCGACCTCACCGAGCGTGCGCGCGCCGGCAAGCTCGACCCGGTGATCGGCCGCGACGACGAGATCCGCCGCGCCATCCAGGTGCTGCAGCGGCGCAGCAAGAACAACCCGGTGCTGATCGGCGAGCCCGGCGTGGGCAAGACCGCCATCGTCGAAGGCCTGGCGCAGCGCATCGTCTCGGGCGAAGTGCCCGACAGCCTCAAGGGCAAGCGCGTGCTCAGCCTGGACATGGCCGCGCTGCTCGCGGGCGCCAAGTACCGCGGCGAGTTCGAGGAGCGCCTGAAGAGCGTGCTCAACGAGCTCGCCAAGGACGAGGGCCAGACCATCGTCTTCATCGATGAGCTGCACACCATGGTGGGCGCGGGCAAGGCCGAGGGCGCGATGGACGCGGGCAACATGCTCAAGCCCGCGCTCGCGCGCGGCGAGCTGCACTGCGTGGGCGCCACCACGCTCGACGAGTACCGCAAGTACATCGAGAAAGACGCCGCGCTCGAGCGCCGCTTCCAGAAGATCCTGGTGGACGAACCCACGGTCGAGGCCACCATCGCCATCCTGCGCGGCCTGCAGGAGAAGTACGAGGTGCACCACGGCGTGGAGATCACCGACCCGGCCATCGTGGCCGCGGCCGAACTGAGCCACCGCTACATCACCGACCGCTTCCTGCCCGACAAGGCCATCGACCTGATCGACGAGGCCGCGGCCAAGATCAAGATCGAGATCGACTCCAAGCCCGAGGTCATGGACCGGCTCGACCGCCGCCTGATCCAGCTGCAGATCGAGCGCGAGGCCGTGCGCAAGGAAACCGACGAGGCCTCGCAGAAGCGCCTGGGCCTGATCGATGAAGAGATCGAGCGGCTCAAGAAGGAGCTCGCCGACCTCGAAGAGATCTGGAAGGCCGAGAAGGCCCAGGCCCAGGGCTCGGCCCAGGTCAAGGAAGAGATCGACAAGCTGCGCCACCAGATCGACGAGTTCACCCGCAAGGGCGACTTCAACAAGGTGGCCGAGCTGCAGTACGGCAAGCTGCCCGAACTCGAGAAGCGCCTGAAGGACGCGCAGGCCGCCGAGACCGGCAAGAAGGAAGGCGGCCGTCCGCAGCTGCTGCGCACGCAAGTCGGCGCCGAAGAGATCGCCGAGGTGGTGGCGCGCGCCACCGGCATTCCCGTGAGCAAGCTCATGCAGGGCGAGCGCGACAAGCTGCTGCAGATGGAAGACAAGCTGCACCAGCGCGTGGTGGGCCAGGACGAGGCCATCAGCGCCGTGGCCAACGCCATCCGCCGCTCGCGCTCGGGCCTGTCCGACCCGAACCGCCCCACGGGCTCCTTCCTGTTCCTGGGCCCCACGGGCGTGGGCAAGACCGAGCTGTGCAAGGCGCTCGCGGGCTTCCTGTTCGACAGCGAAGAGCACCTGGTGCGCATCGACATGAGCGAGTTCATGGAGAAGCACTCGGTGGCGCGGCTGATCGGCGCGCCGCCCGGCTACGTGGGCTACGAGGAGGGCGGCTACCTCACCGAAGCCGTGCGCCGCCGCCCCTATTCGGTGCTGCTGCTCGACGAGGTCGAGAAGGCCCACCCCGACGTCTTCAACGTGCTGTTGCAGGTGCTCGACGACGGCCGCCTCACCGACGGCCAGGGCCGCACCGTGGACTTCAAGAACACCGTGATCGTGATGACGAGCAACATCGGCTCGCACCTGATCCAGGCCATGGTGGGCCAGCCCTACGACGAGGTGAAAGAGGCGGTGTGGGGCGAGCTCAAGAACCACTTCCGGCCCGAGTTCCTCAACCGCATCGACGAGACCGTGGTGTTCCACGCGCTCGACGCCAAGCACATCGAGTCGATCGCGGCGATCCAGCTGCAGGCGCTGCAGAAGCGGCTGCAGGCCATGGACCTCAAGCTCGAGGTGGCGCCCGCGGCGCTGGCCGAGCTCGCCAAGGTGGGCTTCGACCCGGTGTTCGGCGCGCGCCCGCTCAAGCGCGCGATCCAGCAGCGCATCGAGAACCCGCTCTCCAAGCTGCTGCTCGAAGGCCGCTACCCGCCCAAGTCGGCCATCCCGGTGGGCGTGGACCCGGTGCGCAACCCGGGCGTGTTCGAGTTCGGCGACGCGCTGCCCATGGCCTGAGCCCGGGCGCGGGGCCGCTCAGGCGGCCTCGTCGTCGGGCTCGGCGGGCAGCACCGCGCGCGTGTCCTGCAGAAAGCCCTGCGAGGCCAGCCGCACGGCCAGGGGCTGCACGTCTTCGTCGAGCAGGCGCGAGAGCTCGCGCAGGCTGCGCCGGCCGTTGGCCAGCAGCAGCAGGGTGTGCGCCCGGCGGTCGAGGCCGTCGGGCCGGGCCAGGGCCTGCCAGGCCTGGTGGGTGCGGGTGTACAGCGAGGTCTCCATCGTTGATCGAAACGGTGCACGGGGCGCATGACACGGGCTTGAAACACCCCCGGGCTCCAAGGGGTTAACAAGATCCGGGCCAGCCCCGGTGCCGACCGCCCGCGCCCCCCGCCTGACCGATCGGAAGCCCAAAGCCTTGGGTCGTCTGGAAATCGGCCGATCTGCACATTGTTCACGCCCGGGCCGGCTATAACCCAGACCCTGCCCCCGTCACGCAATCTTGATCCACTGGCCATGTCGGTGCCCTCCAACCTGCTCGAGCACTGCTTCGACGAAGCGGTGCGCCACGCCGCCCCGTCGCTGGGCCGTTGCATCGATCTGGCGGTCGCCAGCCTGCAGCAGGAGGAGAAAGACCAGCGCGACGTGGCCCAGCGCGACCGCTGCGCCCGCGCCTGGTACACGCTGCTCAAGCACCGCCAGGGTTGGGGGCCGGCCTTCGCCCAGCGCCTGAAGGCCGCGCTGCACGCGGGCTACCACGAAGGCAACACCTCGTCGCTGGCGCTGCTGTCCAACTCCGAGCTGCTGGCGCTGGTCGACGAAAGCGCGGTCAACGAATCCATTGAATCGGCCAAGGTGCTGCAGAACCTGCTGCCCGAGGTGGAGCAGGCGCTGGCCGTGCTCGACGCGCGCATGAGCTCGCTGATCGGCCTGGACACGGTGCACGCCGAGAAGAACCCGCTGCGCCCGTCCATCTACGTGCGCGTGCTGCGCGACCAGCTCATCGCCTCCGAAGGCGACGCCGAGGTGCGCACCCTGTGGATGCGCCACCTGGCCGCGCCGCTGGGCCGCGAACTGCGCTCGCTGTACGAGCAGCTCGCGCTCATGCTGCAGCGCGCCAACGTGCAGGAGGCCAGCTACCGCGTGCGCCTGGTGGCCGACCCCCAGGCCAGCAAGCCGCCGGCGCCGCCCAAGCGCGACCTGCTCGATTACGAATTCACCGCCGGCGGCGTGGCCGTCGAACCCGCGCGCGACGCCCAGGGCCAGACCGCGCCCAACGCCGACACCGTGTGGCTGCCGCCCATGGCCGATCTGGCGCGCACCGCGCCCATGCTCGACCACGACGTGATGCAGCAGTTCCTGGAGCAGGGCGGGCCGGCCTTCGAGCAGCCGCTCGACCAGCACTACTACCGCGCCATCGAGCGCGAGCGCGCCGAGCTCGCGGCCCAGGCCGCGCTGCCCGTGCTTGACGACGTGGTGCTCGAGGAAGAGCGTTCGCGTTTCCGCGGCCTGCCCGCGGTCGACCGGCCGGTGCGCCACGTAAGCATCGGCTCGCAGCTCAATGCCCAGACCTGGGGCGAGGTGGCCAGCGCCACCGAACGCTCGCGCATGCTGCTCGATCTCAAGGCCCACGCGCAGTCGGTGGCGCAGGCCGTTGGGCTGGACGTGGTGCGCAAGCTGGTCAACCAGGTCGCGCGCGACCCGCTGCTGCTGGCGCCGGTTCGCGAGGCCGTGGTGGCGCTCGAACCGGCGCTGCTGCAGCAGGCCATGACGCAGCCGCGCTACTTCAACGAAGACGCGCACCCCGCGCGCCGCCTCGTCGAAAGCGTGGCCCAGCGCAGCTTCCGCTACAACGACGAATTCAGCGAAGAGTTCGATTCCTTCTTCGCGCCCGTGCGCGACGCCTTCCGCGAGCTCAACACGCGCGCCGCGAAAGAACCGCAGGCCTTCGGCGAAACCCTGGAGAAGCTGCGCAGCCACTGGCGTTCGCAGGACGAGCGCGAGGAGAAGGTCAAGCGCGAGCGGCTGCAGGCGCTGCGCCACGCCGAAGAGCGCCAGGCCACGGCCGACCGCATCGCCTGGGACCTGAGCCAGCGTCCCGACGTCGAGGGCGCGCCGGCCTTCATCCTCGATTTCATCTACGGCAGCTGGTCGCTGGTGCTGGCCTCGGCCGAAATGGGCCTGCCCGACACGCAGGAGCGGCTCAACGCCTACCGCAAGGCCGTGTCCGACCTGCTCTGGAGCATCAAGAAAGACGTCACGCTGCGCCGCCCGGCCGAGCTGTTCCGCATCGTGCCCGGCCTCGTGAAGACGCTGCGCGAGGGCCTGGACCAGCTGGGCAAGTCGCCCGCCGAAACCCAGACCTTCTTCGACGCGCTGATGCGCCTGCACGAACCCGTGCTCGGCCTGCGCCGCGCCCGCGTGCGCAGCGAGAGCGGCCAGTCGGGCCCGGCGCCGCTCGAAGACGAGGCCACCGTGCTGCTCACGCTCGAAGAGATGGCGCCGGCCACGCCCGAGCAGCGCACGCCCAAGGCCGCAGCCCAGCCCTGGCTGGGCAAGCAGGAGATGGCGCACGCGGGCTTCGAAGACACCATCGCCACCGACTTCGACAGCCTGCACAGCGACTTCGATTCGAGCAATGGCTCGCTCGACGACGAGATCACCTTCGACGCCGAGCAGCTGCTGCTGTCGCTGCGCGAGGGCGCCTGGGTCGACCTGTACTCGCACGGCGAATGGCTGCGCGCGCAACTGATCTGGGCCAGCAACCGCGGCACGCTGTTCATGTTCACCAGCCGCGGCGGCCGCGCGCACTCCATGACCAAGCGCGTGTGCGTGCGCCTGATCCGCAGCCGCTGGCTGCGGCCGGTGGAATCGCGCCCGGTGGTGCAGGCCGCGCTCGAAGCGGTGATGGCGGCCGGCCCGCCGCCGGTGCTGGAGCCCGTGAGCGTGCACTGAGACCGGCCCGGCCGGGGCGCAGGGGCTACCATCCCGGTCCATATGTCCACCGCCACCCTCGGCGCACTGCCGCCCGCCAACCCCGTTCCCCTCAAGCAGGACGCCGCCGTCATCGGCCTCGTGGGCCTGGCCCACGCCTGCTCGCACTTCTCGCACCTGCTGCTCGCGCCGCTGTTCCCGGTGTTCATCCGCGACTTCGGCCTGAGCTTTGCCGACGTCGGCCTGCTCATGACCGTGTTCTTCGTGATCTCGGGCGTGGGCCAGGCGCTCTCGGGCTTTCTGGTCGACCGCGTGGGCGCGCGGCCGGTGCTGTTCACGGCCATCGCTTGTTTTCTGCTGGCCGCGCTCGCGGCCTCGCAGGCCGCGGGCTACGGCGGCCTGATGCTGGTGGCGGTGCTCGCGGGCCTGGGCAACGCGCCCTTTCACCCCTGCGACTTCACCATCCTCAACCAGCGCGTGTCGCCGGCGCGCCTGGGCCACGCCTTCAGCGCGCACGGGCTCACCGGCAGCCTGGGCTGGGCGCTCGCGCCGACCTTCCTGGTGGGCATCACGGCGCTGAGCGACTGGCGCACCGCCTACCACGCGGCCGCGCTGCTCTACGTGGCGGTGCTCGCGCTGCTCTGGTGGCAGCGCGACAAGCTGCTCACCGACGTGGTGGTGCGCGCGCCGCAGGCCGCAGGCGGCCCGCCCGCGGGCGGCGACCTGGGTTTTCTGCGCCTGCCCGTGGTGTGGTGGTGCTTCACCTTCTTCCTGTTCTCCACCATGACGCTCGCGGTGGTGCAGAGCTTCGCGCCCTCGGTGCTGCAGGCGCTGCACGGCGTGTCCATGCAGGCCGCCACGCTCACCGTGAGCGCCTACATGCTGTGCTCGGCCGCCGGCATGTTCGCGGGCGGCTTCCTGATCGCGCACGCGCAGCGGCGCGCGCTTTCCAGCGACACCATCGTGGCCTGGAGCATGGGCGCGGGCGCGGGGCTCATGCTGCTGTGCGCCACCGGATGGCTTGGCGGCACGGGCACCGTGGTGGTGCTGGCCCTCACGGGTTTTGCGGTCGGCGTGGCCGGCCCGAGCCGCGACATGCTCATCAAGCGCGCCACGCCCAAGGGCGCCACGGGCCGCGTCTATGGCACCGTGTACTCGGGTCTGGACGTGGGCTTCGCGATCGCGCCGCTGGTGTTCGGTGTGCTCATGGACCGCGGCTGGTACGCGGCCACGATCGCGGGCGGCGCGCTCGCGCTGTTGCTCGCGGTGGTGGCGGCGCTCGGCGTGGGCAAGCGCATCGCCGCGTCCTGACCCGTTGCCGGGTTTTCTGCTTCCCTGTTCACCTTCCTCATCCCGTCTCACCATGTCCCAGCTTGCCGGCCATCTGCTCGTCCAATGTCTGATCGAACAGGGCGTGACACACGCCTTCGGCGTGCCGGGCGAAAGCTACCTGGCCGTGCTCGACGGCTTTCACGCGCACCGTGACCGCATCCGCTTCGTGACCTGCCGCCAGGAGGGCGGCGCGGCCTTCATGGCCGAGGCGCAGGGCAAGCTCAGCGGCCGCCCGGGCGTGTGCTTCGTGACGCGCGGGCCTGGCGCCACCAACGCGTCCATCGGGGTGCACACCGCATTCCAGGACAGCACGCCCCTGGTGCTGTTCGTGGGCGACGTGGCCAGCGACGCGCGCGACCGCGAGGCCTTCCAGGAAGTGGATTTCGCGGCCTTCTTCGGCCCGTCCACCAAGGGCTTCGCCAAGCGCGTGGAGCGCATCGACGACGCGCGCCGCATCCCCGAGTACGTGGCGCGCGCCTTTGCCACCGCCATGAACGGCCGGCCCGGCCCGGTGGTGCTGGTGCTGCCCGAAGACATGCTCACGCACGCGGTCGAGGCCGCACCGCTGCCGCGCGTGGAGCCGGTGCAGGCCTGGAGCGACCCGGGTTCGCTGCGCGAGCTGCGCACGCTGCTGCTGGCGGCCGAGCGGCCCCTGGTGATCGCGGGCGGCGGCGGCTGGACGCCGCAGAGCGCCGCCGCGCTGCAGCGCTTCGCCGAGAACTGGCAGCTGCCGGTGGCCAACGCCTTCCGCTTCCAGGACACCTTCGACAACCACCATCCGCAGTACGCGGGCGACGTGGGCCTGGGCATCAACCCCGCGCTGGCGCGGCGTGTGCGCGAGAGCGACCTGCTGATCGCCATCGGCCCGCGCCTGGGCGAGAGCACCACCGGCGGCTACACGCTGATCGAAGCGCCGCAGCCGAAGCAGAAGCTGGTGCACATCCACAGCAGCGCCGAAGAACTCGGCCGCGTGTACCAGCCCGCGCTGGCCATCCAGGCCAGCATGAACGCGGCCGCGCGCAGCCTCGAGGTGCTCACCGCGCCGCCCACGCTGCCCTGGGGCGAATGGACCGCGGGCTGCCACGCCGACTACCTGGCCAACATCGATCCGGCCAACGGCGGCGTGGCGCTGCCCGGGCCGATCGACATGCCGGCCATCGTGCACACGCTGCAGCGCCTACTGCCCGAAGACGCGGTGCTCACCAACGGCGCGGGCAACTTCGCGAGCTGGCTGCACCGTTTCTACCGCTACCCGGGCCTGGCGCGCGGCCACAAGACCCAGCTCGCGCCCACCAACGGCGCCATGGGCTACGGCGTGCCCGCGGGCATCGGCGCGGCCATCGCCACCGGGCGGCTGGCCTTCACCATCGCGGGCGACGGCGACTTCCTCATGAATGGGCAGGAACTGGCCACGGCGGTGCAGCACGGCGCCAGGAGCATCGTGCTGCTGCTCGACAACGGCAGCTACGGCACCATCCGCATGCACCAGGAGCGCGAGTACCCGGCGCGCGTGAGCGGCTCGGCGCTGGCCAACCCCGATTTCGTCGCGCTCGCGCGTGCCTACGGCTACGCGGCCGAGCGCGTGGACACCACCGCCGACTTCGAACCCGCGCTGCGGCGCGCGCTCGCGCACCCGGGCGGCACGGTGATCGTGGTGCCGCTGGACGCCGAGGTGATCACCACGCGTGGCACGCTCAGCGCCATCCGCGCGGCGGCGCTCCGGCGCTGACCGCCCGGCGCCCGGCGCGCGCCGGCGTTTGGTGAATGGATCACAAAACGCCGGTCATCAGCACACAGCGGACTTTCCCCATCCGGTGGAACACTGCCTGTCAACAGGAGGTTCCCATGTGGCAAGCAACTGACAAGATCCGCACGACGCACACCGGCTTTCCCGCCGAGACGAGAACGCTCAGCGAAGCCCATCTGCTGCGCGTGTTCGACGAGATCGACTACGGCATGCTCTTGCTCGACGCGCAGGGCCGCATCCTGCATGCCAACCACCTGGCCCGCCACGAGCTCGCCCAGCGCCGCCTGCTGCGCGCGTGCAGCGGCAGCCTCCTGGGCACCACGCCCGAGCACAGCGAGCGCATCCAGCAGGCGCTCGACGCCGCGCTGCGCGGCCAGCGCCGCCTGGTGCTGATGCGCGAGCAGGAACGCGATCTCTCGCTGGCCTTCACGCCGCTGTCGCACCCGCTCGAAGACGACGCGCCCACGGTGCTGGTGGTGATGTCGCGCCAGAACGTGTGCGACAACCTCGCGGTGCGCATGTTCGCGCGCGCCCTGGCGCTGAGCCCGACGGAAGAGGTCGTGCTGCTCGCGCTGTGCCGCGGCCTGGACATCAACGAGATCGCGGCCGAAAACGGGGTGGCGGTGTCCACCATCCGCAGCCAGATCAAGACCCTGCGCGAGAAGGCCGGGGCGTCCAGCATCCGCCGGCTGCTGCAGCGCATCAACAGCCTGCCGCCCGTGGTGCCTGCCTTGCGCATCGTCACGCCGGTCACGCACAATCCGGCCGGTTACAGCCACCCCTGACCCTCCCGGATGTCCCCAGGCAGCGCTCCGATCGATTCCCGCAACACCCAGCACATCGAAGCGCTCGCGGCCCAGGGCGTGCACCGCCACTACCGCCGCGGCGCGCTGCTGATCCAGGAAGGCGACACCGGCGACACGCTGTTCATCGTGCTCAAGGGGCGCCTTCGGGCCTTCGTGGCCGACGCCTCGGGGCGTGAGCTGACCCTGGGCCTGTACGGCCCGCTCGAGTACGTGGGCGAGATGTCGCTCGACGGCGGGCCGCGCTCGGCCAACGTGGAGGCGGTGGACACCACCACCTGCTCGGTGATCACCCGCCAGACCCTGCTCGGCTACATCGCCGACCACCCCGAATTCGCGCTCGAACTCATGGCGCGCGTGATCCGCCGCGCGCGCCTGGCGACCGAAAGCGCGCGCAGCGTGGCGCTGATCGACGTCTACGGCCGGCTGGTGAAGCTGCTCAACGAGTGGGCGCGCGAGCCCAACGAGCGCGGCGAGCGCCCGCTGCGCGAGCGCATCACCCACCAGCAGATCGCCCAGCACCTGGCCTGTTCGCGCGAGATGGTGAGCCGCCTGCTCAAGGACCTGGAAACCGGTGGCTTCATCGCGGTGCGCGAGCGCTGGATCTGGCTGCTGCGGCCGCTGCCGGCGCGCTGGTAGGCGCGGCCGGCGCGGTTGCCACCCTCAACCGAGCGCGTTGAGCAGCCGCCGCGCCACCTGCGGCGCCGACGAGCTCGTGCCCGCGAGCCGCACCGTGCTGCCGCTGAGGCTGCCGGTGCTGCGCAGGCCCCAGAGCGCGGTGTTGCTGTCGCTCGGCGCCAGCGTGTCGGGCGCGGGCTTCACGCCCGGGCGTTGCGGCCGCTGCGGATCGGGGCTGGGCTTTTGCGGCGAGTAGCGCGCAAAGCGCGACAGGCGCTCGGGCCCGCTGTCGGTGGCCCGGGTGCCGCCCGCGCTCACGGTGCGCTGCCCGGTGGACAGGCTGTTGAACACGCCGCTGCGCCGGATCGGCGTGGGGTTGCCGGCATGGTCGATCCAGCCGCCCAGGTTGCCCTGGGTGTCGTAGTGGCGGTCTTCGAAGTACGACTGGCGCGCGCCGGTGTTCATGCCCAGGGCCACATCGTCGCGTTCCACGTAGGCGTCGAAGGTCACGGGCGCACGCCCCTGGTTGTGCAGCCGCACCTGCCAGACGCCGAAGGGCGCGAGCGCGCGCCCGGGCTCGCGGCTGAAGGAGGGCTCGAGCGCGAGCAGGGCGCAGGTGCCGTGCGCGCCGAGCGCGGTGGTGGTCGGGTAGATCAGGGTCCACTGCGGCACGCCGCGCGCGTCGACCCACATGCCCGATTCGCCCGGCCGCAGCGTCACGGCCTGCGCGGGCCGCTCGGGCGGCTGCACCGTGATCGCCACACCCGCGGCATTCGCCGGCAGCCAGATTTCCAGGAAGCTCTGCGTGCGGTCGTCGGGCTGCACGCGCCAGTGCAGGTCCAGCGCTTCGCGCGGTGCGAGCGTGGCGTTGGCGTGGGTGCGGCTCTGGTAGGCGTTGCCCGCGGGCACGGCGATCTGCAGCCGCCCGCCCAGGCGCTCGATGAGCTCGTCCATGGCGGCTTCGAGCAGCGAGGTCCCGTCGTGCGGGCCGGCCAGCGTGCCCCAGCTCACGTTGACCACGATCTCGGCGTCGTCGGCGGCGTGCGCGACGATGTAGTGCAGCGCGTCGAGCACGCTCACGTTCATCGCGCCGCCCGAGGTGTCGAGCACATTGGCCCAGTCGAGCTGCACCGCGATCACCGGGCAACGGCTCGCGAAGTCGTTGAGGCCGGGGGCCAGCAGGCCGCCCGGCGCGGTGGCCAGGCCGCACACGTGCGTGCCGTGGTTCACCGGTCGCGCCAGGTCCCAGAGCTGCAGGTGGCGGTACAGCGCGTCTTCGTCGAGCTGGCCGCGGCGGGTGTAGCGGGCCATGGCGTTGTCGATCGCGTGGCCGGTGAGTGCGTGGCCGTAGCCCAGGTCGGGCGGCGTGGGGCCGGCGCGCGTGGGATCGAGCGGCACGCGCGCGTGGTCGGGCGAGCCGGGCCAGGGGCCGCCGTACAGATTGTCCTGACGCCAGAAATGCTTCACGCGCGTGCGGCCCGCGGCATCGCGGAAGGCGCTGTTGGCCACGGCCAGTCCGCCATCGATGAGGCCCAACACCGGCCCCGGCACGCGCTGCGGCGGGGGCAGCGGCTGCTGGTGGCGGTGGCAGCAGTCCTTGAGCGCGCTGGTGTGCTGGTCCACCGGCAGGCCAAGCTCGAAACGCTCGATGAGCGAGCGCACCACGTGGCCCTTGCGCCAGTGATCGAAGAACCGCCGCGAGACGCGCGCCGTGCAGTGGCGCAGGCCCGGGATCAGCAGGTAGGCCTGCGGGATCTGCAGCCAGCGGCTCGACGAGGCGTTGACGAGCGCACGCACGTCGGCGCCCTCGCGCAGGCCGATCACGATCGGCAGCCACTTGGGCTGGTCGTGGTGGCCGGGCCGGTGGTAGCCCACGAAACCGTCGGCCTCGGCCCAGGCGAGGTAAGGGTCCATGCCGTCGATGGCGCCCGGCGCGGACCAGTCGATGCCGGTGAAGCGGCCGCGCGGCAGCGGCGCCCAGCTCACGGCCACTCCTTGAGCGCTTCTTGCCAGAGCCACGACAGCAGCGGCCCTTCGGGCACGCGCTTGCCTTGCGCGGCGCGGGTGTAGGGCTGGCCGCTGGGCAGGTCCATGGGGTCGTCGAGGCTGAAGTCCTTGGGCGCGCCGTCGGCCTCGCGGAACAGGGCCGAGTGGAAGCCGCGCTCGTGCACCTTGCCGCCGGTGGCGCGCGCCACGATGAACTCCGCCAGCGCCGTGCCCAGCAGGCGGCCCGCGGCGCTGTCGATCGGGTAGTGCACGCCGGCCACGGTGCGGTTGACCGCGATGCGCGCGGCCAGGCGCTGCAGCTGCTCGCGGCAGGCCTCGCCGTTGCCCGGCTGTGTGCCCTGGGGCGGGGCGGCGGCATCGAGCAGCTTCTGCAGCAGCACCGCGATCAGGAAGCCCTCGGTGGCGTGGCCGCTGGGCCAGGCGCCGTGGCCGGGCGTGGCGATCATGGCCTGGATCTGCGGCGAGAACTCGTCGGGCCGCGTGATCGAGAACGCCACCTTGATGCGCTGGATGATGGGCGCGGCGACGTTGTAGGCGAGCTCGATGAGCTGCAGCGTCTTGGCGTGGCGGTGCGAGGTGAGGCCGATCACCGACGCCCAGAAGGCCACCGGATAGCCCTGCTGCTCGGTGATTTCGAGCGCGCGGTCCGGGCGCAGGTCGGCGTAAGCGGCGACGAGTTGCAGCTGCTGCTGGATCAGGCGCTCGTCGGGGCCGGTGAGCGTGACCAGCGTGTCGCTGCGGCCGCGGTGGCTGTAGACCAGCGTGGCGGTTCGGCGGCGGTTGTCGGTGTCGAGCGAGACGCCTTCGCGGGCCTCGAAGTCGATCGCGAACAGCCGCGGCTCGGGCGCCCAGCGCTTGAGGTTCTGCTCGTTGTCGTTGAAGGTGGGCCACTTGACCTGCAGCACCGGCCCCAGGAACGGGCCGACGATGGCCGCGCGCGAGAGGGTGAGCGCGTCGGCCGAGGCCAGCGCGTTGGCGGCGCCCATGCCACCCGACATCCCCCCTGACATGCCCCCCGACATCCCGCCGGACATGCCTCCTGACATACCTCCTGACATACCCCCTGACATTCCACCGCTCATGTGCACTCCTTGAATCTAATGGTCGGGAACTCCAAGCGCGGCCAAGGCCGCTGCCACCTTGCGCCGCAGCGGGCTTTCGCGCCCCGACGCCAGGTAACGATCGATCGTGAACTGGGGCTCGAGGCCCAGGATGGTCTCGACCTGCTCGCGCGCGGCCTCGGCATTGCCCGAGTAGTAGAGCGACGCGGCCAGGCAGCGCAGCGTGGGCAAGTGGTACTTGTTCTTCTTCAGCGAAGACTGGCCGATGTCGATGGCGCGCGCCCAGTTCAGGTTGGCCGCATGGCAGGTCGCCAGCATCATCTCGAAGTAGTACTTCTGCGGATCGATCGGCGACAGCCGCACGGCGGTCTCGGCCTCGGCGACGGAATCCGCCGCGTCGCCCCACATGGTTGACCACACCGAGCGGTACAGCCAGGCCATCGGGTCGTTGGGGTTGCTTTCGGTGGCAGCATGGAGCAGGCGGCGCGACTCCTCCACGTCACTGCCCAGGTGGCACAGCGCGTGGCCCTTGACCGCCATCGCCAGCGAACTCTGGGGCTCGAGATCGAGCGCGCGCTCGGCCACGCCGATGGCCTCCCGAAAGGCGCGCGCTGGCTCGTCGGCCAGCCCTTGCATCACCTGCATGATGTGCCACTTGGCCATCCACGCCCACGGCGTGGCGACGCGCTTGTGCCGGTCCACGACGGCCTCGAGCAACTGCTGGCTGCGCTGCAGGTCGCGCGGTGTCGAGCGGTGCATCAGCGTGATGCCGCCGAGCATGAGCGCGTTGCTTTCGAGCTGCGGCAGCGGCTGCACCAGCGAGCGCTGCACCACGTGGTGCAGCACCGCCTGCGCCGTGGCCTCGCTCAGCCGCGTGACCAGCTCGCTCTCGAGCTGCACCAGGTCGAGCGTGTCGCCCGCCAGCCGCTCGGCCCACACCACCTCGTTGCGGCGGTTGTCGCTGAGCTCGGCGGTGATCACCACCTTGTCGCCGAAGCTCACGTAGCTGCCGCTGAGGGTGTACGAGGCTTCGAGCCGCTGGCCGACCTCGGCCGCCGGCGCGCCGCGGCCACGGAAGGCGCTGGTGGACAGGCGCGAGATCACGCGCAGGTCCTGGCTGCGCGAGAGCTGGGTGATCACGCCGTCGGCGATCAGCTCGCCGATCACGAACTGCTCGGGCGCGTGGCTGCGGGTTTCGAACGGCACCACGGCCACGCCGGGGCGGAAATCGCTTGCCGATTCGGCCGGCGTGGGCAGGCGCACCACCGGCGTGTGCGCATTCACCGGCGACACGGTCCAGGTGCGCACCGGCTCGGGCCAGTGCTTGAGGTAGCTCTCGCCGCGGTCCTGCACGTCGGCGTCCACGCCCACCACGATGGCGTCGTACACGCTGGCCGTGACCACGGTCTCGCCGGGCGCGGCCAGGTCGGCCACGCGCGCGGCCAGGTTCACGCCGTGGCCGTACACGTCGGTGTCGTCCACGTAGAGCCGGGTGGCGTTGATGCCCGCGCGCAGGTAGAGCTGCTGCGCCGCGGGCAACTCGCGGTTGGCTTCGTCGAAGTGGCGGTGCAGCGCCAGCGCGGCGCGCACCGCCTGCGCCGGGTGCTCGAATTCGGCCAGCAGGCCGTCGCCCAGGCTCTTCACGAGGCGGCCGCCGCGCGCGGGCAGCACCTCGGTGGTGGCGAAGTGCACGAAGCCGCGCCACAGGGCCACCACCTGCGCCTCGTGCGCGGCCATGAGGCGCACGGATTCCACCAGATCGATCACGAGCACCGTCTTGTGCCGCATGGGCGGCAACGCCAGGCCACCCGCGGCGGGTGTCGCGGTGGAGGACGGTGTCGTGGGCGGGGTGCTCATGCGCGCTTGTTACAGAACGTCTCAGTTTCGCACAGGTGATCGGGCGGTGAACCCGCTGGGGCCGATGGGCGTCCGGAAACGACAAAGCCGACGGAACGTCGGCTTTGTCGGGGAGAACGCGCCGGGCGGCGCGTTCGGGGCACGATCACTTGAGGTGGTCGTTGACCAGCTTGGTCAGTTCGAACATCGTGACCTGGGCCTTCTTGAAGATTTCCTTCAGCTTGGCGTCGGCGTTGATGAGGCGCTTGTTCACGCTGTCCTGCAGCTTGTTCTTCTTGATGTAGTCCCAGACCTTCTTGGTCACTTCGGTGCGCGGCAGCGGGCTGGCGCCCACGATCGCGGCCAGGGCGGCGCTGGGGGTCAGGGGCTTGAGGAAGGCGGCGTTCGGGGTGCGCTTCTTGGCGGGAGCGGCCTTCTTCGCGGGGGCCTTCTTGGCCGGGGCGGCTTTCTTGGCCGGAGCGGCCTTCTTCGCCGGAGCGGCCTTCTTGGCGGGGGCGGCCGCCTTCTTGGCCGGAGCGGCTTTCTTCGCCGGGGCAGCGGCCTTCTTCGCCGGAGCCGCCTTCTTGGCCGGCGCTTTTTTCGCGGCGGCTTTCTTCGCAGTTGCCATGTTGATGATCCTTCTAGAAGTTGATGTACGCCTGCGGAGAACGCGCTCTCGCACAAGCGTGTTGATGCTAATGGAGTTGTTTGCGCCTTCCAAGGAGGAAACGCGCTTCACGCGCGTGAACGCCCCGGGGTTTCGCGGGTTTGTAGAGGGGAAAACAACACTTCGCCCCCGGGGAACGCCCAGGGAGCGCCCTGGGCCGCCGCAGGGCGCGGTGCGTCAGGCCGTCAGGCCCTTCCAGAGCATGTACGCGGCGAGCACGAAGAGGATGCCCGCGAACACGCGCTTGAGCATCTTCACGGGCAGCGCGTGCGCGGCCTTCACGCCCAGCGGCGCCATCAGCACGCTGGTGCTCGCGATCACCAGCAGCGCGGGCAGGTAGATGTAGCCGAGCGAGGCCGCGGGCAGGTTGGCCACGCCCTGGCCCGACACCACGTAGCCCAGGGCGTTGGCGAGCGCGATCGGGAAACCCAGCGCGGCGCTGGTGGCCACCGCGTTGTGGATGGGCACGTTGCACCAGGTCATGAAGGGCACCGAGACGAAGCCGCCGCCCGCGCCCACCAGGCCCGAGAGAAAGCCGATGACACCGCCCGCGCCGAGCTGGCCCGCGGTGCCCGGCAGCGTGCGCGAGGCCTTGGGCTTTTTGTCGATCAGCATCTGCGTGGCCGAGAAGCTCACGAAGGCGGCGAAGAACAGCGCGAGCCAGCTGCCCTTGAGCACCGCGAACACACCCAGGCTGGCCACGCCCGCGCCGATCACGATGCCGGGCGCGAGCCGCTGCACGATGTCCCAGCGCACGGCACCGCGTTTGTGGTGCGCGCGAACGCTCGAGATGCTGGTGAAGATGATGGTGGCCATCGAGGTGGCGATGGCCATCTTGACGGCGAGGTCGGGTGCGACGCCGCGGCCCGTGAGGATGAAGGTGATGAAGGGCACCATCAGCATGCCGCCACCGATGCCGAGCAGGCCTGCGAGGAAACCGGTACCCACACCGAGCAGCGCGAGCTCGGCGATCAACAGGGGTTCAAGGGGCATGGGAGAGAAAAGGTGTCTGCGGTTGGGCGCCGGGCCGGTGGCCTGAACCGGGGTTCAGGTGGGCGAGGGCAACGCGGCTTCGGGTTCGTCTGACGCGAGACGCTCGCACCAGCCGCGCAATGTACCAAGCCCGTGCTCAATGAGCATTGGTTCAAGGACATGAGAGCCCGACGGAACCGCAGACAAACGCGATTCTAGAAGCAGTGCGCCGTGCGATCGGGCCATCGGTCGGCATACCCCCGTGCGATGACGGGCGGTGCGGCTCAGAGCGGGCCGCCGCGCCGGGCCGCCCCAAGCAAGGCCGCGCCCCCGTGGGGGGCAGCGACGACACGCAGTGCGGAGCGTGGGGGCTCAGATGAGCCTTCCGTCCTTGTCGAGCGTCTGGTCGAGCCGGCGCATCAGGTCGTCGACGCGCTGCTGCGTCTGCGCATCGATCGGGTCGTTGTCGAAGGTGCCGCCGGCTTCGGCAAAGGCGCTCGCGTCGCCCTGTGCGAACGACGAGGCCTGGAACTGCTGCTGGGCCTCGGCTTCGCGCTCGGCCTGCTTGCGTTCGAGTTGCGAGAGCTCGAACGCGAGGTTGAGCGAGGCCAGCACCGCGATGCGGTCGCGCGCCTTGACCTTGCCCGCGTCGCGGATGCGGCACATGGCCGAATCGACGCGCTCCACGGCCTCGAGCAGCAGCGCCTCGCCGCCCACGGGGCACGAGAGCAGATAGCTCTGGCCCATGATCTGGACCTCCATCTGCTTGTAGCCGGGCTTGTTCATGTGCTCTCCTTGCGCTCTTCGGTGGCGGGCAGCCGCTCGAGCAGCGCGTCGATGCGCGCGCGCGCCGCGAGCAGGCGCGATTTGAGCGAATCGCGCTCGGCCTGCAGGGCATGCACCTGCTCGACGAGCAGCGCGTTGGTGCGCTGCAGCTCTTCGTGGCGCAGCAGCAGCCGCTCCACCTTCTCGGTGATCTGGTCGAGTTGCTTGGAGGCGGCCATGGCGGTTGCGATCCTTGATGCGTCGGTCATTGTAGGCGGCGCTCGCGCATAGAATGCACGCCGTTGGTGCTCGCGGCGCGGTTCACGCGCCGCAGTTCAACGGGAAGCAGGAGGGCGAGCCGCCGACGCGGCGAACCTAACCTGCGCTGCCCCCGCAACGGTAAGCAGACGAGACGACCGGCGGCCCCAGGCCGCCGGAAGCTCCGGCCCCATCACACCGCCACTGGCGCGCGCCGCGCACCGGGAAGGCGATGGGGTTCGGTCTGCCAGCCCGGATACCGGCCAACGAGGTGGTGGTGCCGCGCCAGCGGCGCCACCGTGATGCCCAGGCACCGTCGGGGAAGGCGGTGAGGGCTCTGTGCTTGTGTGTTCAACATGAAATCCCCTGCCTTGCGCGCGCCCCTGGCCGTGCTCCCCCTCGCCTGTGTGGCCTCGCTGGCCACGTTCGCCGCCGCGCCCGTGTCCGCCCAGAGCGCGACCGACGTGACCCTCAAAGACACCGTGGTCACGGCCACGCGCGTCGACACCCGCAGCGACGCGCTGCTCAGCGACGTGGTCGTGATCGACGCCGACACGGTGGCGAAATCCACTGGCCGCACGCTGTCCGAGCTGCTCGCGCGCCAGGCCGGCCTGCAGCTGGTGGCCAACGGCGGCCGCGGCAAACAATCGAGCCTGTTCGTGCGCGGCGCCGAAGCGCGCCAGGTGCTGCTGCTGGTGGACGGTGTGCGCTACGGCTCGTCCACCGCGGGCGCGCCCAACTGGGACAACCTGCCGTTGTCGGCCATCGACCGCATCGAGGTGCTCAAGGGCCCGGCCTCGGCGCTGTACGGCAGCGATGCCGTGGGCGGCGTGGTGCAGGTCTTCACCAAGCGCGGCGTCAAGGGCTTCCAGCCCGAGGCCAGCGTGACCGTGGGCAGCGAAGGCCACCACGAAGTGGCTGCCGGCGTGCGCGGCGGCACCGACACCTTCAGCTACAGCCTGCACGCGAGCTCGCTGGGCGAAAAGGGCTTCTCCTCGACCAACCCGCGCGTGGGCAGCAACTTCAACCCCGACCGCGACGGCGCCAGGCAGGACGTGCTCAGCGGCTCGTTCCGCTGGGCCTTCGCCGAGGGCTGGTCGACCGACCTGAACCTCACGCAGGCCGAGGGCGTGAGCCGCTTCGACCAGGGGGCGGGCAGCTTCGACACCCGCTCGGTCACCACCACGCGCGTGCTCGGCTGGGGCCTCACGCGCCAGTGGAACGCCGACGCGCGCACGCGCCTGACGGTCGCGCGCAGCGACGACGACGGCGACAGCTACGGCACCACGCCCGTGGCCTCGGTGTTCAACACCGCGCAGACGCAGATCACGCTGCAGCACGACCAGGCCACGCGCCTGGGCACGGTGCTGCTGGGCGTGGAATCGATCAAGGAAGCGGTGTCGGGCACGCAGGCCTATGCGGTGAATTCGCGCACCACCGACGCGGCCTTCGTCGGCCTCACGGGCGGCCTGGGCCAGCACCTGTGGCAGGCCAACCTGCGGCGCGACGAGAACTCGCAGTTCGGCGGCGCCACCACCGGCTTCGCGAGCTACGGCTACCAGCTCACGCCGAACTGGCGCCCGCACCTGGCCTACGGCACCTCGTTCAAGATGCCGTCGTTCAACACGCTCTACTACGTGTCGCCCTTTTTCACGGGCAACCCCACCACGCAGCCCGAGCGCGGCAAGAACCGCGAGTTCGGCCTCACCTACACGCGCGGTGCGCACGAGCTCAAGCTCACGCGCTTCGACAACCGCGTGCGCGGCTTCATCACGCTGCAACCCGTGGTGGTCAACGTGCCGCAGGCGCGGCTCGAGGGCTGGTCGCTGGGGTACACCGGCTCGGCCGGCGCCTGGTCGTGGTACGGCAACCTCGAACTGCTGGACGCGCGCAACCTGCTCACGCGCCAGAAACTCGCGCGCCGCGCCGACGAAACCCTCACCGCCGGGCTCGACCACCGCATCGGCGCCTGGACCTGGGGCACCGCGCTGCAACTCGTGGGCGAGCGTTTCGACAACGCGGCCAACACCGTGCGCCTGCCGGGCTTCGGCACGGTCGATGCCTACGTGCGGTACGCCCTCACCAAGGACTGGTCGCTCGCGCTGCGCGTGAACAACATCGGCGACAAGGACTACCAGACCGCCAACGGCTACAACCAGCCGGGCCGCGCGGCCTACGTCACGCTGCACTGGGCGCCCAAGCCGTGACGCACCGCACCGCGGCCATCCTCGTGGCGGCCCCGGCCTCGGGTCAGGGCAAGACCACCGTGGCCGCGGCGCTGGCCCGCCTGCACGCGCGCGCCGGCCGGCGCGTGCGCGCCTTCAAGTGCGGGCCCGATTTTCTGGACCCGCACTGGCTCGCGCTGGCCAGCGGCCACCCGGTGCACAACCTCGATCTGTGGATGACCGGCGAGGCCGATGCGCGCGCGCGGCTGCACGCCGCCGCGGGCGAGGCCGACCTGATCGTGGTCGAGGGCGTGATGGGCCTGTTCGACGGCCAGCCCAGCGCGGCCGACCTCGCGCAGCGCTTCGGCCTGCCCGTGCTCGCGGTGATCGACGCCTCGGCCATGGCCGGCACCTTCGGCGCGCTGGCCTTCGGCCTGCGCCACTTCCGCGCCGGCCTGCCCTGGGCCGGCGTGCTCGCCAACCGCGTGGCCGGCGAGCGCCACGCGCAGATGCTGCAGGACGCGCTGGGCGATGGCGTACCGGGCTGGCTCGGCGCGGTGATGCGCGACGCCGCCTTCTCGCTGCCCGAGCGCCACCTCGGCCTCACCGTGGCCTCCGAGCTGCCCGACGCGCTGGCCCGGCTCGACGCCGCGGCCGACGCCCTCGCGGCCACGCCGCTGGGTGCGATGGACAGCGCCGCACTCGCGCGCTGGACCGTGGCCTTCGACGCCCCCGAACCCGCCCCCGACATCGGCCGCCCGCTCGCGGGCTGCACCGTGGCCGTCGCGCGCGACGCCGCCTGCTGCTTCATCTACCCGGCCAACCTCGACACGCTGCGCAGCCTGGGCGCCGAGCTGGCCTTCTTCTCACCGCTGGCCGACGAGCCCTTGCCGCCGTGCGACGCGGTGTGGCTGCCCGGCGGCTACCCCGAGCTGCACGCGGCCGCGCTGAGCGCCGCGCAGCGTTGCCGCGCGGGCCTGGCCGCGCACCTGCAGGCCGGCAGGCCGGTGTGGGCCGAGTGCGGTGGCATGCTGCTGCTCATGGACACGCTGCGCCCGCACGACGGCAGCGCGCACCGCATGTGGGGCCTGCTGCCCGGCGAGGCCGCGCTGCAGCCGCGCCTGGTGGCGCTGGGGCCTCAGCAACTCGCGCTGCCCGCGGGCACGCTGCGCGGCCACACCTTCCACCATTCGCGCACCACCTCGCCGCTGGCGCCTGCGGCGCACACCGAGCCCCCGCGCGGCGGCCCGGGCGAGGCGCTGTACCGCCACGGCGCATTGCGCGCGAGCTACTTCCATGCCTGGTTCGCATCCAGCCCTGCGGCCACGGCCTCGCTTTTCCTGGAGGAACCCGCGCCATGAGCCGAGGCCCGCAGCGCATCGTCTGCCTCACCGAAGAAACCACCGAGTGGCTCTACCTGCTCGGCGAAGAGGCGCGCATCGTGGGCATCTCGGGCTACACCGTGCGGCCGCGCCGCGCGCGCGAGGAAAAGCCCAAGGTCAGCGCCTTCCTCAGCGCCAAGATCGACAAGATCCTCGAGCTGCGGCCCGACTGCGTGTTCGGCTTCTCCGACCTGCAGGCCGACATCGCTGCCGCGCTGATCCGCCATGGCGTGCAGGTGGTGGTGTTCAACCAGCGCAGCGTGGCGCAGATCTTCGACATGCTGTTCCAGGTGGCCGCGCTGGTCGACCGCGTGGCCGAGGGCCAGGCCTGGATCGACCGCACGCGCGCGCGGCTCGACGCCATCGCCGCCGCGGGCCGCGCGCTGCCGCGCCGCCCGCGCATGTACTTCGAAGAATGGGACGACCCGTGCATCAGCGGCATCCGCTGGGTCTCCGAGCTCATGGGCATCGCCGGCGGCGACGACTGCTTCCCCGAGCTCGCCGCCATGCCCCTGGGCAAGGACCGCATCATCGGCGAGCCGCAGCGCATCGTCGAGCGCGCGCCCGACATCGTCGTGGGCTCGTGGTGCGGCAAGAAATTCCGGCCCGAGCGCGTGGCCGCGCGCGCGGGCTGGCAGGCCGTGCCCGCGGTGCGCGACGCTCAGCTGTTCGAGATCAAGTCGGCCGACATCCTGCAGCCCGGCCCGGCCGCGCTCACCGACGGCGTCGAACAATTGCACCGCATCGTGCTGCAGTGGAGCGCGCGCCATGGCTGACACCGCGCCCGTGTTCGCGCGCAGCGAGTTCATCCTGGGCGGTCAGCGCAGCGGCAAGTCGCGCCGCGCCGAATCGCTCGCGCGCCAGTGGCTCGACGCCGACGCCACCCACCGCGCCGTGCTGATCGCCACCGCCCAGCCCTGGGACGACGAGATGCACGCGCGCATCGCGCGCCACCAGCGTGAGCGCGCCGAGCGCGTGCCCGGCCTGGCCACGCGCGAAGAGCCGCTGGCGCTGGCCGAGGCGCTGAGCGCGCACACCGCGCCGACCACCCTGGTGGTGATCGACTGCCTCACGCTCTGGCTCACCAACCTGCTCATGCCCGCCAGTGGCGAAGCCGCCGACCCCGCCGCACCGCAGGATGCGCTGGTGCGCGCGATCGCCACGGCCCCCGGCCCGGTGGTGCTGGTGGGCAACGAGATCGGCCTCGGCGTGATCCCCCTGGGTCGTGAAACCCGCGCTTTCGTCGACGCACTCGGCGGCCTCAACCAGGCCGTGGCGCGCGCCTGCGAGCGCGTCACCTTCATGGCCGCCGGCCTGCCGCTCACCCTCAAATCGCCATGAACCCGATCCGCCTGTACTTCGCGCTCGCGCTGGGCCTGTGCAGCGCGCTGCACGCGGCCGAGATCCGCATCACCGACGACCGCGGCGTGGCCGTGACGCTGCCGCAGGCGCCGCAGCGCATCGTCTCGCTGCTGCCCTCGCTCACCGAAACCGTGTGCGAACTCGGCCAGTGCCACCGCCTGGTCGGTGTGGACCGTTACTCGAACTTTCCCGCCGCGGTGCGTGCGTTGCCCAAGACCGGCGGCGGCATCGACCCCAACATCGAGGCCATCGTGGCGCTCAAGCCCGATCTCGTGCTCATGGCCACCTCGTCGCGCGGCGTGCAGCGGCTCGAAGGGTTCGGCCTCAAGGTGGTGGCGCTGGAGCCGCGCAGCGCGGCCGACGCGCAGCGCGTGATGGACAAGATCGGCACGCTGCTCGATGTGCCCGATGCGAAGCGCATCTGGCGCGCGATCGACGCCGGCGTGTCGGCGGCCGCGCAGTCGCTGCCCCGGCGCGCGCGGCCGCTGCGCGTGTACTACGAGGTCAGCACCGGCGGCTACGCGGCCGGGCCGGGCTCGTTCATCGGCGAAACCCTCACGCGCCTGGGTGTGCAGAACATCGTCACGCCCGATCTCGGGCCGTTTCCGCGCATCAACCCCGAGTACGTGGTGCGCGCCAACCCCGACCTGATCCTGATCGGCGCGCGCAACGCCGCGGGCCTGGCGCAGCGCCCGGGCTGGCGCAACCTGCGCGCGCTGCGCGAGCAGCGCGTGTGCATCTTCAGCACCGACGAATCCGACGTGCTCGTGCGGCCCGGTCCGCGCATGGCCGAGGCCGCGCGCATCCTCGCGCGCTGCATCGCCGAGAAAGGCCAGGGCGCATGAACGGCCGCGCGCACAGCCTCTGGCTCGCCGCGGCCCTGCTGCTGGGTGGCCTGCTCGTGCTGCTGCTCGGCGCGGGCGTGGGCAGTACCGGCTTCGACAGCGTGCTCAACGCGCGCCACGACCCCGTGGCCTGGCAGATCCTCTGGGACATCCGGCTGCCGCGCACGCTGGGCGCGTGGGTGGCGGGCGGCCTGCTGGGCCTGGCCGGCGCGGTCGCGCAAGGCCTGTTCCGCAACCCGCTGGCCGACCCCTACCTGCTGGGCAGCGCCTCGGGCGCGGCCCTGGGCGTGGCGATCGCGCTGGCCCTGGTCGGCACCAGCGCCCTGGCCACGCAGTGGCTGGTGCGCCTGGGCCTCACGGGCGCGGCGTTTGCGGGCGCGGTGGTGGGCGTGGTGCTCACGCTGGTGCTCGCGCGCGGCGTGCAGCACACGCTGCGCCTGCTGCTCGCGGGCGTGATCGTGGGCGTGGTGCTCGGCGCCGCGCGCGACCTCGTCACCATCGCCGAGCCCGACACGCTGCAGGCCATGCAGGGCTTCATGCTCGGCACCACGGGCTTCGTGGGCTGGGCCGCCTGCGGCGTCATGGCCGCCATGCTGCTGGCCGCGTTGCTGGTGTCGGCGCTGCTGGGCCGCGTGCTCGACGGCCTCGCGCTCGGCGAGGCCACCGCCATCAGCCTGGGCCTGCCGCTGGCCACCGTGCGCGCCGTGCTGGTGGGCGTGCTCGCGCTGGCCACCGGCGCGGCCGTGGCGCAGACCGGGCTCATCGCCTTCGTGGGCCTGGCCGCGCCGCACCTGGTGCGCTCGCTGGTGAAGACCACGCACGGCCGCCTCGTGGTGCTCAGCGCCTTCATGGGCGGCTTGCTGCTGATGGCGGCCGACGTGCTCGCGCGCTGGGTCATCGCGCCGCAGGAACTGCCCGTGGGCGTGCTCACCGCGGTGCTCGGCGGCAGCTACCTGCTCTGGCTCATGCACCGGCGGCGCCGGCCCGGGGGCGGCCTGTGAACGCCGCGCTGCAGACCACCGCGCTCGGCGTGGTGCTCGGCGAGGCCGAGGTGCTGCACGGCGTGTCCATCGCGCTGCCCGCGGCGCGCTGGACCAGCGTGGTCGGCCCCAACGGCGCGGGCAAGTCCACGCTGCTCAAGGCGCTCGCGGGCCTGCTGCCGCACAGCGGCGAGGTGCAGTTGCTGGGCCGCCCGCTCGCGGCATGGCGCGGCCGCGAGCGCGCCCGCGCCCTGGCCTGGCTGGGGCAGGGCGAACACGGCGCCGACGACCTGAGCGTGTGGGACGTGGCCATGCTGGGCCGCCTGCCGCACCAGGCCTGGCTGGCCCAGCCCTCGGCCGCCGACCGCGCCGCTGTGGAGCAGGCGCTGCGCGCCACCCAGGCCTGGGACTGGCGCGAGCGCGCGCTCGGCGCGCTCTCGGGCGGCGAACGCCAGCGCGTGCTGCTCGCGCGCCTGCTCGCGGTGAACGCGCAGGTGCTGCTGATGGACGAACCCCTGGCCAACCTCGACCCGCCGCACCAGGCCGACTGGCTGCAACTGGTGCGCGGCCTGGTGGCGCAGGGCAAGACGGTGGTGAGCGTGCTGCACGAGATCGGCGTGGCGCTGCACGCCGACCGCCTGCTGGTGGTGGACCAGGGCCGCGTGCGCCACCACGGCGCCTGCGACGACCCCGCCACCCACCGCGCACTCGAGGCCGTGTTCGACCACCGCATCGCGATCCACCAGCTCAACGACCGCTGGGTCGCGCTGCCGGTCTGAGCCGCCCGTTTTCAAGGAAACCCCATGCAGATCGAATCTCCGCCGGTGGACCGCGACACCCCCAAACCGCAAGGCGAGCGCCGCGGCCTGGTGCTGGTGCACACCGGCAACGGCAAAGGCAAAAGCACGGCGGCCTTCGGCCTGGCGCTGCGCGCGCACGGGCGCGGCAAGGCGGTCAAGATCTACCAGTTCATGAAGGTGCCCTCGGCGCGCTTCGGCGAGCACCGCCTGTTCGAGCAACTGGGCATCCCCATCGAAGGCCTGGGCGACGGCTTCAGCTGGAAGAGCCGCGACCTCGAGCACTCGGCCGAACTGGCCCGCGCCGGCTGGGCCCGGGCCGAGGCCACGATCCGCGCGGGCGAGCACTTCATGGTGGTGCTCGACGAAATCATGTACCCGCTGCGCTACGGCTGGGTGCCGCTGGACGCGGTGCTCACCGCGCTGCGCGAACGGCCGCCGCATGTGCACGTGGTGCTCACCGGCCGCGGCGCGCCCGACGAGCTGGTCGCCCTGGCCGACACCGTCACCGAGATGGCGCTGGTCAAGCACCACTTCAACGCCGGCGTGCCGGCCCAGCGCGGCATCGAAGATTGATGAGCGAGCGGCCCCAGCCCCCCGTTGCCGACGCGGTCATCACCGAGCTGGTCGTCTGCACCACCTGCCGCCCCGAAGGCGCTTCGCGCGACGCGCCCGCGGCCGGCGCCACGCTGTTCGAAGCCGTGCAGCACGCGCAGTTCGACCTGCCCGCCGAGGCCCTGCGCCGCGTGCGCGTGCGCGGCCAGGCCTGCATGAGCGCCTGCGGCCGCGCCTGCACCGTGGCCCTGCAGGCGCCCGGCAAGCCGAGCTACCTGTTCGGCGACCTGCAGCCCGACGCGGCCACCGCGCGCGACGCGCTGCGGTGCGCCGCGATGCACGCCGAGGCCGCCGACGGCCAGCTGCTGCGCAACCAGCGGCCCGAGCGGCTGCGCAACGGCATCCTGGCCAAGCTGCCGCCGCATGGGGCGCAGGCGACGGGATGAGCGCGCTGACGGACGCGGTGGCGGATGCGGTGACGGGCGTGTGGCCCGCGGGCCTGGTGCTGCCGCTTGCGGCGCTGCTCGCGCTCGCCATCGACCGGGTCTTTGGCGAGCCGCCCGCCCGCTGGCACCCGGTGGTGGCCATGGGGCATTACCTGGGCTTCATGGGGCGGCGCATCGCGCCGCTGCCCGCCCAGGCCGAAGCGCGGCGCGCGCGCGCCTTCGTGAGCGGCGCGCTGGCCTGGTGCCTGGGCGCGCTGCTGGTGCTGGCCCTGGCCGTGGCGCCGGGCTGGGCCGCGCGCAGCGCGTCCGGTTGGGCCCAGGTGCTGCTGCTGGGCCTGCTGCTCAAACCCCTGCTGGCCTGGCGCATGCTGCGCGACGAGGTGGCGGCGGTCGAGGCCGCGCTCGGCCGATCGCTGGATGATGGCCGCGCGCGCCTGGGCTGGCTCGTGAGCCGCGACGTGGCCGCGCTCGACGCCGCGCAGGTGCGCGAGAGCGCGATCGAATCGCTGGCCGAGAACCTCAACGATTCGGTGGTTGCGCCGCTGTTCTGGTTCGCGCTCGCGGGCCTGCCCGGCGCCGCGCTCTACCGCTTCGCCAACACCGCCGACGCCATGTGGGGCTACCGCGGCGAACGCAACGGCCGCGACTGGACCTGGGCCGGCAAATGGGCCGCGCGCGCCGACGACGCGCTCTCGTGGCTGCCCGCGCGCCTGACCGCGCTGCTGCTGTGCGCGCCGCGCCACTGGGGCGCGCTGCGGCGCGAGGCGCGCCGCACGCCTTCGCCCAACAGCGGCTGGCCCATGGCGGCCATGGCGCTCGCGCTGGGCCTGTGCCTGCGCAAGCCCGGCGTCTACGCGCTGCACGCCCAGGGCCGCGCGCCCGAGGCCGCCGACACCGGGCGCGCCTTGCGCCGCGCAGGCCGCGCGGTGGGCGCGATCGCGTGGCTGGCCGCGGTGGCCGCGGTGGCGGGCGCGTGGGGAGTGATCGCATGAACCCGCTGCAAGCCACCCACGGCGGCAGCGACGCGCTCGGCGTGCCGGCCTTCGATTTCTCGACCAACGCCAACGCCTGCGGGCCGTGTCCCGCCGCGCTCGCCGCGGTGCAGGCGGCCGACCCGCGCCACTACCCCGACCCGGCGAGCACCGCGCTGATCGAGGCGCTCGCGCGCTTTCACGGCGTGGCGCCCGAGCGCATCGTGCCGGCCGCGAGCGCGAGCGAGTTCATCGGCCGCATCACGGCCTGGGTGGCGCGCGCGGGCGGCACGCGCGTGTGGCGGCCCGCCCACGCCTATGGCGACTACGCGCACGCGGCCGCGGCCTGGCGGCTCGCGCCGGTGCACGCGCCCGTGCAGGCCGACCTCGCCTGGCTCTGCGAACCCGCGAGTCCCATCGGCGGGCCCGAGCCGGGCGCTGCCGACGTGGCGGCGCAGGCCGCCACCGTGGTGCTCGACCGCGCCTACGAACCGCTGCGCCTGAGCGGGCGCTGCAGCCTGGGCGCGGCCGACCTCGATCGCGTGTGGCAGCTCTGGACGCCCAACAAGGCCCTGGGCCTTACGGGCGTGCGCGGTGCCTACGCCATCGCCCCACCGGGCGCCGAAGACGCCGCGCAGGACCTGCGCGCGCTCGCGCCCTCCTGGCCCCTGGGCGCGCACGCCGAAGCCATGCTGCTGGCCTGGACCACGCCCGCCGCGCAGCACTGGCTGCACGACAGCCTGGACACGCTGCGCGCCTGGAAGGCGCAGCAGGTGGCGCTGTGTGAGGCGCTGGGCTGGACCGTGCTGCCCGGCGAGGCCAACTTCTTCGTTGCCCGGCTGGCCGATGCGGCCCAGGCCGGGCTCTTGCCCGCGTTGCGCCGCGCGCACGGCGTGAAGCTGCGCGACGGCGCCTCGTTCGGCCTGCCGGGCCACGTGCGGCTTGGCGTGCGGCCGCCCGACGAGCAGCGCGCGCTGCAGCAGGCCTGGCGCGCCGCCGCCGGTGACAATCGCCGCCCTGTTCAAGAGGAAAACCCATGACCCCGATCACCGAACACCCCGTCACGCTGCACCCGCGCGCCGCCGCCGTGGCCCTGGAGTCAAGGCGCTGGTCGGTCGACCAGATCGAGGCCCTGTTCGCGCTGCCCTTCGCCGAGCTGCTGCACCGCGCGCAGACCGTGCACCGCGAACACCACGACCCGCAGGAGGTCGAGCTGGCCACGCTGCTGTCGGTGAAGACCGGCGGCTGCCCCGAAGACTGCGGCTACTGCCCGCAGTCGGTGCACTTCGACACCGGCGTGCAGGCCGGCAAGCTCATGGGCGTGGACGCCGTGCGCGCCGCCGCGCAGGCCGCGCGCGCCGCGGGTGCCACGCGCTTTTGCATGGGCGCGGCCTGGCGCGCGCCCAAAGACCGCGACGTCGAGGCCGTGGCCGAGCTGGTGCGCGCCGTCAAGGCCGAAGGCCTGGAGGCCTGCGCCACGCTGGGCATGCTGGCCGAGGGCCACGCCGAGCAACTGCGCGACGCCGGGCTCGATTACTACAACCACAACCTCGACAGCGACCCCGGTTTCTACGGCGACATCATCAGCACGCGCGATTACCAGGACCGGCTCGACACCCTGGAGCGCGTGCGCGGCGCGGGCGTGAAGGTCTGCTGCGGCGGCATCGTGGGCATGGGCGAATCGCGCCGCCAGCGCGCGGGCCTGATCGCGCAGCTCGCCAACCTCGCGCCCGACTACCCCGAGTCGGTGCCCATCAACCACCTCGTGAAGGTGGCGGGCACGCCGCTGGCCGATCAGCCCGACCTCGACCCCTTCGAGTTCGTGCGCACCATTGCGGTGGCGCGCATCACCATGCCGCGCGCGCGCGTGCGCCTGTCGGCCGGGCGCCAGCAGATGGGCGAGGCGGTGCAGGCCCTGTGCTTCCAGGCCGGCGCCAACAGCATCTTCTACGGCGACAAGCTGCTCACCACCGGCAACCCCGACGTGGCAGCCGACCAGGCGCTGCTGGCCCGGCTGGGCCTGCGCGCGCGGCAGGGCTGAAGCCCATGGCCGCGGTCTGCGTGATGGTGCTGGGCACCAGCAGCGGTGCGGGCAAGAGCTGGCTCGCCACGGCGCTGTGCCGGCATTACGCGCGCCTGGGCTTGAAGGTCGCGCCGTTCAAGGCGCAGAACATGAGCAACAACGCTCGCGTGGTGGCATCGCCGCCGGAGAACGACCGTTTCGCCGCCGGGCCGCCCCAAGGCGAAACAGCCCCCCCGGGGGGCAGCGACCCGCGTCAGCGGTGGAGCGTGGGGGCTGAAATCGGTTCTGCCCAGTACTTCCAGGCGCTCGCGGCGCGCGCCGAGCCCGAGGTGCGCATGAACCCCGTGCTGCTCAAGCCCGAGGCCGACACGCACAGCCAGTACGTGCTCATGGGCCGGGTCGACCCCGCGCTCACGGCCTTGCCCTGGCGCGAGCGCGGCGAGCGTGCGTGGCCCACGGTGCGCGCCGCGCTGCACGGCCTGATCGCCGAGCACGACGTGGTGGTGATCGAAGGCGCGGGCTCGCCGGCCGAGATCAACCTCATGGCCAGCGACATCGTGAACCTGCGCGTGGCGCGCGAGGCGAACGCGCGCTGCCTGCTCGTGACCGACATCGACCGCGGCGGCGCGTTCGCCCATCTCTACGGCACCTGGGCCCTGCTGCCCGAGGCCGACCGCGCGCGCATCCGCGGCTTCGTGCTCAACAAGTTCCGCGGCGACGCGGCCCTGCTCGCGCCCGCGCCCGAGCAGTTGCAAGCCCTCACGGGCGTGCCCACGGTGGGCGTGATCCCCATGCAGTGGCGCCACGGTCTGCCCGAAGAAGACGGTGTTTTCGACGACCGCAGCAACGCTTCGGGCGCGGTGCACACCACGGTGGCCGTGGTCGCCTGGCCGCGCATCAGCAACCTCGATGAATTCCAGCCGCTCAAGAACGTGCCCGGCGTGCGCCTGCAGTGGGTGCGTTCGCCGGCCGAGGTCGCGCACCTGGGCGCAGGCGACGTGGTCGTGCTGCCCGGCAGCAAGTCGACCGCGGCCGATCTGGCCTGGCTGCGCGAGCAGGGCCTGGACCGCTGGGTGGCCGGGCACGCCGCGCGCGGCGGCCGGGTGCTGGGCGTGTGCGGCGGCCTGCAGGTGCTGGGCGAGGCGCTGATCGACACCGAGGGCATCGACGGCAACGCGCCCGGCCTGGGCCTGCTGCCGCTGGTGACCTGCTTCGCGCGCGACAAGACCGTGCGCCGCACCGACGCGCGCTTCGCCGCGCTCACCGGCCCCTGGGCCGCGCTCTCGCACGTGGGCCTCAGCGGCTACGAGATCCACCACGGCCAGACCGCGCCGCACCCGGCCATGGCCGCGGCCGGCGCGCTCGCGCGCGAGGTGCTGCCCGGCCTGGCCTGGCAGAACACCGCCGGCAACGTGCTGGGCCTGTACCTGCACGGCCTGTTCGAAGACCCGCGCTTGCTGCAGGCCCTGTTCGGCGCCACCGTGCCCACGCTGGACACGGTGTTCGACCGCCTGGCCGATGCGCTCGCCGCCCACCTCGACGCCGCCGCGCTCGACGCGCTCGTGACGCCCTGACCACCCCGCCGAAGGAGACACCCCATGTCCTCGCCCGCCATGCCCCCCATTCCCGAGATCGACGACCTGCACGACGACGCGCTCGAGCGCGCGCTGCAGCATGCGCTCGACCACAAGACCAAGCCGCTGGGCTCGCTGGGGCGGCTCGAGCGCCTCGCGCTGCGCATCGGCGCCATCCTGGGCAGCGCGGTGCCGCGGCTGCGGGAGCCGCAGATGCTGGTGTGCGCGGCCGACCACGGCCTGGCCGCGCGCGGCGTGTCGGCCTACCCGAGCGACGTGACCTGGCAGATGGTGGAGAACTTCCTCGCGGGCGGCGCGGCCGTGAGCGTGCTCGCGCGCCAGCACGGGCTGGCGCTCACCGTGGTCGACTGCGGCGTGCGCCACGACTTCGCGCCGCGCGCGGGCCTGCAGATCCGCAAGATCGCGCCCGGCACGGCCGATGCGCTCGAAGGCCCGGCCATGAGCGCGGCCCAGCGCGATGAGGCGATCGCCAACGGCCGCGAACTGGTGCGCGCGCTGCCGGGCAACGCGCTGCTGCTCGGCGAGATGGGCATCGGCAACACCAGCGCGGCCTCGCTGCTGCTCGCGCGACTGGGCGGCTTCGATGTGGCCGACGTGACCGGTGCCGGCACCGGGCTCGACGCCGAGGCCGTGGTGCGCAAGATCGGCGTGCTGCGCGCCGTGCTGCAGCGCCACGAGGCCGCGCGCGACCCGCTGGCCGCGCTCGCGGCCTTCGGCGGTTTCGAGATCGCCACGCTGGTGGGCGCGGTGCTGCAGTCCGCGGCCGAGCGCCGCGTGATCGTGGTCGACGGCTTCATCGCCACCAGCGCGGTGCTGGTGGCCAGCCAGCTGCGCCCGCACGTGCTGCAGCGCTGCGTGTTCGCGCACCGATCGGGCGAGCGCGGCCACGCGCTGATGCTCGCGCACCTGCGCGCCGAGCCGTTGCTCGACCTCGGCCTGCGCCTGGGCGAGGGCTCGGGCGCGGCGCTGGCCTGGCCGCTGCTCACGAGCGCCTGCGCCGTGCTGGGCGAGATGGCGAGCTTCGAGAGCGCGGGCGTGTCCACCGCCGGCAGCGAGGCCGCCGTGGCCCGCACCTGAGCGCGTCGTGAACCCGCTGAGCCGCTTCCTCAGGCACTACCTGCTCGCGCTGCAGTTCTTCACGCGCGTGCCCGTGACCGGCCGCCTCGCCGATTGGGTGGGCTTCAGCCCGGCCATGCTGCGCGCGAGCGCCGCGCACTTTCCCGGCGTGGGCTGGCTGGTGGGCGTGGTGGTGGGCGCGGTGTTCTTCGGCCTGCTGTGGGGCCTGCCGCCCGTGGCCGCCGCGCCCTGGGTGGCCGCGGTCGGGGCCACCGTGGCCGGCGTGTGCATGACCGGCGCCTTCCACGAAGACGGCCTGGCCGACCTCTGCGACGGCCTGGGCGGCAGCGCCGACCGGGCGCGTGCGCTCGAGATCATGAAGGACTCGCGCATCGGCAGCTTCGGCGCGATCGCGCTGGTGCTCGCGCTGCTGGCCAAGGTGGCCTTGCTCGCGCTGCTCGCGCAGACCGATGCGCTGCGCGCGGTGGCGGCGCTGTTCATGGCCCAGGTGGTGTCGCGCGGCACGCCGCTGCTGCTGATCTTCAGCATGGCCCACGTGGGCGACGCGGCCGGCTCCAAGAGCAAGCCGCTGGCCGACAGCCTGTCGGCGGGCGCGCTGTTCGCGGGCGGCCTGTGGACCGCCCTGGCGCTGCTGCTGGTGCTGGGGCTGTACCCGGCCGCGCCCTGGTGGGGCGGCCTGCTCGGCGCGGCGCTGGCCGCGGCCTGGATGCGCCGCTGGCTCATGCGCCGCTTGCAGGGCTTCACCGGCGACGGCCTGGGCGCGACACAGCAACTGAGCGAACTGCTGTTCTACTTGGGCTTTGCCCTGGCACTTTCTCCGGCTTCATGAAACTCTGGTTGATCCGCCACGCCGCCGTGGCTTTGCCCGACGGCCTTTGTTACGGCATCACCGACGCGCCCGCGCGCGCCGACGCCACGCTCGCGGCGGCGCAGGCCGCAGCCGCGCGGCTGCCGCGCTTCGTGCCGCTGTGGGTGTCGGGCCTGATGCGCGCGCAGCAGCTGGCCGCGGTGCTGCAGCGCGAGCGGCCCGACCTGGGCGCCGCGCGCGTGGACAAGCGCCTCAACGAGATGGACTTCGGCCGCTGGGAAATGCAGCCCTGGGCCGCGGTGCCGCAGGCCGCCTTCGACGCCTGGACCGGCGACTTCGCGCAGCACCGCTTCGGCGGCGAGGAATGCACCCAGCAGGTCATCGACCGCGTGGCCGCGCTGATCCTGGAGCTGCACGCGGCGGGCGTGCAGGAAGCGGCCTGGGTCACGCACGCGGGCGTGATCCGCGCGGCGCTCTACCTCAAGGCCCACGGGCCGCGCCGCATCGCGTCGGCCGCCGAATGGCCGCGCGAAGCGCCCGCACCGGGCGGGCTGCTCGAACTCGGCTTCTGAGGCGCGCGGGCTCAGCCCGCGTAGCGGCTTTCGAGCGCCGACCAGCGATCGAAGCCCACGATGCGCTTGTACTCCTCGAAACCCACGCCGCTGCCCACCAGGCGCAGCTCGCCGCTGCGCAGGTCGGCCAGCGAGTCCTGCATCACGCGCACGCTGCGCATGAGCAGCGAGATGCCATAGATGGCGATGCGAAAGCCCAGGGTTTCGAGCTCGGCCGGGCGCAGGATGGGCGTGCGCCCGCCTTCGAGCATGTTGGCCATGAGCGGTGTGCCCGCGAGCGCGCGGCCGATCTGCTCGAGCTCTTCCACCGATTCGGGGGCCTCGATGAACAGGCCGTCGGCGCCTGCGCGCGCGTAACGCTCGCCGCGGCGCAGCGCCTCGTCCATGCCGTAGACCTCGCGCGCGTCGGTGCGCGCGATGATGAAGGTGCGCGGGTCGCGGCGCTCGTTCGCGGCGGCGCGGATGCGGCGCTCCATCTCTTCGCAGGGCAGCAGTTCCTTGCCCGCGATGTGGCCGCAGCGCTTGGGCGAGACCTGGTCTTCGAAGAACAGCGCCTGCGCGCCCATCTTCTCGTAGGTGTGCACCGCGTGCACCACGTTCTTCACGTCGCCGTAGCCGTTGTCCACGTCGACCAGCACCGGCAGGTCGGACACGGCGAGGATGTCGCGCACCGCGGCCGAGATCTCGCCCAGCGTGGCCAGGCCGATGTCGGGCAGGCCGTGGCGCACGCCCACCACGGGGAAGCCGCCGATGAAGTAGGCCTTGAAGCCGGCCTGGCGGATCAGCAGGGCCGAGAGCGCGTCGTGCGCCCCGGGCAGCACCAGCGGGCGTTCGCTGGCGACCAGGTCGCGGAAGTGGGGGAGGGGCGCAGGGGAAGCAGAGGTCATGGTGGGGTCGATCGCGTTCATTGGTCCATCTTGATGCCGCCGGCCGCGATCACGCCGGCCCAGCGTTTGCTGTCGTCCTGCACCAGGCGTTCGAGCGCCTGGGGCGTGCCACCCAGGGGCTCGGCGCCCTGGCGTTCGAACTGCGCGCGCAGGTCGGGGTCGCGCAGCACCGCGTTGAGGTGGCGGCTCAGCTCGGCCACCACCGTGGCCGGCAGACCGGCCGGGCCCATGAGCGCGAACCAGGTGGTGCCGTCGAAGCCGCTGAAGCCGGCCTCGCGCAGCGTGGGCAGGTCGGGCGCGAGCGGCGAGCGTTCGGCGCTGCCGATGGCGATCGCGCGCAGCTTGCCGACCTGGGCCTGGGGCAGGGTCCACACGATGCTGTCGAAGGCGAAATCGATCTGGCCGCTGTTCAACTCGGGCAGGGCCTGGATGCCGGTCTTGTAGGGCACGTGGCGCGCGCGCAGGCCGGCGCGCTGCACGAAGTCGGCAGCGATCAGGTGGGTGACGGTGCCGTTGCCGCTGGACGAGTAGCTCAGCCCGCCCTCGCGCGTCGCGGCGATCTGCACCAGCTCTTTCACGCTCGTGACCTTGAGGCCTGGGCTCACCACCAGCACGTTGGGTGCCGAGGCGATGCGCGCGATGGGCGTGAAGTCTTTCACCGCGTCGTAGGGCAGGCTGCGCAGGTGGGGCAGCACCGCGTGCGTGCTGCTGGTGGCCAGCAGCAGGGTGTGGCCGTCGGCGGGCGCGCGCGCCACGGCCTGGGCGCCGATGGCGCCGGCGGCGCCCGCGCGGTTGTCGATCACCACCGGCTGGCCGATGGCCTCGCTGAGCTTGCTGCCCACGATGCGCGCGAGCGCGTCGGTGCTGCCGCCGGCGCCGAAGGGCACGATGATGCGCACCGGCTTGTCGGGCCAGCCGCTGGCGGCGCGTGCCGGGCCCACGCCGGCGCCGAGCAGGGCGGCGCCGAGCGCGGCCAGCACGCGGCGGCGCGGATTCGTGGTGGGGGCGCCGGGCCGGAGGGTGCGGCGCGCGGGGGGCGTATTCATGCGGTCTCCTTCGTTGTGGGCATCGGCCATGCAGCGGGTGAATGCAGGGCTGATCCGCACTGTAGGAAGCTGGTCTTAAGGCGTCCAATGACGTTTCGCCATGCGCTGGCATGAAGCACATTCATAATGCCCCGATGGACCTGCGACGCCTCGACCTGAACCTGCTGGTGGTGTTCGACACCGTGATGACCGAGCGCAGCGTGTCGCGCGCGGCCGACCGGCTCGCGCTCACGCAGCCCGCGGTGAGCCATGCGCTGGCGCGCCTGCGCGCCGCCTGCGGCGACGACATCGTGGTGCGCCGCGGCCGCGCCATGGTGCCCACGCCCAAGGCGGTGGCGCTGCAGGACGAGGTGCGTGCGCTGCTGCTGCGCGCGCAGCGCGTGTTCGCCATGGCCAGTGCCTTCGACCCCGCCGCCTCGCAGCGGCACTTCCAGGTGGGCTGCTCGGACCACGCCGCGCGGGTGGTGCTGCAGCCCGTGATCGGGCGGTTGCTGCACGAGGCGCCGCAGGTGCGCCTGCAACTGCTGCACGTGGGGCGCACGCACGCGGCCGACATGATCCGCTCGGGCGCGCTCGATCTCGCGCTCGGCGTGTTCAACAGCGCCGACGACACCATCGCCGTGCGCACCCTGGCCGAGGTGCCCTACGCCTGCTTCATGCGGCGCGGACACGCGCTGGCGCGCCGGCCGCTGACGCTGCAGGCCTATCTGCAGGCCGAGCACCTGCAGGTGCTGGTGCAGCCCGGCGCCTTTGGCGGGGTCGACCAGACGCTTGCGCGGCTGGGCCACGAGCGGCGCATCCGGCTGGTCGCGGCGCACTTCGAGGTCGCCCTGGGCCTGCTCGAGTCGACCGACCTGCTGCTGACCGCGCCGCGCGACCTGCTGCCGCGGCACGCGGGCGAGCGCTTCAAGGCGGCCGCGGTGCCGTTCGCGCTCGACCCCTTCCGCCACCAGCTTGCGCTGAGCCGGCGCGCGGTGGACGACCCGGGCATCGCCTGGCTGGTGGCGCGGCTCGGCGGCGAGCGCGGGCCGCGGCTCAGCCTGTCGTCTTCGGCTTGAAGTCGCAATAGGCGGCCACGGCGCAGCGCCAGCATTGCGGCTTGCGCGCCAGGCACACGTAGCGGCCGTGCAGGATCAGCCAGTGGTGCGAGTCGACCGCGTAGGCCGGCGGCACGCGCTTCATCAGCTGCAGCTCCACCGCGAGCGGCGTCTTGCCCGGGGCCAGGCCGGTGCGGTTGCTGACGCGGAAGATGTGCGTGTCCACCGCCATGGTGGGTTCGCCGAAGGCCACGTTGAGCACCACGTTGGCGGTCTTGCGGCCCACGCCGGGCAGGGCTTCGAGCGCCTCGCGGCTGCGCGGCACCTCGCCGCCATGGCGCTCCACCAGCAGGCGGCAGGCCTCCATGAGGTGGCGCGCCTTGCTGCGGTACAGGCCGATGGTCTTGATGTAGCCCTCCAGGCCTTCGAGACCGAGGTCGAGGATGGCCTGCGGCGTGTTCGCCACGGCGAAGAGCTTGCGCGTCGCCTTGTTGACACCCACGTCGGTGGCCTGGGCCGACAGCAGCACGGCGGCCAGCAGCTCGAACACACTGGTGTATTCGAGCTCGGTCTGAGGCGTGGGGTTGGCGGCCTTGAGGGTGGCAAAGAAGGCTTCGATCTGCTCGCGTTTCATGGGCGCGCAGTCTATCGGGGTCAGCCCGGGGGCAGGGGCGGCGACGAACGCCGCCGGTTTGGTGACAATGCGGTTTTTGCCACGCCCGAGCCGTTTCCCCCATGCCCTTCACCACGCCTTTCGCCGACCGCCTGAACAACGTCGAAACCTCCGCCATCCGCGAGCTCTTCAAGCTGCTGGGCAAGCCCGGCATCATCAGCTTCGCGGGCGGCTTCCCGGACAGCAACATGTTCGACGTGGACGGCATCCGCGAGGCGGTGAACGCCGCGCTCACCGACAACCCCGGCGCCACGCTGCAGTACGGCGCCACCGAAGGCCACGGCCCGCTGCGCGAGCAGCTGGCGCAGTTCATGGCGTCCAAGGGCGCGCGCGGCGTGGGCGCGAACGACCTGATCGTGACCACCGGCAGCCAGCAGGCACTGGACCTGCTGGGCAAGACGCTCATCTCCCCCGGCGACAAGGTCATCGTCGAGGGCCCGACCTTCCTCGCCACGATCCAGTGCTTCCGCCTCTACGGCGCCGAGCTCATCACCGTGCCGGTGGACGGCGAGGGCGCGCGGACCGACCGGCTCGAGGCGCTGATCGCCGAGCACAAGCCCAAGTTCGTCTACCTCATTCCCACCTTCGGCAACCCCAGTGGCGCGCTCACCAGCCTGGCGCGGCGCCAGGCCATCCTGCAGATGGCCGTGAAGCACGACACCCTGATCGTGGAAGACGACCCCTACGGCGACCTGTACTTCGGCGACGCGCCGCCGCCCAGCCTGCTGGCCCTGGCCGACAGCGTGCCCGGCGCGCGCGAGCGCCTGGTGCACTGCGGTTCGCTGAGCAAGGTGCTCAGCCCCGGCCTGCGGGTGGGCTGGATGGTGGCGCCGGCCGAGCTGCTGGCCAAGGCCACCATGTGCAAGCAGTTCAGCGACGCGCACACCAGCACCTTCGCCCAGGCCACGGCCGAGCAGTACCTCAAGGCCGGCCGCATGCCCGGCACGCTGGCGCGTGTGCGCCAGGTGTACGCCGAGCGCGCCAAGGCCATGTGCCAGGCGCTGCGCCGCGAGCTCGGCGATGCCATCGAATTCGTCGAGCCGCAGGGCGGCCTCTTTGTGTGGGCGCGGCTCACGGGCGCAGGCGGCAAGGTGAGCGACGGCGCGGTGTTCGCGAAGAAGGCGATCGAACAGGGCGTGGCCTTCGTGCCGGGCGCGCCGTTCTACGCCACCCAGCCCGAACACGCCACGCTGCGCCTGAGCTTCGCCACCGCGCCGATCGACAAGATCGAAGAGGGCATTGCCCGGCTGGGGCGCGCGCTGTGACCGCGTCCGCGTCGCCCGAGGCGGACACCGTGCCCGGGGTGGCGCCCGATCTGGTGATCGACGATGTCGATGTCTTCATCGACGGCCGCGGCGAGCACACCCTGCTCATGGTGCACGGCTGGCCCGATACGCCCGCGTTGTGGGACGCCACCGTGGCCGAACTCGCGCCGCACTTTCGCTGCGTGCGCTTTCACCTGCCGGGCTTTGACCTGGTCAAGGGCGTGCGGCCCGCTTCGCTCGACGAGCTCAGCACCCTCATGCGCCGCATTGCCGACGCGGTGAGTCCCGAGCAGCCCGTGACCCTGGTGCTGCACGACTGGGGCTGTGCCTTCGGTTACGAGTTCGCGGCGCGCCACCGCGAGCGCGTGGCGCGTGTGGTGGGCGTGGACATCGGCGATTACAACTCGCGCGACTACCTCGGCGGCCTCACGCTGCGCGAGAAGCTCCTGATCGCGGGCTACCAGCTCTGGCTGGCCCTGGCCTGGAAGCTCGGCCCTTCGTTGCCGGGCCTCGCCAACCGCATGACGCGCTGGATGGCGCGCACCATCGGCTGCCGCAACGACCCGCAGCTCATCGGCTGGGAAATGAACTACCCCTATGCCATGGGCTGGTTCAAGGCCTACGGCGGCCTGCGCGGCATGGCGCCGGTGCGCAAGCTCCTGGGTGAATCGCTGCCCGGCCTCTACATCTACGGCCGGCGCAAGCCCTTCATGTTCCATTCGGCCGCCTGGGTGCGCCAGCTCAACCGCCAGCCCGGCTGCGCCGCGCATGGCCTCGACGCGGGCCACTGGCTGATGAAGCAGAAACCCGCGGAGTTCAATGCCCTGGTCAAGGGCTGGCTGCTGGGCGAGGGTGCGGATCAGCCCAGGCCCAAGGCCTGAGCCACCAGCCGCGCGGCCCAGGCGTCGTTGGCCGCGTACACCAGCTGCGATTCGCCCAGCACGCGCGCCGACCAGTTGCTCGTCGCGGCCTTCTTGCTCTTGGCAAAGCGCTGGCCGAACAGCACGGCCACGGCGGCCTTCACGCCCATGTCCTTGCGGTAGCCGCGCTCGCGGAACACCACGTTGAGTTCGAGCACGCTGGCGGCCTGCACGCCCAGCTTGTCCCGGATGCGCACCTGGTCGTCACGCAGGCCGAAGCCGGCCTTGCGGTGCGCGGGGTCGGCCAGCAGCTCGGCCGCCTGCGCGCGGCAGGCCGGGTCGTGCAGCTGGAAGACCCAGGCATGGCTCTCGGTGGCCAGCTGCACCACGTGCGGGCCGTCGGACACCTGGTCCTTGAGGAAGGTGGGGCGCGACTCGGTGTCGAAGCCCCAGAGCGCGTGGGCGCGCAGCGCAGCGGCGGCCGCGGCCGCCTGGGCACCGGTCTGCACCAGGGTGATGCGGTCCAGACCGAGCACGGGGAAGGGGGGCAGGGCGTCGATGGCTTCCTTGCTCGGGGTGGGCTGGGTCTCGCGGGGGCTCATGGGCGGCAGCATACCCGGCGGGGGCACAATGGCGCGATGCCCACGCCCCTGCTGCAAGACGTTACCCCCGAGACGCCCGCCGAGGGCGAATTCGTGCGTTTTCCCGGCTCGCCCTTCGAGCTGTTCCTGCCGTACCCGCCCGCGGGCGACCAGCCCGAGGCCATCGAACAGCTCGTCGAAGGCATCAACGACGGCGAGGTGTTCCAGACCCTGCTCGGCGTGACCGGTTCGGGCAAGACCTTCACCATGGCCAACGTGATCGCCCGCGTGGGCCGCCCGGCCATCGTGTTCGCGCCCAACAAGACGCTGGCGGCGCAGCTCTACAGCGAGTTCCGCGAGTTCTTCCCGAAGAACGCGGTCGAGTACTTCGTCAGCTACTACGACTACTACCAGCCCGAGGCCTACGTGCCGCAGCGCGACCTGTTCATCGAGAAGGACAGCGCGATCAACGAGCACATCGAGCAGATGCGCCTGAGCTGCACCAAGAGCATCCTGGAACGGCGCGACGTGCTGATCGTGGCCACGGTGTCGGCCATCTACGGCATCGGCAAGCCCGAGAGCTACCACCAGATGGTCATGACGCTTCGCGTGGGCGACAAGATCGGCCAGCGCGATGCGATCGCGCAGCTGGTGCGCATGCAGTACGCGCGCAACGACCACGAGTTCGGCCGCGGCAAGTTCCGCGTGCGCGGCGACACCATCGACGTGTTCCCCGCCGAACACTCCGAGATGGCAATCCGCATCGAGCTGTTCGACGACGAGATCGAGAGCCTGCAGCTGTTCGACCCGCTCACCGGCAAGGTGCGCCAGAAGATCCCGCGCTTCACCGTCTACCCCAGCAGCCACTACGTGACGCCGCGCGAGCAGGTGCTCAACGCGGTCGAGTCGATCAAGCTCGAGCTCGACCAGCGCCTGAAGGAGTTCGTGGGCATGGGCAAGCTGGTGGAGGCCCAGCGGCTCGAACAGCGCACGCGCTTCGATCTGGAGATGCTCAGCGAGGTCGGCCACTGCAAGGGCATCGAGAACTACACGCGCCACCTCTCGGGCGCGCGGCCCGGCGATCCGCCGTCCACGCTGACCGACTACCTGCCGCGCGACGCGGTGATGTTCCTCGACGAAAGCCATGTGCTGATCGGCCAGCTCGGCGGCATGTACAACGGCGACCGCGCGCGCAAGACCACGCTCGTGGAATACGGCTTTCGCCTGCCCAGTGCGCTCGACAACCGCCCGCTCAAGTTCGACGAGTTCGAGCAGCGCATGCGCCAGGTGGTGTTCGTGTCGGCCACGCCGGCCGACTATGAGAAGCAGCACGCGGGCAAGGTGGTGGAGCAGCTGGTGCGGCCCACGGGCCTGGTCGATCCCGAGCTCGAGGTGCGCCCCGCCACCCACCAGGTGGACGACGTGCTGCAGGAGATCCGCGGCCGGGTGGAGAAAAACGAGCGCGTGCTCATCACCACGCTCACCAAGCGCATGGCCGAGCAGCTCACCGACTACCTCACCGAGAACGGCGTGAAGGTGCGCTACCTGCACAGCGACATCGATACCGTGGAGCGCGTGGAGATCATCCGCGACCTGCGCCTGGGCGCCTTCGACGTGCTGGTGGGCATCAACCTGCTGCGCGAGGGCCTGGACATTCCCGAGGTTTCGCTGGTGGCCATCCTCGACGCCGACAAGGAAGGCTTCCTGCGCTCCGAGCGCAGCCTGATCCAGACCATCGGCCGCGCCGCGCGCAACCTCCACGGCAAGGCCATCCTCTACGCCGACAACGTCACCGCGTCCATGAAAGCGGCGATGGACGAAACCGAGCGCCGGCGCGCCAAGCAGATCGCGCACAACGAGGCGCACGGCATCGCGCCGCGCAGCGTGAACAAGCGCATCAAGGACCTGATCGACGGCGTGTACAGCGAAAAGGCCGGCAAGGAGGCCGACCGCCTGGCGGCCGAAAGCGCGGCGCGCGCCGAGCTCGACGAGATGAGCGAGAAGGACGTGGCCAAGGAGATCAAGCGGCTCGAAAAGCTCATGCTCGAACACGCGCGCAACCTGGAGTTCGAGAAGGCCGCCCAGGTGCGCGACCAGCTCGCGCGGCTCAAGGCCCGGGTCTTCGGCGCCGACGGCCACGACCTCGTGGCCTGAACGATTCCCCGGTTTTTGCAATCCCTATCGGACCGATAGCCATTGCCAGGCGATCTTGTCTTGGACAAATGCCTCCAAGGCAGTAGAATGCCGAGCAAATCGGTCAGCTTTTGCTGTAAACTCGACGAAAACAGTCGGGAACCTGCGTGAGAAGGAGACCCCCTCGGGGGTTGGGGCGGGTGGACAAGAGGGTTCGAACGGCATGGGGCCGGCGAGCCAACCACGACGGTCAAGCCAACATTCAAGGAGCTTGAGATGCGCCTCACTACCAAAGGCCGCTTTGCGGTCACTGCCATGATCGATCTGGCCCTGCGCCAGAACAACGGCCCCGTCACGCTCGCGGCCATCAGCCAGCGGCAGCAGATCTCGCTGTCGTACCTCGAGCAGCTGTTCGGCAAGCTGCGCCGGCACGAGCTGGTGGAATCCACGCGCGGTCCGGGCGGCGGCTACACGCTGGGCCGCAAGGCGGCCGACATCACCGTGGCCGACATCATCGTGTCGGTCGACGAGCCCATCGACGCCACCCAGTGCGGCGGCAAGGAAAACTGCATGGGCGACGGCCAGCGCTGCATGACCCACGAACTGTGGGCGCAGCTCAACGCCAAGATGGTCGACTTCCTCGACTCGGTCACCCTGCAGTCGCTGGTCGACCAGCAGCTGGCCAAGGGCGTGGTGGTGGAAAACGCGCCGCTGATCAAGCGCGCCATCTCCAGCCAGCCGGTGGTCAAGCCGATCCGCGTGAATGCGCCCAACTCGGTCTTCGCCCTGGGAGGCGCGCTCTCCAAGTGAACCCCCGGGCGGCGGGCGCCACGGCCCGCCGCGCCCATGGCAGCGCCATGGGTTTTGCGGTTTGCGTCAAATGCGCGCCGATCATCGAGAGTTTCCAACCCACAACAGTCCCATGAGCACCCCGCATTTCCCCATCTACATGGACTACAGCGCCACCAACCCGGTCGACCCGCGGGTGGTGGACGCCATGATCCCCTGGCTGCGCGAGCACTTCGGCAATCCCGCGTCGCGCAGCCACGCCTGGGGATGGGAGGCGGAGAAGGCCGTGGAGACCGCGCGTGAGCAGGTGGCCGCGCTGATCAACGCAGACCCGCGCGAGATCGTGTGGACCAGCGGTGCCACCGAGTCGAACAACCTCGCGCTCAAGGGCGCGGCGCACTTCTACCAGGGCAAGGGCAAGCACCTGATCACGGTGAAGACCGAGCACAAGGCCGTGCTCGACACCATGCGCGAGCTCGAACGCCAGGGCTTCGAGGTGAGCTACCTCGACGTGCAGGCCGACGGCCTGCTCGACCTCGAGGTGTTCAAGGCGGCGATCCGCCCCGACACCATCCTGGCCTCGGTCATGTTCGTGAACAACGAGATCGGCGTCATCCAGGACATCGCCGCGCTGGGCGCCATCTGCCGCGAGAAGGGCGTGATCTTCCACGTCGACGCCGCGCAGGCCACGGGCCGGGTCGACATCGACCTGCAGACGCTGCCGGTCGACCTCATGAGCCTGACCAGCCACAAGACCTACGGGCCCAAGGGCATCGGCGCGCTGTACGTGCGCCGCAAACCGCGCATCCGCATCGAGGCGCAGATGCACGGCGGCGGCCACGAGCGCGGCATGCGCTCGGGCACGCTGCCCACGCACCAGATCGTGGGCATGGGCGAGGCCTACCGCATCGCCCGGGCCGAGATGCACGAAGAGAACCAGCGCATCCGCGCGCTGCACGACCGCCTGCTCAATGGCCTGAAAGACATCGAAGAGGTGTTCATCAACGGCCATGAGACGCAGCGCGTGCCGCACAACCTCAACATGAGCTTCAACTACGTCGAGGGCGAGTCGCTGATCATGGGCATCAAGGGCCTGGCGGTGTCCTCGGGCTCGGCCTGCACCTCGGCCAGCCTCGAACCCAGCTACGTGCTGCGCGCCCTGGGCCGCAGCGATGAACTCGCGCACAGCAGCCTGCGCATGACCATCGGCCGCTGGTCGACCGAAGAAGAGATCGACTACGCGATCGCGACCATCAAAGAGAACGTGGCGAAGCTGCGAGAGCTCTCGCCCCTGTGGGAGATGTTCAAGGACGGTATCGACCTCTCGACCATCCAATGGGCAGCCCACTGATCTGAAGGAGAACAACATGGCCTATTCCGACAAAGTCGTTGACCACTACGAAAACCCCCGCAACGTCGGCTCGTTCGACAAGGGCGATGACAGCGTGGGCACCGGCATGGTGGGCGCGCCCGCCTGCGGCGACGTGATGAAGCTGCAGATCAAGGTGAACCCCACCACCGGCGTGATCGAAGACGCGCGCTTCAAGACCTACGGCTGCGGCTCGGCCATCGCGTCGAGCTCGCTCGTGACCGAATGGGTCAAGGGCAAGACGCTCGACGAGGCGGCGGCGCTCAAGAACAGCCAGATCGCCGAAGAACTGGCCCTGCCGCCGGTGAAGATCCACTGCTCCATCCTCGCCGAAGACGCGATCAAGGCGGCCGTGGACGACTACCGCAAGAAGCACGCGAACTGAGCATGGCCGTCACGATTTCCGAAGCCGCGGCGCGCCACGTCACGCGTTACATCGCCAAGCGCGGCAAGGGCGTGGGCGTGCGCCTGGGCGTCAAGACCACGGGCTGCTCGGGCCTGGCCTACAAGCTCGAGTACGCCGACGAGATCGCGCCCGAAGACGTGGTGTTCGAGGAGAACGGCGTGAAGGTGCTGGTCGACCCCAAGAGCCTGGCCTACATCGACGGCACCCAGCTTGATTTCGTGCGCGAAGGCCTCAACGAGGGCTTCAAGTTCAACAACCCCAACGAACGCGATCGCTGCGGCTGCGGCGAGAGCTTCAGGATCTGACCCGCCCGCCGCGCTGCGCGCGGCCCTGAGCGCGGCGCGTGGTGCGGGGCACCGCACCGATGAACCTGCAATCGAACGACTTCGAGATCTTCGGCCTGCCCGAGCGCTTCGCGCTGGACCGCGCCGATCTGGACGCGCGCTGGAAGGACCTGCAGCGCCAGGCCCACCCCGACCGCTTCGCCAGCGCCGACCCGGCCTCGCAGCGCCAGGCCATGCAGTGGTCGGTGCGCATCAACGAGGCCTACCAGCGCCTGAAGGACCCGATCAAGCGCGCGGCCTACCTGTGCGAGCTGCGCGGCGCGCCGATCGAGGCCGAGAACAACACCGCCATGCCCACCGATTTCCTGGTGCAGCAGATGCAGTGGCGCGAAGACCTCGACGAGGCCGACGGTGCGGACGCGCTCGAACGCATGGCCGACGAGGTGGCCGCGGCGCGGCGCGCCCGCATCGCCACGCTGCAGCGTGGCCTGGACGAGCAGGGCGATGCCGCGGCGGCCGCGCGCGAGGTCAGAGCCCTCATGTTCATTGAGCGCTTTGCGCGCGACCTGGAGTCGCGGCTCGATCAACAGGGACAATAGGCGTTTTCCGCTCCCGCACCCACACCGATCCGATGGCGCTCCTGCAGATTTCCGAACCCGGCCAGTCTCCCGACCCGCACCAGCGCCGCGTGGCCGTGGGCATCGACCTCGGCACCACGCATTCGCTGGTGGCCGCGGTGCGCCACGGCGTGGCCGAATGCCTGCCCGACGAACAGGGCCGCGTGATCCTGCCGAGCGTGGTGCGCTACCTCGCGCCCGCCCAGGGCGGCAGCGGCCGCCAGATCGGCTGGGACGCGCTCGCCGCGCAGGTCGACGACCCGGCCAACACCGTGAGCTCGGTCAAACGCCTCATGGGCCGGCGGCGCGAGCAGGTGACCGACGTCGACAAGCTGCCCTACACCGTGGCCGATGACAACGGCATGGCCGTGGTCGAGACGGTGGCCGGCCGCAAGACGCCCATGGAGGTGAGCGCCGAGGTGCTCGCCACGCTGCGCTTTCGGGCCGAGGACAGCTTCGACGACGAACTCTTCGGCGCCGTCATCACCGTGCCCGCCTACTTCGACGACGCACAGCGCCAGGCCACGAAAGACGCGGCGCAGCTCGCGGGCCTGAACGTGCTGCGCCTGATCAACGAGCCCACGGCCGCGGCCATCGCCTACGGCCTGGACAACGGCAGCGAGGGCGTCTACGCGGTCTACGACCTCGGCGGCGGCACCTTCGACATCTCCATCCTGCGCCTCACCAAGGGCGTGTTCGAGGTGCTTGCCACGGGTGGCGACTCCGCGCTCGGCGGCGACGACTATGACCAGGCCCTGGCGGCCTGGGCGCTGCAGCAGCAGGGCGTGCAAGGCCCGCTCGCGGCCGCCGACCGCGCGCGCGTGCACAAGGAAGCGCGCCGCGTGAAAGAGGCCCTCACCAGCGACGAGCGCGTGGTCTTTTCGGCCGAGGTCGCGGGCCGGCGCATCGAGCAGCCCGTGGCCCGCGACGACTTCGAGGCCGCCACCGCCGCGCTCACCGCGCGCACCATGGCCGCCGTGCGCAAGGTGCTGCGCGACGCGGGCGTGGGCAAGGACGACGTGCAGGGCGTGGTCATGGTGGGCGGCTCCACGCGCATGCCCGTGGTGCGCCGCACCGTGGGCGCGTTCTTCGGCACCGAGCCGCTGATCAACCTCAACCCCGACGAGGTGGTGGCGCTGGGCGCGGCCATCCAGGCCAACGCGCTCGCGGGCAACAACAAAGAGGGCGAGCTGCTGCTGCTCGACGTGATCCCGCTGTCGCTGGGCATCGAGACCATGGGCGGCCTGGTCGAGCGCATCGTGCCGCGCAACAGCAGCATCCCCACCGCGCGCGGCCAGGACTTCACCACCTATCAGGACGGCCAGACCGCCCTGGCCCTGCACGTGGTTCAGGGCGAACGCGACCTGGTGGCCGACTGCCGAAGCCTCGCGCGCTTCACGCTGCGCGGCATCCCGCCCATGGCGGCGGGCGCGGCGCGCATCCGCGTCACCTTCACCGTCGACGCCGACGGCTTGCTCTCGGTGGCCGCGAAAGAACTCACCTCGGGCGTCGAGGCCAGCATCGACGTCAAGCCCGCCTACGGCCTGAGCGACGAGCAGATCGCCGCCATGCTGCAGGACAGCTTCGCCACCGCGCAGCAGGACATGCAGGCGCGTGCGCTGGTCGAAGCGCGCGTGGACGCCGACCGGCTGCTGCTCGCCACGAACAGCGCGCTCGCCGCCGATGGCGACCTGCTCAAGGCCGACGAGCGCAGCGCCATCGACGCCCTCATGGCCGCCCTGCGCGAGACCGCGAAGGGCGACGACGCCGCCGCGATCGAGGCCGCGATCGAGGCCCTGGCCAAAGGCACCGAGGGCTTCGCGGCCGAGCGCATGAACCGCGGCATCCAGCAGGCCCTGGCCGGCAAGAAACTCGAAGAAGTCTGAGCACCCCCATCCCCATGCCCACGATCAAGATCCTGCCGCACGCCGAATACGCCCCCGAGGGCAAGAGCATCACCGCGCCCGCGGGCACTTCCATCTGCGAGGCCCTGCTGGAGAACGGCGTGAAGATCGAACACGCCTGCGACATGAGCTGCGCCTGCACCACCTGCCACGTGATCGTGCGCCAGGGCTACAGCAGCCTCAACGAGGCCGACGAAGCCGAAGAAGACCTGCTCGACCGCGCCTGGGGCCTGGAGCCGCAGTCGCGCCTGTCGTGCCAGGCCATCCTCGCGCAGCAGGACGTGACGATCGAGATCCCCAAGTACACGATCAACCACGCCAAAGAGAACCATTGATGCGCCAGATCATTCTCGACACCGAGACCACCGGCCTGTCGGCCGAGAACGGCGATCGCATCATCGAGATCGGCTGCGTCGAGCTGGTGAGCCGCAAGTTCACCGGCAACAACCTGCACCACTACATCAACCCCGAGCGCGACAGCCACGAGGACGCGCTCAAGGTGCACGGCATCAGCAACGAGTTCCTGCGCGACAAGCCCAAGTTCGCGGCCATTGCCGAGGAGCTGGTCGAGTACCTGCGCGGCGCCGAGGTGATCATCCACAACGCGCCCTTCGACGTCGGCTTCCTCAACAAGGAGTTCGAGCGCCTGGGCCTGCCGCCGGTCACGCAGATCGTGAGCAATGTGCTCGACACGCTGGTGATGGCCAAGGAGATGTTCCCGGGCAAGCGCAACAGCCTCGACGCGCTCTGCGACCGACTGGGCGTGGACAACTCGGGCCGCACGCTGCACGGCGCGCTGCTCGACGCCGAGCTGCTGGCCGACGTCTACATCAACATGACGCGCGGCCAGGACGCGTTGCTCATCGACATCGCCGACGCGCCGGGCGAGGGCGGTGCGGTGGAGCAGATCGACCTGCGCCGCTTCGAACTGCCCGTGCTGCGCGCCAACGAACAGGAGCTTTCGGCCCATGCCACCGTGCTCGCCGAGCTCGACAAATCGAGCAAAGGCAAAACGCTGTGGCGCCAGTTCGAAAACGCCTGATTTTTCTGGCTATAATGCGAGGCTTCCGACGGCGCTGAAACAGCAATGCATCAGCACCGTTCGGGCGGTTAGCTCAGTGGTAGAGCACTGCCTTCACACGGCAGGGGTCGCAGGTTCGAACCCTGCACCGCCCACCAGAACCCTCAAAAAGCCTCACGCAGCCGCGTGGGGCTTTTTGTTTTCTGCCCCGGCCCTCACGGGCCCGGGCCGTCAACGGGCAAGCAGGCGCTGCGCTTCCGTCGCCACCGCCTCGGGCGTGATGTCGAATAGCCGGTACAGCGCATCCGCCGGGCCCGAGGCCCCGAAACCCTTCATGCCCACGAAGCCGCCGCGCGCGCCCAGGTAGGCGTCCCAGCCGAAGCGGCCTGCGGCCTCCACGGCCACGCGCACGCCATCGCCCAGCACCTGCTGGCGGTAGGTCTCGGGCTGCTGGTCGAACAATTCCCAGCAGGGCAGCGAGACCACGGCCGTGCCCACGCCCGTGCGCTCCAGCGTGTCACGCGCACTCACGGCCAGCGCCACTTCCGAGCCGGTGGCCAGCAGGGTCACGCGGCGCGGGCCGCAGGCCGCTTCCTGCAGCACATAGCCGCCGCGCGCGCTGCGGTTGTCGACGCCGGGGTCGTCGTGCCGCACCAGCGGCAGTGCCTGGCGCGCGAACACCAGGCTCACCGGGCCGTCGCGGTGGGCCAGGGCCAGTTCCCAGCATTCGGCGGCCTCCACCGCATCGGCGGGCCGCATCACCCACATGTTGGGCATGGCCCGCAGCGACGCCAGGATTTCCACCGGCTGGTGCGTGGGACCGTTCTTGCCGATGCCGATCGAGTCGTGGCTGAACACGAACTTCACCGGCAGGCCCATGAGCGCGGCCATGCGCATCGCTGGGCGTTCGTAGTCGGCAAAGGCCAGGTAGGTCACGCTCAGCGGGACGATGCCGCCGTGCGCGGCCATGCCGTTGGCCATGGCGCCCATGACGTGCTCGCGCACGCCGCAGTGCACATAGGCGCCCGAGCGATCGCTCGCGGTGAAGGCCTGCAGGCTGCGCTTGTGGCTGGTGGGCGCTTCGAGGTCGGCGCAGCCGACCATGCGCTCGGGCAGCAGCGGGGCGAGCAGGTCGTTGATTTCGGCAGACAGGAAGATGCCGCTGGGCGGCGCCGCTTCGCTGCGGGCGCGCTGGCGGTAGCCGTGCAGCACCTGCTGCCAGCCCGCGGGCAGCTCGCCGCGCATCACGCGTTCGAACTCGGCGCGTTCGGCGGGCGGCAGCGCGGCCAGGCGTTCGCGCCAGGCGCGGTGTTCGGCCTGCGAGCGCTGGCCCGCTTCGCGCCACGCACGTTGCACCGCGGCAGGCAGCTCGAACGGCCCGTGGGGCCAGCCGAGCAGGGCGCGCGCTTCCTGGGCATCTTGCTCGTAGAGGCGGGCGCTGTGCCCGCCGCGCTGGCCCTGCACGCGCGGCAGACCTTTGCCGATCACGCAGCGGCAGGCGAGCATCGAGGGCCGGGGATCGGCGCGGGCCGCGTCGAGCGCGCGCGACACGGCGTCGAGGTCGTGGCCATCCACTTCCTCCACGTGCCAGCCCGCGACGCGAAAGCGCTGCGCCACGTCCTCGCTGATGGACAGCGAAGTGGGGCCGTCGTCGGTGATGCGGTTGTCGTCCCACAGCAGGGTCAGCTTGCCCAGTTGCAGGTGGCCCGCCAGCGAGATCATTTCCTGACCCACGCCTTCCTGCAGGCAGCCATCGCCCACGAAGGCCCAGGTGCGGTGGTTCACCAGGGCGTCGCCGAAGCGGGCGTTCAGGTAGGCCTCGGCCACCGCCATGCCGAAGGCATTGGCGATGCCCTGGCCCAGCGGGCCGGTGGTCACCTCGATGCCGTTGGCCGCGCCGTGGGGCCGCTCGGGGTGCCCTTCGCACACCGAGCCGAGTTCGCGAAAGCGCTGGATCTCCGACAGCGGGAAATCGGGGTAGCCCGTGAGGTGCAGCAGGGCATAGAGCAGCATCGAGCCGTGGCCGTTGGAGAGCACCACGCGGTCGCGGTCCCACCAGCCGGGGTCGCCCGGGTGGTGCTTGAGGTGGCGGGTGTAGAGCGCGGTGGCGATCTCGGCCATGCCCAGGGGCACGCCCTGGTGGCCTTCGCAGGCCTTGACGATGGCGTCGATGGACAGGAAGCGGATGGCGTGCGCCATCGCTTGCAGCGGGTGGGCTTCGGGCATGGGGTGCGTCACGCGGCCGGTGTCGGCCCCGTGCTTGTCTCCTGTGGGAATCGGGAGCGGCGATTCTTCGAGGCCACCGAAGTTGAAGGCAAGCGACGAATATTCAGCGGATGGTGAATTCCGTTCAGCCTGCCTGGGCCTCGCGCCGGATCCAGCCGAGGAAGGCCTTGACCTCGGACCGCGCCGCGTGGCGCGCGGGATAGACGAGGAAGTGGCCCTGCACCTCGAGCACCATGTCGCTGCCGAAGGGCGGCTGCAGGCGGCCGCTGGCAATCAGTGCGCGGCCGATGCTGGCGCTCTCGAGCGCCACGCCCAGCGACTGCACGGCCGCGTCCAGGCTCATCATGGCGCGGTCGAACTTGAGCGCCATGCGCTCGGGGCGTTCGCCGGGGTGGAAGCGGGCGAACCAGTCGGCCCACTGCGCCACGTTCACGGCCGACTGGATCAGCGGCACCCGCATCAGGTCGGCAGGCGTGTGCAGGCCGTGCGCGCGGATGAACTCGGGGCTGGCCAGCGGCATGACCTGCTCGGTGAACACCGGTTCGACCTCGAGGTTCGGCCAGTTGGGCAGGCCGTAGCGGATGTCGATGTCGACCAGCCCGAGCTGGAAGTCCGAATGCACGTGCGAGGCCGAGAGCGCGAGCGAGATGTCGGGAAACGCATCGCGGAAGCGGGCGATCCGCGGCATGAGCCAGAGGCTGGCGAAGCTCGGACTGCAATGCAGGTGCAGCGTGTCCTGCACGCCGTGGCGCAGGTCCTCGGTGGCGGTGTTGATGGCGCCCAGCGCGTTGGCCACGCGGTGCAGGTAGTTCTGGCCAGCCGGCGTGAGCTCCACGCCGCGCGCCGAGCGCTCGAACAGCCGCACGCCCAGCAGGCCTTCGAGCTTGGCCACTTGGTGGCTGACGGCGGACGGGGTGAGGTGCAGCTCTTGCGCGGCGAGCGAAAAGCTGCGGCGGCGGGCGATGGCTTCGAAGGCTTGCAGGGCGCTGAGCGGGGGAATCATGCCGGCTGAAGGCGATTCAGGTATTGCGGTGCAACATGAAGAAAATCGAATCGCGAGTGAGTTTATATCGTTTGTTCTCAACCGGACGGCCCAACAGAATCCGCCGCAACCGCAACGCACCGCATGACAACGAAGGAGACAAACATGCTGCTCAACGACAAGGTTGCCGTGATCACCGGCGGGGCCGGCCTGAACGGCCTGGGCTTTGCCACCGCGCGCATGATGGCCGCGCAAGGCGCCAAGGTGGTGATCCTCGACCTCGACATGGCCCAGCCCGCGGCCGCCGCCGCCCAGCTCGGCCCCGACCACCTGGGCCTGGTGGCCAACGTGACCGACAAAGCCTCGTGCGAAGCCGCGGTGGCGCAGATTCAGGCCCGCTACGGCCGCATCGACATCCTGGTGAACAACGCCGGCGTGACCCAGCCGGCCAAGTTCCTCGACATCACCGGCGCCGACTACGACCGCATCATGGACGTGAGCCTGCGCGGCACGCTCTACGCGTCCCAGGCCGTGCTGCCGCTGATGCAGGCCCAAAAGAGCGGTGCCATCGTGTGCATCTCGTCCGTCTCGGCGCAGCGCGGCGGCGGCATCCTGGGCGGTCCGCACTACTCGGCGGCCAAAGCCGGTGTGCTCGGCCTGGCACGCGCCATGGCGCGCGAGTACGGCGGCAGCAACATCCGCGTCAACTGCGTGACGCCGGGCCTGATCGCGACCGACATCAACAAGGGCAAGATCCCCGAAGACAAACGCCAGGGCATCCTCGACGGCATCCCGCTGGCGCGCATCGGCGAGCCCAACGACGTGGCCGGCTGCGTGGTGTTCCTCGCCAGCGACCTGTCCAAGTACTGCACCGGGATCACGCTCGACGTGAACGGCGGCATGTTGATCCACTGACCCCTTGCTTCGTTTTCCACGGCTTCGCGGAGCCACACAAACCGGCGGCCGACCGGACCGCCACCACCACCAGGAGACAACGATGAAGTCCTTTTCCCTTGCCCGCCGCGGCGCCATCGCCGCTGCCGCGCTGACCCTGTGTGGCGCGGCCATGGCGCAATCGGCGATCAAGCTCACGCTGGGCCACGGCGCCGCGCCCGGCAACCCGCGGCACGAGGCCTCGGTGAAGTTCGCCGAGGTGCTCAAGGCCAAGAGCAACGGCCGCATCGAGGTGACCGTGGCCCCCTCGGCCCAGCTCGGCGACGACGCCGCCATGGTGACCGCGCTGCGCACCGGCGCGCTCGACATCTCGGCGAATTCGCAAGGCGCGGTGGCCAACACCGTGCCCGAGTACGCCGCCTTCGGCATGCCCTTCCTGTTCGGCGATCTGGCCCAGGCCTGGAAAACACTCGACGGCCCCGCCGGCAAGGAGCTGGCCGTGAAGTCGGCCGACAAGGGGTTGGTGGTGCTCGGCTACTGGGACAACGGCATTCGCCACATGAGCAACAGCAAACGCGCGCTGCTCAAGGCCGACGACCTCAAGGGCATGAAGATGCGCACCCCGCCCGACACGGTGACGGTGGACATCATGCAAAGCCTGGGCGCCGAGGCGCAGCAGATCAAGTTCTCGGAGCTCTACGTGGCGCTGCAGCAGGGCGTGGTCGACGGGCAGGAGAACCCGCTGATGAACATCCACGCCAGCAAGATCTACGAGGTGCAGAAGTTCATCTCGCTCACCGGGCACAAATACGAGATGACGCCCTTCCTCATGAGCAAGCGCACCTGGGACCGCCTGAGCGAGGCCGATCGCAAGCTTGTGCAGGACGCCGCCACCGAGGCCACCGCGCTGCAGCGCAAGATGTCCAAGGAAAGCGACGACAAGCTGGTGGCCGACCTCAAGGCCAAGGGCGTGCAGATCGACAACCCCGACAAGGCCTCGTTCCAGAAGGCCACCGCCGCCGTGGTCACCAAGTGGGAGGGCAGCCCCATCGGTGCCTTCGTGAAGCAGGTCGTGGCCGCGTCGCGCGCCAACTGACCTCGCGCACTTGCCGAACCGGGCGCCGTCCGCGGGCGGCGCCTCCTTCTGGAGCCATCCATGTCGAACGCCTCGCAAGGCGTGGTGGGCAGGGTCATTGCCTGGTCGTGCCAGGCGGTGCTCTGGGTGTCCACCACGCTGATCTTCTTCATCCTCACGGCCAACACGCTGCTGCGCTACAGCACCGGCTCGAGCCTGCAATGGGCCAACGAGGTGCCCGAGCTGCTGTTCCCCTGGCTGGTGATGGCCGGTGTGGTGCTCGCGGCCCAGCACGGGTCGCACATCGCCACCACCTTCCTCATGGAGTCGCTCAAGGCACCGGCGCGGCGCTGGCTCGGTGTCGTGGGCTGGCTGGTGGTGGCGGCGCTCTACGGCACGCTGGCCAAGGCCACCTTCGGCCTGCTCGAGATCGTGCACGACGAGAAGTCCGCCATCCTGCACGTGCCCTCGTCGGTCACTTACGGCTGCGTGATGGTGGCCATGGTGCTGCTGGCCTTGCTGGCGCTGCAATCCGCCTGGCGCCTGCTGCGGCACGGGGCCGCGGCCCCGGCGCAGGGCGCCGGCTCACCCTCGACCGCGCAAGGCTGAGGCCGCGCCCACCCGCTGGCTGGAGACAACCATGAGTGCCTTGATCCTGTTCGTTTTCATCGTGGGGGCGGTGGCCGCCATCCCCATCGCCCACGCGCTGCTGGTGGCCGCCATGGCCGCCGCGCTCAGCACCGACCGCGTACCGCTCGATCTGCTGGTGCAGCAGATGGTGGCGCAGGTGCAGAGCTTTCCGCTGATCGCGATCCCGTTCTTCATGCTCACCGGCGCGCTGATGATGGGCGGCCGCCTGGGCGAGTCGCTGATCGGCGTGTTGTCGGCCACCGTGGGCCGCTGGCATGGCGGCCCGGCCCAGGTGAGCGTGCTGTCGTCCACGCTGTTCGGCGGCGTGTCGGGCTCGGCGGTGGCCGATGCCTCGGCCATCGGCTCGCTGATCATGCCCTGGCACCGCCGGCTCGGTTACCCCATGCCGTTCTCGGCGGCCTCGCTCGCGTCGGCGGCCACCATCGACATCATCATTCCGCCCTCGATCCCCATGATCCTGTACGCGCTGTCGTCGAACACCTCGATCGCGGCGTTGTTCTATGCGGGCATCCTGCCGGGCCTGTTGCTGTGCGGCGGCTTCATGGTGGCGTGCTGGTGGGTGGGCAAGACCAAGAACCTGCCGCGCGAAACCGCGGCCGCCCAGAGCGCGGTCATGCGCCGCAACCTGCTGCTGGCCTCGCCCGCGGTGCTGCTGCCGGTGCTGATCGTGGTGTTCCTGCGCTTCGGCATCGCCACGCCCACCGAAGTGGCGGTGCTCTCGGCCCTGTACGCCGCCGCGGTGTCGGCGCTGCTGTACCGCGACCTCACGCTGCGCCGGCTTCATTCGGCCATCGTCGAGGCCGGCGTGGCCACGGGCGTGGTGCTGCTGGTGATCATGGCCTCGGCCGCCATCGGCTGGCTGCTCACCTTCGACCAGCTGCCCCAGGGCGTGGTGGCCTGGGTGTCCGAGAACGTGAGCAGCGACTGGATCGTGATCCTGCTGATGAACCTGATGATGCTGTTCGTGGGCATGTTCATCGACCTGCCTGCCGCCATCCTGCTGCTCACGCCGGTGTTCCTGCCCCTGGCGCACAGCATGGGCATGGACCCGGTGCAGCTCGGGATCATGATGGTCGTCAACCTCGCCATCGGGCTTTACACGCCGCCTGTGGGCACCACGCTGTTCATCACGAGTTCGCTCGCCAAGGTCAAGGTGGGCCAGACGGTCCGCGCCATGGGGCCGTTCTACCTGGTGGCCTTCGGCGTGCTGCTGCTCGTGTCCTACGTGCCCGCCGTCATCCTCAAGTAAACGGCCCCCCTTCAGGAGTTTTCCGATGTCAGTCAATCCGCCGAATCTGGCCGAGATCGCGCGCTGCGCCTGGCGCATCCGCCGCTACGCGGTGCGCATGGGCGAGGTGCAGGGCCAGGGCTACGTAGGCCAGGCCCTCGGCTATGCCGACGTGCTCGCCACCGCTTATGGTCACGCCCTCAACTTCCGCGCCGACGACCCCGACTGGGACGGCCGCGACCGCTTCCTGCTCTCGCACGGCCACTACGCCATCGCCTTCTACGCCGCGCTGATCGAAGCGGGCATCGTGCCTGAGTCCGAACTCGACACCTACGGCAGCGACGACAGCCGCCTGCCGATGTCAGGCATGGCCACCTACACGCCCGGCATGGAAATCTCGGGCGGCTCGCTCGGGCAGGGCTTGCCGATCGCGGTGGGCATGGCCCTGGGCCTGCGCCATCGCGGCAACCCGGCCTTTGTCTATAACTCCATGTCCGACGGCGAGCTCGACGAAGGCTCGACCTGGGAGGCGGCGATGTCGGCCAGCCACCACGGCCTGGGCAACCTCATCTGCATCGTCGACATCAACAACCAGCAGGCCGACGGCCCGTCGACCCGGGTGATGGGTTTCGAGCCGCTTGCAGACAAATGGTCGGCCTTCGGCTGGCACGTGCAGCGCGTGGACGGCAACCACCTGCCCGCGGTGGTGCGCGCCTTCGACACCGCGCGCCAGCTCGCCGACGCGCGCCCGCGCGTGATCCTGTGCGACACGCTCATGGGCAAAGGCGTGCCCTTCCTCGAGAGCCGCGACAAGAACCACTTCATCCGGGTCGATCCGCCCGAATGGCAGCAGGCGCTCGACGTGCTGGACGCCAACCGCCCCTGAGGAGCCCGACCATGAACACCGTGACCGAAAAGAAACCGCGGCTGACCACGTCGGCCATGATCGCGTCCATCGCGGCCGAGGGCCAGCGCGTGAAGGCTGCGCCCTTCGGCAAGGCGCTGGTGGAATACGCTGCCAGCCATCCCGAGGTCGTCGGCATGACGGCCGACCTCGCCAAGTACACCGATCTGCACCTGTTCGGCCAGGCCTACCCCGAGCGATTCTTTCAGATGGGCATGGCCGAACAGCTGCTCATGGGCGCGGCCGGCGGCATGGCCAAGGTCGGCCTGGTGCCCTTTGCCACCACCTACGCGGTGTTCGGCACGCGCCGCGCGTACGACTTCATCCACCAGGTCATCGCCGAGGAAAACCTCAATGTGAAGATCTGTTGCGCGCTGCCCGGCCTCACCACCGGCTACGGCCCCAGCCACCAGGCCACCGAAGACCTGGCCATGATGCGCGCCATCCCGGGCCTGACGGTGGTCGACCCCTGCGACGCGCTCGACATCGAGCAGGCGGTGCCACAGATCGCGGCGCACCCGGGGCCGGTCTACATGCGGCTGCTGCGCGGCAACGTGCCGCTGGTGCTCGACGAGTACGGCTACCGCTTCGAGCTCGGCAAGGCCAAGCTGCTGCGCGACGGCGCCGAGGTGCTGGTGATCTCCAGCGGCTTCATGACCATGCGCACGCTCGAGGTGGCGCAGCAACTCGCGGCCGACCGCATCGGCGTGGCGGTGCTGCACTGCCCCACGATCAAGCCGCTGGACGAGGCGACGATCCTGGCCGAGGCGCGCAAGCCCGGCCGCCTCGTGGTGGTGGCCGAGAACCATTCCACCGTGGGCGGCCTGGGCGAGGCGGTGGCCGCGTTGCTGCTGCGCGAGGGCGTGGTGCCCAGCCGCTTTCGCCAACTCGCGCTGCCCGACGCCTTCCTCGACGCGGGCGCACTGCCCACGCTGCACGAGCGCTACGGCATCTCTGCCGAGCGCATGGCCGCCTCGCTCAAAGGCTGGCTGGTCTGATCGCTGTGGCCGCGCGTGGCTGGCCCGCCAGCCACGCGCGCCAGCTGCCCAGGTGCGTGATGTCGGTGCCGCCTTCGGCGCCCAGGGCCTCGCACACGAAGCCGCAGACCGAGCCGCCGTCTTCGAGCCGCACCTGGCCGATGCCCAGCGGCGCGGGGATGCCGGCGACGAAGCTGCCGAAGTGCGCCAGCGGCAGCTCCCAGATTTCCATCTCGATCGCGGCGCCGCCCTCGGCCACACGCACCATGCCGGGCCGCTGCACCGGGCCGCCGGCCAGCGCGACGAAGCGGTACTCGGGCGCGGAGCGCACCGTGCGCAGCAGCCGCGCGCCGCGCTGCGTGAGCTGGCCATTGAGCGGCAGGCCCGACAGGTGCGCGCCGCACACCGCCACCTGCACCGTGCCCGCGCCCAGTGCGCTGCCCGCGGGCGGCGCGCCGATGGCGGGCGTGCTGGCGAGCGCGGTGGGGGTCGCGCCGAGCGTGGTCGCTTGCGCGCGGTGCAGGCGGTCGGCCAGGCGCAGCAGCGGCACGTCGCGGAAGGCGGGTGCGACCAGGGTGACGCCCCAGGGCAGGCCCGGCGCATCGCCGCCGTCCTGAAAGCCCGCGGGCACGGCCACCGCGGCGTAGTCGAGCAGGTTCACGAAGTTGGTGTAGCGCCCCAGGTTGGAATTCAGGCGGATCGGGTCGGCCTGCATGTCGGCGATGCGGTAGATGGTGCCGGCCGTGGGCAGCAGCAGGCCGTCCACCGACGCGAGTTGCGCGTCGCAGACGCGCTTGAGCGCCTTGAGCCGGTAGCTGGCCGCGAAGGCGTCGGCCGCGAGCGGGCGTTTGCCGCCCTCGATGATCTGGCGCACGGGCGCGAACACGGCCTCCGGCCGCGCCTCGATGAAGCCGTGGATGGCCGCATACCGCTCGGCCACCCAGGGCCCGTCGTAGAGCAGGCGCGCGGCCTCCAGAAAGGGCGTGAGGTCGATCTCGATCGCCTGCCCGCCCAGCGCCTGCAGCCGTTCCACGCTCTGCGCGAACAGCGCCGCGGCAGCGGCGTTGCCGAAGAACTCGAGGTCCTGCGCACGCGGCACGCCGAAGCGGAACGGCCCGCTGGAGAAGTCCACGCCGAAGGGCTGCGCCGCGCGGCTGAAGGCGTCGGCCGCATCGGGCACCGCGGCGGCCGCCAGCACGGCTTGCGCGTCGGCCGCGGTGAGCGCGAGGATGGACACCGTGTCCACCGAGCGGCACGCCGGCACCACGCCGCTGGCCGAGAGCAGGCCCAGCGTGGGCTTGAGGCCGATCAGGTGGTTGAAGGCCGCGGGCACGCGGCCCGAGCCCGCCGTGTCGGTGCCGAGCGCAAACGACACCCAGCCCTTGGCCACGGCCACCGCCGAGCCCGAGCTGGAGCCGCCCGAGACGAAGGCCGGGTCGAAGGCGTTGCGGCAGGCGCCGTAGGGCGAGCGCGTGCCGTTGAGGCCGGTGGCGAACTGGTCGAGGTTGGTCTTGCCCAGGGGCACCGCGCCCGCCGCGATCAGTTGCTCCACCACGAAGGCGCTGCGCTCGGGCACGTAGGCGTATTCGGGGCAGGCGGCGGTGGTGGGCACCCCGGCGAGGTCGATGTTGTCCTTGATCGCGAAGGGCACGCCGTACAGCGGCAGGCCCGCGGGGGCCAGGCCCTCGAGCCGCGCGAGATGGGACTCGAGCTCGGCCTCGCTCAGCCGGTGGATGAAGGCGTGGTGCGCATCGCCCGCGCAGCGGCGCAGGGCCTCGGCGATCACGTCGCGCACCGGGGTGCCGGCGGCGTAGGCGGCGCGCAGGCTCGCGATGTCGAAGGAGAGGTCTTGCAGGTTCATGGCGTGGGCAGGCATCGGGGGGTCATTCGGTGATCAGCACCAGCACGTCCTGGCCGGCGGACACGGGCGCGCCTTCGCGGCACATCAGGCGGTGCACGGTGGCATCGGCGGGCGAGAGCACGCTGAACTCCATCTTCATGGACTCGACGACCAGCAGCACCTCGCCGGCCTGCACGCGCTGGCCTTCGTTGACCAGCACCTTCCACACGCTGCCGGGCACGTTGCTGGCCAGGGGCTTGCCGCCGGGCGGCAGCTCGGTGTCGTCGGCTTTGCCCGTGGCCGTGTCGAGCGTGTCGACGGCCACGGTGTCCTGGCCGCTGGCGGCCCAGCGCTCGCGCTCGGCCTCGAAGGCCGCCTGCTGGCGCGCCTTGAAGGCGGCGATGCTGTCGGCGTTCTCGGCCAGGAAGCGGCGGTGGTCGCGCAGGCGGAAGGTGGTGGGCTCGATCTGCAGCGCGTGGCCGCCGTGCGGAAACGCGGCGCGCAGGCGCAGCAGCTCGTCCTGGTCCACCGGCACGAAGCGGATCTGGTCGAAAAAGCGCAGCAGCCAGGGCTGTTCGAACACGCCTTCGCCATGGCGCCAGCGGTTCCACATCTGCAGCGTGCGGCCCACGAACTGGTAGCCGCCCGGGCCCTCCATGCCGTAGACGCAGAGGTAGGCGCCGCCGATGCCGACGGCGTTCTCGGGCGTCCAGGTGCGCGCCGGGTTGTACTTGGTGGTCACCAGCCGGTGGCGCGGGTCGACCGGCGTGGCCACCGGCGCGCCCAGGTACACATCGCCCAGGCCCAGCACCAGGTAGTGCGCGTCGAACACCACGCGGTGCACGTCCTCGAGGCTGTCGAGCCCGTTGATGCGGCGGATGAACTCGATGTTGCTCGGACACCAGGGCGCGTCGGCGCGCACCGACTGCATGTACTTCTCGATCGCGAGTTTCGTCTGCGGGTCGTCCCAGGACAGCGGCAGGTGCACGATGCGGCTGGGCACCTCCATGTCGTCGACCGCGGGCAGCGCGGCCTCGGTGGCGATCACGGTGTCCAGCAGCGCCTGGCGCGTGATGCGCTCGGGCTGGTAGTGCAGCTGCAGCGAGCGGATGCCCGGCGTCATGTCGATGATGCCGGGCAGCGTGCCGTCGTCGATGCGCGCCTGCAGTGCCTGCATGAGCACGTGCACGCGCAGGCGCAGTTCGATGTCGAGCACCAGCGGGCCGAACTCGATCAGCAGGTAGCGGTCGCCGGCCTGGCGCACCACCATGGCGGGCACGTGCTCGCGCTCGCGGGCCGGGTCCTCGTGCACCACCGGCGTGGGGTGGGCGGCCGCGTCATCGGCCGGCGCGCCGGGCAGGGGCTGCGCGAGCGTGCGCAGCGCGGCCTCCATGCAGGCGCTGCGGTCCAGCGCCTGGTCGAGCGAGAGGCGGTGAAAGCGCACCGTGTCGCCCGGGCGCAGCTGGCCGAGCTTCCACAGCTCGGCGTCCACCACCACCGCGGGGCAGACGAAGCCGCCCAGGCTGGGCCCGTCGGGGCCGAGGATCACCGGCATGTCGCCGGTGAAGTCGATGGCGCCGATGGCGTAGGCGTTGTCGTGGATGTTCGAGGGGTGCAGGCCGGCCTCGCCGCCGTCGGGCCGCGCCCATTGGGGCCTGGGCCCGATCAGGCGCACGCCGGTGCGGCTGGAGTGGTAGTGCACGCCCCAGTCGGTGGCGAAGAAGCTGTCGATGTCGGCGGGCGTGAAGAAATCGGGCGCGCCGTGCGGGCCGTAGAGCACGCCCACGTCCCAGTGGCGGCCGTAGGCGGGCACGGTGGCCGGCGGGGCCGCCTGCCCGGCGCTGCCGCTGCCGGGCGCGGCCAGGTGCAGCACGTCGCCGCTGCGCAGGTGGCGGCCCGCGTGGCCGCCGAACTGGCCCAGCGTGAAGGTGCTGCGGCTGCCCAGGTACAGCGGCAGGTCGAAGCCGCCGCCCACGGCCAGCGCCAGGCGTGCGCCCGCGCTGGCGCGGCCGATGGCCAGGGTGCTGCCCGCGGCCACGCGGTGGCTCTGCCACAGGGCGATCGGCTCGCCGTCCAGCGTGACCGGCGCGGGCGCGCCGGTGACTGCGATCACCGCGTCGGCGTGAAAGCGCAGCGTCGGCCCGGCCAGCGTGATCTCCAGCGCGGCCGCCTCGGGCGCGTTGCCCACCAGGCGGTTGGCCATGCGGTGCGCATAGGCGTCCATGGGGCCGCTGGGCGGCACGCCCACGTCCCAGTGGCCCAGGCGGCCCGGCCAGTCCTGCACGCTGGTCTGCACGCCGGGCTCGATCACCTCCACCGTGGCGGGCCGGTAGGCGAAGTCGCCAAGGAAGCGCGTGATCTGGCGGCCTTCGCGGAACACCGGGTCGCGCACCACCTGGCGCAGGTAGTCGAGGTTGGTCTCGATGCCGGCCAGGCGCGTGGCCGCGAGCGCGGCGTCGAGCCGCGCCAGCGCCTGCGCGCGGTCGGGTGCGGTGACGATGAGCTTGGCCAGCATGGGGTCGTACCAGGCGGGCACCTCGGTGCCGCGCTCGACCCAGGCGTCCACGCGCGCCTCGGCGGGGAACACCACCTCGGTCAGCAGGCCGGCGCTGGGCTGGAAGTTGCGCGCCGGGTCTTCGGCGTAGAGCCGCACCTGGATCGACGCGCCCCGCAGCGTGGGGGCCAGCGTGGCCAGCGGCGGCAGCTCGCCCGCGGCCAGGCGCACCATCCAGGCCACGAGGTCGATGCCCGTGACCTGCTCGGTCACGCCGTGTTCCACCTGCAGCCGCGTGTTGACTTCGAGGAAGTAGAAGGCGCCGCTGTCGGCGTCGAACACGAACTCCACCGTGCCGGCCGAGCGGTAGTGCACCGCTTGCGCCAGCCGCACCGCGGTGGCGTGCAGTTCGCTGCGCTGCGCACCGCTCAGGCCGGGCGCGGGCGTTTCCTCGATCACCTTCTGGTTGCGCCGCTGCACCGAGCAGTCGCGCTCGCCGAGCGCGAGCACCGTGCCCGCGCCGTCGCCGAACACCTGCACCTCGATGTGGCGCGCGCGCTCGACGAATTTTTCGAGGAACAGGCCGGCGTCCTTGAAGTTGGCCGCGGCCAGGCGCTGCACCGAGGCGTAGGCATCGGCCAGCTCGGCTTCGTTGCGCACCAGGCGCATGCCGATGCCGCCGCCGCCGGCGGTGCTCTTGAGCATCACCGGGTAGCCGATGCGCTGCGCCTCGGCGCGCGCCTGCGCCGCGTCGTGCAGCAGGCCGCTGCCGGGCAGCAGCGGCACGCCCTGTTGTTCGGCCAGTTCGCGTGCCGTGTGCTTGAGGCCGAAGGCGCGCATCTGTGCCGGGCTGGGGCCGATGAAGGCGATGCCCGCGTCCTCGCAGGCCTGGGCGAAGGCCGGGTTCTCCGACAGGAAGCCGTAGCCGGGGTGGATGGCCTCGGCCCCGCAGTCGCGCGCGATCTGCAGGATGCGATCGGCGCGCAGGTAGCTCTCGGCCGCGGGCGCGGGGCCCAGCAGGTGGGCCTCGTCGGCCTCGCGCACGTGGCGCGCCTGGGCGTCGGCCTCGGAATACACGGCCACGCTGTGCACGCCCAGCGCCTTGAGGCTGCGGATGATGCGGCAGGCGATGGCGCCGCGGTTGGCGATCAGGACCTTGCGGAACATGGATGGGGTCTCCGGTGGCAGGCCGTCCTGCCGGTTCGAGAACAACGGACGGGTCGTCCCGCCGCCGTGGGGATCAGGCCGGGTCCCAGACCAGCAGGCGGATCGGCGTCGGGTGGTAGGCGTTGCAGGGGTTGTTGAGCTGCGGGCAGTTGCTGATCAGCACCCACAGGTTCATCTCGGCGCGCAGCTCCACGTACTTGCCCGGGCCCGAGACGCCGTCGGCGAAGGTGAGTTCGCCCGCCTCGGTGACCGGCACGTTCATGAAGAAGTTGATGTTGGGCACCAGGTCGCGCTTGCCCAGGCCGATGTCGGCGTGCTGCAGCGCGATCAGGTAGTTGTCGCGGCAGCTGTGCATGAACTTCTTCTGCAGCGCGTAGCGCACGGTGTTGCTCTCGGCCGCGCAGGCGCCGCCCAGGGTGTCGTGGCGGCCGCAGGTGTCGGCCACGATGGTGAGCATGGGCCGGCCCTCGTTGCTGCGGATCACCGAGCCGGTGGTGAGGTAGATGCCGCCCTGCTGCAGCAGGGTGTCGGTGGCGCTGTAGTGCTCGGCCGGGTCGTCGCGGTTGTAGAACAGCACGTCGGCGGCCTGGTTGCCTTCGAGGTCGACGATGCGCAGCGTCTGGCCGGCCGCGAGCGGGAACAGGATGGGCTCGCCCGCGGGGTGGTGCTGGTCGAGCACGGCATTCGCCGGGTCGAGCGCGCTGTGTTGCACGCGGAAGGCGGTGGCGGTGGTCATGGGGCTCTCCTCGCTCACAGGTACAGCTGGTCGCTGTTGTGCAGGGCGCGCGCGTTCTCGGGGCGGAAGGCGCGGCAGGGGTCGTTGGCCGGGGCCGGGCCGCAGCGCCAGGCCAGCAGGCCCACCTTGGCCGGCGCGTACACCGGCTTGGGGTCGAGCGCGTGCGGCGCGGTGCTGATGGCCAGGATCACGTCCATGTCGAAGCGCAGCTCGACGAAGTCGCCCACCTTGGCGTGGTCGCTCGCGAACCGGAAGCGGCCCTCTTCGTCGACCGCGACCTTGCTGAACAGGTTGACCGGCGCGATCAGGTCGCGCTTGCCCAGGCCGTGCTTGCCGATCTCGATCAACAGCCCGTCCTGGCCCGAGCGGTACATGGCGTTGCGCGCGTCGGCATAACGGCGCTCGCCGTACTTGGCGGCCATGCGCGCGTTGTCGAGCAGCGCGCCCAGCGGGTCGTGCCAGCCCAGGCTGTCGGCGGTGATGCTGGCCAGGCTGCGGCCCATGTCGCTCATGAGCACATGGCCCGCGCGGTAGTGCGCGGTGTGCTGCGCCTTGAGGCTGTCGGGCATGTTGTAGCGCTCCAGTTTTTCGAGCGCCGAATACAGCAACACGCTCACGTTGGGGCCGTCTTCGAGCGCGACGAAGCGGATCGCGCTGCCGCGCGGCATGCGCCAGCTCCAGTGGCCGCCGCCGGGCACGGTCTCGCTCCACATCGCGCGCGCGGTGTCCACGCCGGCCAGCGCCGCGGCCGGAAAGCGCTGCCACAGCGCGGGCGCGTCCACCGGCGCGGCCGGCGGCGGGTTGTCGGGCACGGGCACGTGCGGCTCGGTCCAGGGGCTGGCTTGCGGTGATGCGGACATGGCGGGTCTCCGGGGATGGGGTTCAGGCGGACTCGGCCAGGCCCGACAGCCGCTGCAGCTGTTCGAGGTCGGTCTTCATGCCCGAGGTTTCGCGGATGCGTTCGAGGATCTCGCGCTTGAGGCGCAGGAACTCGGGCGCGTGCTTGAGGTCCTGGTCGCGGCGGTCGCCGAAGGGCACCTCGTAGATGGTGTCGATGCGGCCGGGGCGTGGGGCCATCAGCACCACGCGCCCGCCGAGGTAGATGGCCTCTTCGACGTCGTGGGTGACGAAGACGATGGTGGCCTTCTCCAGCCGGTGCACGTGGCGGATCAGGTCGTGCATGACCTCGCGCGTCTGCGCGTCGAGCGCGCCGAAGGGCTCGTCCATCAGCACGATGCCGGGGCGGCCCATGAGCGCGCGCGCGATCGCCACGCGCTGCTGCATGCCGCCCGAGAGCTGGTTGGGCCAGGCCCGCGCCGAGGCCTCCAGGCCCATGAGGCGCAGCAGCGCATCGGCGCGGCCCGAGGCGGCTTCCACGTCGGCCGAGCTGCGCTGGCGCGTGTGCGCGGCGAGCTGGCGGCAGAAGCGGATGTTCTCGATCACCGACATCCAGGGGTAGAGGCTGTAGTGCTGGAACACCATGGCGCGGTCCACGTCGGGGCCGGTCACGGGGCGGCCGTCCACCAGCAGTTCGCCGCTGCTGTGCGTTTCCAGCCCGCCGATGGTGCGCAGCAGCGTGCTCTTGCCGCAGCCCGAGGCCCCCACGAAGGTGACGAACTCGTTGGCCGCGATGTCGAGGTCGATCTGCTGCAGCGCGTTCACGCTGGCGCCCTCGAAGCGCTTGCTCAGCGCGCGGATGCTGACCTTGGGGGTGTTCATGGGCCTCAGCCTTTCAGGTAGAGCCAGGGGAAGGCGCGCCGGTGCAGCCAGCGGAAGGCCTGGTCGGTCAGCAGGCCGATGAGGCCGATGACGATGATCCCGGCGAAGATGGTGTCGGTCTGCAGGAAGCGCTGCGCGCGCAGGATGGCGAAGCCCAGGCCCGAGTTCGCGGCCACCAGCTCGGCCACCACCAGGTAGGTCCAGGCCCAGCCCATGGTCACGCGCAGCGTGTCGAGCAGGGCCGGCTTGGCGCTGGGGAAGATCACCTTCTCGATCAGCTCGCGGCGGTTCGCGCCCATGGTCTGCGCCGCCTCGACCTGCGCGGCCGGCACGCGGCGCACGTCCTCGGCCACCATGAGCACCATCTGGAAGAAGGTGCCGATGAAGATGATCGCGATCTTGGCGCTTTCGTCGATGCCCACCCACAGCATCACCAGCGGGATGAAGGCCACGGCCGGCATGTAGCGCACGAAATCGGTCAGCGGCTCCAGCAGCGCCTGCACCGCGCGGAACGAGCCGATGAACAGGCCCAGCGGCAGCGCGATCACGGCCGAGAGCACGAAGCCCGCGACCACGCGGTACGTGCTGATGGCCATGTCGTCGATCAGACCGCCCTCGGTCAGCCAGGCCCAGGTCTTGGCGAGCACCGCGGCGGGCGAGGGCAGGAAGGTCGGGTCCAGCCCGCCCCAGGCGGCCAGCGCGGCCCAGGCCAGCAGCGGTGTGGTCAGACCGCACAGGGCCAGCAGCCAGAAGCTGCGCCGGCCGATCGGCGCGCGAACCGTCCACAGGGCCGAGAGCGGACGCCGCGGCAGCGGCGCCAGCGGGGCCGCCGCGGTGGGCAGCGAAGGGGGCGAAGAGGACATGCGCGGGCTCCGGTGCGGTGGGAACAAAGGCCAGAGAGGCGTGCACGGCCGTTGCGGCGGCGTGCCAGCTTCTCCCGGGCTTTTGTCCCTCCGTGGAGCCACGCGATCGTGGCCGACCGCTCTCGGACCAGGCGGCCGGTGCGTGGTGCACCGGCCCGGAACCCTAGCGGTCATCAAGGTGGCGACGCACCGGTTTGGTGTGCACGCCTCTCTGTGCTCAGGTCAAAGCAGGTTTGATGCCAGGCGCTGGGTGCGGGCCGCTGTCCTGGCGCGCCAGCCAGTCGCGCACCAGTTGGTGCAGGCGCGCGCGGCCAAAGCTCGGGTCGTGGCCGGCGTGCACCACGTTCACCGGCAGCGCGAGCAGGCGCTCCATGGTGCGGGCGTAGGCGGCGCGGTCGGAGTGCGGCAGGGCGTCGAGCAGCGGGCCGTCGTAGACCGCGTCGCCCGAGAACAGCGTGCCGGTGGCGGCCTCCCACAGGCCGATGCTGCCCGGCGAGTGGCCGGGCAGGTGCAGCACCTCGAAGTGGCGGTTGCCGAGGTCGATCACGTCGCCGTCGTCGAGCTCGCGCGTGACCGTGGCCTGGCGGATCTGCCAGGCCGACAGGTCGTAATCGGGCGCGGGCAGGGCGGTGAGCGCCGGGCCCTGCGTGTCGTAGCCGGGCGCGTCGATGGCCAGCTGCGCGAGGCTCACGTCGCCCAGCGTGAAGGCCGGGTCGGCGCCGCGCAGGCCGGGCGCTTCGAGGCGGTGGCACCAGCACTCGGCGAACTCGTGGTGGCCGCCCACGTGGTCCAGGTGCACGTGGGTGGCGAGCGCGGCCACGCGCTGGCCGAACAGGTGGCGCGAGGCCGCGTAGAGGCTGCTCACGCCCAGGCCGGTGTCCACCACCAGGTCGAGCGCGCGGCCGCGGATGTGCCAGATGTTGCAGCGAAGAAAGGGAATGACGTGCGGCTCGCTGATCAGTGTGAGGCCGTCGCCCAGGTCGCGGAAGTGGAACCAGTCGCCGGTGGCGGTGGGCAGCATGGCGGGCTCAGGGGAATGCCGGGGCCGGGCCCGGCAGGGTTTCGAACACCAGCTCGAAGTCGAGCAGATCGGCCGCCGCCCCGGTGTGGCGCTGCACCAGATCGGCCAGGGTTTCGTCGGGCCGGGTGTCGGCGGGCCAGGGCGCGCGGCGCGGGCGCACCCGCAGCTGGTAGCCGCCGGCGATGAAGCGCAGCCAGCCGGTGGGCCGGCCCTGCGCGTCGTGGGCCGCCTGCGCCCGGCTGGGGCCGGTGGAGCCGGGCAGGCGCTCCCAGACCTCGAGGTAGCGGCCGTGCACGCCGGTCTCGATCACGCGGTCGGCGGTCTCGAACACCATGTACCCGGCGTCGGGCGTGCTGCGCGGCGGCTGCACGTCCCATTCGCGCTGCCAGGTGCAGACCTCGGGCTGGCCGGCCTGCGCCGGCGTGATGCGCGTGAGGCCGCAGAAGCCCTGCAGTTGCGCGCGGCCGGCGGGCGTGGCGGGGTCGATGCCCATGGGCACGCGCAGGTCGGCGTGCCAGCCCGCGGTCTGCAGCCAGTGCACCGCCGTGGTGGTGTCGCGGCCCTCGGGCGTTTCGAGCAGGGTGCGGCGCCACACGCCGTGGTAGCGCTCGGGCACGGGCGCATCGGGCGCGGGCAGGTCGGTCCAGTGGGCCAAGGGGTTCATGCCACCTCCCGGCGCGCACGCGGCAGCGCATCGAGCGCGGCCACGCAGGTCTCGGTGTCGCACAGGCCGCCGAAGATGCCGCCTTCCACGCCGATCATGGCCAGCGCCGGGGCCTGCAGCGCGGGCCGGCTCGCGGCGGTGGCGTCGCCCACGGTGAGGCATTCGAAGCCGCGGTCCACCGCCTCGCGCAGCGTGGAGTGCACGCAGACCTCGGTGGTCACGCCGCAGAGGATCAGCCGGCGCACGCCCAGGGCCTCGAGCAGCGGGCCCAGCGTGGTGCGGTGGAAGGCGCCGTAGCCGGGCTTGTCGATCACGTGTTCGCCGGCCAGCGGGCGCAGCTCGGGCACGAAGTCGTGGCCTTGTTCGCCGCGCACCAGCAGCCGGCCCAGCGGCCCGGCGCTGCCGATGGGCGCGCCCGCCGCGATGCTGCGCGCGAGCTTGGCCGGCGGGCAGTCGGACAGGTCGGGCAGGTGGCCCTCGCGGGTGTGCACCACGGGCAGGCCCGCGCCGCGCGCGGCGGCCAGCAGCCGCTGCACCTGCGCCACCACGGCGCGCATGCGCGCGATGTCCAGGCCGGCCTGGTCCGCGTAACCGCCGGGGCTGCAGAAGTCGCGCTGCATGTCGATCACCAGCAGCGCGGTGCCCGCGGCGTCGGGGGCGATGGCGTCGGGCGTCATGGCGCGGGCCGGCTGAAGCCGGTGGCGATGGCCTCGGCCATGCGGCGCGCGACCTCCTCGGCGAGCAGGCGGCCCTTGGCGGCGTCGGCGCCGCGCGCCGACGAGAGCACGCCCGAGGCCGGCACCCAGTCGGTGCGCGGCGGATACATGTCGTAGGGCGGGAAGTCGGCCGGGCCGTCGTCGGGCAGCAGGTCCATGCGCACCAGCGACGGGTGGTGGTGCAGCATCATCGAGGTCTCCAGCACGGCCGCGTGCTCGAGCGCGAAGCCCGGGAAGCCTTCGGGGAACACATGGCCCAGGGTCTCGGGCGTCATGAAGTCCCAGTATTCGAGGCGCATCACCTGCAGGGCGCAGGCCGGGTCCGCGGCGCGGGCGTCGCGCAGGCCCAGGTCGATGCCCTCGATCAGGAACCACTGGTTCTCGTAGTGGCCGTTGACGATCACCAGCTTGTCCACGCCGTGGCGCGCGAACTCGCGCACCGCGTCGCGCACCTGGCCGATCAGCGTGGCCGCGTCCACGCTGGTGGTGCCGCAGAAGTGCTGGCCGCCGCCGCACTTGGGCTGCGACTTGTAGCCGTAGCTCAGCGTGGGCGCGACCAGGCCGCCCACGCGCGCCGCGGTGTCGGCCGCGACCGCGGCGGCCAGCAGGCCGTCGGTGCCCAGCGGCAGGTGCGGGCCGTGCTGCTCCAGCGCGCCCACGGGCAGCAGCACGGGCGGCTGGTCGCGGCGGATGCGCTGCTGGTAATCGACCCAGGACAGCTGGTTCATCCAGACGGTGGCGGGGGAGGTCATGGGGTACGCACTCCGGTGGGGGCCACGGGGGCCGGTGGAAACAGGGCTTCGCCCAGGGCGGCAACGGCGATCAGCGCGCCGCCGGCCCAGGCCATGGGGGAGAGTTGTTCGCCGCCGAAGGCCACGGCGGTGCCCACCGAGACCAGCAGCTCGGCCAGCAACACCATGCCGGCGCGGCTGCTGGGCAAATGGCTCACGCCGTACTGCCAGGTGACGGTGGCCAGCAGCATCCAGCCGAAGCCGTAGGCCAGCAGCGCCAGCCACAGGCCGGGGCCGATGGCGGGGCGTTCGCCGCCGGTGAGCGCCGCGGCGAGTGCCGACAGCAGCCCGCAGCCGATGAAGACCGCGAAGGTCTTGGTGCGCAGCGGCACGCGGTGCGCCGCGCGCGCGATGATGTTGTTGGCCGCGAAGGCCAGGCCGGCCGACAAGGCGAGTGCGTCGGTCCAGCCCAGCCCGGCGGCGGCGGCGCCCGCGTCGGCGCCGAGCACCAGCCACAGGCCCACCACGGCCACGCCCACGGCGGCCCAGCGCACCGGCGGGATGTGCTCGCGCAGGAACAGCCAGCCGCCCAGCACCGACCACACCGGCGACAGGTAGAACAGGAACATCACCCGCGCCACGTCGCCGAGCATGATGGCGTTGACGAAGGAGGTGTTGGCCCAGCCGCCCACGGCCACCAGCGCCAGCACCAGGCCCCACTGCGCGCGCCAGGCGGCGCGGTCGCGCCAGAGCAGCCAGAGCGCGAGCACGCCCACGCAGCCGTAGGTGAGCAGCGACACCACCGGGCCGGGCAGGCCCTGCGCGAAGAAGGCCTTGAGCGGCATCCAGCTCAGGCCCCAGAGCGAGGCCGAGAACAGCAGCACGCCGGTGGCGGTGCGCTCGGTGGGGTGGTCGGGCAGCAGGGACATGGTTCGGGTCGGGGCTCAGGGCATGACCGAGCCGCCGTTGGGGCCCAGCACCTGGCCGGTGTAGAAGCGCGACAGGTCGCTGGCGAGGAAGAGCACCGTGTCGGCGATCTCGGCGGGGTCGGCCAGCCGGTGCTGCGGAATGGCGAGCTCTTTGTCCACCCACTCGGCGCTCATGTGTTCGAGCGACACCATGGCCGTGGCCACGGGCCCGGGCGCGACCGCGTTGGCGCGCACCCGCTGCGGCGCGAACTCGCGCGCCAGCGACTTGGTGAGGGCGATCACGCCGGCCTTGGCCGCGCAGTAGGGCGCGTACCGTTCGCGGCCGAGCAGACCGAGGTCGGAGGCGATGTTGACGACGCTGCCGCCGCCGCGCGCCAGCATGCCGGGCAGCAGCGCGCGGCAGACCAGGAACACGGCCCTGAGGTCGACACCGAGCACGCGGTCCCAGTCGGCTTCGGTGGTGTCGAGAAAGGGCTTCTCGAGGATCACGCCGGCGTTGTTGACGAGCACGTCGATCGCGCCCACCGACTCGGCCATGCGCTGCACCGCGGCGGCGTCGGCCACGTCGGCCTCGATCGCCTGCGCGTGGCCGCCCGCGGCGTTGATGGCCTGCACCAGGGCGGCCGCGGCCTCCGCCTGCCCCAGGTGGTTGACCCACACCGCCGCGCCGGCCTCGGCCAGCCGCAGCGCGCAGGCGCGGCCGATGCCGGTGGCGGCGCCGGTGACCAGGGCGGTACGGCCTTGCAGCGAGACACCGATGCTCATGCCATCACCTCGCCGTGGCTCGCGCTCAGGCTCTGGCCGGTGAGCGCGGCCGCGCCCTCGCTGGCCAGGAACAGGAAGACGCCGGCCAGGTCCCCGGGTTCGAGCATCACCGGCACGGCCTGGCGCGCGAGCAGCTCGCGCTCGACCTCGGCCTCGGTGCGCCCCTGCTCGGCCGCCATCGCCGCGAGCGAGCGCATCGCCGCGGCGGTGCGCACCCAGCCCGGGCAGACCGCATTGACGCGGATGCCGCGCGGGCCGAGCTCGAGCGCCAGCGAGCGCGCGAGGCCCACGACCGCGTGTTTGCTCGCGCTGTAGGCGCTGAAGCCGGCCACGCCGATGCGGCCCCAGATCGAGGACTGGCAGATCACGCTCGCGCCGCGCGGCAGCAACGGCAGCAGCGCGCGCGTGAGGCGCAACATGCCGCTGACGTTGTTGTCCAGCAGCTCGGCCCAGCGCGCGTTGGCGTCGGGCGCGGTGTCGTCCAGCGGTGTCGGGTATTCGGTGCCGGCGTTGTGCACCAGCACGTCGAGCCGGCCCCAGCGCGCGCCCAGGTCGCGCGCCAGCGCGGCCACGGCGTCGTCGTTGCCGAGCTCGCAGACCGCGGCGTGCACCTCGGTCAGCGGGGCCAAGGCCTCGCACAGCGCCTGCAGCGGCGCGGCCTCGCGGTCGAGCAGCAGCAGCCGGCAGCCCTGGTCCGCGAAGGCGCGCGCCAGCGCCTGGCCGATGCCGCCGGCCGCGCCGGTGAGCAGCACCGTGCGGCCTTCGAGGCCGTAGCGCACCGCCGTCATACGGCGGTCAGGAAGGACACGCCCACGGCGCCGATGAAGCCGTCGGCGCGCCGCGGCGTGCCCGGGGGCAGCACGGCGCCGTAGTCCTTGGCCAGCACGCGCGTGACGCGGTGGCGGTGGTAGGCGCGCAGCAGTTCGCCCACCGTCACCACCTGCGTGCTGGTGTCGCCATACAGATCGCGGTGCAGGCGCGGCAGGCTGTACCAGGGCGCGACCGGGCGCTCGTGGTGCGCGTTGTGAAAGCCGAAGTTGAGCCACACCAGGTTGAGCCACTTGGCGTCCAGGCCGACCACGTCGCTGTAGGTGTTGGCCTGTTCGTAGGCGCGGTCGCGCAGCTTGTCCTGCGGGATGGGCTTGTCGTCGAGGATGGGGTAGGCGTCGTAGGTGTGCTGGAAGCAGTCGGCAAAGCGCAGCAGGTGCACGAACAGCAGGTAGGCCAGCGCGTACAGCGCCAGGGCCTTGAGCGACCACCACGCCAGCAGGCCCCAGGCCGTCAGGCGCACCACGGCCACGCCGACGACGCGGCCGCGCGCGTCCCGCTTGCGCGCGTCGATGAAGGGCAGGGCGATCACGTAGCCGCGCATGACGAACTCGACCGCGGGCACGTACAGCCACTCGAGCGCCAGCACCGTGCGGCGCACCAGCGGGTGCGCGCGCAGAAAGCCCTGCACGTCGAAGGTGATGACGTCGGCGCGCTCGATGTGGTGGCGCATGTGCTTGCGGCGCAGATCGGCGAAGCGCGCGTAGCAGCTGCCGTTGATCCAGCTCATGAACACGCCCCAGCGCTCGTTGGCCTGCGGCGTGCGGAAGATGGCCTGGTGGGCGAACTCGTGGATGAAGTAGGCCGACCAGGTGAGCGTGAGCGTGACCAGCAGCACGCCGGCCAGGTTGAGCGCGGCGTTCGGCTGGCCCAGCAGCCAGATGCCCAGCGGCCAGCCGGTCACGGTGATGGCCAGCGCCAGGGTGTTGGGCAGCACGCCGTCGGCGTGGCGGAACAGGGCTTGCGTCATGGCAAGGGGCTCGTGGCGCGCCGCACCGCCGCCGCGCACCGCCCGGGGGCGGCGGCGCGCGCGGGCGCGGGCGGCGGCTTTACTTGACCAGGGCCTTGATGAGCGAGGCGTCCATGGTGGCCTCGGTGGGCGGCACGGCGCTGATCTGGCCTTTGGCCTTGAGCAGCTGGCCGATCACCTCACCGCTGGCGTAGTAGGAGGTGGTTTCCTTGGCGGGCAGGAAGGCCTTGGGCATTTCGGCCAGCGGGATGTTGTAGACGCCGCCGAGCTGCTCTTTCACTTCCTTGGCGGACACGCCCATGAACTTGCCGATGATCTTGGCGGCCTCGTCGGGCTTGGCCTTCATGTAGGCCATGCCGTCGAGGTAGGCCTTGATGATGCCGGTGATCTCCGCGGGCTTGGCCTTGATGGCCTTCTCGTCGAACACCAGCACGTCGGCGATCAGGCCGGGCGCGTCCTTGGAGGAGAACACCACCTTGAACTTCTTGCCGCCGCCCTGGCTCAGGATCTGCGACAGGCTGGGCTCGTAGGTCACGCCCACCGGCAGCTGGCCCGAGGCCATGGCCGCGGGCACCGCCTCGGGCGTCATGCTCACGGGGCTGATGTCCTTCTCGCCCATGCCGTTGATCTTGAGCGCGTACGACAGCAGGAAGTCGCTCGGCGACAGCGGGTTGTAGCCCACCTTCTTGCCCTTGAAGTCCTTGACCGATTTGACCGACGCGTCGGCCACGATGGCGTCGCCGCCGTTGGAGTAGTCGATGGGCATCACGACCTTCATGGCCTTGCCCGCGGCGACCTGGCCGACCACCTGGTCGTAGGTGAGCATGCCGCCGTCGACCGCGCCCGAAGCGATGGCGGGCGGGATCAGCGCCGGGTCGGTGAAGACCTGCAGCGAGACCTTGAGGTTGTATTTCTTGTAGAGGTCGAGCGCGTCGGCCACGTAGAAGGGGCCGTAGCCGATCCACACCACGGTGGCGATCTTCATGCTGGTGGGGGCGGCGATGGCCGCTGCGGCCGCCACGGTGAGGGCCGCGCCCACGGCGGGCTTGATCAGACGGCGCAGCCAGGACCCGGACGTGGAAGAAGCCGGACCGCTGGTGGAGGGAGAGAGAAGACCTGCCAGTTTCATGATGACGCTCCGATGGGTGAGGGATGGGCGCAGGAGAACCGATCTGACGTCGTTCTCCCGGGCTTTTGTCCCTCCGTGGAGCCTCTGGCGAGGCCGGCCCACTCTCGGACCAGACCCTGCGTTGCCGCAGACGGAACCCTAGTGGACCTACGCACGAGCCGCTGCGACCACCGGTTGCAGACCGCTCTCCATGCGCGGATGACAGAGCAGGTTGTGTGCCAGGCCCGAAAGGCCGGCCGGCGGGGGCCGGGCGCCCCCGCAGCGGCCCGCGGTGCACCGTCCGGTGGCACGGGCCGCCCGCGCGCCGGGGCCGCGGGCGTGATCTTGGTGCGCGATGCCCTGGCTCAGCGCATCAGCTCAAGCAGGCGGTCGAGCCCGCCGCTCTCGATCGACACCATGGCCTGCTCGCGCACCTTGGGCTTGGCGTGGTAGGCCACCGAGAGGCCGGCCGCGCCCATCATGGGCAGGTCGTTGGCGCCGTCGCCCATGGCGATGCATTCGTGCGGCGCGATGTCCAGCAGCGAGGCCACGTCGAGCAGGGTGCGGCGCTTCTCGGCGCCGTCGCAGATGTCGCCCCAGGCCTGTTCGACCAGCCGCCCGGTGAGCTCGCCGCAGTTCGGGCCGCTGGCGACCTCGAGGATGTTGGCGCGCACGAAATCGATGCCCAGGGTGTCGCGCACGCGGTGCGCGAAGAAGGTGAAGCCGCCCGAGACCAGCAGCACCTTCATGCCCACGGCCTTGCAGGCGCGCACGAGTTCGGCCGCGCCGGGGTTGAGGCGCAGGCGCTCCACATACACCCGCTCCATGTCGGCCATGGTCACGCCCTTGAGCAGGGCCACGCGGCGGCGCAGGCTGTCCTTGAAGTCGGTGATCTCGCCGCGCATCGCGGCCTCGGTGATCGCGGCCACCTCGGCCTTGCGGCCGACGGCGTCGGCGATCTCGTCCACGCACTCGATGTTGATCAGCGTGGAATCCATGTCGAAGGCGATGAGCTTGAAATCGCTCAGGCGCAGCGGCGGCGTGAAGCCGCGCACGGTGAGGCCGGGGGCGATGGCGGTGGCTGGGGTGGTCATGCGGCTTGTTTCGGGGCGATGGGTTGGCCGAGCGCGCGCAGCACGTCGCGCACCAGTTGCACGCGGTCTTTCACCTCGGGCAGGGCGCGTTCGATGCGCAGTTTTTCGTTGCCCGCGAGCTTGATGTGGCGGTGCTTCTGGATCAGCTCGATGATGCGCATGGGCTCGATCGGCGGGTTGGGTTTGAAGGTGATGTGGGTGACGCCGGGCGCGGCGTCGACCTTCACCACGCCGTAGGGCGTGCTGAGCACGCGCAGGCGGTGCACGTCGATCAGCGTCTGCGCCTGCGGCGGCAGCTTGCCGAAGCGGTCCACGATTTCTTCAAGCAGGGCATCGACCTGGTCGGCGGTCTTGGCGGTGGCGAGCTTTTTGTAGAACGACAGGCGCAGGTGCACGTCGCCGCAGTAGTCGTTGGGCAGCAGCGCGGGCGCGTGCAGGTTGATGTCGGTGGTGACCGACAGCGGCGCGAGCAGGTCGGGCTCGCGGCCGGCCTTGAGCGCCTTCACCGCCTCGGACAGCATCTCGTTGTAGAGCTGGAAGCCCACCTCGAGCATGTTGCCGCTCTGGTTCTCGCCCAGCACCTCGCCCGCGCCGCGGATCTCCAGGTCGTGCATGGCGAGGTAGAAGCCGCTGCCCAGTTCTTCCATCTGCTGGATGGCGTCGAGCCGCTGCGCGGCCTGCTTGGTGAGGCTGTCCATGTCGGGCACCAGCAGGTAGGCGTAGGCCTGGTGGTGGCTGCGGCCCACGCGGCCGCGCAGCTGGTGCAACTGCGCCAGGCCGAACTTGTCGGCGCGGCTCATCACGATGGTGTTGGCCGTGGGCACGTCGATGCCGGTCTCGATGATGGTCGAGCACAGCAGCACGTTGAAGCGCTGGGCCACGAAGTCGCGCATCACGTGCTCGAGCTCGCGCTCGGGCATCTGGCCGTGGGCGATGGCGATGCGCGCCTCGGGCAGGATCTCTTCGAGCCGCGCCTTGCGGTTCTCGATGGTCTCGACCTCGTTGTGCAGGAAGTACACCTGGCCGCCGCGCTTCAACTCGCGCAGCACGGCCTCGCGGATCACGCCATTGCCCTCGTTGCGCACGAAGGTCTTGATGGCCAGGCGGCGCTGCGGCGCGGTGGCGATCACGCTCAGGTCGCGCAGGCCTTCGAGCGCCATGCCCAGCGTGCGCGGAATGGGCGTGGCCGTGAGCGTGAGCACGTCGACCTCGGCGCGCAACTGCTTCATGGCCTCCTTGTGGCGCACGCCGAAGCGGTGTTCTTCGTCGATGATGAGCAGGCCCAGGTTCTTGAACTGCGCCTTCTCCGACAGCAGCTTGTGCGTGCCCACCACGATGTCGACCGAGCCGTCGGCAATGCCCTTCATGGCCGCGGTGATCTCTTTCTGCGAGCGGAAGCGGCTCATCTCGGCGATCTTCACCGGCCACTTGCCGAAGCGGTCCACCAGGGTCTGGTAGTGCTGCTCGGCCAGCAGCGTGGTGGGCGCGAGAAAGGCCACCTGCTTGCCGCCGGTCACGGCCACGAAGGCCGCGCGCAGTGCGACCTCGGTCTTGCCGAAGCCCACGTCGCCGCAGACCAGGCGGTCCATGGGGCGCGGGCTGATCATGTCCTGGATGACGGCGTGGATCGCGGCGCGCTGGTCGGGGGTTTCGTCGAAGCCGAAATCGTTGGCGAAGGTCTCGTAGTCCTGCGGCGAGTAGCGGAAGGGGTGGCCCTGGCGCGCGGCACGGCGCGCGTAGATGTTGAGCAGCTCGGCCGCGGCATCGCGCACCTGCTCGGCGGCCTTGCGCTTGGCCTTCTCCCACTGGCCGCTGCCCAGCTTGTGCAGCGGCGCCTCGTCGGCGCTCACGCCGGTGTAGCGCCCGATCAGGCCGAGCTGGCTCACCGGCACATAAAGCACGGCCTTGTCGGCGTACTCGAGGTGCAGGAACTCCTGCAACGCGGGCGAGCCGTCGGGGTTCTTCTCGCCCATGTCGAGGTTGACCAGACCGCGGTAGCGGCCGATGCCGTGCGCCGCGTGCACCACCGGGTCGCCCACGTTGAGCTCGGACAGGTCCTTGATGAGCGCGTCCACATCGCTCACCTGCTCCTGCTTCTTGCGCCGGCGCGTGGTGGGGCCGGTGGCGAAGAGCTCGGTCTCGGTGATGAAGTGGATGCCGCCGCCGATCCAGGCGAAGCCGTTGGCGAGCGCGGCGGTGGCGATGCCGGTCTTTTCGTCGCTGGCCTCGAACTCGGCCAGGCTGTCGAAGGCCGGCGGGTTCAGGCCGCTGGCGCGCAGGAAGTCGAGCAGGCTTTCGCGGCGGCCGTCGCTCTCGGCCAGGATCAGCATGCGGTCGCTGCTGCCGCGCAGGTGGGCCTGCAAGCGCGCGAGCGGGTCGTCGGCGCCGCGCACCACGGCGAGCTCGGGCAGCTTCTGCGCGAAGGCGTTGTCGCCCACGTCGGCGCTGCCCGGGCGCAGCGCCACCTGCGCGTGGGCCTTGGCCGCGGTGAAGAACTGCTCGGCGTTGAGGAACAGCGATTCGGGCGGCAGGATGGGCCGGTCCGGGTCGCCGTGCAGCAGGCGGTGGCGCTCGCGCGTGTCCTGCCAGAAGCGCTGGAACGCGGGCTCGAGTTCGCCGTGCAGCACCAGGGTCGCGCTTTCGCCGAGGTAGTCGAACACCGTGGCCGTGTCGTCGAAGAACAGCGGCAGGTAGTACTCGATGCCGGCGGTGGCCACGCCGTTGCCCATGTCCTTGTAGATGCGGCTCTTGGTCGGATCGCCGTCGAGCAGCTCGCGCCAGCGGTTGCGGAATTTGGCGCGCGCCGCGTCGTCCATGGGGAATTCGCGGCCCGGCAGCAGGCGCACCTCGTTGACCGGGTAGAGGCTGCGCTGGCTGTCTGGGTCGAAGGTGCGGATGCTGTCGATCTCGTCGTCGAACAGGTCGACGCGGTAGGGCACCAGGCTGCCCATGGGGAACAGGTCGATCAGGCCGCCGCGCACCGCGTACTCGCCCGGGCTCACCACCTGCGTCACGTGGTGGTAGCCCGCGAGCGTGAGCTGGCTCTTCAGGCGCGCTTCGTCGAGCTTTTGCTTGACCTTGAAGTGGAAGGTGTAGCCGGCCAGGAAGGACGGCGGCGCGAGCCGGTAGAGCGCGGTGGTGGCGGGCACCAGCACCACGTCGGCGCCGCCGTCGTGCTCGCGTTGCGAGATCCGCCAGAGCGTGGCCAGGCGCTCGCTGATCAGGTCCTGGTGCGGCGAGAAGGTGTCGTAGGGCAGGGTTTCCCAGTCGGGGAACAGCGTCACGCGCAGCTCGGGCGCGAAGAAGGCGAGTTCGTCGATCAGGCGCTGGGCGTCGTTGGCGTCGGCGGTGACGATGGCCGTGAGGCGGCCTTGCGCACGCTCACGCTCGGCGAGGTGGGCCAGCCACAGGGCGTCGGCCGAGCCCACGGGCAGGGGCATGGCGTGGCGTTTGCCGGGGCTCAGGGAGGGCAGGGGGATGGGCATCAGAGGGGCACCAATGGCAAACACCCCCGGACGCTCGAAGCCGGGGGTGTGCTCGAATTCTAGAATGGCGCCCGCCCATGAGCCCCGACACGCCCGCAAGCCCCGACACCGCCCTGTGCCATGCACTGCTGCCCACCGCGGGCAGCGGTTCGCGCGCCGGCACCGCCCTGCCCAAGCAATACCAGCCGCTGCTGGGCCGCCCGCTGGTGCAGCACACCCTGGCCGCGCTGCGCGCGGTGCCCGGCCTGCAGCGTGTGCTCGTGGTGCTGGCCCCCGACGACGCGCACTGGACCGATGTGCCCGGCGTGGACGCGCTGCGCTGCGGCGGCGCCACGCGCGCCGAAAGCGTGTTCAACGGCCTCGAAGCGCTGCGCGCCGCGGGCGTGCCCGACACCGACTGGGTGCTGGTGCACGACGCCGCGCGCTGCCTGGTCACGCCCGAGGAAGTGGGCGCGCTTATCGCGGCCTGCCGCGGCGATGCGGTGGGCGGCCTGCTCGCCCTGCCGCTGCCCGACACGCTCAAGGCCGAGGCCGGCGGCCGGGTGCAGCAGACCATTGCGCGCGAGCACAAGTGGCTCGCGCAGACGCCGCAGATGTTTCGCCTGGGCGAGCTGCACGCCGCGCTGGCCGCCGTGCGCGCCAGCGGCTTCTCGGGCATCACCGACGAAGCCAGCGCGATCGAACGCAGCGGCCGCCAGCCGCGGCTGGTGGAGGGCCGGGCCAGCAACTTCAAGGTCACCTACCCGCACGATTTCACCCTGGCCGAGGCCATTCTGAGGAGCCGCTCATGACACCGCTCGCCACGCTGCGCATCGGCGAAGGCTGGGACATCCACCGCCTGGTCACCGGGCGTCCGCTGGTGCTCGGCGGCATCACGGTGCCGCACACCCATGGCCTGCTCGGCCATTCCGACGCCGACGCGCTGCTGCACGCGATCACCGATGCGCTGCTGGGCGCGGCCGCGCTGGGCGACATCGGCCGCCACTTTCCCGACACCGACGCGCGCTTCAAGGGCGCCGACTCGGGCGTGCTGCTGGCCGAGGCCGCGCGCCGCGTGGGCGAGGCGGGCTACGCCATCGTCAACATCGACAGCACCGTGATCGCGCAGGCGCCCAAGCTCGCGCCGCACATCCCGGCCATGGTCGAGCGCATCGCGGCGCTGCTTGCGCTCGAGCCCGGCCAGGTCAACGTGAAGGCCAAGACGGCCGAGAAGATGGGCCCCGTGGGGCAGGGCGAGGCGATCGAAGCGCGCGCGGTCGCGCTGCTCGTGCGCCGCTGAGCTTCAGTGCCCCGCGCGGCGCAGCTTGATGTGCGCCGCCAGCCCGCCCGTGCTGCTGTTGGCCAGCGCGAAGCGCCCGCCCATGCGCGCGATCGCGCGCTCCACGATGGCCAGGCCAAGGCCGGTGCCGGTGGCGTCGGATCGCGCCGCGTCACCGCGGAAGAAGGGCTGGGTGAGCTGTTCGAGCAGCTCGGGCTTGACGCCCCGGCCGTGGTCGCGCAGCTTCACCAGCACCGCGTCGTCCTTGGTCTTGCACGCGATGTCGATGTGCACCACGCCGGTGTCGGGGTTGCGGCCGTAGCGCACCGCGTTTTCGAGCAGGTTGCTGAACACGCGCTGCAGCTCCACGGCATCGCCCATCACGCGGGTGTCGGGCTCCAGGCGCATCTTCACCACGGTGTTGGGGTCGTCGCCGAGGGCGAACACCGCGGCCTCCAGCGTCTGGTTCAGGCTGACCTCGGTGGCCTTGAGGTGGTCGGGGCGCGCGTAGTCGAGGAACTTGTCGATGATGGCGTTGACCTGCTCGATGTCGGCCGACATGTGTTCGCGCGCCTGTGGATCGCTCACGCTCATTTCGGTTTCGAGCCGCAACCGGGCGAGCGGGGTGCGCAGGTCGTGCGAGATGCCCGCGAGCATGAGCGCGCGGTCCTGCTCGATCTTGGACAGGCGCTGCGCCATGCGGTTGAAGCCGATGTTGACCTCGCGGATCTCGCTCGTGGCCACGGCTTCGTTGAGCTGGCTGGCGTTGAAGTCGCCCTCGCGCACGCGGCTGGCCGCGAACGAGAGCTTCTTGAGCGGGCGGTTGATGAGCCGCGCGATCAGCGCCGCGCCGGTGAGCGAGAGCAGGGCGGCCGTGCCCAGCCAGATCAGCCAGGTGGTGCCCGCCACGGGCCCGATGCGCGAGGGGTCGGTGAGCAGCCAGTACTGGTCGCCGTCAATGCCGAAGCCGATCCACAGGCCCGGCTGGCCGTTCACCTCGCGCGCCACCACGGTGTCGCGGCCGAGCCGTGTCTCCAGCTGGGCCGCAACGTTGCGGCTGAGCGCGTCCACGTCGTAGAGCTTGTAGGTGTCGTTGGGCTCGCGCGGCGCGATGCGCAGGCCCTCTTCGGCCGCCAGGGTCTTGATCAGCGACACGCGCGCGATCGCGTCCGAGTGCACCAGCGCCGCGCGGCTCAGGTTCACCAGCGAGGCCAGCTGCTGGGCACTTTGCAGCGCGCGCGGTTCGTACTCGAGCGCCCGGAAGGTCTGCAGCCACGCGATGATGCAGCCGGTGAGCAGCAGCGTGAGAAAGAAGAAGGTGCGCCAGAACAGGCTCACGCCACGCGTGGGCCGCACCTCCAGCGGGGCGGGGGCGGTCTCCAGCGTGGTGGGCTCGGTCTCGAAGGAAACGCGTGATTCGCTGTCCATCAGGAGTTGCCGTCGGGCACGAACACATAGCCCACGCCCCACACGGTCTGCAGGTAGCGCGGGGACGAGGCGTCTTCCTCGATGAGCTTGCGCAGGCGCGAGACCTGCACGTCGAGGCTGCGGTCGAAGGGCTCGAACTCGCGGCCGCGGGCGAGCTGCGCAAGCTTTTCGCGCGACAGCGGCTGGCGCGGGTGGCGCACCAGGGCCTTGAGCATGGCGAACTCGCCCGTGGTCAGCGGCAGGTCCTGGCCGTCCTTGCGCAGGGTGCGCAGGCTGAGGTCGAACTCGTAGGGGCCGAACTTGACCACCTCGGCGTCCTGCGAGGGCGCGCCCGGCACCTCGGCGGGCGGGCGGCGGCGCAGCACCGCGTGAATGCGGGCCAGCAGTTCGCGCGGGTTGAAGGGTTTGCCCAGGTAGTCGTCGGCGCCGACCTCGAGGCCGACGATGCGGTCCACGTCTTCGCTCTTGGCGGTCAGCATGATGATGGGCGTGCGGTCGCCGTTGGCGCGCAGCCGGCGGCAGATCGACAGGCCGTCTTCGCCAGGCATCATCAGGTCGAGCACGATGAGGTCGACCGCCTCGCGCTGCAACACCCGGTTCAGGGCCTTGCCATCCTCGGCCAGCATGACCTCGAAGCCTTCCTGCATGAGGTAGCGGCGCAGCAGGTCGCGGATGCGCACGTCGTCGTCGACGACCAGGATCTTGTTGGGGCGGGCGTGGTTTTGTGGCATAGGAGCAACTTCCCGTAAATGTAACAAACGCGATTCTGGCAGCTGCAAGTCCTTGTCAATGCTTGATTTTTGTTTTTCTGACGGCTTGTTACACAAGTTGCCCGTCCTCTCAGCGGATTGACGTGCGGGTCACTCGCACAATGGTCGGCCTGGCCATACTCGACGCACCATGAAGTCCATCTGGATGGGAACCCTAGCCATGCTGACCGCGGGTGTCTCGCTCGCAAATCCGGAGCGCACGCGCGATCTGCGCGAGCCCGGTCAGGAGGCGCCAGCGGTGATGCCCATCTCGATCGACGGCGGCGAGGCCCGCGCGCCCATGCGCCTGCGCGATGCCCTGCGCCAGCCGTTTGACGACATGGACGAGGGCGGCAAGCCCTTCCGGCTGTCGGTGGAGGAGCGCCAGCGCCTTCGCGAGCAGCTGCGGGGCCAGCCAGTGTTCGAGTCCAGCCGCAAACCCTGATCGCACCCATGACCTTTTCTCCCAACCGCCGCACGTCGGCCGCGTGGCGGCGCGCCTGTGCCTCCGCCGCTCTCCTCATGGCCTTCGGCGCGCCCGCCCTGGCCCAGGCCGCCCAGCCCGAGGTGCCCGCCAACGTGGTGAGCCTGTCGGCCAGCGGTCACCTCGAAGTGCCGCAGGATTGGCTGACGGTGATGCTCAGCACCACGAAAGAAGGCGCCGACGCCGCGACGGTGCAGAACCAGCTCAAGCAGGCCGTGGACGCCGCGCTGGCCACGGCCCAGGCGCAGGCCCGGCCCCAGCAACTCGAGGTGCGTACCGGCAACCTGCGCCTGTACCCGCGTTATGGCAGCAACGGCCGCATCAGCGGCTGGCAGGGCCAGGCGGAGCTGGTGCTCGAGGGGCGCGACGTCGCGCGCGTGAGCGAGGTTGCCGGCCGCATCCAGACCATGAGCGTGTCGAACATGGGCTTTTCGCTCTCGCGCGACGCGCGCCTGGCGCTCGAGTCGCAGGTGCAGGCCCAGGCGATCGAGCGCTTCCGCGCCCGCGCCGCCGAGGTCGCCAAGGGCTTCGGCTTCTCGGGCTACACGCTGCGCGAGGTGTCGGTGAGTTCGGCCGACATGCCCGAGCGCCCGGTGCCGCGCATGATGGCCATGGAGGCCAAGGCCGCTGCGGCCGACATGCCGGTGCCGACCGCGGCCGGCACCGCCACCGTGAGCGTCACGGTGTCGGGCTCGGTTCAGCTGCGCTGAGCGCGCGTGCTCACTGGGCGGCCCAGCCGCCGTCCATGTTCCAGGCCACGCCGCGCACGTTGTTGCCGGCGGGCGAGCAGAAAAACACCGCGAGCTCGCCGAGTTCTTCGGGCGTGGTGAACTGCATGGAGGGCTCTTTTTCGCCCAGCAGCCGCCGGGTGGCTTCGTCGTTCGACAGGCCCAGCGCCGCGGCCTTGGCATCGACCTGTTTCTGCACCAGCGGGGTCAGCACCCAGCCCGGGCAGATCGCGTTGCAGGTCACGCCGGTGGTAGCGGTTTCGAGCGCAGTCACCTTGGTCAGGCCGACGATGCCGTGCTTGGCCGCCACGTAGGCCGATTTTTCGGCCGAACCCACCAGTCCGTGCACCGAGGCCACGTTGATGATGCGGCCCCAGTTGGCCGCCCGCATGGCAGGCAGGGCGAGGCGGCTGGTGTGGAAGGCACTGCTGAGGTTGATCGCCATGATCGCGTCCCAGCGCTCGACCGGAAAGTCTTCGACCCGCGCCACGTGCTGGATGCCCGCGTTGTTCACCAGAATGTCCACGCGCCCGAAGGTCTGGGCCGCGTAGGCCATCATGGCCTCGATCTCGGCGGGCTTGCTCATGTCCGCGCCGTGGTAGCCGACCTTCACGCCCAGGGCTTCCACTTCCTTGCGCGGGCCCTCGTGGTCGCCGAAACCATTGAGCACGATGTGGGCGCCCTGGCGCGCGAGCGCCTTCGCGATGCCCAGGCCGATCCCGCTGGTGGATCCGGTCACGAGGGCGGTCTTTCCTGCAAGCATGGGTCTCTCCAGTTCCATTACGATTGGTCGAACACGGCCGCCGATTATGGTGGACCGCACAACACCCGAAGCGCCATGAACGAACCCATCCTCCAGCACATCGTCGTGGATGGTGCGGCTGCGCGAGGCGGGGCGCCGCGCCGTCTCGCGTACTGGGACTGGGCAAGCGACGATCCCGCCAGCCACCATGCGGTGGTCTGCGTGCACGGCCTGTCGCGCCAGGGGCGCGACTTCGACGAACTGGCGCGTGCGCTGCAGCCGCGCTGCCGCGTGATCGCCGTCGACGTGGCGGGCCGCGGCGAGAGTGACTGGCTGGCCGATCCCATGGCCTACCAGGTGCCCACCTACGTGGCCGACCTCGCGGTGCTGCTCACTCGGCTGCGTGCCGCCGACCCGCAGGCGCGCATCGACTGGGTGGGCACGAGCATGGGCGGGCTCATCGGCATGGGCCTGGCCGCGCAGCCGGCGCTCGCGCCCGCGCGCCTGGTGCTCAACGACGTGGGCCCCGTGGTGCAGAGCGAAGCGCTGCAGCGCATCGGTACCTACCTTGGGCTCGATCCCTCTTTCGACAGCGAGCAGCAGGCCATCGACTACCTGGCGCGCATCTCCACCGGCTTCGGCCCGCACACGCCCGAGCAATGGCTGCACCTGAACCGGCCCATGCTGCGGCAGCGCGACGGCCGCTGGCGGCTGCACTACGACCCGGCCATCGCCGTGCCCTTCAAGGCACTCACCGCGAACCCCGACCCGGCCGCGCTGCAGCAGATGGCGCGCGAGGGCGAGGCCCTGCTCTGGAACCTCTACGACGCGATCACCTGCCCCACGCTGTTGCTGCGCGGGGAGGACTCCGACCTGTTGAGCCCCGCCACCGCACAGGCCATGGCCACGCGCGGGCCGCGGGCCCGCTGCGTCGGCTTTGCCGGCGTGGGCCACGCGCCCACGCTCGTGGCGCCCGATCAGGTGGCGGCCGTGCGCGACTTTCTCTGGGCCCCATGAAACGCCTGCCTGCCCCTGGCGATGCGCCGCCGTCCGCGGCCATCGTGACCGCGACCGCCGCCGGCCTGCCCAACCAGGCCCATGCGCTCGCACGCGCCCGCGCCTTCGCCGAGCCCCTGCTCGAAAGCGAAGAGCTCGACACCGGCGAGAACACCCTGGCGCACGCGAATGCCGTGGCGCAGATCCTGGCCGACATCGGCGGCTCCGAGGCCATGCAGGCCGCGGCCTACCTGGTGTACGCCTGCCAGCACCTGAACCGGCCGCAAGAGGTGATCACCAAGGCCTTCGGCGAGCAGCACGCGGCGCTGGCCCTGGAAACCACCAAGCTGGTGCAACTGCAGCGCCAGGCCCGCAACATCGCGGCCGAGGCCCAGGCACGCAAGCTCGAAGAGCGGCAGGCCACGCAGGACCTGGGGCAGCCCGTGCCCAGCCTGTCGAAGGCGCCGGTGTCCGAACTCGCGGCCAGCCAGACCGAGAACGTGCGCAAGATGCTGCTGGCGTTTTCGCGCGACCTGCGCGTGGTCATGCTGCGGCTTGCATCGCGCCTGCAGACGCTGCGCTACTTCGCGGCCATCAAGGGCGACCCGGGCGAGGCCCTGGCCCGCGAGTCGCTGCACGTGTTCGCGCCGCTGGCCAATCGGCTGGGGATCTGGCAGATCAAGTGGGAGATGGAAGACCTGGCCTTCCGCTTCCTCGAGCCGCAGACCTACAAAGAGGTGGCGCGCCTGCTCGACGAAAAGCGCGCCGAGCGCGAGGCCCACGTGGAGCAGTTGCGCGAGCAATTGCAGACGGCCTTGTGCAGCCAGGGTGTCAATGCCGTGGTGCAGGGCCGGCCCAAGCACATCTACAGCATCGTGAAGAAGATGCGTGGCAAGTCGCTCGATTTCGAGCAGGTGTTCGACATCCGCGCGCTGCGCGTGGTGGTGCCCGAAACCGCCGACTGCTACGCCGCGCTGGCCTACGTGCACGCGCAGTTCTCGCCGGTGCCCGAGGAGTTCGACGACTACATCGCCAAGCCCAAGCCCAACGGCTACCAGTCGCTGCACACCGTGGTGCGCGACGCGCAGGGCCGCGCCTTCGAGATCCAGATCCGCACCCAGGCCATGCACGACCACGCCGAGCACGGCGTGGCCGCGCACTGGGCCTACAAAGAGGCAGGCGCCAAGGGCTACTCGGGCGTGACGGCGAATTCGGAGTACGACGCCAAGATCGCCGTGCTGCGGCAACTGCTCGCCTGGGAGCGCGACCTCAGCGGCACGGCCCAGGGCCTGTTTGACGACCGCATTTACGTGCTCACGCCGAACGCGGCGATCGTCGAGTTGCCGCGCGGCGCCACCGCGGTCGACTTCGCCTACACCGTGCACACCGACCTGGGCCACCGCTGCCGCGGCGCCAAGGTCGACGGCGCCATGGTGACGCTGAACACGCCGCTGCAAAACGGCCAGACGGTGGAGATCACCGCGGCCAAGGAGGGCGGCCCCTCGCGCGACTGGCTCAACGCCGAGCTCGGTTACCTGGTGAGCCACCGCGCCAAGAGCAAGGTGCGCGCGTGGTTCAACGCACAGGCGCTGGCCGAAACCATCGCGCGTGGCCGCGAAGCGGTCGAAAAGCTGCTGCAGCGCGAGGGCCGCACGGCGCTGAAGTTCGACGAACTTGCGATCGAGCTCGGGCTCAAGGACGCCGACGAAATGTTCGAGCTGGTCGGCAAGGACGAGCTCTCGCTGCGCGCCATCGAGACCCACCTGCGCCCGCCCGAACCCGAGGTCGCGTCCGAGGAGCCGGCCAACTGGGTGCGCAAGCCCAAGCGTGGCCACGACGGCTCGGCCGGCGACGTGCTGGTGGTGGGCGTGGGCTCGCTCATGACCCAGCTCGCGCGCTGCTGCAAGCCCGCGCCGCCCGACGAGATCCGCGGCTTCGTCACGCGTGGCAAGGGGGTGAGCATCCACCGCGCGGACTGCACCGACTTCGCCCACCTCGAACGCAAGAGCCCGGACCGCGTGATCGAGGTCGACTGGAACGGCGACGCCGGCGCGGCGCGCGACGGCAGGTCGGCCATGTACCCGGTGGACGTGGCGATCGAGGCCACCGACCGCCAGGGCCTGCTGCGCGACATCTCCGACGTGTTCGCGCGCGAGAAGATGAACGTGATCGGCGTGCAGACCCAGTCCGTCAAGGGCGTGGCCTGGATGACCTTCACCATCGAGATCAGCGATGCGCGCCAGGTGGCGCGCGCCATGGCCGTGGTGGGCGACGTGAGCGGCGTTCGCGCGGTGCGCCGCAAATGAGCCCGGCAAGTGCTGCTATACTGCGAGGCTTCGAGTCGATCGAAGGCGCGTAGCTCAGCTGGTTAGAGCACCACCTTGACATGGTGGGGGTCGGGGGTTCGAGTCCCTCCGCGCCTACCAGACACAACCCCCGCAGGCCCGTGGCTTGCGGGGGTTTCCTTTTTGTTGCGGCGCACAGGGAAAACCATGCCGGTGCCCGCCCGTGCGCTTCCTAGAATGCCGGGATGGCTACGAAACCCAAGACCGAGCAGGGCGGCGCGCACGGCGTGCGCGTGATCAAGAAGTATCCGAACCGGCGGCTGTACGACACCGACACGTCGTCGTACATCACGCTGGCCGAGGTCAAGGCGCTGGTGATGGACAACGAGCCCTTCGTGGTGCGCGACGCCAAGTCGAACGAAGACCTCACGCGCAGCATCCTGCTGCAGATCATCCTCGAAGAAGAATCGGCCGGCGCCCCCATCTTCACCGAGCAGGTGCTGGCCAACATCATCCGGTTCTACGGCCACTCGATGCAGGGCTTCATGGGCTCGTACCTCGAGAAGAACATCCAGATCTTCATGGACCTGCAGCAGAAGATGACCGAGAAGGCCGGCGGCCCCATCAGCCCCGAGGCCTGGCAGCAGTTCATGAACCTGCAGTCGCCCATGATGCAGGGCATGATGGGCACCTACCTCGAGCAGTCGCGCAGCGCCTTCGCCCAGATGCAGGAACAGATGCAGAAGAACAGCGAGCAGATGCTCGCGGCGCTCGGCCTCAAGCGCTGACATCGCCCTGCCGGGCGGGGTCTGAGACAATCGGGCCCTCATGTCCGACACCACTGCCCCCACGACCCCTGCAGGCGCTGCCGCGCCCAAGGTGGGTTTCGTCAGCCTGGGCTGCCCCAAGGCGCTGACCGATTCCGAACTCATCCTCACCCAGCTCAGCGCCGAAGGCTATGCGACCTCGAAGTCGTACGCCGGCGCCGACCTGGTGATCGTGAACACCTGCGGCTTCATCGACGACGCCGTCAAGGAAAGCCTCGACGCCATCGGCGACGCCTTGGCCGAGAACGGCAAGGTGATCGTCACCGGCTGCCTGGGCGCGCGCGAGGGCGAGGGCGGTGGCAACCTGGTGCGGCAGATGCACCCGAGCGTGCTCGCCGTCACCGGCCCGCACGCCACGCACGAGGTGATGGAGGCGGTGCACCGGCACCTGCCCAAGCCGCACGACCCCTTCACCGACCTCGTGCCGCCCCAGGGCATCAAGCTCACGCCGCGCCACTACGCCTACCTGAAGATCAGCGAGGGCTGCAACCACCGCTGCACCTTCTGCATCATTCCGTCGATGCGCGGTGACCTCGTGAGCCGGCCCATCGGCGACGTGCTCACCGAGGCGCGCAAGCTGTTCGAGGCCGGCGTGAAAGAGCTGCTGGTGGTGAGCCAGGACACCTCGGCCTATGGCGTCGACGTGAAGTACCGCACCGGCTTCTGGGACGGCAAGCCCGTCAAGACGCGCCTGTTCGATCTGGTGCGCACGCTGGGCGAAATCGCCAAGCCCTTCGGCGCCTGGGTGCGGCTGCACTATGTCTATCCCTACCCGCACGTGGACGAGATCGTGCCGCTGATGGCCGAAGGCCTGGTGCTGCCCTACCTCGACGTGCCGCTGCAGCACAGCCACCCCGACGTGCTCAAGCGCATGAAGCGGCCGGCCAGCGGCGAGAAGAACCTCGAGCGCATCGCGCGCTGGCGCGAGCTGTGCCCGCAGATCGTGGTGCGCAGCACCTTCATTGCGGGCTTCCCCGGCGAGACCGAGGCCGAGTTCGAGCACCTGCTCGATTTCGTGCGCGAGGCCCGCATCGACCGCGCGGGCTGCTTCGCCTATTCGCCGGTGGACGGCGCGGCGGCCAACACGCTGGCCGACCCCGTGCCCGATGCGTTGCGCGAAGAGCGCCGCGCGCGCTTCATGGCCGTGGCCGAGCAGGTGTCTGCCGAGAAACTGCGCACGCGCGTGGGCGCGAACATGCAGGTGCTGGTCGACAGCGCGCCCGGGCTGGGCAAGAAGGGTGGTGTGGGCCGCAGTTACGCGGACGCGCCCGAGATCGACGGCGTGGTGCGGCTGCTGCCGCCCGAGAAGATCAGCAAGACCTTGAAGGTGGGCGAGTTCACGCGCGCCCGCATCGTCGACACCGATGGCCACGACCTCGTGGCCCTGCCGGTCTGAGGCCCGGGCCCGCGCGCCTCAGGGGTGCGCGGTTGCCGGGCCCTCATGCCGAGGGAACAAAGAAAAAGCCTTGCAGTCTTTCAACTGCAAGGCCTTATATGATTGGTGCCCAAGAGAGGACTCGAACCTCCACGCCTCTCGGCGCTAGTACCTGAAACTAGTGCGTCTACCAATTCCGCCACCTGGGCATCTCAGGAAACCAGCAGTATAGCAAAGAAAAAGCGAACAAAAAAACGTGAACGAAAAAAACAACCTGTTGGCCGAGTTTGAAGGGGTGGTCTCGGGCCATCGCGATGGACATGGCTTCGTGGTCCGCGACGACGGACAGCCCGACATCTACCTGCCGTCCAACGAGATGCGCGCGGTGCTGCACAAGGACCGTGTGAAAGCGCGCATCGTGCGGCTCGACCGCAAGGGCCGGCCCGAGGGCCGCGTCACCGAAATCCTCGAGCGCTCCGACGCGCCCATCATCGGCCGCCTGCTGCAGGAGAGCGGCGTGTGGCTCGTGGCTCCCGAAGACAAGCGCTATGGCCAGGACGTGCTCATCCCCAAAGGCGCCACCGGTTCCGCGAAGCCGGGTCAGGTCGTGGTGGTCGAACTCACCGAGCCGCCCGCGCTCTACGGCCAGCCCGTGGGCCGCGTGAAAGAAGTGCTTGGCGAGATCGACGACCCGGGCATGGAGATCGAGATCGCCGTGCGCAAGTACGGCGTGCCGCACGAGTTCTCGCAGGCCGCGCTGGCCCAGGCCCGCGCCTTGCCCGACCACGTGCGCCCGACCGACCTGCGCCAGCGCGTGGACCTGCGCGACGTGCCGCTCGTGACCATCGATGGCGAGGACGCGCGCGACTTCGACGACGCCGTGTACTGCGAGCCCGCCAAAGTGGGCAAGGGCAAAGGCTGGCGCCTGCTGGTGGCCATCGCCGACGTGAGCCACTACGTGCAGACCGGCTCGCCGATCGACGTCGACGCCTACGACCGCGCGACCTCGGTGTACTTCCCGCGCCGCGTGATCCCCATGCTGCCCGAGAAGCTCTCGAACGGCCTGTGCTCGCTCAATCCCGGCGTCGAGCGCCTGTGCATGGTCTGCGACATGCTGATCGACGCCAAGGGCGAGATCCACGCCTACCAGTTCTACCCGGCGGTGATGTTCAGCCACGCGCGCTTCACCTACACCGAGGTGGCCGCGATCCTGCAGAACACGCGCGGTCCCGAGGCGCAGAACCGCAAGGCCCTGGTGCCTTACCTGCTCAACCTGCACGACGTGTACCGCGCGCTGCTGAGCGCACGCAACCGCCGCGGCGCGGTCGACTTCGAAACCGTCGAGACGCAGATCGTCTGCGACGAGTCGGGCCGCATCGAGAAGATCGTGCCGCGCACGCGCAACGACGCGCACAAGCTGATCGAAGAAGCCATGCTCGCGGCCAACGTGTGCTCGGCCGAGTTCATCTCGCAAAGCAAGCATCCCGGCCTGTTCCGCGTGCACGAAGGCCCCACGCCCGAGAAGCAGGAGCTGCTGCGCAACTACCTCAAGGCGCTGGGCGTGGGCATGACGATCAGCGACGATCCCGCGCCGGGCGAGTTCCAGCAGATCGCTGCCGCCACCAAAGACCGGCCCGACGCGCAGCAGATCCACACCATGCTGCTGCGCTCCATGCAGCAGGCGATCTACACGCCCATCAACAGCGGGCACTTCGGCCTGGCCTTCGAGGCCTACACGCACTTCACCAGCCCGATCCGGCGCTACCCCGATCTGCTCGTGCACCGCGTGATCAAGGCCATCCTGCACAAGCAGAAGTACCAGCTGCCGGCCCTGCCCACGCCGGGCGAGGCGCACGCCAAGCTGAGCAAGCGCCTGGCCTCGCGCGTGAAGCCGCCCACGCAGCCGGTGCGCAAGCCCTCGGCCGACACCCTGGCCTGGCAGGCCGCGGGCCTGCACTGCAGCGCCAACGAGCGCCGTGCCGACGAGGCCAGCCGCGACGTCGAGGCCTGGCTCAAGTGCAAGTACATGCGCGAGCACCTCGGCGAGGAGTTCAGCGGCATCGTCACCGCGGTCACGAGCTTCGGTATCTTCGTCACGCTCGATGCGATGTACGTCGAAGGCCTGGTGCACATCACCGAGCTCGGCGGCGAGTACTTCCGCTTCGACGAAGCGCGCCAGGAACTGCGCGGCGAGCGCACCGGCATCCGCTACGCGCTGGGTTCGCGCGTGCAGGTGCAGGTGAGCCGCGTCGACCTCGACGGCCGCCGCATCGACTTCCGCCTCGTGACCGGCAACGACGATGTCGTGCTGCGCGCGATGCGCGACAAAGCCGGCGGCGGCCCGGCGCGCGACGAAGCGCCGGCCCGCAAGGGTGGCAAGGGCGGCAGGGGCGCGCAGCGGCCCGCTTCGGGCGCGGCCGCGGCCATTCCCGAGCTCAAGGCCGCGGTGCGCAAGGCGGCCGGCAAGAAGGGCAACAGCAAGGGGCGCCCGCCCGCGCCCAAGTCCAAGCGGGGCCGCCGCGGATGACCGCTGCGGCCCGGACGCCCGCCCGCCCGCCGGCCGCGAAGGCCTCGCGTGCGGTGCGCGCGGCCGGCAAGGAGCGGCCTCTGCGCATCGGCGTGTCGGCGCGGCTGATGCACCAGGTGCCCTCCGAACTGGGCTTTCGCAACAAGAGCCTGCAGTACATCGAGGCCTCGCTTGCGCACTGGGTCCTGGCGCACGGCGCGGTGGCCTTCATGGTGCCGGCCGTCACGCACGACAGCCGCCACGCGGCGCGCCACCTCAAGGTGGAGCAGGTGGTGCACGAGCTCGACGCGCTGGTGCTGCAGGGCGGCGCCGACGTGGCGCCCGAAACCTACGGGCAAAAGCCGCTGAAGGACGAATGGCGTGGCGACCTGGTGCGAGACCGCTACGAACTCGCGCTGCTGCGCTGCTTTCTCGCGCAGAAGAAGCCGGTGCTGGGTGTGTGCCGCGGCGCGCAGCTGCTCAATGTGGCCTTCGGCGGCACGCTGTACCAGGACATCGCCACGCAGTGCCAGAGCGCGCACGAGCACATCGACGTCGAGCTCTACGACCAGTTCGAGCACGATGTGACCTTCATCCAGGGCTCGCCGCTGGCCGAGCTCTATCCCAAGGCCACGCAGTTGCGGGTCACGAGCATCCACCACCAGGCGGTGGCCGAGCTCGGCAAGGGCATCGAGGTCGAGGCGGTGTCCACGCTCGATGGCCTGGTGGAGGCCTTCCGCTGCACCGGTGAGGCCTACGCGCGGGGTGTGCAGTGGCACCCCGAGTTCCACCACGACCGCAAGCGGCTCGCCGACAGCTCGCCCATCATGCTCGACTTCCTGCGCGCGGCGCGCGACGCGGCGCTGGCGCGCTTCGACGCCGGCCTCGAACTCGACCCCCGCGTGCCGAGCGCGCCGCTGCTGCTCTCGGCCTAAACTCCGCGCCCATGCGCATCCTGCTCTTCCTGCTCGACACCGTGTTCTTCGTGCTCATCGCAGCAGCGCTGCTGCGGGCGTGGATGAACCACCTTCGCATCCCCATGCAGCCGCAGCCCGGGCGCTTCGCCATGGCCGTGACCGACTGGCTGGTGCAGCCCTTGCGCCGCGTGCTGCCCGGAGCCATCGCCAAGGGCCGCATCGACGGCGCGAGCGTGGTGGCGGCCGTGCTGCTGGCCATGCTGCATGCGGCCATCTGGCTGCTGATCGCCAATGGCGGCGAATGGGTTGGGCTGGCGTGGGTGTCGCTGGCGCTGCGCTTCTTTCTGCGCACGCTGTTGCAGGCACTGATGCTGCTGCTGTTCGTGTACGCGGTGCTGTCGTGGGTGAACCCGCGCGCACCGGCCATGGGCCTGCTCGATCGCCTTGCCGCCCCCATCGTCGCGCCGGTGCGGCGTGTGGTGCCGCTGGTGGGCGGTGTCGACCTGTCGGTGCTGGTGGTGATCGTGCTGCTGCAGATCGGCCTGATGCTGCTGGGCTGAAGCCCGGCGTTAGAAAGGCCTCGCGGCCTGCGCAAGCGCCTGCGCGGTGAGCGCGCGGTGCGCGGGCCAGTGGTCGGCCAGTGCGCCGTGGTGCGCCACGGCTGCGCAGGTGGCCGAATACGGGTCGCGGTCGTTGCGGGCCAGCGCGGCGCCGATCAGGCCCGCGAGCACGTCGCCCGTGCCGGCCGAGGCCAGGCGCGCATTGCCGCAGGCGTTGATCCAGGGCAACTGCCCCGGCGCCGCCACCACCGTGCCCGAGCCCTTGAGCACCACCACCGCGTGGTGGCGCTGCGAGAGCGCCTGCGCGTGGCCCAGGCGGTCGGCCATCACGGCGGCCGTGGTCGTGCCCAGCAGGCGCGCGGCCTCGAGCGGGTGGGGCGTGAGCACCGTCACCCAGCCGCGGTGGCTGCGCGCGTTCACGAAGCCCTGCAGCACCGTGTCGGTGGCCACCGCGTTGAGCGCGTCGGCGTCGAGCACCAGGCGCCGCGCGCCATGGAGGCAGCGCGGCAGCACGGCGCGGATGGCGTCGCCGCCGCCGCAGCCCGCCATCACGGTCAGGCCCTCCTCGTTGAGTGCGTCGAGCAGACGCAGCGGCGATCGGAACATCAGCTCGGGCTGGACCACGTTCAGCGCGGGCACCGGCCCGTCGCCCACCAGCGCCACCAGCACGCGGCCCGCGCCGGCGTGCAGGGCCGCGGTGGCGGCCAGCACGGCCGCGCCGCCCATGGCCACCCCGGCCTCGCCCGGCAACTGCCCGCCGAGCACGCCCACGTCGCCGTAGCGCCCCTTGTGTCCGGCGTGCGCATCGCCGATCCGGGTGTCGGGGCCGTCTTCGAAGCCGCCCCACCAGGCCGTGGCCTGATCCGAGGCGTCGCCGGCGCCGAGGTCGTCGAACCACACCTCGCCCGCCAGGTCGCGGCCGTGTGCGGTGAACAGGCCCGGCTTGAGCGTGAGCAGACTCAGCGTGTGGCGAGGGCCACGGACCGGCCCAGGCTCGGGGATGTCGCCGGTGTCGGCGTTCAGGCCGGTGGGCAGGTCCACCGCCAGCACGGGGGCGGTTTGCTGCCGCACGGCGGCCAGGCGCGCCGCCAGCGGACCGTCGGCGACCGGCCGTGCGCCCAGACCCAGCAGGGCGTCGATGACCAGGTCGGCATCGGCGGGGGCGTCGCTCACGATCGGCAAGCCGGCGGCGCGCACCTGTTCGAGCGCCCAGGCCGCATCGGGCGGCTGGCGGCCCGGGTCGGCGTCCAGGGTCAGCACCAGTTCGCAACCGCTGGTGCGCGCCCATGCCTGCAGGTGCGTGGCCGCGATCAGGCCGTCACCGCCGTTGTTGCCCGGCCCGCAGGCGATCCAGATGCGCCGCGCGTGCGGCGCCAGGGCCGTGGCCAGCCGGGCCACCGCCAGGCCGGCACGGGCCATCAGCGCGTGCGGCGGCTGTCGCGCGGCCAGTGCCTGCTCGATGGCGCGCGTGGCGGCCGCGCCGTGCAGGGCTTCGAGGTGCGTGGGAACGACCCGTCTCATGCGACGGATTTCACCACGCCGCGCTCAAAGACCGAGGCGTGCCGGGCGCAGCGCCTGGACGATCGTGGAGGGATCGCCGAGCGTGAGGGCCTGCGTGAGGCGGTGGGCGGCGCCGCAGGCCAGCGCCCAGCCCATGGGGCCGTGGGCCAGGTTGAGCCAGACGCCGGGCACGCGGCTTTCGCCCAGCAGCGGCAGGCCGTCCGCCGCGACCAGCGTGGCGCCGCGCCACGACTGCAGCGCCGACGGCGAACCCGCCCAGCGCGCCGCGGCGGGGAACCAGTGCGACAGGCCGTCGGCCAGGCGCGCGATCTCGGGCTTGGTCGCGGGCCCGGGCGCGCCGCCCAGGTCCCAGCCGCCGCTGGCGCGCAGGCGCTGGCCGAGGCGCGTCACGGCCACGCCGGTGTGCAGGTCCAGCACGCCCGACAGCGGCGCATCGACCGGCTCGCGCATGGGCGCGCTGAGCGAATGCGACCACCAGGTGGCGAACGGCGTGGGCAGGCCCAGGCCGCGCAGCAGGGTGGGGGCGTCGAGCCCCGCGCACAGCACCACCGCGTCGTGGCGCTCGCAGGCGCCGTCACCCAGCGTCAGCTCCACGCCGCCGGCCTGGGGCCGCACCGCCAGCACGGCCTGCCGCGCCACGAACTGGCCGCCGGCCTTGAGCAGCGCCTGCCGCATCAGCAGGGTCCATTCGCGGCAGTTCGCGACCGCCGGGCCCGGCAGTTCGATCGCCCCGGCCAGCGGGGCGGCGGGGTTGAGCGCCGGCTCCAGTGCACGTGCCTCGTCGGCGCTGCGCTGGCGCGCGGCCACGCCGAGTTCGTTCAAGGCCCGGGCCGCGGCCACCGCGCGCGCGAACTCGCGCTCGTCGCGGGCCAGCACCAACAGGCCGTCGCTGCGGTCGTGGTCGAGGTCGAGTTCGGCCGTGAGCGCCGCCTGACGCTCCTCGCCCATGGCGAGCAGGTCGATCAACGCCGCCTGCGCTTCGGCGGCACGGGCGCGTTGCGCGTGGCGCCAGCGGCGCCACCAGGCCCAGACCCCGAGGCGGGCGCCACTGCGCCAACGCAGGCCCGGGCCGGCAGCCGACCACGAGGGCAGCAGGCGGGGCTGGGGCTGGGCCCAGGCCAGGGCCCAGGCCGGGTGCAGCAGGCCCGCGGGGGCGAAGCTGCCTTCTTCGGCGGCGGTGGCGCGGCGCTCGTACACGGTCACCTGGTGTCCGGCGAGCAGCAACTCATGGGCAGTGGCGAGGCCGTTGACGCCGGCGCCCACGATGGCGATCTTCATGAAGTGGAGGCAGAGGAGGGGGCGGGTGCGCGATGTATAATCGACAGGCTTTGCACCTGTCACAGCGCCTTTTCGGGCCTTGACCTTGCAGAGTCAATCGCAAACCGGCCCAACCGGGTGTTGTTCTGTTCTACGGGGCAATCGGGGCCGGATTTTAGACCTAACCTCTGGAAAGAAATCTCATGTCGATCTCCATGCGCGAAATGCTGGAAGCCGGTGTCCACTTCGGCCACCAGACCCGCTTCTGGAACCCCAAGATGGCGCCGTACATCTTCGGGCACCGCAACAAAATCCACATCGTCAACCTCGAGAAGACGCTGCCCCTGTTCCACGAAGCGCAGAAGTTCGTGCGCCAGCTGTCGGCCAACCGCGGCACGCTGCTGATCGTGGGCACCAAGCGCCAGTCGCGCGACATCGTGGTGCAGGAAGCCCGCCGTGCCGGCGTGCCCTACGTCGACCAGCGCTGGCTCGGCGGCATGCTGACCAACTTCAAGACGGTCAAGACCTCCATCAAGCGCCTCAAAGACATGCAGGCCCAGAAGGAAGCCGGCCTGGACAGCATGAGCAAGAAAGAACAGCTCATGTTCAACCGCGAAATGGAAAAGCTCGAGAAGGACATCGGCGGCATCCAGGACATGACCGCGCTGCCCGATGCCATCTTCGTGATCGACGTGGGCTTCCACAAGATCGCCGTGCTCGAAGCGCAGAAGCTGGGCATTCCGCTCGTGGGCGTGGTTGATACCAACCACTCGCCTGAAGGCATCGACTACGTGATCCCCGGCAACGACGACTCGGCCCGCGCCGTGGCGCTGTACGCCCGCGGCATCGCCGACGCCGTGCTCGAAGGCCGTGCGAACGCCGTGTCCGACGTGGTCAAGGCCGCAGCCGCCGAAGGTGGCGACGAATTCGTCGAAGTGTCGGAAGACCAGGCCTGATCGCTCTGCGCTCGCGGAATCGGGGGCTCGTGTAGCCCCCTTTTCACACCCAGGTTCGAACATTCATCACGCGGCGCCCCGTGAGGCGCCCGATTCCAGGAGATTCACCATGGCAACAATCACCGCAAGCATGGTCGCCGAACTGCGCGCCAAGACCGACGCGCCCATGATGGAGTGCAAGAAGGCACTGACCGAGGCCGATGGCGACATGGCCAAGGCCGAGGAGCTGCTGCGCGTCAAGCTCGGCACCAAGGCCGGCAAGGCCGCCAGCCGCGTCACCGCCGAAGGCGTGGTGGCCGCCTCGATCCAGGGCAACACCGGCGCCCTGCTCGAAGTCAACTGCGAAACCGACTTCGTCACCAAGAACGACAGCTTCCTGGCCCTGGCCAACGCCGGCGCCCAGCTGATCGCCCAGCACAACCCGGCCGACATCGCGGCCCTGGGCGCGCTGCCCTACAGCCAGGACGGCTTCGGCCCGACGCTCGAAGACGTGCGCAAGGGCCTGATCGGCAAGATCGGCGAGAACATGTCGTTCCGCCGCTTCAAGTACTACAGCGGCGCGTCCAAGCTCGCGAGCTACCTGCACGGCACGCGCATCGGCGTGATCGTGGAGTACGAGGGCGACGAAACCGCCGCCAAGGACGTGGCCATGCACGTGGCCGCCATGAAGCCCGTGTCGCTGACCAGCGCCGACGTGCCCGCCGAGTTCATCGAGCGCGAGCGCTCGGTGGCCACCGCCAAGGCCGACGAAGCCAACAAGGAACTCGTGGCCGCCGGCAAGCCGGCCCAGAGCGCCGAGATCGTGGCCAAGCGCATCGACGGTGCGGTGCAGAAGTACCTCAAGGAAGTGTCGCTGTTCAACCAGCCCTTCGTGAAGAACGACAAGCAGACCGTCGAGCAGATGCTCAAGGCCGCCAACACCACGGTGAAATCCTTCACCCTGTTCGTGGTGGGCGAGGGCATCGAAAAGAAGGTGGACGACTTCGCCGCCGAGGTGGCGGCCCAGGTCGCCGCCGCCAAGGGTGCCTGAGCGCTCCCTGCTTCCAGACACGACGGGCCGCAAGGCCCGTTGTCTTGTGTGCGTCTGTTACGCACCTGAACCCCTGTCCGATCCCGGTTCGCGCGCCGCTACACTTCGCGGCTGAGCGCGCACGCGTACCGATCCTGAAAGCCCCCCATGCCCGCCTACCAACGGATCCTGCTCAAGCTCTCGGGCGAAGCCCTGATGGGCGACGACGCCTTCGGCATCAACCGCGCCACCATCGTGCGCATCGTCGATGAAATCGCCGACGTGACCCGCCTGGGCGTGCAGGTGGCCATCGTGATCGGTGGCGGCAACATCTTCCGCGGCGTCGCGGGCGGCTCGGTCGGCATGGACCGCGCCACCGCCGACTACATGGGCATGCTGGCCACGGTGATGAACTCGCTGGCGCTGGCCGACACCATGAACAAGGCCGGCCTGGTGGCCCGCGTGATGTCGGCCATCGGCATCGAACAGGTCGTGGAGCCCTATGTGCGGCCCAAGGCCCTGCAGTACCTCGAAGAGGGCAAGGTCGTGGTGTTCGCCGCGGGCACGGGCAACCCCTTCTTCACCACCGACACCGCGGCCGCGCTGCGCGGCGCCGAAATCGGCGCCGAGGTGGTGCTCAAGGCCACCAAGGTCGACGGCGTGTACACCGCCGATCCCAACAAGGATCCGTCGGCCACGCGCTACACCTCGATTTCCTTCGACGAAGCCATGGTCAAGAACCTGCAGGTGATGGACGCCACCGCGTTCGCCCTGTGCCGCGACCAGAAGCTGCCCGTCAGGGTGTTTTCCATCTTCAAATCCGGCGCGCTGCGCAACGTGGTCATGGGTGCCGACGAAGGCACGCTCGTCCACGTCTGACGCCCCGTTCGCGCCACCAGGAGACCGCATGACCATCGCCGACATCCGCACCACCGCCGAGCACAAGATGCAGCAGTCCATCGAGGCGTTCAAGAACAGCCTCACGCGCGTGCGCACCGGCCGCGCCAACCCGGCGCTGCTCGACACCGTGCACGTGGAGTACTACGGCTCCATGCTGCCGCTGTCGCAGGTGGCCAACCTCTCGCTGCTCGACGCCCGCACCATCGGTGTGGCGCCCTGGGAAAAGGGCATGGGCGCGAAGATCGAAAAGGCCATCCGCGAGTCCGACCTCGGCCTCAATCCCGCCTCGCAGGGCGACCTGATCCGCGTGCCCATGCCGCCCATGACCGAAGAGCGCCGCAAGGAGCTCACCAAGGTGGTCAAGGGCGAAGGCGAGGCCGCCAAGGTGGCGATCCGCAACCTGCGGCGCGATGCCAACGAGGCGGTCAAGAAGCTCGTGAAAGACAAGACCGCTTCCGAGGACGACGAGCGCCGTGCCCAGGACGACATCCAGAAGCTGACCGACCGCATGATCAGCGAGGTGGACCGCCTCGTGGCTGCCAAAGAGCAGGACATCATGGCCGTCTGAGGCCGCTTCACCCGCGAGCCTGCGCATGCACAACCCGCCCACCCCTTTGCTGCCCCACCACGTCGCGATCGTGATGGATGGCAATGGCCGTTGGGCGCAGAAGCGCTGGCTGCCGCGCGTGGCTGGCCACAAGCAGGGCGTGGATGCGCTGCGCGCCATCGTGCAGGCCTGTGTGGAGCGCGGCATCCGCGTGCTCACGGTGTTCGCGTTCTCGTCCGAGAACTGGAACCGCCCCCAGGAAGAGGTGAGAGGCCTCATGGACCTGCTGGGCCTGGCCCTGGGCCGCGAGGTGCCGCGGCTGATCGAGAGCGGCGTGCGCCTGTATTTCCCTGGCGACCGCTCGCGCCTGTCCGACAAGCTGGTGCGCAACCTCGAAGCGGCCGAGCAGGCCACGGCGGCGCAGAGCCGCCTGGTGCTCAACGTCTGCTTCAACTACGGCGGCCGCTGGGACATGGTCCAGGCCGCGCAGCGCCTGGCTGCGCGCGGCGAGCCCATCACCGAAGAGAGCCTGTCGCGCGCCACGGCGTTGGCCCACGTGCCCGACCCCGACCTGCTGATCCGCACCGGCGGCGAACAGCGCATCAGCAACTTCCTGCTCTGGCAGGCCGCCTACAGCGAACTCGTGTTCACCGACTGCCTCTGGCCCGACTTCGACGCCGAACAACTGGACCTGGCCCTGGCCGCCTTCGCGCGCCGCGAGCGCCGCTTCGGACAGACCTCCGAGCAGCGCGCCCAGTCCGCACCGGCGCACGACGCCGAAGCCCGGCATGCTTAAGCAGCGCATCATCACCGCGCTGCTGCTGCTTGCGGTCTTCCTGCCGGTTCTGTTCTACCCCGCCATCGAACCCTTCGGCGCCTTCACGCTGGTGCTGATCGCGGCCGCGGGCTGGGAATGGGCGCGCATCAACGGCTGCGGTCCCACGCGCTCGGTGGCCGCCGGCCTCGCCCTGGCCGTGGCCCTGCTGGTCTTCTGGCTGCTGGGCGGGGTGGAGCGTTCCTGGCGCGAGCTCTGGGCCGCGGTGGCCGTGGTCTGGGTGGTGCTCGCTGCGATCATGCTGCGCCGCGGGGTCGAGGCCTACGGCCGCTGGCCTCAGCTGCTGCGCCTGTGGCTGGGCCTGCTGCTGATCGCCTGCGCCTGGCTGGCGCTGGTGCAGGCGCGCATCCTCGGGCTGGGTTTTCTGCTCTCGGTGCTGTTGCTCGTGTGGATGGCCGACATCGCGGCCTACTTCGGCGGCAAACGTTTCGGCCGCCGCAAGCTTGCACCCGCGATCAGCCCCGGCAAGAGCTGGGAGGGCGCCGTCAGCGGCCTGATCGGTGTCTTCGTGCTGGCGGGCGTGTGGCTGTGGCTCACGCGCACCGGCTGGACCTCGCCCGATCACCTGTACGCCTACCTCTGGCACCTCGGGCCCTGGGTGGCGGTGCCGGCGCTGGCCGGCCTGTGCGCCATGAGCGTGTGCGGCGACCTGATCGAATCGCTGGTCAAACGCGCCGCGGGCGTCAAGGATTCGAGCCAGCTGCTGCCCGGCCACGGCGGTGTGCTCGACCGCGTGGACGCGCTGCTGCCGGTGCTGCCACTGGCCATGATGCTGGTCACCTTCTGATCCCCATGTCTTCTTCCGTGCAATCCCTCACCGTGCTCGGTGCCACGGGCTCGATCGGCCAGAACACGCTCGACGTGGTGGCCCGCCACCCCGAGCGTTACCGCGTGTTCGCGCTCACCGCGGCGCGCCAGGTCGACACACTGTTCGAGCAGTGCCGGCGCCACCGGCCGCGTTATGCGGTGATGGTGGACCGCGACAGCGCCGCCGCGCTGCGCGCGCGCGTGCGCGAGGCGGGCCTGGCCACCGAGGTGCTCGACGGCCCGCAGGCGCTGTGCGCCGTGAGCGAGGCGCCCGAGGTCGACGCCGTGATGGCGGCCATCGTGGGGGCGGCTGGTCTGGCCCCAAGCCTGGCCGCGGCGCGCGCCGGCAAGAAGCTGCTGCTGGCCAACAAGGAAGCGCTGGTGGTGGGCGGCGAGCTGTTCCTCGAGGCCGTGCGAAGCGGCGGCGCCACGCTGCTGCCGATCGACAGCGAGCACTCCGCGGTGTTCCAGTCGCTGCCCGACGATGCGTCCACCTGGGAGCGCCGCGTCGACAAAATCGTGCTCACCGCCTCGGGCGGTCCGTTCCGCACGCGCGATCCCGACACCTTGGCCAACGTCACGCCCGAGCAGGCTTGCGCCCACCCGAACTGGGTCATGGGCCGCAAGATCTCGGTCGACTCGGCGACCATGATGAACAAGGCGCTCGAGGTGATCGAGGCGCGCTACCTGTTCGGCCTGCCGCCCGAGCGCATCGAGGTGGTGATCCACCCGCAAAGCGTGGTGCACTCCATGGTGCAGTACCGCGACGGCTCGGTGGTGGCGCAGCTCGGCACGCCCGACATGCGCGTGCCCATCGCCTACGGGCTGGCCTGGCCCGAGCGCATCGCCTCGGGCGCGGCGCCGCTCGATTTCCTCGCCCTGGGCGCGCTCACCTTCGAGGCCGCCGACGCGCGGCGCTTCCCCGGCCTGCCGCTCGCCTGGGCCGCGCTGCGCGCGCCGTCGGGCACCACGGCCGTGCTCAACGCCGCCAACGAAGAGGCCGTGGCCGCCTTCCTCGACGGGCGGCTGCGCTTCGACCGCATCCACGCCGTCAACGCGGAAACTTTGCAGGACGTGCTTCCGTCCAAGCCGGGTTCGCTCGATGATCTGCTGTCGCTCGACGAACAGGCCCGCGTCCGCGCGCGCCACGTGATCCAGCGCTGGCAGGCCTGAGCGTCAGGCCCTCGGCCCCCCTCCGCACAGGCTTCGCATGCTCACCGTCATTGCCTTCATCGTCGCGCTCGGCCTGCTGATCGCCATCCACGAGTACGGCCACTACCGCGTCGCAGTGGCCTGCGGCGTCAAGGTGCTGCGCTTCTCGGTGGGCTTCGGCAAGCCCATCCTGCGCTGGCACCGGCCCGGCAAGCCCACCGAGTTCGTGGTGTGCGCGCTGCCGCTGGGTGGCTATGTGCGCATGCTCGACGAGCGCGAAGCGCCGGTCGACCCGGCCGAGCGCCACCTGGCGTTCAACACCCAGCCGCTGCGCTCGCGCGCCGCCATCGTGGCCGCGGGGCCGCTGGCCAACCTGCTGCTGGCCGTGGCCATCTACGCGGGCCTGAACTGGGCCGGCGTGCAAGAGCCCCAGCCCGTGCTGTCCACGCCTGTGGCGGGCTCGCTGGCCGAGCGCGCCGGCCTGCGCGCCGGCGACTGGGTGCTGCGCGCGGGTGAAGCCGAGGGCGGCGAGGGTGGCGAGAGCAGCGCCGATGCCGTGGTGTCGTTCGAGGACCTGCGCTGGCGCATCACCCAGGCCGCGCTCGATGGGCGCGACCTGGTGCTGTGGGTGGCCCGCCAGCCCGATGGCGCCGCCCAGCCGCGTCTGCTGCCCCTGTCCGGACTCGACGTGCGCGAGGCCGACGCCGCGCTGTTTCGCCGCATCGGTCTGCTGTCGCCCTACACCGCGCCGCGCGTGGGGCAGGTGATGGACGGGGGCGCGGCCCAGGCCGCGGGCTTGCAGGACGGCGATCTGGTGCGTCGCGTCGACGGCCGCGAGGTGCTCGACGGCCAGGCGCTGCGCCAGCGCATCCGCGACGCGGTGGGCCCGCAGGGCCAGCCCGTCACGCAGCGCTGGGACGTGGAGCGCGCGGGGCAGGTGCTCTCGATCGACGTGACGCCGCGGCCGCAGCAGCGCGACGGGCGCTGGATCGCGCGCGTGGAGGCCTATGTGGGCGACGCACCGGCCATGACCACCGTGCACCATGGCCCGCTCGACGGCCTGTGGCGCGGGGTCGTCAAGACCTGGGAAGTGTCGTGGCTCACGCTCAAGATGATGGGCCGCATGCTCATCGGGGAAGCCTCGCTGAGCAACCTCAGCGGCCCGCTCACCATCGCCGACTACGCGGGCAAGTCGGCCAGCCTCGGCATCAGCGCCTACCTGGGTTTTCTCGCGCTCATCAGCGTGAGTCTGGGGGTGCTCAACCTGCTGCCGCTGCCGGTCCTCGATGGAGGGCACCTGATGTATTATCTTTGGGAGTCGCTCACCGGCCGCCCTGTGTCCGAGGCCTGGATGGAGCGCCTGCAGCGTGGGGGTGTGGTGGTGCTCATGGCACTCATGTCTGTCGCCCTGTTCAACGATGTCGCCCGCCTCGCCGGCTGATCCAATCCTTCGCATGAAATCACAGAAACACGGTCTTCGCGGCCTGAGTTTGTCTGCGCTCGCGATGGCCCTGCTTGCCGCCCTGCCGGCATGGGCGGTCGATCCCTTCACCCTGCGCGACATCCGTGTCGAAGGCCTCCAGCGCGTCGAGCCCGGCACGGTGTTCGCCTCGCTGCCGTTTCGCATCGGCGACCGCTACGACGACGACAAGGGCAGTTCGGCCATTCGCGCGCTGTTCGGCCTCGGTCTGTTCAGCGACGTGCGCCTGCAGATCAACGGCGACGTGCTGGTGGTGATCGTCGAAGAGCGGCCCACCGTGGCCGGCGTGAGCTTCTCCGGCATCAAGGAGTTCGGCGACGACGTGCTCAAGAACGTGCTGCGCGACATCGGTCTCACCGAAGGCCGGCCGTACGACAAGGCCCTGGCCGACCGCGCCGAGCAGGAGCTCAAGCGCCAGTACATCAACCGCAGCTTCTACGCCGCCGAGGTCGTCACCACCGTCACGCCGTCCGAGCGCAACCGCGTCAACCTGAACTTCAGCGTGACCGAGGGCGAGATCGCGAAGATCAAGGAAATCCGCATCGTCGGCAACCAGGCGTTCTCGGAGTCCACGCTGCGCGGCCTGTTCGACCTGAACACCGGCAACTGGCTCAGCTGGTACACCAAGAGCGACCGCTACTCGCGCGCCAAGCTCAACGCCGACATCGAGAAGCTGCGCTCGTACTACCTCACGCGCGGCTTCATCGACTTCCGCGTCGATTCGACCCAGGTGGCGATCTCGCCCGACAAGCAGGACATGTCGGTCACGATCAACGTCACCGAGGGTGACCGCTACGTGGTCTCGTCCGTGGGCCTGCAGGGTGACTACCTGGGCCGCGAGGAAGAGTTCAAGACCCTGGTCACCCTCAAGCCCGGCGAGGCCTACAACGTCGAAGACGTCAACGACACCGTCAAGGCCTTCACCGAGTACTTCGGTGCCTTTGGCTACGCCTTCGCCCAGGTCGAGGCCACGCCCGACATCGACCGCGCCAACAAGCGCGTGGCCTTCATGCTGCGCGCCACGCCGCAGCGCCGCGTGTACGTGCGACGCATCAGCGTCGAGGGCAACAACCGCACGCGCGACGAAGTCATCCGCCGCGAGTTCCGCCAGTTCGAATCGGCCTGGTACGACGCCGACCGCATCAAGCTCTCGCGCGACCGCGTCGACCGCCTGGGCTTCTTCACCGAGGTCAACCTGCAGACCGAGCCCGTGGCCGGCTCGCCCGACCAGGTCGACCTGGTCGTCAACGTGACCGAAAAGCCCACCGGCAACCTCACGCTGGGCGCGGGCTACTCGCAGGAAGAAAAGCTGTCGCTCATCGCCGGCATCACGCAGGAGAACGTGTTCGGCTCGGGCAACTACCTCGGCCTGAACATCAACACCAGCAAGTTCAACCGCCAGCTGGTGCTGAGCACCACCAATCCGTACTTCACGCCCGACGGCGTGTCGCGCAGTTTCGACGGTTACTACCGCACGCGCCGCCCGTACCAGAACCAGATCGAAGGCGACTACCGCCTGGTCACCAAGGGCTTGGCGGTGCGCTTCGGCGTGCCGTTCACCGAGATGGACACGGTGTTCTTCGGCGCGGGTGTCGAACAGACCACCATCGAGCCGGGCGCCTTCCTGCCGCAGGCCTACCAGGACTACTCCAACACCTTCGGCGCCACCAGCAACACGCTGCCGCTCACGCTCGGCTGGACGCGCGACAGCCGCGACAGCGCCCTGGTGCCCACGCGCGGCCGGCTGCAGCGCGTCAATGCCGAGGTCAGCCTTTCAGGCGACGCGCGCTACTTCAAGACCAACTACCAGTTCCAGCAGTACATCCCGCTCTCGCACCAGTACACGCTGGCGTTCAACACCGAGCTCGGCTACGGCAAGGGCCTCAATGGCCGCCCGTACCCGGTGTTCAAGAACTTCTTCGGCGGCGGCCTGGGTTCGGTGCGCGGCTTCGAAGGCGGCACCCTGGGCCCGACCTCGCCGGTGCTCAATTCCACCACCGGCTCGGTCATCAACATCGGCGGCAACCGCTCGATTGCGCTCAACACCGAATTCATCATGCCGTTCCCGGGCGCCGGCAATGACCGCTCGTTGCGATTGTTCGGATTCTTTGACATTGGCAACATCTACGGCGAGAACGAACGCATGGATTTCTCCTCCCTGCGTGCATCGGCGGGTATTGGCGTGAGCTGGCTGTCGCCGATCGGCCCATTGCGGATCGCTTTCGCCAATCCCGTTCGGAAATTCGACGGGGATAGAATCCAGCGATTCCAGTTTCAGATCGGAACCTCGTTTTGATGAAGACCTTGAACCGCCTGTTCGATCGCCGCGTTGCCGTTGCCGCGGCCCTGGCGCTCGCCATGGTGGGCGCTGGTGCGCAAGACACCAAGATCGGCGCCGTCAACGTGGAGCGCATCCTGCGCGACTCCAACACCGCCAAGGCGGTGTCCACCAAGCTCGAGCAGGACTTCTCCAAGCGCGAACGTGACCTGCGTTCTTCGGCCGACCAGCTGCGCCAGGCGGCCGAGCGTTTCGACCGCGAAGCCCCCACGCTGCCCGAAGCCCAGCGCAACAGCCGCCAGCGCCAGCTGGTCGAGCAGGAGCGCGACCTGCAGCGCCGCCAGCGCGACTTCCAGGAAGAGCTCAACCTGCGCCGCAACGAGGCCCTGCAGCAGGTCATCGAAAAGCTCAACCGCGTGATCCGCACCATCGCCGAGGCCGAGAAGTACGACCTGATCGTGAACGAGGCGTACTACGTCAACCCCCGGGTGGACATCACCGACCGCGTGATGTCCCAGCTCGACAGCAGCAAGTAAGCACGCCCGTGGCCGCCACGCTGGGTGCCATCGTCGAGGCCCTCGGCGGCCAGGGGATCGGCGATGCCGGGCTGGGCATCGAACGGCCCGCGCCGCTCGACACCGCCGGGCCCGGCGACATCGCCTTCGTGGCCCAGGCCCGTTACGCCTCGCGCATCGCGAGCACGCGCGCCGGCGTGCTGATCGTGCCGCCCGCGCTGCAGGCCCAGGCCCAGGCGCGCGGCGCCTGCATCGTCACCGACGATGCCTACCTCTATTTCGCCCGTCTCACCCAGTGGTGGCGTGCGCGCCATGACCCGCTGCCGCCCGCCCGCATCCACCCCACGGCGGTCATCGACCCGTCGGCCGTGCTGGGCGAGGGCGTGGACGTCGGGCCTTGCGCGGTCATCGAGGCCGGCGCCCGCATCGGCGCGGGCGCGCGCATCGGTGCGCACTGCGTGATCGGCCGCGATGCCCGGGTGGGCGAGGGCACCGTGCTGTACCCGCGCGTCACGCTGGGCGAGCGCTGCCATATCGGGGCGCGGGGCATCGTGCACAGCGGTGCCGTGATCGGCGCCGACGGCTTCGGCTTCGCGCCGCACCAGGGGCGCTGGATCAAGATCGAGCAGCTCGGCGCGGTGCGCATCGGCGATGACGTGGAGATCGGCGCCAACACCTGCATCGACCGCGGCGCGCTCGACGACACCGTGATCGAAGACGGGGTGAAGCTCGACAACCTGGTCCAGATCGGCCACAACGTGCGCGTGGGCGCGCACACCGCCATGGCCGGCAACGCGGGCGTGGCGGGCAGCGCCGACATCGGCGCGCATTGCACCGTGGGCGGCGGCGCCATCGTGCTGGGCCACCTCCGACTGGCCGACGGCGTGCACGTGTCGGCCGCGTCGGTGGTCACGCGCTCGCTGCTCCAGCCCGGTCAATACACCGGTATGTTTCCCATCGACGACAATGCGGCCTGGGAAAAGAACGCTGCCTCCCTCAAGCAGCTCAACCGCCTGCGCGAACGGCTCAAGGCCGTGGAACAAGCCCTTGCGCAGGCCCAGCCGAACAAGAAACCGGACGACGCCTGATGGACATCCACCAGATCCTCAAACTCCTGCCCCACCGTTACCCCATCCTGCTGGTCGACCGCGTGCTGTCGGTCGAAAAAGGGCAGCGCATCCAGGCGCTCAAGAACGTCACCATCAACGAGCCCTTCTTCACGGGCCATTTCCCGCACCGCCCCGTGATGCCGGGCGTGCTGATGCTCGAAGCCATGGCCCAGGCGGCCGCGCTGCTGACCTTCCACACCCTGGGCGTGGCCCCCGACGACAAAACCGTCTATTACTTCGCGGGCATCGACGGCGCGCGCTTCAAGCGCCCCGTGGAACCCGGCGACCAGCTCGTGATGGACGTGACCCTCGAGCGCGCCAAGGCCAGCATCTACAAGTTCAAGGGCGTCACGCGCGTGGGCGATGAGGTGGCCTGCGAGGCCGAGCTCATGTGCACCATGCGCACCATCGCCTGACGTCGCGGGGTGAGGGCATGACGCGCATCCATCCCACGGCGGTGATCGATCCCGCGGCCGAGCTCGACAGCTCGGTCGAGGTCGGGCCTTACACCGTCATCGGTCCGCACGTGAAGATCGGTGCCGGCACCACGGTCGGCGCGCACTGCGTGATCGAGGGCCACACCACGATCGGGCGCGACAACCGCATCTTCCAGTTCAACTCGCTGGGCGCGATCCCGCAAGACAAGAAGTACGCGGGCGAGCCCTGCGAACTGATCATCGGCGACCGCAACACGGTGCGCGAGTTCTGCACCTTCAACATCGGCTCGCCGGGCGACCGCGGCGTGACCCGGGTCGGCGACGACAACTGGATCATGGCCTACGTGCACCTCGCGCACGACTGCGTGGTGGGCAACAAGACCATCTTCGCGAACAACTCGCAGCTTGCGGGCCACGTCGAGGTGGGTGACTGGGTGATCCTCGGTGGCTTCACCGTGGTGCACCAGTTCGTGCGCATCGGTGCGCACGCCATGACGGCGATGTGCTCGCTGTTGTTCGCCGATGTGCCGCCCTTCGTGATGGCCCAGGGCCAGCCCGCGGCCGCGCGCTCGATGAACTTCGAAGGCCTGCGCCGCCGCGGCTTCTCGCCCGAGCGCATCGCCGCCGTCAAGGCCATGCACAAGGCCTTGTACCGAGACGACCTCACGCTGGAGCAGGCCATCGGTCGCATCGACGGGCTGCGCCACGACAAGCCCGACGCGGGCGAGGACGTGGACATGATGCTCGGCTTCCTGCGAGGCGCATCGGCGCAGCGCGGCATCGTTCGCTGAGGCGCCGCATGGCACTGGCTGGGCGCTTGGCCATGGTGGCGGGCGAGGCTTCCGGCGATCTGCTCGCGGGCCTGCTGCTCGGGGGCTTGCGCCAACGCTGGCCCGATCTGCAGGCCGTGGGCATCGGCGGCCCGCAGATGGCGCTGCAGGGCTTTGACGCCTGGTGGCCCAGCGACAAGCTCGCGGTGCGCGGCTATGTCGAGGTGCTGCGCCACTACCGCGAGATCGTGGGCATCCGCCGGCAACTGCGCGACCGCCTGCTGCAAGGCGAGCGGCCCGCGGCCTTCATCGGCGTCGACGCGCCCGATTTCAACCTCGGCCTCGAGGCCGACCTCAAGGCCGCCGGCGTGCGCACCGCGCACTTCGTGTGCCCTTCGATCTGGGCCTGGCGGCCCGAGCGCATCGAGAAAATCCGCGCCAGCGCCGACCACGTGCTGTGCATCTTTCCTTTCGAGCCCGCGCTGCTTGCCGAGCACGGCATCGCCGCGACCTACGTGGGCCACCCGCTGGCCAACGTGATCCCGCTCGAGCCCGACCGCGCCGCGGCGCGCCGCGCGCTGGGCCTCGATGACGGCGACACGGTGCTCGCGATCCTGCCGGGCAGCCGCGCGTCCGAGGTGCAGTACCTGGCGCGCCGCTTCTTCGATGCCGCCGCGCTGCTGCGGCGCGAAAGGCCGGGCCTGCGCTTCGTTGTGCCGGCGATGCCCGCGCTGCGCGAGCGCATCGACGCCATCGCGCGCGAGGCCGGCATGGCCGATGCGCTGCAGATCGTCAACGGCCAGTCGCACACCGTGCTCGCGGCCTGCGACCTCACGCTGATCGCGAGCGGCACCGCCACGCTCGAGGCCGCGCTGTTCAAGCGCCCCATGGTGATCGCCTACAACATGAACTGGCTGTCGTGGCAGATCATGCGCCGTCAGCGCCTGCAGCCCTGGGTCGGCCTGCCCAACATCCTGTGCCAGGACTTCGTGGTGCCCGAGCTGCTGCAGGAACAGGCCGAGGCCCCCGCGCTCGCGCAGGCCGTGCGCGACTGGCTCGACGCCCCCTCGCGCATGCAGGCCGTGCACGCGCGCTTCACCGACCTGCACCACACCTTGCGGCGCGACACCGCGCGCCTGGCCACCGATGCGATCGAAACGCTTCTTGAAGGCTGAGCAGGCCTCGCTGGTGTGGGACGCGCCTGGCCTGGTGGCCGGCGTGGATGAGGCTGGCCGCGGCCCGCTGGCCGGGCCCGTGGTGGCGGCCGCGGTGATCCTCGACGACCTGCACCCGATCAAGGGCCTGGCCGACTCCAAACAACTCAGCGCGAAGCGCCGCGACGCGCTGTTCGACGAGATCCGCGCCAAGGCCCTGTGCTGCAGTGTGGCCCAGGCCAGCGTGGACGAAATCGACCGCCTCAACATCCTGCACGCCACGATGCTCGCCATGCAGCGCGCGGTGCAGGGTCTGCGCCTGCGGCCCGTCAAGGTGCTGGTCGACGGCAACCGCCTGCCACCGCTCGACGTGGTGGCCGAGGCCATCGTGCAGGGCGACGCCAAGGTGCAGGCGATCTCGGCCGCGTCCATCCTCGCCAAGGTCACGCGCGACCGCCTGCTCGACGAGCTGCACGCGCAGCACCCGCAGTACGGCTTCGACCGCCACAAGGGCTACGGCACGGCGCAGCACCTGGCCGCCCTGCGCGAGCACGGGCCACTGCCCGTGCACCGGCGCTCGTTCGCGCCCGTGGCCCAGGCGCTGGAGCGCGTGACATGAGCGCCGCCGGGCCGCTCCCAAGGCGCTCAGCCCCGCAGTGCGCCGCACGGAGGGCAGACCAGTGACCCCGCAGGACATCGCCTCGCGCGACAACCCGCTGATCAAACAGCTGCGTGCGCTCGCGCACGGCAACACCGCCTACCGCGAACAAGGCCGCGTGTGGCTCGACGGCGATCACCTGTGCCGCGCGCTGCTGGCGCGTGGCGGCCGCCCCGCGCTCGGCGTGTTCACCGCCGCGGGCTGGGACCAGGCCGACGACACGCTGCAAGGCGCGGCCGCGCGCAACCTGCGTGTGCCCGATGCGCTCATGGCCGGCATCAGCACGCTCGACTCGCCGCCGCGCATGGGCTTCGTGTGGACCCTGCCGGCCGTGGCCGCGCCCGATGCGCAGGCGCCGTCGGTGGTGCTCGACCGCCTGCAGGACGCGGGCAACGTGGGCTCCATCCTGCGCAGTGCGGCCGCGCTGGGTTTTTCGCAGGTGCTCGCGCTCAAGGGCACGGCCGCGCTGTGGTCGCCCAAGGTGCTGCGCGCCGGCATGGGCGCGCACTTCGCGTTGCGCCTGGTCGAAGGCCTGGATGCCGAAGCGCTGCAGGCCCTGCAGGTGCCGCTGCTGGTCACCAGTTCGCACCAGGGCGACTGGCTGCACCGTGCCGCGCTGCCCTGGCCCTGCGCCTGGGTCATGGGCCACGAAGGGCAGGGCGTGAGCGAGGCCCTGATGCAGCGCGCCAGCGCCTTCGTGCGCATTGCGCAGCCCGGCGGCGAAGAATCGCTCAACGTGGCGGCCGCGGCGGCCATCTGCCTGCATGCCAGCGCATCCGCGCGGCTATAATTCCGCGGTTTATCTGCAATCGGCGCAAGCCCCGCGCGCCCCGGCTCCACACCCCAGGTTTCGCTGCATTCCCGCCCGTGTCACCGCGGGGGAGTGCAGGCTCAGCCTGCGCGGCACCTGCCGCCGGCGCGCGAAGGCCAGCCGCCCCTTTTCTGGAGATCCTCGTGCTGCCCGTCCACCCGAAAGCCCTTCTTGCGCTCGCAGACGGTACGGTGTTTGAAGGTGTCTCCATTGGTGCCGTCGGCCAGACCACTGGCGAGGTGGTGTTCAACACCTCCCTCACCGGCTACCAGGAAATCCTCACCGACCCGAGCTACTGCCGACAGATCGTCACCCTGACGTATCCCCACATCGGCAACACCGGGGCCAACCGCGAAGACGTGGAGGCCACCCGCATCCACGCCGCTGGCCTCGTCATCAAGGATCTGCCGCTGCTGGCGTCCAACTTCCGCTGCGAAGAAACGCTTTCGCAATACCTGCAGCGCGAAAACACCGTGGCCATCGCCGACCTCGACACGCGCGCGCTCACGCGCCGCCTGCGCACCCACGGCGCGCAGAACGGCTGCATCCTCGCGCTCGCGCCCGGCGAAGCCATCACCGACACGCACCGCCAGGCCGCGCTCGCTGCCGCCAAGGCCGCCCCCAGCATGGCCGGCCTCGACCTCGCCAAGGTGGTGTCGGCGAGCCAGCCGGTCGAGTGGACCGAAACGGAATGGGCCCTGGGCAGCGGCTACGGCCGCCAGGACGCGCCGCAGTTCCACGTGGTGGCATATGACTTCGGCGTCAAGCGCAACATCCTGCGCATGCTCGCCTCGCGCGGCTGCCGCATCACCGTGGTGCCCGCGCAAACGCCCGCGGCCGAGGTGTTCAAGCTCCAGCCCGACGGCGTGTTCCTCTCCAACGGCCCCGGCGACCCGGAGCCCTGCGACTACGCGATCGCCGCGGCGCGCGAACTCATCGAGTCGGGTCTGCCCACCTTCGGCATCTGCCTGGGCCACCAGATCATGGCGCTGGCCAGCGGCGCCAGGACCTTCAAGATGAAGTTCGGCCACCATGGCGCGAACCACCCGGTGAAAGACCTCGACAACGGTCGCGTGTCCATCACCAGCCAGAACCACGGCTTCGCGGTCGACGAGAAGACCCTGCCGGCGAACCTGCGCGCCACGCACGTGAGCCTGTTCGACGGCACGCTGCAGGGCCTGGCCCGCACCGACAAGCCCGCCTTCTGCTTCCAGGGCCACCCCGAAGCCTCGCCGGGTCCGCACGACATCGGCTACCTGTTCGACCGCTTCGTCGCGCTCATGAAAGCGCGCACCGCCGTCGCCGCCTGAGCCCGACCACCGACCGCCACACAAGATGCCCAAGAGAACAGACATCCAGACCGTGCTGATCATCGGCGCGGGTCCCATCATCATCGGCCAGGCCTGCGAGTTCGATTACTCCGGCGTGCAGGCCTGCAAGGCCCTGCGCGAAGAGGGCTACCGCGTGGTGCTGATCAACAGCAACCCCGCCACCATCATGACCGACCCGGCCACGGCCGACGTCACCTACATCGAGCCCATCACCTGGCAGACGGTCGAGAAGATCATCGCCAAGGAACGGCCCAAGACCGCCGGCGGCTTCGCGATCCTGCCCACCATGGGCGGCCAGACCGCGCTCAACTGCGCGCTCGACCTCTGGCGCCACGGCGTGCTCGCCAAGTACGGCGTGGAGCTGATCGGCGCCACGCCCGAGGCCATCGACAAGGCCGAAGACCGCCTGAAGTTCAAGGACGCCATGACGCGCATCGGCCTGGGCTCGGCGCGCTCGGGCATCGCGCACAGCATGGACGAAGCCTGGGCGGTGCAGAAGACCGTGGGCTTCCCGGTGGTGATCCGCCCGAGCTTCACGCTCGGCGGCACGGGCGGCGGCATCGCCTACAACCCCGAAGAGTTCGAGACCATCTGCAAGCGCGGCCTCGAGGCCTCGCCCACCAACGAGCTGCTGATCGAAGAGTCGCTGCTCGGCTGGAAAGAGTACGAGATGGAGGTCGTGCGGGACAAGGCCGACAACTGCATCATCGTCTGCTCGATCGAGAACCTCGACCCCATGGGCGTGCACACCGGTGACTCGATCACCGTGGCGCCCGCGCAGACGCTGACCGACAAGGAATACCAGATCCTGCGCAACGCCTCGCTGGCCGTGCTGCGCGAGATCGGCGTGGACACCGGCGGCTCCAACGTGCAGTTCTCGATCAACCCCAAAGACGGTCGCATGATCGTGATCGAGATGAACCCGCGTGTGTCGCGTTCCTCGGCCCTGGCCTCCAAGGCCACGGGCTTCCCGATCGCCAAGGTCGCGGCCAAGCTGGCCGTGGGCTACACGCTCGACGAGCTGCGCAACGAGATCACGGGTGGCGCCACGCCGGCCTCGTTCGAGCCTTCGATCGACTACGTCGTCACCAAGATCCCGCGCTTCGCGTTCGAGAAGTTCAAGGACGCCGACGACCGCCTGACCACGCAGATGAAGAGCGTGGGCGAGGTCATGGCCATGGGCCGCACCTTCCAGGAGAGCTTCCAGAAAGCCCTGCGCGGCCTCGAGGTCGGCGTGGACGGCATGAACGAGAAGACCCAGGACCGCGAGACGCTCGAGAAGGAACTGGGCGAGCCCGGCCCCGAGCGCATCTGGTACGTGGGCGACGCCTTCGCCGCCGGCTGGACGCTCGACGAGGTGCACCAGTTCACCAAGATCGACAAGTGGTTCCTGGTGCAGATCGAGGAGATCGTGAAGCTCGAGCTCGCGATGGACGCGCTCACCGCGCAAAAGGGCGAGGGCGCGCTGGCCTCGCTCGACGCCACCACGCTGCGCGGCCTGAAGAAGAAGGGCTTCTCCGACCGCCGCCTGGCCAAGCTGCTCAAGTCCAACGAGCTCGCGGTGCGCGCGCGCCGCCAGGCGCTGGGCGTGCGCCCGGTCTACAAGCGCGTGGACACCTGCGCGGCCGAGTTCGCGACCAACACGGCCTACATGTACTCCACGTACGAAGGCCATGGCGACGCCGAGTGCGAGGCCGAGCCCACCAACAAGCGCAAGATCATGGTGCTCGGTGGCGGCCCGAACCGCATCGGCCAGGGCATCGAGTTCGACTACTGCTGCGTGCACGCCGCGCTGGCCATGCGCGAAGACGGCTATGAGACCATCATGGTCAACTGCAACCCCGAGACCGTCTCGACCGACTACGACACCAGCGACCGGCTCTACTTCGAGCCGCTCACGCTCGAGGACGTGCTCGAGATCGTCGAGAAGGAAAAGCCCGAGGGCGTGATCGTGCAGTACGGCGGCCAGACGCCGCTCAAGCTCGCGCTCGGCCTGGAGGCTGCGGGCGTGCCCATCATCGGCACCTCGCCCGACATGATCGACGCGGCCGAAGACCGCGAACGCTTCCAGCAGCTGCTGCACGGCCTGAACCTGCGCCAGCCGCCCAACGCCACCGCGCGCACCGAGACCGAGGCGCTCGAGAAGGCCGCTGCGCTCGGCTACCCGCTGGTGGTGCGCCCGAGCTACGTGCTGGGCGGCCGTGCGATGGAGATCGTGCACGAGCAGCGCGACCTCGAGCGCTACATGCGCGAGGCCGTGAAGGTCAGCAACGATTCGCCGGTGCTGCTCGACCGCTTCCTCAACGACGCCATCGAGTGCGACGTGGACGCGATCCGCGACGCCAGCGGCCGCGTGTTCATCGGCGGCGTGATGGAGCACATCGAGCAGGCCGGCGTGCACAGCGGCGACTCCGCGTGCTCGCTGCCGCCCTACTACCTGAGCAAGGCCACGGTCGACGAGCTCAAGCGCCAGACCGCAGCCATGGCCCAGGGCCTGAATGTGGTGGGCCTGATGAACGTGCAGTTCGCGATCCAGGAGGTCGAGGGCAAGGACGTGATCTACGTGCTCGAAGTGAACCCGCGCGCCTCGCGCACGGTGCCCTTCGTGTCCAAGGCCACGGGCATCCAGCTCGCCAAGGTGGCCGCGCGCTGCATGGCCGGCCGCACGCTCGATGCGCAAGGCATCGGCGCCGAGGTGGAACCGCCTTACTTCAGCGTGAAGGAGGCCGTGTTCCCCTTCGTCAAGTTCCCCGGTGTGGACACCATCCTCGGCCCCGAGATGAAGTCCACCGGCGAGGTGATGGGCGTGGGCAAGACCTTCGGCGAAGCCTTCGTGAAGAGCCAGATCGGCGCCGGCACCAAGCTGCCGAGCGCGGGCAAGGTCTTCCTCACGGTCAAGAACAGCGACAAGCCGCGCGCGGTCGAGGTCGCGCGCCAGCTGGTCGAGCTCGGCTTCGAGCTCATCGCCACGCGCGGCACCGCCGCAGCCATCGAGGCCGCGGGCCTCAAGGTGCAGCAGGTCAACAAGGTCACCGAGGGCCGCCCGCACATCGTGGACATGATCAAGAACGGCGACATCGCCCTCGTGATCAACACGGTGGAAGAGCGCCGCAACGCGATCGCCGACTCACGCGCCATCCGCACCTCGGCGCTGCTCGCGCGTGTCACCACCTTCACCACGATCGCGGGTGCCGAAGCCGCGGTCGAGGGCATGAAGTACGTGAACAACCTCGACGTGATCTCGGTCCAGGACATGCACGCCCAGCTGGCTTGAGCGATGCCCCCCGAGCGGGGCATAATCACCCGCAGACACCGCCGCGCGGCAACGCCCGGCGGTTTGCTTTTGTGGCGCCGCCAGCGGTGCGGCCAAGAAGGAGTACAGCCCATGTCGACCATCCCCATCACCAAACGCGGTGCCGAAAAGCTCAAGGAAGAGCTGCACCGCCTCAAGACCGTGGACCGCCCCGCGGTGATCGCCGCGATCGCCGAAGCGCGCGCGCAGGGTGACCTGAGCGAGAACGCCGAGTACGACGCGGCCAAGGACCGCCAGGGCTTCATCGAGGGCCGCATCGCCGAGGTGGAGGGCAAGCTCTCGGCGGCCCAGATCATCGACCCGGCCACGCTCGACGCCGGCGGCCGCGTGGTGTTCGGCGCCACGGTCGACCTCGAGGACGAGGACAGCGGCGCCACCGTGACCTACCAGATCGTGGGCGAGGACGAGGCCGACCTCAAGAAGGGCCTGATCAACATCAGCAGCCCGATCGCGCGCGCGCTGATCGGCAAGGAAGAGGGCGACACCGCCGAGGTGCAGGCCCCCGGTGGCGTGCGCCGCTACGAGATCGTCGCGGTGCGTTACGCCTGAGGCGCGGCCATGCGGTTCCAGCGCCAGGCCCTCATGCTCGCCGCCCTCTGGTGGGGCGGTATCACGGCGCTGAGTTTTCTGGCCGTGCCCACGCTGTTCGCCACCCTGGGCAACCCGGCCGTGGCCGGGCCGGTGGCGGCCAAGCTGTTTTCGCTGCAGTGCCAGGCGGGCCTGGTGATCGGGGTGGTGCTGCTGGCGCTGGTGCGCCAGGGCGGGCCTTCGCCGCAGGCCTATCCGCTGCTCGGCCTGATCTGCGTGGCCATGGCGCTGGCGGTGTTGCAGGAATTCGTGGTCGCGCCCCACATCGTCACGGCGCGCGCCAGCGGCGGCAACCTCAAGCTCTGGCATGGCCTGGGCTCGGCCATGGTGCTGGTGCAGTGGCTGTGCAGCGGTGCGCTGCTGTGGCGCCTCATGCCGCGGCGCTGAACCGTTTCAGGGTCCGCGCCCGAGCAGGTGGGCGAGCAGGCGCGCGCGCACGCCGTTGGCGAGCGCGAGTTGGCGGTGGTAGCCGTTGTAGGGCGAAGCGTCCACCGACACGTCGAGCTCCCCTGTGCGCGGAAAGGGGTGCAACACGCGCGCCTGCGGCCGCAGCACGCGCCGCGCGCGTTCGAGGTCAAGCTTGAAGGCCTCGCCACCGTGGTGTTCGGGCGTGCTCCACCAGCGCGTGGGCGTGAGGTAGATGAAATCGCTCGCGGCCAGCACCTCGTCGGCCAGCGCCGGGTCGTCGGTTTCGACCGTGGCGAGGCCGTCGACGAAACGCGCCGGCATGCCCATGCCGGGCGGCGACAACAGCACCACCGACACGCCCAGGCGCAGCAGCACCCGCGCGAGCGAGTGCTGGGTGCGGTGGTCGCGCAGGTTGCCCATGAGCGTGACGCGCTGGTCTTCCAGGCCCAGCATGCGCAGCGCGGCGAGGTCGATCAGTGCCTGGGTGGGGTGTTCATGGCCGCCGTCGCCGGCGTTGATGACCGGGGCATCGCAGTGGCGCAGCGCGTCGGCGTCGAGCGGCTCGCCGCTGCGCACGACCACGCAGTCGCTGATGAAGCTGAGCTGGTGCACCTCGTCTTCCAGGGCCACGTCGGCGCGCGCGCAGTGGCCGCGGGCGTTCACGCCCATGGGCACCAGGCCCACGCGCAGACCGCTCGCTGCGAAGCCTGCGGCGGTGCGCACGCTGGGCTGGTCGAACAGCAGGCTCATGGTGCCCCAGGGGGCTCGCGTGGCCGGCGGCGGCGAGAAGCAGGGGCGCGTGAGCGCCAGCAGTTCGTCGTCGCCGAGATCGTCGACGCCGAAGAGGTGGCGGTGGCGTTGTGACGCCGAGCGCTCGAAGCCCAGCGGAGCCGGGCGCGACAGCAGCCCGAAGGGCGAAGTCGTGGGCGTGATCATGGTCCTCTCCTGAATCTCGCGAACCTGCGATGTTCCAGAAGAACCGTGCTGTCCGTCAGCACGAATGCATCACGAAACGATGCCCCGTGACCTGGCCCGCGACGGGCGGGCGCGCCGCTGTCAGCCCTGGCTGCGCTCGGCCGCGTCCAGTGTGTTGACCAGCAGCATGGTGATGGTCATGGGGCCCACGCCGCCGGGCACCGGCGTGATCCAGCCAGCCACGGCTTTCACGCCGTCGAAGTCCACGTCGCCGCAGAGCTTGCCCGCGTCGTTGCGGTTCATGCCCACGTCGATCACCACCGCGCCGGGCTTGACCATGTCGGCGGTGAGCACGTTGCGCTTGCCCACCGCGGCCACGATCACGTCGGCCTGGCGCGTGTGGTGCGCGAGGTCTTTCGTGGCGCTGTGGCAGAGCGTGACGGTGGCGTTGGCCTGCAGCAGCATGAGCGCCATGGGCTTGCCCACGATGTTGCTGCGCCCGATCACCACCGCGTGCTTGCCGCGCAGGTCGTAGCCGATGTGCTCGAGCATCTTCATGCAGCCGTGCGGCGTGCAGGGCCAGAAGCCGGGCAGGCCGGTCATGAGCGCGCCCGCGCTGGCCACGTGGAAGCCATCGACGTCCTTGGCGGGCGAGATCGCTTCGATCACGCGCTGCGCGTCGATGTGCGCGGGCAGCGGCAACTGCACCAGGATGCCGTGGATGGTGGGATCGTTGTTGAGGGCGTGCACGCGCGCGAGCAGGTCCTGCTCGCTCAGGGTGGCGGGCCAGGTCTCGAGCACCGAGTGCATGCCGGTGTCTTCGCAGGCCTTGACCTTGTTGCGCACGTACACCTGCGAGGCGGGGTTGTCACCCACCAGGATCACCGCCAGACCGGGCGTGATGCCGCGGCCGGCCAGGGTCTTGACGCGCGCCGCCACGTCGGCGCGGAGTTGGCGGGAGAGGGCGTTGCCGTCGATGAGCTGGGCGGTCATGGCTGGGAATGCAGGGTGGGAAAACGAAACGCCCGCCGGAGGGGGCGGGCGCTGGGGGTGCGGTGCGGGGTCAGGCCTTGGCGGGCGACTGGCCCAGTGCGATCTTGAGCAGGTCGGCCACGGTGTTGGCGCCGAGTTTTTCCATGATGTTGGCGCGGTGCGCCTCGACCGTCTTGATGCTGATGCCCAGGTCGTCGGCGATCTGCTTGTTCAGGCGGCCCGCGACGATGCGCTCGAGCACCTGCGATTCGCGGCCAGTGAGCTTGGCCAGCAGCGCGTCGCGGCTGGCGGCCTGCTGGTGGGTGGCGAAGGCTTCGCGCGCGTGTTCGAGCATGCGCTCGACCAGGGCCACGAGCTGGTCTTCCTTGAAGGGCTTCTGGATGAAGTCGAGCGCGCCTTTCTTCATCGATTCGACCGCCATGGGCACGTCGCCATGGCCGGTGATGAAGACGATGGGCAGGGGCGACTGGCGTTCGATCAGGCGGTCCTGCAGCTCCATGCCGGTCATGCCGCCCATGCGGATGTCGGCGATGAGGCAGGCGACCTCGCGGGCGTCGTAGCGCGACAGGAAGGCTTCGGCGGATTCGAAGCAACGCACCCTGAAATCCTTGCCCTCGAGCAACCACTGGAGGGAATCTCGCACGGCTTCGTCGTCATCGACGACGTAGACCGTGCCCTTCTTGGGGATCAGGCTCATCTCGCTCTTTCTTTGTCCGTCAGCGGCTCGTTGGCGGCAAGGTCTGCCGGGCCCTGGGGTTGAAGACGCGGCGTGACGGGGATCCAGAAGCTGAAGCAGCACCCCACCACGTCCGCGCCATTGTAGAGGTTCTCCACCCGCATCCGGCCGTGGTGTGACTCGACGATGCTGCGGCACAGCTTGAGGCCGATGCCCATGCCTTCGCTCTTGGTGCTGTAGAAAGCCTCGTAGATGCGTTCGATGAGTTCTTCGGGCACGCCGTTGCCCGAATCGCGCACCTCGAACTCGACCACGTCCTGCTCGTCGAGGCGGCGCGGCGCCACGCGCAGCTCCACGTGGCGCTCGCCCAGCGGACGGCCCGATTGCGCGATCGACTCGCCCGCGTTCTTGAGCAGGTTGATCAGGACCTGCTCGATCAGGATCGGGTCGACCATGAGCGGCGGCAGGCGCGCGGCCACGTAGGGCGTGAGCCGCACCTGCTGGCGGCGCAGTTCGATGTCCGCGAGCTCGATGGCGTTGTTGACCATCTGCGGCACTTCGGACAGCGTGGGGTTGGGCTCGCTGCGCTTCACGAAGGCGCGGATGCGCTGGATGATCTGGCCCGCGCGCTGCGCCTGGCGCGCGGTCTTCTCGAGCGCGCCCAGCAGCTCCTCGTGCGTGATGCGCTGCTCCTGCAGGCGCGAGATCATGCCGTTGCAATAGTTGCTGATGGCGGTGAGCGGCTGGTTGAGTTCGTGCGCCACGCTCGAGGCCATTTCGCCCATGGTGATGAGGCGGCTCGCGGTCTGCGCGCGTTCGGCCTGGCGCGCGGCCTGTTCCTCGGCGTTGCGGCGCGGCGTGATGTCGCTGGCGATCACCATCTGCGCCAGGCGGCCGTCGACCCAGGTCAGGTAGCGCGTGCGCACCTCGAGCCAGCGGTCGAGCTCCGGCACGAAGACCTCGGCGTTTTCCACGCCCGCGTCGGGCAACGCGCCGGTGGGCATGCCGGCGAAGGCGTCCACCGCGTCGCCATCATCGGGGTTGGGCTGGGGCTGGTTGCCCGCCAGGTCGACCAGGTGCCGGTGGCCCTGGCCGCGTGTGCCGAACCACAGCCTGTACATCTTGTTGGCGAACAGCAGTTCGTCGCTGCCCAGCGGCGCCACCGACACCGCCGAGTCGAGCGATTCGAGCACGGTGGTGAAGCGTTCGTAGGAGGCCGAGAGCTCTTCGCGGATGCGCTTGGGCTCGGTGATGTCGGTCATCGACGTCATCCAGCCGGTCTGGTGACCCTTGGGGTCGATCAGCGGCGAGACGTACATGCGCGCGTCGAAGATGGTGCCGTTGCGCCGGCGCACGCGCACCTCGAAGCCGCCCGGGGTGGAGCGGCCGTTGAGCTCGTCTTCGAGCCGCGCGTGCAGGTGCTCGTGGTCTTCTTCGGGCCAGTAGGGGAAGGGCGCGGTGCGGCCCACGAGCTCGGCCTCGGTCCAGCCCGTCATCGAACAGAACGCGGGGTTGACGTAGGTGATGCGGCCCTGCATGTCGAGCGCGCGCATGCCGGTGAGCATGGAGTTCTCCATGGCCCGGCGGAAATTGGTCTCGGCCACCAGCGCCTGCTGCGCCTGCACGCGCCGGCGCGTGTGCCGCCAGGTGCCGATCAGCATCCACACCGTGAGCGCCGACAGCGCGCCGATGACCCAGAAGAAGCCCGAGCCCACGATGTCCTGCGAAGTGCGGTAGCCCTGCGCCTTGAGGATCAGCCCGTTGCCCACGGGCGAGACCGGCACCTCGTGTTCGAGCGAGGGGTTGGACCAGGGCAGGAAGGACAGCACGGGCTCGGCCGTTTGCAGGCTGCCCGCGAGCACGTTGCCGCGGTCGTCGAGCAGGGCCACGGCGTAGCGCGCCATGATCTCCGGGGGCATGCCGAAGCGCATCAGCCCGTCCACCGAGTACTCACCCATGACCGTGCCCGCGAAGCGGCCCTGCTCGGTCAGCGGCACCTGCAGCATCAGCGTGGTGGTGCGGCTGTCGGGCGGCAGCAGCGGGCGCGAGTAGATCGGTTGGCGCAGGTCGCGCGCGAGGTCGAAGCTGCCGTCGGTTTCCGAGGGCGTGAGCGAGTTGCCCACGCTGCGCATGAGCGCGATCGGCGCGCTCGGCGAGGCGTAGGCGGCCTGCACGCGGCGGCGCGCATCGACCCAGGTGATGGCCAGCAGCTCGGGAAACTGGCTCACCAGGGTTTCGGCCTGGAACGCGAATTCTTCGGTGTCGATCGCGCGGTTGTCGATCTCGCGCGCCAGGCGCATCAGCTGCTCCTGGCGTTCGAGCAGGCGCAGCCGCAGGCGCTGCTGCGCGTATTCCACGTCTCGCGTCACGGCCTCACGCTCGCGCTCGATCTCTTCGTAGCGCAGGTAGGCAATGGCCACCACGATGGCCGACAGGAACAACAGCACCGCGAGCAGGGGGCCGAGGGTGGCAAAACGGTCCTGGCGCGAGGGCGGCAGGCGGCGCCACCAGCGCTTCCACCAGGGAGCGTTGGCAAGGGCCGATGGCGGGCTGGAGCGGGTCTGCATGGAGGCCGCGAGTCTACGTGAGGCGGGTCACGGCGCCGTGAGCAAAACCCGTCAAAAACCATAATATGAAACGCACTGGCGCATATTGAAATCACCGTCGGTCTGTGAAAGAATCCGCGACAGCGCCGGGCGGCCTTCGTAAGCTCGGCCTTCACACCACAGGAGACAGCGATGTCAGCGAACGACGCGAACAACGGCCGTGCGGCCGGGGATCTGGACGCCCAGGAAACCCGTGAATGGATGGAGGCGCTGACCGCCGTCATCGAAAAGGAAGGCCCCGAACGCGCGCACTTCCTGCTCGAACAGCTGCTCGAAGAAGCCCGCCAGCACAGCGTGGACATGCCGTTCTCGGCCACCACCGGCTACGTCAACACCATCGAGCCCTCCGAAGAGGCGCACAACCCCGGCAACCTCGAGCTCGAAGGCCGCCTGCGCGCCTACATGCGCTGGAACGCCATGGCCATGGTGGTCAAGGCCAACCGCCTGAACCCCGCCGACGGCGGCGACCTGGGCGGCCACATCAGCTCCTTCCAGTCGCTCGCGCACATGTTCGCGGTCGGCTTCAACCATTTCTGGCATGCCGACAACACCGACAACGGTGGCACGCACGGCGGCGACCTGCTCTACATCCAGGGCCACAGCGCGCCCGGCGTGTATGCGCGCGCCTTCATGGAAGGCCGGCTCACCGAAGAACAGCTGCTGAACTTCCGCCAGGAAGTCGACGGCAAGGGCCTCTCGAGCTACCCGCACCCCAAGCTCATGCCCGAGTTCTGGCAGTTCCCCACGGTGTCCATGGGCCTGGGCCCCATCATGGCGATCTACCAGGCGCGTTTCCTCAAGTACCTGCACGCGCGCGGCATCGCCGACACCTCGCAGCGCAAGGTCTGGGTGTTCTGCGGCGACGGCGAGATGGATGAACCCGAGAGCCTGGGCGCGATCGGCCTGGCCGCGCGCGAGAAGCTCGACAACCTGGTGTTCGTCGTCAACTGCAACCTGCAGCGCCTCGATGGCCCGGTGCGCGGCAACGGCAAGATCATCCAGGAGCTCGAAGGCGAGTTCCGCGGCTCGGGCTGGAACGTCATCAAGCTGCTCTGGGGCCGCGAGTGGGACGCGCTGCTGGCGCGCGACAAGGACGGCGCGCTGCGCAAGATCATGATGGACACGCTCGACGGCGACTACCAGGCCATGAAGGCCAACGACGGTGCCTTCGTGCGCAAGAACTTCTTCGGCCGCGACCCGCGCACGCTGGAGCTGGTGTCCAAGATGAGCGACGACGACATCTGGGCGCTGCGCCGCGGCGGCCATGATGCGCAGAAGGTCTACGCAGCCTTCCACCGCGCCTACCACCACGAAGGCCAGCCCACGGTGCTGCTGGTGAAGACGGTCAAGGGCTACGGCATGGGCAAGGCCGGTGAAGGCAAGAACACCGCGCACCAGACCAAGAAGCTGTCGGACGAAGACATCCGCTACATGCGCGACCGCTTCAACGTGCCCATCCCCGACAGCGAGCTGCCCAAGATCCCGTTCTACAAGCCGGCCGACGACACCCCGGAGATGAAGTACCTGCACGAGCGCCGCAAGGCCCTGGGCGGCTACCTGCCGCACCGCCGTGCCAAGAGCAGCGAAAGCTTCACCGTGCCCTCGCTGGAAACCTTCAAGGCCGTGCTCGAGCCCACCGCCGAAGGCCGCGAGATCAGCACCACGCAAGCCTACGTGCGCTTCCTCACGCAGCTGCTGCGCGACCAGGCCCTGGGCCCGCGCGTGGTGCCCATCCTGGTCGACGAGGCGCGCACCTTCGGCATGGAAGGCCTGTTCCGCCAGATCGGCATCTACAACCCCAAAGGCCAGCAGTACACCCCGGTCGACAAGGACCAGGTGATGTACTACCGCGAGGACAAGGCCGGCCAGATCCTGCAGGAAGGCATCAACGAGGCCGGCGGCATGGCGAGCTGGATCGCCGCGGCCACCTCGTACTCCACCAACAACCGCATCATGGTGCCGTTCTACGTGTACTACTCGATGTTCGGTTTCCAGCGCATCGGCGACCTGGCCTGGGCGGCCGGTGACATGCAGGCGCGCGGCTTCCTGCTCGGCGGCACCTCGGGCCGCACCACGCTCAACGGCGAAGGCCTGCAGCACGAGGACGGTCACAGCCACATCCTCGCGGGCACCATTCCCAACTGCGTGAGCTACGACCCGACCTTCGCGCACGAGGTCGCGGTGATCATGCACCACGGTCTCAAGCGCATGGTGGAGCGCCAGGAGAACGTCTTCTACTACCTGACGCTGCTCAACGAGAACTACGCCATGCCCGGCCTGCAGCCCGGCACCGAAGAGCAGATCATCAAGGGCATGTACCTGTGCAAGCAGGCGCCCGCGCTCAAGGCCGACGCGCCCACGGTGCAACTGCTGGGCAGCGGCAGCATCCTGCGCGAGTCCTTCTTCGCCCAGGAGCTGCTCGAGAAAGACTGGGGCGTGGCCGCGAACATCTGGAGTTGCCCGAGCTTCAACGAGCTCACGCGCGACGGCCAGGACGCGGAACGCTGGAACCTGCTGCACCCCACCGAGACCCCGCGCACGGCCTTCGTGACCGAGCAGCTCGGCAAGACCACCGGCCCGGTGATCGCGTCGACCGACTACATGAAGAACTACGCCGAGCAGATCCGCCCGTTCCTGCCCAAGGGCCGCACCTACAAGGTGCTCGGCACCGACGGCTTCGGCCGCAGCGACTTCCGCAGCAAGCTGCGCGAGCACTTCGAGATCAACAGGCACTACATCGTCGTGGCTGCGCTCAAGGCGTTGAGCGAAGAAGGCAAGGTGCCCGCGGCCAAGGTGGCCGAGGCGATCCAGAAATACGGCATCAAGGCCGACAAGATCAACCCCCTGTACGCCTGAGCGCCGGAGACCGACATGGCAAGCATTGAAGTGAAGGTGCCCGACATCGGGGATTTCGACGAAGTGGCGGTGATCGAGCTGCTGGTCAAGCCCGGCGATACGGTCAAGGCCGAGCAGAGCCTGATCACGGTCGAGAGCGACAAGGCCTCGATGGAGATTCCGTCCTCGCACGCGGGCGTGGTGAAGGAGCTCAGGGTCAAGCTCGGCGACAAGGTGAAAGAGGGCTCGGTGGTGGTGTTGCTCGAGGCCGAGGGCGCCGCCCAGTCCGCGGTGCCTGCAGCGGCACCTGCGGCGGCACCTGCAGCGGCACCTGCAGCGGCACCTGCAGCGGCACCTGCAGCGGCACCTGCGGCGGCACCTGCGGCAGCGCCCGCGGCCGCCGCCGCACCGGCCCCGGCCGCCAGCGGCCCGGTGGAGGTGCGCGTGCCCGACATCGGCGACTTCAAGGACGTGGCAGTGATCGAGGTGCTCGTGAAGCCCGGCGACACCATCAAGGTCGAGCAGAGCCTGATCACGGTCGAGAGCGACAAGGCCTCGATGGAGATCCCGTCGTCGGCGGCCGGCAAGCTCAAGGAGCTCAAGGTCAAGGTCGGCGACAAGGTCAACATCGGCGACCTGCTGGCGATTGTCGAAGGCAGTGGTGCCGCGCCGGCGTCTTCGCCGGCCCCGGCGGCCGCGCCCGCCACCGCGACAGCGCCCGCGCCGACGGCTTCGGCGCCCGCCGCCGTGGCCGCGCCTGCCACCGCGAGCGCCCCGGCCCCCGCGCCGGCCGCGCACAACCCCACGGTGCCGCCCGTGGGCTTGCCGCACGCCTCGCCCTCGGTGCGCAAGTTCGCGCGCGAGCTCGGCGTGCCGCTGGCCGAGGTCAAGGGCAGCGGGCCCAAGGGCCGCATCACGCTCGACGACGTGCAGAACTTCACCAAGGCCGTGATGGCCGGTGCGGTGCAGACGCAGGCCCAGGCCGCCAAGGCCCCGGCCGGCGGCGGCGGCACGGGTGTGGGTCTTGACCTGCTGCCCTGGCCCAAGGTCGACTTCGCCAAGTTCGGCCCGATCGAGCGCAAGGAGCTCAGCCGCATCAAGAAGATCAGCGGCGCCAACCTCACGCGCAACGCGGTGGTGATCCCGGCCGTCACCAACCACGACGACGCCGACATCACCGACCTCGAAGCCTTCCGCGTGCAGCTCAACAAGGAAAACGAGAAGGCCGGCATCAAGGTCACCATGCTCGCGTTCCTGATCAAGGCCAGCGTGGCCGCGCTCAAGAAGTTTCCCGAGTTCAACAGCTCGCTCGACGGCGATGCGCTGGTGCTCAAGAACTACTGGCACATCGGCTTCGCGGCCGATACGCCCAACGGCCTGGTGGTGCCGGTGCTCAAGGACGCCGACAAGAAAGGCGTGCTGCAGATCAGCCAGGAAATGGGCGAGCTCGCCAAGAAGGCGCGCGAGGGCAAGCTCTCGCCGGCCGACATGAGCGGCGCGACCTTCACCATCTCCAGCCTGGGTGGCATTGGCGGACGCTACTTCACGCCCATCATCAACGCGCCCGAGGTGGCCATCCTGGGTGTGTGCAAGAGCCAGATGGAACCCGTGTGGGACGGCAAGGCCTTCCAGCCGCGCCTGATGCTGCCGCTGTCGCTCACCTGGGACCACCGCGTGATCGACGGTGCCTCGGCCGCGCGCTTCAACGCGTACCTGGGCCAGGTGCTGAGCGACTTCCGTCGCGTGCTGCTGTAAGGAGCCCGAGATGGCACTCATCGATATCCAGGTCCCCGACATCGGCGACTTCGACGAAGTGGCGGTGATCGAGTTGCTGGTCAAGCCGGGCGACACCGTCAAGGCCGAACAAAGCCTGATCACGGTCGAGAGCGACAAGGCCTCGATGGAGATTCCCTCGTCCGCCGCGGGCGTGGTGAAGGAGCTCAAGGTCAAGCTGGGCGACAAGGTCAAGCAGGGCAGCGTGGTGCTCACGCTCGAGGCCGACGGCGCTGCCGCCGCCCCCGCGCCCGCCCCGGCTGCGGCCGCCCCCGCGCCCGCCACGGCAGCGGCCCCGGCCGTGCGCTCGGCGTCGCCCGCGTCTGCGGCCTATGGCGGCGCCACCGACCTCGAGTGCGACGTGCTCGTGCTCGGCGGCGGCCCGGGCGGCTATTCGGCCGCGTTCCGCGCCGCCGATCTCGGCCTCAAGGTCGTGCTGGTGGAGCGCTACGCCACGCTCGGCGGCGTCTGCCTCAACGTGGGCTGCATCCCCTCGAAGGCGCTGCTGCACGTGGCTGCGGTGATGGACGAGGTGAGCCACATGGCCGACCTCGGCGTCGAGTACGGCCGGCCGGTGGTCAACATCGAGAAGCTGCGCGGCCACAAGGATAAGGTGATCGGCAAGCTCACCGGCGGCCTCAATGCCATGGCCAAGATGCGCAAGGTCACGGTGCTGCGCGGCTATGGCAGCTTCGTGGGCCCCAACCACCTGGGCGTGGAGCTCACCGAGGGCAAGGGCCAGGACAAGACCGGCGCGAAACAGGTGGTGGGCTTCAAGAAGGCCATCATCGCGGCCGGCTCGCAGGCCGTGCGCCTGCCCTTCATGCCGCAGGACCCGCGCGTGGTCGACAGCACCGGTGCGCTCGGCCTCGCAGGCGTTCCCAAGCGCATGCTGATTCTGGGCGGCGGCATCATCGGCCTCGAGATGGGCACGGTCTACAGCACGCTGGGCGCGCGCCTGGACGTGGTGGAGATGATGGACGGCCTGATGCAGGGCGCCGACCGCGACCTCGTGAAGGTCTGGCAGAAGATGAACGCGCCGCGCTTCGACAACGTGATGCTCAAGACCAAGACGGTGGCGGCCAAGGCCACGCCGGCGGGCATCGAGGTGACGTTCGAGGGCGAGAACGCGCCCGCGCCGCAGACCTACGACCTGGTGCTGCAGGCCGTGGGCCGCAGCCCCAACGGCAAGAAGATCGGCGCCGAGGCGGCGGGCGTGGCCGTGACCGAGCGCGGCTTCATCGAGGTCGACGTGCAGATGCGCACCAACGTGCCGCACATCTTCGCCATCGGCGACATCGTGGGCCAGCCCATGCTGGCGCACAAGGCGGTGCACGAGGGCCACGTGGCGGCCGAGGTGATCGCGGGCGAACTGCAGGGCAAGCCCGACCTCGCCGCGGCGGCGTTCAACGCGCGTGTGATCCCGAGCGTGGCCTACACCGACCCCGAGGTGGCCTGGGTGGGCCTGACCGAGGACCAGGCCAAGGCCCAGGGCATCAAAGTCAAGAAGGGCTTGTTCCCCTGGACCGCGTCGGGACGTGCCATCGCCAACGGCCGCGACGAAGGCTTCACCAAGCTGCTGTTCGACGATTCGCCCGAGGCCCACGGCCACGGCCGCATCCTGGGCGGCGGCATCGTGGGCACGCACGCGGGCGACATGATCGGCGAGATCGGTCTTGCCATCGAGATGGGCGCCGACGCGGTGGACATCGGCAAGACCATCCACCCGCACCCCACGCTGGGCGAGAGCATCGGCCTGGCGGCCGAGGTGGCGCACGGCAGTTGCACCGACGTGCCGCCGCAGCGGCGCTGAAGCGGGGCGAGCGCCGCGCCGCGGTTCAGCGCGGCGCCACGCGGCTCGCCAGCGGCTGGCTGCGGTAGTCGGGCACGATCCGGCAGCCTGGCCCGTAGGTGGCCTCGTAGCCGCGGCACAACGCGGCGACCGACGCCGGCGTGGGCTTGTCCTGCCGGTCGACCCAGTTCAGCAGCGCGGTGAACAGCGCCGGGTACTGCGCCTCGCCCAGGTAGCTGTGCTCGGCCTCGTCGCTGAAGACCTGCACCAGCTTGTCGCCATTGCCGGCGCGCTCCACGATCTCGCGGTACGCCGACTGCAGCTCCACGAAGGCCGTGGGGTCGTGGATGGCGTGCATCGAGAGCACGGGCATGCGCAGCGTGCCCTGCGGATCGCTGTCGCGTGCGAGTTCGGCCGCGGCCACCGGGTCGGCGCTGTAGCGCAGCACGCCCGCGTTGAGCGCAGCGTCGTCGGCCGAGCCCTGGTAGCGCACCCGGCTGTTGTCGAAGGGGTTGCGGTTGCCCAGCCGCAATTGCGTGAGGTCGCGGAACAGCCAGGTGGCCCAGTTGAGGTGGCCGATCAGCGAACGCTCCGGGATGCGGATCACGTTCACGATCGTGGCGAGGTTGGCCTTCTGCTGTTCGCTGCGCTGCGCCGCGGGCTTGCGCACGCCGGTGCATTCGTCCACGCGGTTCGCGAGCTCGGCGCGCGTGAGTGTGGCGTCCAGCGGCAGGCCCTGCCACAGCGGGTAGGAGGGTTCGCCGGCCCGCGGGTGGTTCTGGCAGACGTACTGGTAGACCACGCGCAGGTCGAGGCGGAAGTCGTAGGCGCGCGTGCCGCCGCCGATCACGCCGCTGGTGAGCAGCACCCCGTCGTAGGGGCCGGCGGTGGGGCCGTTCGGCCCGTCCACGGTGCCATAGCGTTCGGCCGCCTTGCTGGCCACGCCCGCGCCATAGCTCTGGCCGTGCAGCAGCGTGCGGCGCGGCGGCCCGAAGTGCTTCACGAACACGCGCCGCGCGCGCTCGCTGTCTTCGGCGGCCATGGTCACGCCATAGCCGCCGCGGCGGTACGTGGACGCAACCCAGGCGTAACCGGCCCGCACGGTCACGGCCCAGCGCTTGAGGTCTTCCTCGCCACGGTCGAAGCGCGCGGGCCCGGTGTCGGCCGGGCCGCCGTGGGCATGCACCACCAGCACGCCCGTGGCGGGCTGCCAGTTCGCGGGCAACGCGATCCAGTAGAAGCCGCCCAGACCGTCTTCGCCCGTGAAGCAGCGCGCGTCGGCGGGCACCTCACGCGGGCAGGTGTGGGGCTTGGGGTCGGTGGGCGACTGGGCGCCGGCGGGGCCGGCGAGCAGGGCCAGGCCGGCCAGGGCCATACCGGCAAGGGAACGTGCGCGCAAGGGCGTCTCCAGTGGTCGTGATCGGGAGGCGCACACCCCAGGCCCACGGACCCAAGCCTGGCTCAGGGCTGGCCCGGTTGCTGGGGGTTGAGCGGCACCCGGCGTGCGCCGTTGAAGCGCTTGCTCCAGTAGCTGCCGCTCATGTCTTCCACCCGTACCTGGGCACCGGCGCGCGGCGAATGCACGAACTTGCCGTCGCCCACGTAGATGCCCACATGGCTGAAGGCACGCCGCATGGTGTTGAAGAACACCAGGTCGCCGGGCTGGAGCTCGCCGCGGTCGATGGGCTGGGTGGCAGCGGCCTGCTCATCGGAGCGACGCGGCAGCAGCTTGCCCACCGACTGCTCGTACACCGCGCGCACGAAGCCGCTGCAGTCGAATCCGGTTTCGTGGGTGTTGCCGCCGTACTTGTAGGGCACACCCAGAAAAGCGAGAGCGCTGATGACCAGGCTGGACGCCTGCTCGGTGGCGGTGTTGCTTGCCTGTTGCACCTGCTCGCCGATGCGCGTGATGAGCGCTTTCTCCTTGAGCAGCGTGTCCATGTCCTCCCAGCTGTTGCCCGGGGCGGCATGGGCCAGGGCCGAGCCGGCGAGCAGGGTGAGGACGAGCCACGATTTCATGGTGCGCGAGGGTAGGGGGTGAACCCCGTCGCGTCAAGTGAGAAAAGGGGTGTAAGGGCTTGATTTGCCGACGAAATGTGCCGCCCGCCCCCGGTGGGCGGCCAGCCGGAGCGATCGAAAAATTCACGCCTGTTCACCCTGTTTGCTTTCGACGGACAGTTCCGCCATTGCTCACAGCTCTGAGCGTCGTTCAAAAATAAAGGCAAAGTTCATTTTTAAGAATGCCGTTGAATTGCCCCGTACACTGCTTGAATGGTTGTTCAACTCCATGAACTTCGGCCCTTGCCCAGTGCGCAAGAGCAGGCCGAGGCCCAGCGCCAGCTCGAACTGCGGCAGCAGCGGCAACTCGCCATGTCGGACACGCGGCGCGCCCATGTGCTCGACGCGGCCCGGCGCGTGTTCGCCGCGCGCGGCGTGGAGGGCGCGAGCATCCGCGAGATCGCGCGCGAAGCCGGCTATACCGCGGGCGCGCTCTACAGCTATTTCGACAGCAAGGAGGCGATCTGCGCCGCCCTGGTGGCCGAGTCGCTCGACCGCCTGCAGGCCGAGGTGCAGGCGGCGCGCGCACCCAAAGGCCAGCCGGCCAAGGCGCTGGTGGCCAAGGCACAGGCCTGGTTCGGCTTCTACGCCCAGAACCCGCGCGACCTCGACCTCGGCTTCCTGCTGGTCAATGGTCTGTCGCCCGAGCTCGACCGCGCGCTCAACGAGCGCCTGCTGCAGGCGCTGGGCCCCTGCGAGCAGGCTTTCGAGGACATGGGCCTGTCGCCCGATGCCGCGGCGCGCGAGAACGCCGCGCTGTTTGCCCAGGGCATGGGGCTGCTGCTGTTGCAGCACACCGGCCGCATCCGGCTGTTCGGCCAGGCCGCGCCGGCACTGTTCGCGCAATACGTCGACCGGCTCGTGGAGCGCTTCGACCCCGCCATCGCCAGCGGCGCCGTGAAGCAGCGCGACCTGTTCGCCGAGTAAAGCCCAGCCGGTGCCAGAATCGCCCGCTTTCCCGAACACAGGATGCGCCATGCTGCTCGACGCCGATGAATCCCAACTGGTGCTGGTGGACTACCAGGCCCGCCTGATGCCCGCTCTCCACGAAGGTCCGCTGGTGCTGGCCAACGCGCTGCGCCTGGCGCAGATGGCCGAGGCGCTCGACGTGCCCGTGTGGGGCACGGAGCAGAACCCCGACAAACTCGGTCAGAACCCGCCCGAGCTGCGCGCCCTGTGCCGCAAGACCCTGGCCAAGATGCATTTCAGCGCCGTGGCCGACGGCCTGGCCGACTGGCTTCGTCCGCCGGCACGGCCCCAGGGCGGCAACGCACGCAGCCTGCCCAAACACCTGCAGAAGGCCGCGCCGCAGCCGCGTGAGGCCGAGCGCCCGAGCATCGTGATCGCGGGCTGTGAAGCCCACGTGTGCCTGCTGCAGACGGCGCTCGAGCTGCTCGAACAGGAGTTCGAGGTGTGGGTGGTGACCGATGCCTGCGGCTCGCGCAGCGAGCGCAACCGCGACGCCGCCTTCGATCGCCTGGCCGGCGCGGGCGCCGAACTCGTGACCACCGAAATGGTGGCCTTCGAATGGCTGCGCACGGCCGAGCACCCCGAGTTCAAGGCGGTGCAGGCGCTGATCAAGTAAGTCGACCCGCCGGCCGGCGCCCGGGTGCGCGGCCGGTTTGTCAGCCCGGCGCAAGCCCGCTCTCCATAATTAAGAATTCAGAAGCCCCGGCCAGCCGGTCCGGGGACCGATGGACCCGAGGAGACACGCCATGTCGTACGCCGATTTCCACCGCCGCTCGCTCGAAGACCGCGACGCTTTCTGGACCGAGCAGGCGAAGCTGATCGACTGGCAGCAGCCGTTCACGCGCGTGTGCAACCACGACAACCCGCCGTTCACGCGCTGGTTCGAGGGCGGCAAGACCAACCTGTGCCACAACGCGGTCGACCGGCACCTGAAGGACCGCGCGCAGCAGAACGCGCTGATCTTCGTGTCCACCGAGACCGATCAGGAGCGCGTGTACAGCTACGCCGAGTTGCACGCCGAGGTGCAGCGCATGGCCGCGGTGCTCAAGGCGCAGGGGGTCAAGCGCGGCGACCGCGTGCTGATCTACATGCCCATGATCCCCGAGGCCACGTTCGCCATGCTGGCCTGCGCGCGCATCGGCGCCATCCATTCGGTGGTGTTCGGCGGCTTCGCGAGCCATTCGCTGGCCAGCCGCATCGACGACGCCGCACCCGTGGCCATCGTGAGCGCCGACGCGGGCTCGCGCGGCGGCAAGGTGGTGGCCTACAAGCCGCTGCTCGACGAGGCCATTTCGCTGGCCGCCAACAAGCCGGCTTCGGTGGTGCTGGTGAACCGCGGCTTGGCGCCCATGAGCCTGGTGCCCGGGCGGGACCACGACTACGCCGCGCTGCGTGCGCAGCAGCTCGACACCGTGGTGCCCTGCGAGTGGATGGACGCCACCGACATCAGCTACACCATCTACACCAGCGGCACCACCGGCAAGCCCAAGGGCGTGCAGCGCGACGTGGGCGGCTACGCGGTGGCCCTGGCCTCGAGCGTGAAGCAGATCTTCATGGGGCAGCCGGGCGAAACCTTTTTCTGCACCAGCGACATCGGCTGGGTCGTGGGCCACAGCTACATCGTCTACGGCCCGCTGATTGGCGGCATGGCGACCATCCTCTACGAAGGCCTGCCCATCCGGCCCGACGGCGGCATCTGGTGGAAGCTGGTCGAGAAGTACCAGGTGTCGGTGATGTTCAGCGCGCCCACCGCGGTGCGCGTGCTCAAGAAGCAGGACCCGGCCTACCTCAAGCAATACGACCTGTCGAGCCTGAAGGCGCTGTTCCTGGCCGGCGAGCCGCTCGACGAGCCCACCGCGCGCTGGATCGCCGAGGGCCTGGGCGTGCCCATCATCGACAACTACTGGCAGACCGAATCGGGCTGGCCCATCCTCACCATTGCCAATGGCGTGGAGAAGAAGGCCAGCAAGTTCGGCAGCCCCGGCGTGCCCATGGCCGGCTACAGCGTGAAGCTGCTGCACGAGAACACGGGCGAGGAACTGACCGAGCCCAACCAGAAGGGCGTGGTGGTGATCGAGGGTCCCACGCCGCCGGGCTTCATGCAGACCGTGTGGCGCGACGACGCGCGCTTTGTCAACACCTACTGGAAGAGCATCCCCGGCCGGCTGGTGTATTCCACCTTCGACTGGGGCATTCGCGACGAGGACGGCTACTACTACATCCTCGGCCGCACCGACGACGTGATCAACGTGGCTGGCCACCGGCTGGGCACGCGCGAGATCGAAGAAAGCATTTCGAGCCATCCCAACGTGGCCGAGGTGGCCGTGGTCGGTGTGGCCGATGCGCTCAAGGGCCAGGTGGCCATGGCCTTCGCGGTGGCCAAGGACGCCTCGGGCCTGGTCGACGAGGCGGCGCGGCTCAAGCTCGAAGGCGAGATCATGAAGCTCGTGGACGCCCAGCTCGGCGCGGTCGCGCGCCCGGCGCGCGTGCGCTTCGTGAGCCTGCTGCCCAAGACGCGCAGCGGCAAGCTGCTGCGCCGTGCGATCCAGGCCGTGTGCGAAGGCCGCGATCCGGGCGACCTCACCACCATGGACGACCCGGGCGCGCTGCAGCAGATCCGCGACCTCGTGGCCTGAGGGGCGGGGTTCGCCCCGGGCCCGTGGGCCGTATCACGCAGCTATGATCCATGCTTATATTTCCAAGCAGCGTGGAACCCATGGCCGACATCATCGCCAGCGATGCCCAGGTGGAGAAGGGGCGGGTCTTCGAGCTCGCCGCCGAGCTGTTCGGCGTGCTGTCCACGCCCATGCGCCTGCGCATCCTGAGCGCCCTGTGCGACCAGGAGAAGTCGGTCTCCCAACTGCTCAAGGAGATCGACACCACCCAGCCCAACCTGTCGCAGCACCTGAACCTGCTGTACCGCTCGGGCGTGCTGGCCAAGCGCAAGGACGGCACCCAGGTGTTCTACCGCGTGCAGAGCGAGAAGGCCGTGATGCTGTGCCGCACGGTCTGCACCCAGATCGCGATCGAAATGGACGAGCCCGGCGCGGTGCCGGCGTCCGAGCGGCTGTCGCCGCGCGTGGCGCCCTGACCACGCCCGGACACCGCCGGTCACAACCCCGACACGGCCTTTGGGCCAGGATGGCCCTGCGCCCGGGCGGCCGGTGGCACAATCGCGGGTTGCAGTCAGGTCCTTCCAAAGCCACTGTCGCATCCGCCAACCGGTCAAGCCGTGTCGCGGAAGGTTTTTCCAACCAGCTAATGTCTTCCCAAGGAAGACGGAGGTCAGCGGATCCATGAGCGATTCTTCGAACGCCGGCAACGTCTACGTTGCTTACCAGGGCAACTCGTATCTCTTCGGCGGCAACGCGCCGTACGTGGAAGAGATGTACGAGAACTACCTCGCCAACCCCACCAGCGTCCCGGACAACTGGCGCGAGTACTTCGACGCGCTGCAGAACGTGCCTGCGGTCGACGGCAGCAACGCCAAAGACGTGCCGCACCTGCCGGTGATCAACGCCTTCGCCGAGCGCGCGAAGCAGGGGGGCACCACCGTGGTCGTGGCCTCCGGCGCCGATTCCGAACTGGCCCGCAAGCGTACCGCCGTTCAACAGCTCATCGCCGCTTACCGCAACGTCGGCGCCCGCTGGGCCGACCTCGACCCGCTCAAGCGCACCGAGCGCCCCAGCATCCCCGAACTCGAACCCTCGTTCTACGGCTTCACCGACGCCGACCACGAGATGGTGTTCAACACCAGCAACACCTTCTTCGGCCGCGAGTCGATGTCGCTGCGCGAACTGCTCAACGCGCTGCGCGAAACCTACTGCGGCTCCATCGGTGCCGAGTACAACTACATCACCGACCAGAACCAGAAGCGCTGGTGGCAGGAAAAGCTCGAAGCCACGCGCACCCGCCCGTCCTACAACGCCGAGAAAAAGAAGCACATCCTCGAGCGCCTCACGGCCGCCGAAGGCCTCGAGCGCTTCCTGCACACCAAGTACGTGGGCCAGAAGCGTTTCTCGCTCGAAGGCGGTGAAAGCTTCATCGCCGCGATGGACGAGCTGATCCAGCAGGCCGGTCAGGCCGGCATCCAGGAAATCGTCATCGGCATGGCCCACCGCGGCCGCCTCAACGTGCTCGTGAACACCCTGGGCAAGATGCCCAAGGACCTGTTCGCCGAGTTCGACCACACCGCTCCCGAAGACCTGCCCGCGGGTGACGTGAAGTACCACCAGGGCTTCAGCTCCGACGTCGCCACCCCCGGTGGCCCGGTGCACCTGTCGCTGGCCTTCAACCCCTCGCACCTGGAGATCGTGAACCCGGTGGTCGAGGGCTCGGTGCGCGCGCGCATGGACCGCCGCGGCGACCCCGAAGGCAAGCAGGTGCTGCCGGTGCTGGTGCACGGTGACGCCGCCTTCGCCGGCCAGGGCGTGGTGATGGAGACCCTGGCGCTGGCCGAAACCCGTGGTTATTCCACCGGCGGCACGGTGCACCTGGTCATCAACAACCAGATCGGCTTCACCACCTCCGACCCGCGCGACAGCCGCTCCACGCTGTACTGCTCGGACGTGGTCAAGATGATCGAGTCGCCGGTGTTGCACGTGAACGGCGACGACCCCGAGGCCGTGGTCTTCGCGACCCAGCTCGCGCTCGAATTCCGCCTGGCCTTCCAGAAGGACGTGGTGGTCGACATCGTCTGCTTCCGCAAGCTGGGCCACAACGAGCAGGACACGCCCTCGCTCACCCAGCCGCTCATGTACAAGAAGATCGCGGCCCACCCCGGCACGCGCAAGCTGTACGCCGACAAGCTCGCAGCCCAGGGCCTGGGCGAGACGCTGGGCGACGACATGGTCAAGACCTACCGCGCCGCGCTCGACGAAGGCCGCCACACGGTCGACCCGGTGCTCACCAACTTCAAGAGCAAGTTCGCCGTCGACTGGAGCCCCTACCTGGGCAAGAAGTGGAGCGACAGCGCCGACACCGCGATCCCGCTGACCGAGTGGAAACGCCTGGCCGAGCGCATCACCACCATCCCCGACAGCGTCGCGCCGCACCAGCTCGTGAAGAAGGTGTACGCCGACCGCGCGGCCATGGGCCGCGGCGAGATCCCGGTGGACTGGGGCATGGGTGAGCACATGGCCTTCGCCTCGCTGGTGGCCAGCGGCTTCCCGGTGCGCCTGTCGGGTGAAGACTGCGGCCGTGGCACCTTCACGCACCGCCACGCCGTCATCCACGACCAGAACCGCGAGAAGTACGACGAAGGCACCTACATCCCGCTGCAGAACGTGGCCGACAACCAGGCCCCGTTCGTGGTGATCGACTCCATCCTGTCGGAAGAGGCGGTGCTGGGCTTCGAGTACGGCTACGCCTCCAACGACCCGAACACGCTCGTGATCTGGGAAGCCCAGTTCGGCGACTTCGTCAACGGCGCCCAGGTCGTGATCGACCAGTTCATCGCCTCGGGCGAGGTCAAGTGGGGCCGCGTGAACGGCCTCACCATGATGCTGCCGCACGGCTACGAAGGCCAGGGCCCCGAGCACAGCTCGGCCCGTCTCGAGCGCTTCATGCAGCTCGCGGCCGACACCAACATGCAGGTCGTGCAGCCCACCACGGCCAGCCAGATCTTCCACGTGCTGCGCCGCCAGATGATCCGCCCGCTGCGCAAGCCGCTGGTGCTGTTCACGCCCAAGAGCCTGCTGCGCAACAAGGACGCGACCTCGCCGCTGTCGGAATTCACCAAGGGTGGCTTCCAGACCGTGATCCCCGAGAACAACGCCGACGTGGTGAAGAAGGCCGACAAGGTCAAGCGCGTGATCGCCTGCTCGGGCAAGGTCTACTACGACCTGGTCAAGAAGCGCGAAGAGAAGGGCCAGGACGACGTGGCCATCATCCGCGTCGAACAGCTCTACCCGTTCCCGCACAAGGCCTTCGGCGCCGAACTCAAGCGCTTCCCGAACGCCACCGACATCGTGTGGTGCCAGGATGAGCCGCAGAACCAGGGCGCCTGGTTCTTCGTGCAGCACTACATCCACGAAAACATGCTCGATGGCCAGAAGCTCGGTTACGCCGGGCGCGCCGCCTCGGCCTCGCCCGCGGTGGGTTACGCCCACCTGCACCAGGAGCAGCAGAAGCAGCTGATCGAAGCGGCCTTCGCCAAGCTCAAGGGCTTCATCCTCACCAAATAAACCCCGTCGGAAAAGAACATGGCAATCGTTGAAGTCAAAGTCCCTCAGCTGTCCGAGTCGGTGGCCGAGGCCACCCTGCTGCAGTGGAAGAAAAAGGCCGGTGAAGCCGTCACGGCCGATGAGATCCTGATCGAGATCGAGACCGACAAGGTCGTGCTGGAGTGCCCGGCGCCCGCGAGCGGCGTGCTGGTGGAGATCGTGCAGGGCGACGGCGCCACCGTGGCCGCCGACCAGGTCATCGCGCGCATCGACACCGCCGCCGTGGCCGGCGCCCCCGCGCCCGCCGCGGCGGCCGCACCCGCTGTTGCCCCGGCTGCCGCCCCCGCTGCGGCCGCCGCGGCCAGCACCAGCAAGGCCGGCGTGGCCATGCCCGCGGCCGCCAAGCTCATGGCCGACAACAACCTGGCCGCCGGCTCGGTGGCCGGCACCGGCAAGGACGGCCGCGTGACCAAGGGCGACGTGCTCGCCGCCGTGGCCTCGCCCAAGCCCAGCGCCGCGCCCGTGGCCATTCCCACCGGTGTGCCCACCAAGGCGCTGCCGCAAGTGCAGGTCGCCGGCCCCAACCTGGGTCAGCGCCCCGAAGAGCGCGTGCCCATGACGCGCCTGCGCGCCCGCGTCGCCGAGCGCCTGCTGCAATCGCAAGCCACCAACGCCATCCTCACCACCTTCAACGAGGTCAACATGGCCCCGGTGATGGAGATGCGCAAGAAATTCCAGGAGAAGTTCGAGAAGGAGCACGGCGTGAAGCTGGGCTTCATGAGCTTCTTCGTGAAGGCCGCGGTGCACGCGCTCAAGAAGTACCCGGTGCTCAACGCCTCGGTCGACGGCAACGACATCGTCTACCACGGCTACTTCGACATCGGCATCGCCGTGGGCTCGCCGCGTGGCCTGGTGGTGCCCATCCTGCGCAACGCCGACCAGATGAGCTTTGCCGACGTCGAGAAGAAGATCGCCGAGTTCGGTCAGAAGGCCAAGGACGGCAAGCTGGGCATCGAAGAGATGACCGGTGGCACCTTCTCGATCAGCAACGGCGGTGTGTTCGGCTCCATGCTGTCCACCCCCATCATCAACCCGCCGCAGTCGGCCATCCTGGGCGTGCACGCCACCAAGGACCGCGCCGTGGTGGAGAACGGCCAGATCGTGATCCGCCCGATCAACTACCTCGCGATGTCGTACGACCACCGCATCATCGACGGCCGCGAAGCCGTGCTGGGCCTGGTCGCCATGAAGGAAGCGCTGGAAGACCCCGCGCGCCTGCTGTTCGACATCTGAGGACCCGACGATGAGCCAGCAATTCGACGTCATCGTCATCGGGGGTGGCCCCGGTGGTTACATCGCGGCCATCCGCGCCGCGCAACTGGGCTTCAAGGTCGCCTGCATCGACGAGTGGAAGAACGCCGCCGGGGGCCCGGCCCCGGGCGGTACCTGCACCAACGTGGGCTGCATCCCCTCGAAGGCGCTGCTGCAGTCGAGCGAGCACTTCGAGCACGCCAACCACCACTTCGCCGACCACGGCATCACCGCCAAGGACGTCAAGATCGACATCGCCAAGATGATCGGCCGCAAGGACGCCGTGGTGAAGCAGAACAACGACGGCATCCTGTACCTGTTCAAGAAGAACAAGGTCACCTTCTTCCACGGCCGCGGCTCGTTCGTGAAGGCCGTGGACGGCGGCTACGAAATCGCCGTCAAGGGCGCCAAGGACGACACGCTGACCGGCAAGCAGGTCATCGTGGCCACGGGCTCGAACGCGCGTGCGCTGCCCGGTGTGGCCTTCGACGAAGAGAACATCCTCTCGAACGACGGCGCGCTGCGCCTGGGCGCGGTGCCCAAGAAGCTGGGCCTCATCGGCTCGGGCGTGATCGGCCTGGAAATGGGCTCGGTCTGGCGCCGCCTGGGCGCCGAGGTGACCATCCTCGAAGGCCTGCCCACGTTCCTGGGCGCGGTCGACGAGCAGATCGCCAAGGAAGCCAAGAAGGCCTTCGACAAGCAGGGCCTGAAGATCGAGCTTGGCGTGAAGGTCGGCGAGATCAAGAACGCCAAGAAGGGCGTGAGCATCGCCTACACCAACGCCAAGGGCGAGGCCCTGACGCTGGAGGTCGACAAGCTCATCGTCTCGATCGGCCGCGTGCCCAACACCATCGGCCTCAATGCCGAAGGCGTGGGCCTGCAGCTCGACGAACGTGGCGCGATCGTGGTCGACGCCGACTGCAAGACCAACCTGCCCGGCGTCTGGGCCGTGGGCGACGTGGTGCGTGGCCCCATGCTCGCGCACAAGGCCGAAGAAGAGGGCGTGGCGGTGGCCGAGCGCATCGCGGGCCAGCACGGCCACGTGAACTTCAACACCATTCCCTGGGTGATCTACACCAGCCCCGAGATCGCGTGGGTCGGCGAGACCGAGCAGCAGCTCAAGGCGCGTGGCGCGGCCTACAAGGCCGGCAGCTTCCCCTTCCTTGCCAACGGCCGCGCGCGCGCGCTCGGCGACACCACCGGCATGGTCAAGTTCCTGGCCGACGCCACCACCGACGAGATCCTGGGCGTGCACATCGTGGGCCCCATGGCCAGCGAGCTGATCGCCGAGGCCGTGGTCGCGATGGAGTTCAAGGCCAGCGCCGAGGACATCGCCCGCATCTGCCACGCGCACCCCTCCTTGTCGGAAGCGACCAAGGAAGCGGCCCTGGCCGTGGACAAGCGCACGCTCAACTTCTGATCTTGAGCGTCCGCAGCGCCTACGAGGCCGTGCTCAAGGAGCGCGGCTACCGTTCCGACCCCGCCCAGCTGCGTGCCGTGGACGCGCTGGAGCGGTGCGCCAACGAGTGGGCGCACTACAAGAGCAAGCGCTCCAACGCGCTCAAGAAGCTCATCAACCGGCCCGACATCCCGCGCGGCGTGTACATGTTCGGCGGGGTGGGGCGTGGCAAGAGCTTCCTCATGGAATGCTTCTTCCAGGCGGTGCCGCTCAAGCGCAAGACGCGGCTGCACTTCCACGAATTCATGCGCGAGGTGCACCGCGAGCTGCGCGACCTGCAGGGCACACAGAACCCGCTCGACGTGCTCGGCGAACGCATCGCCAAGCGCTACAAGCTGATCTGCTTCGACGAGTTCCACGTGGCCGACGTGACGGACGCGATGATCCTGCACCGCCTGCTCGACGCGCTGTTCCGCAACGGCGTGGGCTTCGTCACCACCTCCAACTTCCACCCCGACCAGCTCTACCCCGACGGCCTGCACCGCGACCGCATCCTGCCCGCGATCGAGCTGCTCAAGCAGCACCTCGAGGTGGTCAACGTGGACAACGGCACCGACTACCGCCAGCGCACGCTGACCCACATCGCGCTGTACCACACGCCGCTGGGCGCCGAGGCCGACGCCGCGATGGAGGCCACCTTCAACCAGCTGGCCGAGGCCGGCGACGAGAGCCCGGTGATGGGCATCGAGTCGCGCCAGATCCGCGCCGTGCGCCGCGCCGGTGGCGTGATCTGGTTCGACTTCCGCACCCTGTGCGGCGGCCCGCGCTCGCAGAACGACTACCTCGAGATCGCGAGCCAGTTCCACACCGTGCTGCTGTCCAACGTGCCGCAGATGTCGGTGCGCATGGCGTCCGAAGCGCGGCGCTTCACCTGGCTGGTCGACGTGCTCTACGACCGCGGCTGCAAGCTCGTGCTGTCGGCGGCCGTGGCGCCCGAGCAGCTCTACCTCGAAGGGCCGCTCTCGCACGAGTTCCCGCGCACGGTCTCGCGCCTGACGGAAATGCAGTCGCAGGAATACCTCGCGCTGCCGCACCGCGTGGTCGACACGGCGCTGACCTGACCCTGTTCTCCTCCGGCTGATGCGGTCGGCGGCGGCCAGGGGAGAGGGTTACGCTCATGTCCCCCGGATCGGGCTTGCAGCCCGATCTCCTCCTTTACTTCGCTTCACCCTCTCCCCTGGCCACCACCGACCTCGCTGGCGCTCGTAGCGGCTTTCGCAGATGTCACGTCACTTCAGCGGGCGAGTGTCGGGTGCGCTACGCAGCGGCATAAAGGAGGAGGACCGCGCAGCGGTCCGGGGGACAGCCGCGGAGTGGCGTACCCGGCGATCGCCCGCGTGCGCGAGGTGCAACGAGTGAAACGCCCCGAAAACCAAGCTCGCTTTGAGCGTGGAAACGCGTCAGATCAGCGGATCGAGCTTCACGATCACGAGCGACATGTTGTCGCCCGTGCCGCGCGCGCGCGTGCGCGCCTTCTGGATCAGGAACTCGCAGGCCTCGCGCGGCGTGAGCATGGCAATGGTGCTGGCCAGTTCCTCGGGCGAGAAGTAGTGCCAGATGCCGTCGCTGCAGGCCATGAGCGCGTCGCCCGCGTTGAGCTTGTTGACCATGTGCAGGTCCAGCGGCGGGTCGTTCTCGGTGCCCAGGCAGCCCATGAGGATGTTGGCGTGCGGGTGGTCGAGCGCTTCCTGCTCGGTGATCTCGCCCTGGTTCACCAGCGTCTGCACGTAGGAATGGTCGTAGGTGCGGTGCAGCAGCCGGCCCTGGCGGAAGTGGTACACGCGCGAGTCGCCGGCGTGGATCCAGTGGCTCTCGCCGCTGGGCAGCAGCATGAAGGCGGCGATGGTGCTGTGCGGCTCCTGCTCGGCCGACACCGCGGTGAGCTTGATCACCATGTGCGACTCGTTGACGATCTGCTTGAGCAGCGCGCGCGGGTCGTCGGTCTCGGGGTCGAAGCGGTCGAACAGCTGCTTGGCCGTGAGCATCACCTGGTCGGAGGCCTTGCGCCCGCCGCTGCGCCCGCCCATGCCGTCGGCCAGCACCGCGAGCAGGCAGTTCGGAATGCGCGCGTGCTGCATCAGGTTGACCTGGTCCTGCTGGTAGTCGCGGTCGCCCTTGTGGAGGCCGGTCGAAGCCTGAATGCGATAGCCTTTGCTCATGGGATGGCGTGCGTGTGGGGGGCTGGCGGACGGCGCCCGCAGCGGGCCCGCAGGGCGCCCGCAATGGTATCCCTTAATCTCGCCCCACCTGTGCCCGAAACCACCGACCTGCTCCCGCTGCACGAGCGCCTGCGCGCCGCCCTGTGTGCCGATGGCCCGCTGGCCGCCGCCTGGCCGCATTGGCGCGTGCAGGCGCCGCAGGCACGCATGGCCGAGGCGGTGGCCGCGGTGCTCGAACAGGGCGGCACGCTGCTCGCGCAACTGCCCACCGGCTCCGGCAAGACCCTGGCCTACCTGCTGCCGCTGCTGCTGTGGGGCGGGCGTGTGGTGGTGGCCACCAGCACCCACGTGCTGCAGCACCAGCTCGCCACGCGCGACCTGCCGCGGCTGGCGCAGGCGCTGGCGCGGCCGCTGCGCGTGGCCGTGCTCAAGGGGCGCGGCCGCTACGCCTGCCTGCAGCGCCTGGGCGAGGCGGTGCAGCGCGGCCCCCGGCCGGGCGAGTGGGAGCGCCACGCGCGCCTGCGCGAGGGGCTGGCCTGGGCCGGCGCGTCGGCCGAAGGCGACCTCGACGAATGGCCCGGCGCGGCGGCCGACCCTTCCCTGCGCGCGGCCCTGGTGTCCACGAGCGAGAACTGCCTGCGCCAGGCCTGCCCGCGCTGGGCCGACTGCCACGTCGAGCGGGCGCGCCGGCGCGCGGCCGAGGCCGATGTGGTGGTGATCAACCACCACGTGTGGCTGAGCGAGCTGCGGGCGCGCCGCCAGGGGCGCAGCGCGGGCGTGCCGCGCCACCCGGTGCTGGTGTTCGACGAGGCGCACGCCCTGCACGAGCTCGCGCGCCACTGGCACACGCAGCGCGCCGAGGCCTGGGCCGTGGCACGTTTCTGGTCCGACCTTGCCGAACTCGCGCAGGGGCCGGCGCGCGGCAGCGCGCCCTGGGCCGGGCTGGCCTTGCAGGGCGATCGCGCGTGGCGCAGCCTGTCGCGCGCGCTGCAGGTGGCCGCGCCGCGCGAAGGCCTGCAGGCCTGGCCGCTGGCGGCCGAGGGCGCGGGCGCTGCGGGGGGAGAGGCCGCGCGTGAGCTCGGCCTGGCGCTGCAGCAGGCCCACCGCGCCCTGCAGGCGGCGCAGGGCAGCGACGCCCGCCTGGGTGCGCTGAGCGAGCGCGCGGTGGCGATCGCCCGGGTGCTGCAGGGCCTGCTCGCCCCCGCGGGCGGCGAGACCGGCCCCAGCGCCTGGCTCGATTGGCAGGACCCGCAGCACTGGACCCTGGTGCGGCCCGGGCCCGAGGCCGACGAGGACCAGGCCCGCGAGCTCGCCACCGGCGCGAACGCGGGCGTGCGCGCCGTGGTGCACACCTCGGCCACGCTGGGCGACGAGCCCGGCCTGCGCTGGCACCGCGATGCGCTGGGCCTGCACTCGCTGACCGGCCTGCGGGCGCTGCACGTGGCGCCCGAAGGGCCGCGCACAGGCGCCGCCTGGCACGTACCGCCCGAGCTGCCCGAGCCGGCCGATCCGGCGCACGCGGAGGCCCTGGCGCGGCAGGTGGCGCGCTGGGCCGTGCGCCTGGGTGGGCGGGCGCTGGTGCTGTGCACCACGCGGCGCGCGGCCGAGCGCATCGCGCAGGCCCTGGCGGCCGAGCTGCCGCCGCACTGGCGCGTGCTGCGGGCCGTGGGCGAGGGCGGCCGCGCGGCCTGGGACGCGCTGCGCCGCGACGACCCGCGCACGCCCACCGTGGTGGTGGCCAGCGGGGCCTTCTGGCGCGGCCTGGACGTGCCCGACAACGGCCTGAAGCTGGTGGTGGTCGACAAGCTGCCCTTCGCCCCGCCCGACGACCCCTGGGTGCAGCGGCGGCTGGCGCGCGCGCGCGAGGCGGGTGCCGATGCCTTCGAGACGGTTCAGCTCGCCGATGCCGCGATGGCGTTGCGCCAGGCCGCGGGCCGGCTCATCCGCTCACCCGAGGACCGCGGCCTGTTCGTGGTGGGTGACGTGCGCCTGCGCAAGCGCGCCTACGCGCTGCGCCTGTCGGCGGCGCTGGCGGACTGGCGCTGGCTGGAGAACGAGGGGGAGGTGGCGGACTGGCTCGACGCGCTCGCGCTCACCAGAGCTTCCACCACGCCCCATCGCGGCGCTTGAAACCCTTGGCGAGGTACTCGCTGTTGGGGTAGCTCGCACGCATGACGCGCGCGGTGTCGTCGCGCAGCTGGGTCATGCCCAGGGCGTCGTACGACTGCACCATGATGAACAGCGCTTCTTCGAGGGCCGGTGCGTCCACGTAGTCGGTGAGGGCGGCCTGCGAACGGTTGATGGCCGCGAGGTAGGCGCCGCGGCTGTAGTAGTAGCGCGCCACGTGCACCTCGTACTGCGCGAGCGAGTTCACCACGTAGGTCATGCGCGCACGCGCATCGGGCGCATAGCGCGAGTCGGGGAAGCGCGTCACCAGTTCGCGGAAGGCGTCGAACGATTCCTTGGCGGCCTTCTGGTCGCGCTCGGACAGATCCTGGCGCGCGAGCGAGCCGAACAGGCCGAGGTTGTCGTTGAAGTTGACCAGGCCCTTGAGGTAGAGCGCGTAGTCGAGCGCCGGGCTGGCCGGGTGCAGGCGCATGAAGCGGTCGATCGCCGCCTGCGCCTTGGCGGGTTCGTCGCCCTTGTAGTGGGTGTAGGCTTTGTCGAGCTGGGCCTGCTGGGCCAGCGGCGTGCCGGCGGCGCGGCCTTCGAGGCGCTCGAAGAGTGTCACGGCGCGCTCGAAATTGCCGGCATTGCGCTCGTCGATCGCTTCGCTGTAGAGGCGGTTGGGGCTCCAGCCGGCGGTCTCGTCGACCGGCTTGGTGCTGCCGCAGCCTTGCAGGAGCGCGGCCAGCGCAAGAGCGGCCAGGGCCGGGGCCGATAATCGACGGCGCAACTTCAAGGGCATACCTCTGGAACAGGACACGTTGGCGGAGACGGACAGTATATCGGTGGGGGTCGAGGCGGCCGACGCGCTCGAGGACCAGGCCGAGTTGCGCCACTGCACGGTGCCGGCCGGGCTGCACGGCTGGCGCATCGACCGTGCGCTCGCGCAGCTGGTGCCCGAGTTCTCGCGCTCCTACCTGCAGCAGGTGCTGGCCGAGGGCGGCGTGCGCTGGCGCGGCCAGGCCTGCGCCAAGGCCTCGGCCAAGGTGGCCGTGGGCGACGCCATCGAGGTCGCGCTGCGCCCCACGGCGCAGGCGCGGGCCTTCGTGGCCCAACCGATGGCGCTGGCCGTGTGCTTCGAGGACGAGCACCTGATGGTGATCGACAAGCCCGCGGGCCTGGTGGTGCACCCGGCCGCCGGCCACTGGTCAGGCACGCTGCTCAACGGCCTGCTCGCGCACCACGAGGCCGCGGCCACGCTGCCGCGCGCCGGCATCGTGCACCGGCTCGACAAGGACACCTCGGGCCTGATGCTGGTGGCCAAGTCGCGCCCGGCCATGGACGCGCTGGTGCGCGCGATCGCGGCGCGTGAGGTGAACCGCCAGTACCTCGCGCTGGCGCACGGCGCCTGGCGCGGCCCCGATTCGCGCACGCTCGAAGGCTTCATCGGCCGCGACCCGCACAACCGCCTGCGCATGGCGCTGGTGGGCGAGGGCGCGGGCAAAGCCGCGCGCACCGACCTGCACCGCCTCGACGGCAATGCCCAGGCCACGCTCGTGGCCTGCAAGCTGCACACCGGCCGCACCCACCAGATCCGGGTGCACCTGGCCTCGCTCGGGCAGCCCCTGGTGGGCGACGCCGTGTACGGCGGCCGCCCGGCCTGGGGCCTCGAGCGCCAGGGACTGCACGCGGCCTTCCTGGGCCTGCAGCACCCCATCACCGGCGCCGGACTGCGCTTCTGGCGCGACCCGCCCGCCGACCTGCGCGAGGCCCTTGCGCAAGGGGGGCTCCGGTACAATCCGCCGCCTGCCGGCAGTGGCCCGATCGCCTGACCGTTGCCCCGGCGGCGCCCCTCGCGGGCCCGCCTGCCGCCAGCCCCGCGGGCCACGGCGCCCACCCTCCCAGCCCATGCGCGCGGCCCGCGCGACCGAACGATGAACACCACGGATGCCCAGCGCGTCCTCGAGACGGCACTGATCTGCGCCACGCAGCCCATGACGCTGCGCGAACTGTCGGTGCTGTTCGACGGCGAGCTCTCGGCCGACACGCTCAAGTCCCTGCTGACCGACCTGCAGCTCGAATGGAGCGGCCGAGGCGTGGAACTGGTGCAGGTGGCCACGGGCTGGCGCTTCCAGAGCCGCCCCGAGATGCGCCATTACCTCGACCGGCTGCACCCCGAGAAGCCGCCCCGCTACTCGCGCGCGGCCATGGAGACCCTGGCCATCATCGCCTACCGCCAGCCCGTCACGCGCGGCGACATGGAAGACATCCGCGGCGTCACGATCAACTCGATGATCCTCAAGCAGCTCGAAGACCGCGGCTGGATCGAGGTCATCGGCCACCGCGAAACCGTGGGCCGGCCCGCGCTCTTTGCCACCACCAGGCAGTTCCTCGACGACCTCGGCCTGGCCTCGCTCGACCAGTTGCCGCCGCTCGAGGCCAGCGAGGTGCAGGAGTCGGCGCTCGGTTCGCTCGACTTCGGCAACCTCGCGGCGCCGCTGCCCGATTACGCCGACGAGCCGCTCGCGCCCGATGCGACGCCCGACGTGGTACCCGACGCGGCGTCCGAAGCCGCCGCCCCTTCCGAATCCCCCACCGAGAACGACCATGACCCAGCCGGCTCCCCCCAAACCCCGGCCTGAGCGCCGCGCCCCGCCCCCCGAGGCCGCGGCCGACGCACTGAGCTTCGACGAGGTCGTCAGCGGGGCCTTCGACGACGCCCAGACCCCCGACGCCGAGCCCCCCGCCGCGGCAGGCCCTGCGCGCCGCGTGCTGCAGCCCGAGGCCGATTCGCCCAAGCTGCACAAGGTGCTGGCCCAGGCCGGCCTGGGCTCGCGCCTCGAAATGGAATCGCTCATCGAGCAGGGGCGTGTGTCCGTCAACGGCGAGCCGGCCCACGTGGGCCAGCGCATCCGCCAGGGCGACATCGTGCGCGTCAACGGCAAGCCGGTGCGCCTGCGCCTGCAGGCGCCGCCGCCGCGCGTGCTGGCCTACCACAAGCCCGCGGGCGAGGTCGTCACGCACGACGACCCGCAGAACCGGCCCACGGTGTTCCGCCGCCTGCCGCGCCTGCACCAGGGCAAATGGCAGTCGGTGGGACGGCTCGACCTCAACACCGAGGGCCTGCTGCTGTTCACCAATGCCGGTGAGCTGGCCAACAAGCTCATGCACCCGCGCTTCGGGCTGCAGCGCGAATACGCGGTGCGCGTGCTGGGTGCGTTGTCGAACGAAGAGAAGCAGCGCCTGCTCGACGGCGTGAACCTCGACGACGGCATGGCGCAGTTCCAGTCCATCGACGATGGCGGCGGCGAGGGCGCGAACTGCTGGTACCGCGTGACCATCGGCGAAGGCCGCAACCGCGAGGTGCGCCGCATGTTCGAGGCCGTGGGCCACGCCGTGAGCCGCCTCATCCGCATCCGCTACGGCGCCGTGGTGCTGCCGCGCGGGCTGCGCCGCGGCGACTGGGTCGAGCTTGGCGAGCGCGACGTGCAGCGCCTGGGCCAGGCCGCGGGCATGGCAGCCCCGCGGCCGGTGCGCGCGCCAGCCCCCGCTGCGCCCGCCACGGCGCGCCGCAAGTACGGTCCCGGTCCCAAGCTGCCGCCGGCGCCGCCCTCGCGGGCCCGCCGCAGCGGCCCGCCGCGCGGCGAGCCCGACCCGATGAAGACCAGCCAGGGCTACATCGGCCAGGACGCCGTGCAGCGCCAGCGCCGCCAGGCCAATGCCACGGGCGCGCCCAAGGGCCGTGGCCGCAGCGGGCCACGTGGCTGAAGCCATTTGGACGACGCTTCCGCCATGTAGAATCGTGGGCTTTTCGGGCGCGCCAGCGCCTGGGCCTTTTTTCTCATAACTTCAGGACTTCCATGGCCATCGAACGCACCCTTTCGATCATCAAACCCGACGCCGTCGCCAAGAACGTGATCGGCCAGATCTACGCCCGCTTCGAGGCCGCCGGCCTGAAGGTCGTGGCTGCCAAGATGGCCCACCTCTCGCGCCGCGAAGCCGAGCAGTTCTATGCCGTGCACAGCGCGCGTCCCTTCTTCAAGGACCTGGTCGACTTCATGATCAGCGGCCCCGTGATGATCCAGGTGCTCGAAGGCGAAGGCGCCATCCTCAAGAACCGCGATCTGATGGGCGCCACCGACCCCAAGAAGGCCGCCCCGGGCACCATCCGCGCCGACTTCGCCGACAGCATCGACGCCAACGCGGTGCACGGCTCTGACGCGCCCGAGACCGCCGCCGTGGAAGTGGCGTTCTTCTTCCCCGGCATGAACGTCTACTCGCGTTGATCATGTCATGACGGTCAACCTGCTCGACTTCGACCTCGAGGGGCTGGCCGCCTTCTGCGAACAGCTGGGCGAAAAGCGCTTCCGCGCCACCCAGCTGTTTCGCTGGATCCACCAGAAGGGTGCGTCCGACTTCTCGCTCATGACCGACCTCGCGCGCAGCCTGCGCGAGAAGCTGCCCGGCGCAGCGCACATCACCGGTCTGCCCGTGCTCTCGCGCCAGGACTCGGCCGACGGCACCATCAAGTGGCTGTTCGACGTCGGCGGCGGCAATGCCGTCGAGACCGTGTTCATCCCCGAAGACGACCGCGGCACGCTGTGCGTGTCCTCGCAGGCGGGCTGCGCCGTGGGCTGCCGCTTCTGTTCCACCGGTCACCAGGGCTTTTCGCGCAACCTCACCACGGGCGAGATCCTGGCCCAGCTCTGGCAGGCCGAGTTCTTCCTGCGCCAGCACCTGAACCGGCCCGGGGAACGTGTGATCACCAACGTGGTCATGATGGGCATGGGCGAGCCGCTGCAGAACATCCACGCGCTGATTCCCGCGCTCAAGGTCATGCTCGACGACCACGGCTACGGCCTGTCGCGCCGCCGCGTGACCGTGTCCACCTCGGGCGTGGTGCCCATGATGGACCGCCTCGCGCAGGAATGCCCGGTGGCGCTGGCCGTGTCGCTGCACGCGCCCACCGATGCGCTGCGCGACGACCTGGTGCCGCTCAACCGCAAGTACCCGATCGCCGAACTGCTCGACGCCTGCCTGCGCTACCTGCCGGCCGCGCCGCGCGACTTCATCACCTTCGAGTACTGCATGCTCGACGGCGTGAACGACCAGCCCGAACACGCCCAGGCGCTGCTCGAGCTGCTGCGCGGGCACGCGGGCCGCGGCGTGCCCTGCAAGCTCAACCTCATCCCCTTCAACCCCTTCCCCGATTCGGGCCTGCGCTGCTCGCCGCGCGCGGTGGTGCAGCGCTTCGGGCAATTGCTCAACGCCGGCGGCATCGTCACCACCATCCGCAAGACGCGCGGCGACGACATCGACGCCGCCTGCGGCCAGCTCGCGGGCGACGTGCTCGACCGCACCAACGCCGCGCGCCGCATGGCGCAACGCCGCACCACCGAACAACCGATCCGCTTCGTGACCCCCGAGAAAGAAAGGCAGGCATGACACAACCAGCGTTCCGACCGCTCCCGTCCCGTTCCCGTCCCCTGCTGTGGCTGCTGTCCGTGGCACTGGCGCTGGTGGTGCTGGCCGGTTGTGCGTCGCAGGCGCCGCGCGTGTCGTCCACGCCCACGCCCGGGGTCGAGCCCATGACCGCGTCCGACGAGCCGCAGTCGGTGCGCCGGGCGCGACTGCGCTACGAGCTCGCGGCCAACTACTTCGACCAGGGCCAGACCACGGTGGCGCTCGACGAGATCAAGCTCGCGCTCGCGGCCGACGCCAACTTCGGCCCGGCCTACATCCTGCGCGGCCTGGTCTACATGCGGCTGCAGGACGACGCGCTGGCCGAGGAGAGCTTCCGCCGCGCGCTGCAGATCAACCCGCGCGACGCCGAGGCGCAGCACGCCTACGGCCTGTTCGCCTGCGAGAAGGCGCGCTACGAGCAGGCCGACCGCCTGTTCCAGCAGGCGCTCGAAAGCCCCACCTACAAGAACCGCCCGCGCACGCTGCTGCTGCAGGGCGTGTGCCTGCTGCGCGCAGGCAAGCTGCCCGAGGCCGAAGCCGCGCTCGCGCGCGCCTACGAGTTCGATCCGGGCAATCCCATCGCCGCCTACAACCTCGCGAGCCTCAAGCACCGCCGCGGCGACAGCCAGGCCGCGCAGTTCATCATCCGCCGCGTCAACAACTCCGAGCTGGCCAACGCCGAAACGCTGTGGCTGGGCATCCGCGTGGAACGCCGGCTGGGCAACGACGTGGTCGTGGCCCAGCTTGCCCAGCAGCTCGGCCGGCGCTTCCCCGAATCGCCCCAATGGGCCGCGTACCAGCGCGGAGCTTTCAATGACTGAACCGGTGATCGACGGCGGCCTGCAGCCGCAGGTGCCGGAACGCCCCGTGCGCCTGCGCGAAGCGCGCGAAGCCGCGGGCCTGCACATCGCCGCGCTGGCCGCGGCCCTCAAGGTGCCGGTGCGCAAGCTCGAGGCGCTCGAAGCCGGGCGCTACGGCGAACTGCCCGACCTCACCTTCGCGCGCGCGCTCGCGTCCAGCGCCAGCCGCCACCTCAAGATCGACCCGGGCCCGGTGCTCGAGCAGATTCCGCTCAACCAGGCGCCGGTGCTCGGCGACGCCAGCCGGCCGATCAATGCGCCCTTCAAGGGCGCCAGCGACGCCCCGCCCGCGGGCGCGCTGAGCTGGCTCTCGCGGCCGGCGCTGCTGGTCGCCATCGTGCTGCTGCTGGCCGCGCTCGTGATCGTGTTCCTGCCGCGCATGGGCAGCGGCCCCGCCGAAGAAGCGGCCACCCCCGCCGCGCCCGCGGCCGTGCCCATGGCGCCGCCCGCGGCGCCGCTGTTCCAGCCCGGCACGCCCGAAGCGGGCGAGGGCGGTGCGTCCGCCCCGGCAGCCGCCGACGCGGGCGCTGCACCGGGTGCGGGCGCCGCACCGGCTGCACCCGCTGCGCCAGGCACCCCCGTCACGCCCGCCACCGAAGCCCCCGCCACACCCCCTACACCCGCTGCCCCCGCCGCCGCGACCGCGCCAGCCAGCCCCGCGACCCCGGCCGCGGAGGCCGGCGCCCGGCCGCCCGAAGGCGCGGTGCTGGGTCTGGCTGCCAGCCAGGCGTCCTGGGTCGAGGTCACGAACGGCACCGGCACCGTCGTGCTGCAGCGCCTGCTGCAGGCCGGCGAGCGCGTGGAGTTCTCGGCCGCGCCGCCGTACGCGGTGGTGGTCGGCAACGCGGGCGGCGTGGAGGTGACCCTGCGCGGCCGGTCCTTCAACGCCGCGACCATCGCGCGCAACAACGTGGCCCGATTCGAAGCGAAGTGACCCATGAGCAGCCCTGAGCCCCAGCCCATTCCCCTGCCCGAAGTGCCCCGGCGGCGCACGCGCCAGGGCGTGGTGCGCTGGGGCAGCCACGCCGTCACCGTGGGCGGTGACGCGCCGGTGCGCGTGCAGTCCATGACCAACACCGACACCGCCGACGCGATCGCCACCGCGATCCAGGTGAAGGAACTCGCGCAGGCCGGCTCGGAGCTCGTGCGCATCACGGTCAACAACGACGAAGCCGCCCGGGCCGTGCCGCACATCCGCGAGCAACTCGACCGCATGGGCATCGCGGTGCCCCTGATCGGCGACTTCCACTACAACGGCCACCGCCTGCTCACCGACCACCCGGCCTGTGCCGAGGCGCTGTCCAAGTACCGCATCAACCCCGGCAACGTGGGCCGCGGCGACAAGGGCGACCGCCAGTTCTCGCAGATGGTCGAGATCGCCGCACGCCTGGGCAAGCACGTGCGCATCGGCGTGAACTGGGGCAGCCTCGACCAGGATCTGCTGGCCCGCCTGATGGACGAGAACGCCGCGCGCGCCACGCCCTGGGACGCCAAGCAGGTGATGTACGAGGCGCTCATCACCTCGGCGATCGAATCCGCGAAGAAGGCCGAGGCCATCGGCCTGCCGGGCGAGAACATCGTGCTGTCGTGCAAGGTCAGCGCGGTGCAGGACCTGATCGCCGTGTACCAGGCGCTCGCGCAACGCTGCGACTACCCGCTGCACCTGGGCCTCACCGAGGCCGGCATGGGCACCAAGGGCGCGGTGGCCTCCACCGCGGCGCTGTCGGTGCTGCTGCAGCAGGGCATTGGCGACACCATCCGCATCTCGCTCACGCCGCAGCCCGGCGAAGCGCGCACGCAAGAGGTGGTGGTGGGCCTGGAGATCCTGCAGGCCATGGGTCTGCGCAGCTTCGTGCCCAGCGTCACCGCCTGCCCGGGCTGTGGCCGCACCACCAGCACCACTTTCCAGGAACTCGCCAAGCAGATCGACGACTACCTGCGCGCGTCCATGCCCGTGTGGCGTGAGCGTTACCCGGGCGTCGAAGGCATGAAGGTGGCGGTCATGGGCTGCATCGTCAATGGCCCGGGCGAAAGCAAGCACGCCGACATCGGCATCAGCCTGCCCGGCACCGGCGAAGCGCCCGCCGCGCCCGTGTTCATCGACGGCCAGAAGGCCATGACGCTGCGCGGCGAAGGCATCGCACGCGAGTTCCAGACCATCGTCGAAAACTACATCGAGAAGCGCTTCGGCACGCCCGCCTGAGCCCTTTTCCCATCCCGTCCCGCACATGGCTGAAAAACTGGTTGCCGTCAAAGGCATGAACGACATCGCGCCGCCGCAGTCGGCGCACTGGGAGTGGCTGGAGGACACGCTGCGCGCGCTCATGGCGCGCTACGGCTATCGCAACCTGCGCACCCCCATCGTCGAGCCGACCGCGCTGTTCGTGCGCGGCCTCGGCGAGGTCACCGACATCGTCGAGAAGGAGATGTACTCCTTCGAAGACAAGCTCAATGGCGAGCACCTCACGCTGCGCCCCGAGAACACCGCGGGCGTGGTGCGCGCGGCCCTCGAGAGCAACATGCTCTACGAAGGCCCCAAGCGCCTCTACTACATGGGCCCGATGTTCCGCCACGAGCGCCCGCAGCGCGGCCGCTACCGCCAGTTCCACCAGTTCGGCGCCGAGGCCCTGGGCTTCGCCGGGCCGGACGTGGACGCCGAGCTCATCGTGCTCGCGAGCGATCTCTGGGCACAGCTCGGCCTCACGGGCATCGAGCTCGAGATCAACAGCCTGGGCCAGCCCGCCGAGCGTCTGGCGCACCGCCAGGCCCTGATCGCCTACCTCGAAGCGCACGCCGACCAGCTCGACGAAGACGCCAGGCGCCGCCTGCACAGCAACCCGCTGCGCATCCTCGACACCAAGAACCCCGCCATGCAGGCCCTGGTGAACGCCGCGCCGCGCCTCATGGACCACCTGGGCGCCGAATCGCTCGGCCACTTCGAGCGCCTGAAGGCGTTGCTCGACGCGCACGGCATCGCCTACCGCGTCAACCCGCGCCTGGTGCGCGGCATGGACTACTACAACCTCTCGGTCTTCGAGTTCGTCACCACCCAGCTCGGCTCGCAGGGCACGGTCTGCGCGGGCGGCCGCTACGACGGCCTGTTCGAGCAGATCGGCGGCAAGCCCACGCCGGCCGTGGGCTGGGCGCTCGGCATGGAGCGCATCCTCGAGCTCCTGAAAGAGCAGGGCCGCCTGCCCGATGCGCCCGTGCCCGACGCCTATGCCGTGGTGCCCGACGCCGCCGACCTGCCGCGCGTGATGCCGCTGCTGCGCGCCCTGCGCGCGGCCGGCGCGCGCGTGCAGATGCACGCCGGCGGGCCCGACGGCATGGGCAGCATGAAGTCGCAGTTCAAGAAAGCCGACGCCAGCGGCGCGCGCTGGGCGCTGATCTTCGGCGCCGACGAACTGGCCCAGGGCCAGGTGGCGCTCAAGCCCCTGCGCGGCGAGCGCGACGCCGCGCCTTCGCAGGCGCCCATGCCCCTGTCCGACGCCCAGGCCATCGCCGCCCGCGTGCGCGCGCACTGAGGCGTTTCGCGCCGCTACCTACAATCCAGCACTTTCGCGACCACATCCCGACATGGCCAAGCACCTCGACCTCGAAGAACAGGAACAGCTCGATCAGCTCAAGCACTTCTGGGCCAAGTACGGCAACGCCATCAGCTGGGTGCTGATCGTGGTGTTCGGCAGCTTCGCCGCCTGGAACGGCTGGAACTGGTACCAGCGCAACCAGGGCGCCAAGGCCGCTGCGCTCTACGAAGAGGTCGAGCGCGCCGCGCTCGCCAAGGACCTCGAGCGCACCGAGCGCAGCCTGGCCGACATGCGCAGCGGTTTCGCCCGCACCACCTACGCCGCACAGGCCGGTCTGCTCGCGGGCAAGGTGCTGTTCGAGGCCGGCCAGCACGACAAGGCGCGTGCCGCGCTGCAAGGCGTGCTTGACACCACCCAGGACGACGGCCTGCAGGCCGTGGCCCGGCTGCGCCTGGCCTCGGTCGAGCTCGAAGCCGGCCGCGCCGACGCCGCGCTGCAGGCGCTGCAGACCCCTGCGCCCGCGGCCTTCGAGCCGCTGCTGGCCGACCGACGCGGCGACGTGCTCATGTCGCAGGGCAAGACCGACGAGGCCAAGGCCCAGTACCAGGCCGCCTGGAAGGGCCTGGAGCCGCGCAGCGAGGTGCGCCGCCTGGTCGCCATCAAGCTCGCCGCCCTGGGCGTGAGCGTGGAACAGCCGGAGGCGCGCTCATGATCCGGCGCCACCTGCTTGCCCTGGGCATGGCCTCGGTGGCCCTGCTGGCTGCCTGCTCCTCCGGCCCCAAGAAGCCCGACCCCACGCCCCTGGCGCCGCCTGCGGCCCTCATGGGCACGCGACAGATCTGGACCGCGCAGGTGGGCGAGGGCGGGGTGGGCTTCGTGCCCGTCGCCGCGGGCGGCCGCGTGTTCGCCGCCGGCTCGGCCGGTGTGGTCGCCGCGATCGATGCGGCCACGGGCGCCGACGTCTGGCGCGTGGACCTGCGCACCCGCCTCTCGGCCGGCGTGGGCAGCGACGGCCAGACCGCCGCGGTGATCACCGGCGAGAACCTGCTCGTGGCCCTGGCCGATGGCAAGGAACGCTGGCGCGTGCGCCTGGCCGCGCGCTCGTTCACGCCGCCGCTGGTGGCCGGCGGGCGCGTGTTCGTCTTCACCGCCGACCGCAGCGTGGCCGCCTACGACGCCGCCAACGGCGCGCGCCTGTGGGGCCAGACCCGCACCGCCGACCCGCTGGTGCTCAGCCGCCCGGCCGCGCTTGCCGCCGTGGGCGACACCCTGGTGGCTGGCGTGTCGGGCCGCCTCGTGGGCCTGAACCCCGACAACGGCGCCGTGCGCTGGGAAGTGCCCGTGGCGAACGCGCGCGGCACCAACGAGGTCGAGCGCCTGATCGACATCGTGGCCCCCGTGGGGCGCCTGGGCAACGAGGTCTGCGTGCGCGCCTACGGCGCCGCCGTGGGCTGTGTGGACACGTTGCGTGGCCAGCCCGTGTGGACCCGCGCCGCCCAGGGCACGAGCGGCGTGCACGGCGACGACCGCCTGCTGTTCGGCAGCGAGTCCGACGGCACCCTGATCGCCTGGCGCCGCGGCGACGGCGAGCCCGCCTGGCGCAACGAACACCTCAAATACCACCGCCTCGCGGCCCCGCTGGCCCTGGGCCGCGTGTTCGCGCTGGGCGACGGCAACGGCCTGGTGCACCTGCTGTCGCGTGAAGACGGCAGCGAGATGACGCGTCTGAGCACCGACGGCTCGGCCATCGTGTCCCAGCCCGCCCTGGCCGGCGACGCGCTGGTGGTGCTCACCAGCCGCGGCGGTCTCTACGCTTGGCGCCCGCAGTGAGCGGCCCGGCCCTTTTGCAAAGTCGCGCAACGTGAAACCCGTCATCGCCCTCGTCGGTCGCCCCAACGTCGGCAAGTCCACGCTCTTCAACCGCCTCACGGGCACGCGCGACGCCATCGTGGCCGACTTCGCCGGCCTCACGCGCGACCGCCACTACGGCAACGGCCGCGTGGGCAAGCGAGAGGTCATCGTCATCGACACCGGCGGTTTCGAACCCGACGCGGGCGAGGGCAGCATCTACCGCGAGATGGCCAAGCAGACGCGCCAGGCCGTGGCCGAAAGCGACGTCGTCATTTTCGTGGTCGACGCGCGCGCAGGCCTGAGCGCGCAGGACCACGACATCGCGAACTACCTGCGCCGCCTGGGCAAGCCCTGCGTGCTGGTGGCCAACAAGGCCGAAGGCATGACCAGCGGCGCGCAGACCGTGGAGTTCTTCGAACTCGGTCTGGGCGAGGTGCTGCCCGTGTCGGCCGCGCATGGCCAGGGCGTTCGCTCCATGCTCGAGATCGCGCTCGAGCGCGTGCCCGGCCTGCCGCCCGAAGACGAGGACGAGCCCGAGGCCGAACCCGGCGTGATCCGGCTCGCGGTGGCGGGCCGGCCCAACGTGGGCAAGTCCACGCTGATCAATGCCTGGCTCGGCGAAGAACGCCTGGTGGCCTTCGACATGCCCGGCACCACGCGCGACGCGATCAAGGTGCCCTTCGAGCGCAACGGCCAGAAGTTCGAGCTCATCGACACCGCCGGCCTGCGCCGCAAGGGCAAGGTGTTCGAGGCAATCGAGAAGTTCTCGGTGGTCAAGACGCTGCAGGCGATCGAGAACGCGCACGTGGTGCTGCTGCTGCTCGACGCGACCCAGGGGGTGACCGACCAGGATGCCCACATCGCGGGTTACATCCTCGAAAGCGGCCGCGCCGTGGTGCTGGCCATCAACAAGTGGGACGCGGTCGACGCGTACCAGCGCGAGCAGATCGAGCGCCAGATCGAAACCCGTCTGGCCTTCCTCAAGTTCGCCTCGCTGCACCTGATCTCGGCGCGCAAGCGCCAGGGCCTCGCGCCGGTGTGGAAGTCCATCGCCCAGGCGCACGCGTCGGCCATGCGCAAGATGTCCACCCCGCTGCTCACGCGGCTGCTGCAGGAATCGGTGGCCTTCCAGGCCCCGCCGCGCAGCGGTGGCGGCCGGCCCAAGATGCGCTATGCGCACCAGGGCGGCATGAACCCGCCGGTGATCGTGATCCACGGCAATGCGCTCGACCGCGTGCCCGACGCCTACACGCGCTTTCTCGAAGGGCGCTTCCGCAAGGCCTTCGACCTCGTGGGAACGCCGCTGCGAATCGAGTATCGGACGAGCGAGAACCCGTTCAAGGAAACGTGATCACCCCACGCGGCGGTCGGAATAGGCGTGTGGTATGTTTCCGCCTTCCGAAACGTCGAACACGGAGCATATCGTGAGCAACAACAAAGGCCAGCTCTTGCAAGACCCTTTCCTCAACCAGCTGCGTCGAGAACACGTGCCGGTGTCGATCTACCTCGTCAACGGCATCAAGCTGCAAGGGCAAATCGAATCCTTCGACCAGTACGTGGTTCTGCTGCGCAACACGGTCACCCAGATGGTCTACAAGCACGCCATCTCCACCATCGTGCCGGGCCGCCCGATCCAGTTCTCGGTCGCCAGCTCCGACGACACCAACGCCTGACCCCGGCGCTCTGAAACGCCCAAAGCCCGGGCCCGTATGCACGGGCCGGGCGGGCAACGCAGGGCGCGTTGCCCCAACGTCTTGACCGCCGAGTCCCGTTCCGCCAAACCCGCCCCCGCCGTCATCCTGGTCGGCGTGGACTTTGGCTTGCCGCATTTCGACGGCGAGCTGCTCGAACTCGGCCTGCTGGCCGAGACCGCCGGCTACCGCGTGGCCGAGCGCGTGGCATGCAAGCGGCGCGCCCCCGACCCGGCGCTGTTCGTGGGCTCGGGCAAAGCCGACGAGATCAAGATGCTCGCGCAGTCGACCGGTGCCACCGAGGTGCTGTTCGACCAGGCCCTGAGCCCCGCGCAGCAGCGCAACCTCGAACGCCACCTGGGCCTGCCGGTCAACGACCGCACGCTGCTGATCCTGGAAATCTTCGCGCAACGCGCGCGCAGCCACGAAGGCAAGCTGCAGGTCGAGCTCGCGCGGCTGCAGTACCTGTCCACGCGCCTGGTGCGGCGCTGGTCGCACCTGGAGCGGCAAAGCGGCGGCATCGGCATGCGCGGCGGCCCGGGCGAGACGCAGATCGAGCTCGACCGCCGCATGATCTCGGACGCCATCAAGCGCACCAAGGACCGGCTCGAAAAGGTCAAGAAGCAGCGCGCCACCCAGCGCCGCCAGCGTGAGCGCCGTGATGCCTTCACGATCTCGCTCGTGGGTTACACCAACGCGGGCAAGAGCTCGCTGTTCAACGCGCTGGTGAAGGCCCGCACCTACGCGGCCGACCAGCTCTTCGCCACGCTCGACACGACCACCCGCCAGCTCTATCTGGGCGAGGCCGGGCGCACGGTGTCGCTGTCGGACACCGTGGGCTTCATCCGCGACCTGCCGCACGGCCTGGTCGACGCCTTCGCCGCCACCCTGCAGGAGGCGGCCGAGGCCGACCTGCTGCTGCACGTGGTCGACGCGTCCAACCCCGACCACCCCGAGCAGATCACCGCGGTGGAGCAGGTGCTCGGCGAGATCGGCGCGGGCGAGATCCCCCAATTGCTGGTGTTCAACAAGATCGACGCGCTCGACCCCGCGCGCGCGCCGCAGCGCCGCCTCGACAGCTTCGAGGTCGGTGGCCGCGCGCTGCCGCGCCTGTTCGTCAGCGCCCACGACGGTACCGGGCTGCCCGAGCTGCGGGCCTGGCTGGCGGCCGAAGTCGCGCGCCGCACCGCAGGGCAGGCCCCACAAGACCCCGGACAAGCCCTCGATTACGGGAACCCCTCGGAATGATTCGGCACAATGGCGTGTCACCGTCGCACACAGAACCACCACACAGCATGGATGTGACCCCTCCGAACCAGCACCCCTTGTCGCCGCGCGCGACGGCATCGCACCGCGGCTGGCGCCGCTGGATCGGTGTGTTCAACCTCAACGACCCGCGCTGGGGCCGCGACGACAACGGCCAGGACGACGAGCGCGGGGGCCAACGCCCGCGCGGCCAGGGCCCGAACCAGGGCCCGCCCGACCTCGACGAGCTCTGGCGCGACTTCAACCGCAAGCTCGGTGGCCTGCTGGGCAACCGCCGTGGCGGTGGCGGCGGGCAGGGCGGTGGGGGCGGCGGCCACGGCGGCGGTCCGTCGGGCTTCAGTCCCAATCCGAAGGCGGCCGGCGTGGGCGTGGGCCTGATCGTCGGCGTGGCCGCGCTGATCTGGCTCGGCACCGGCTTCTTCATCGTGCAGGAAGGTCAGCAGGCCGTGGTCACGCAGTTCGGCCGCTACCACAGCACCGTCGGCGCCGGCTTCAACTGGCGCCTGCCTTACCCGGTGCAGCGCCACGAGACCGTGTTCGTGACGCAGCTGCGCTCGGTCGACGTGGGCCGCGACAACGTGGTGCCGGCCACCGGCCTGCGCGAGTCGTCCATGCTCACCGAAGACGAGAACATCGTCGACATCAAGTTCGTCGTGCAGTACCGCCTGAGCGACGCGCGCGCCTTCCTGTTCGAAAGCCGCGACCCCGACCTCGCGGTGCAGAAGGCCGCCGAAACCGCCGTGCGCGAGGTGGTGGGCAAGATGAAGATGGACGCGGTGCTCGCCGAGGAACGCGACCAGATCGCGCCCCGCGTGCGCACGCTCATGCAGACCATCCTCGACCGCTACAAGGTGGGCATCGAGGTGGTGGCCGTGAACCTGCAGCAAGGCGGCGTGCGCCCGCCCGAGCAGGTGCAGGCCGCCTTCGACGACGTGCTGCGCGCCGGCCAGGAGCGCGAGCGCGCCAAGAACGACGCCGAGGCCTACCGCAACGACGTGGTGCCACGGGCCCGTGGTACCGCCTCGCGCCTCACCGAAGAGGCCGAGGGCTACAAGGCCCGCATCACGGCCCAGGCCCAGGGTGACGCGCAGCGCTTCCGCTCGGTGCTCGCCGAGTACCAGAAGGCGCCGCAGGTCACGCGCGAGCGCATGTACACCGACGCCATGCAGCAGGTCTACAGCAACGTGACCAAGGTGCTGGTGGACACCCGCAACGGCGGCTCCAACCTGCTGTACCTGCCGCTCGACAAGCTCATGCAGGCCGCGGGCGCGCCCCAGCCGGCTGCGGGCTCGCCGTCTTCGTCCACGACCCTGCCGAGCGCGCCGCCGCCGGTGAGCAGCGCCCCGGACCGCGGCGGTGACGCCGCCCGCTCGCGCGATCGCGAAAGCCGCTGAAGCAGGGGGCACACCACATGAACAAGATCGGATTCCTCATCACCTCGCTCATCGTGGCGCTGGCCGTGGCCAGCTCCATGCTGTTCGTTGTCGACCAGCGCCAGTTCGGCGTCGTCTACCAGCTCGGCCAGATCAAGCAGGTCGTGACCGAGCCGGGCCTGAACTTCAAGCTGCCGCCGCCGTTCCAGAACGTCAGCTACATCGACAAACGCCTGCTCACGCTCGAAAGCCAGGACAGCGAACCCACCCTCACGGCCGAGAAGCAGCGCGTGGTGATCGACTGGTACGTGCGCTGGCGTATCAGTGACCCGCAGGCCTACATCCGCAACGTGGGCGTGAACGAGCGCGCGGGGGCGCTGCAGCTCAACCGCGTGGTGCGCAACGCCTTCCAGCAGGAAGTCAACAAGCGCACCCTGCGCGAGCTGCTCTCGGCGCGCCGCGACGAGCTCATGCGCGACGTGCAGCGCCAGGTCACGGGCGCCATCCAGAGCGCCAACCAGCCCTGGGGCATGGAGGTGGTCGACGTGCGCATCAACCGCGTCGACTACGCCGAGTCCATCGTGACCTCGGTCTACCAGCGCATGGAGGCCGAGCGCAAGCGCGTGGCCAACGAGCTGCGCTCGACCGGCTTCGCCGAGGGCGAGGCGATCCGCGCCGACGCCGACCGCCAGCGCGAGGTGATCGTGGCCGAGGCCTACCGCGAAGCCCAGCGCATCAAGGGCGAGGGCGACGCCCAGGCCGCCGCCGCCTTCAGCGACGCCTTCGGCCGCGACCCGGCGTTCGCGCGCTTCTACCGCCAGCTCGAGGCCTACAAGGCCAGCTTCTCCGGCAAACACGACGTGATGGTGGTCGATCCGTCCACCGACTTCTTCGGTTCGCTGCGCAACAGCAACGTGGGCGGCCAACGCTGACATGGACGAGGCCTGGTGGCTGGCCCTGGGCCTGGTGATGGTGTTCGAAGGCCTGCTGCCGCTGGTGTCGCCCGGCGGCTGGCGGCGCGTGTTCAGCCAGATGCTCAGCCTGCGCGACGGCCAGCTGCGCTTTTTCGGCCTGATCAGCGTGGCCACCGGCCTGCTGGTGCTCTGGCTGACCTGAGCCCCCACGCGGCGCAGCGACCGAGCGCCTGCCGGGTACCCCTGGGGGGCCCGGTAGAATCGCGTTTTTAACAGCGTCCCACAAACGCCATGTCCGCCTGGGTCCTCCCGGATCACATCGCCGATGTCCTGCCCTCCGAGGCCCGGCACATCGAAGAACTCCGCCGCAGCCTGCTCGACACCGCGCGCTCGTACGGTTACGAGCTCGTGATGCCGCCGCTGGTCGAGCACCTCGAGTCGCTGCTCACGGGCACCGGCGAATCGCTGGACCTGCAGACCTTCAAGCTCGTCGACCAGTTGAGCGGCCGCACCCTGGGCCTGCGTGCCGACAGCACGCCGCAGGTCGCGCGCATCGATGCCCATCTGCTCAACCGCCAGGGCGTGGCGCGCCTGAGCTACTGCGGCCCCGTGGTGCACACCCGCATCGACCGCCCGGCCGCCACGCGCGAGCCGCTGCAGTTCGGCGCCGAGATCTACGGCCACGCCGGCCTCGAGGCCGACCTCGAAGCGGTCGAACTGGCCCAGGCCTGCCTGCGCGCGGCCGGCCTGCGCGAACTCCAGCTCGACCTCGCCGACGTGCGCATCATCGACGCCGTGCTCGACCCGCTGGGCCTGCCCGCGGCCCAGGTGGCGCAGATTCACGCCGCGCTCACCACCAAGGACGCGGCAGGCCTGCAGGCGCTGTCGCAAAACCTGCCCGCGCCGGCGCGCGCCGACCTGGCGCTGCTGCCCACGCTCTACGGCGACGCCAGCGTGCTGGCGGCCGCGCGCCGTGGCCTCACGCCGTCGCCCGCGCTGCACGCCGCGCTCGACGCGCTGCAGTGGCTGGCCGACCGCGTGCAGGGCATGGCGGTCTCGATCGACCTGTCCGACCTGCGCGGCTACGCCTACTACACGGGCGTGCGTTTCGCGGTGTTCGCCCGCGACGCCCGCGGCCCCGTGGCCGACCTCGCGCGCGGCGGCCGCTACGACGAGGTGGGGGCGGTGTTCGGCCGCAAGCGCCCCGCGGTCGGCTTCAGCCTCGACCTCAAGGAGCTGGTCGCCGCCGTCGCGCCGCGACCGCTCGAGGCCGCCATCCGCGCCCCCTGGGGCAGCGAGCCCGGCCTGCGCGAAGCCATTGCCGCCTTGCGCGCGCAAGGCCAGACGGTGGTGTGCGCACTGCCGGGCCACGACCACCAGGTCGATGAATTCCACTGCGACCGCGAGCTGGTGCCCGACACCGCGCGCGCGGGCGCCTGGACCGTACGAACCCTCTGATTGGAAAACGCGATGAGCAACAAGGGCAGCGCCGCAACCCCCGGGCGCAACGTGGTGGTGGTCGGCACCCAGTGGGGTGACGAAGGCAAGGGCAAGCTGGTCGACTGGCTGACCGAAACCGCGCAGGGCGTGGTGCGTTTCCAGGGCGGCCACAACGCGGGCCACACGCTGGTCATCAACGGCGTGAAGACAGCGCTGCACCTCATCCCCAGCGGCATCATGCGCGCGGGCGTCAGGTGCTACATCGGCAACGGCGTGGTGTTGTCGGTGAGCAAGCTGTTCGAAGAGATCGCGGGCCTGGAAAAAGCCGGCGTCGAGGTGCGCTCGCGCCTGCGCGTGAGCGAGGCCTGCCCGCTGATCCTGCCCTTCCACGCCGCGATCGACATCGCGCGCGAGGCCGCCAAGGTCAAGGCCGGCACCGAGAAGATCGGCACCACGGGCCGCGGCATCGGCCCCGCCTACGAAGACAAGATCGCGCGCCGTGCGCTGCGCGTGCAAGACCTCAAGTACCCCGAGCGCTTCGCCACCAAGCTGCGCGAACTGCTCGATCTGCACAACCACGTGCTCACCACCTACCTGCACTCGGCCGACATGGCCTGGGACGACAAGATCGCGCCCTACATGAAAGACGGCGCGATCCAGTTCGAGCCGGTCTACGCCGAAGCCATGCAGCAGGCCGAGCTGCTCAAGCCCATGATCGCCGACGTCTCGCGCGAGCTCAACGAGGCGCACAAGACCGGCGCCAACCTGCTGTTCGAAGGCGCGCAGGGCACGCTGCTCGACATCGACCACGGCACCTACCCCTTCGTCACCTCGAGCAACTGCGTGGCCGGCAACGCCGCCGCGGGCGCGGGCGTGGGACCGCAGCTGCTGCACTACGTGCTGGGCATCACCAAGGCCTACTGCACGCGCGTGGGCGGCGGCCCGTTTCCCACCGAACTCGACTGGGAAACCGAAGGCACGCCGGGCTGGCACATGTCCACCGTGGGCGCCGAGAAGGGCGTGACCACCGGCCGCTCGCGCCGCTGCGGCTGGTTCGACGCCGCGCTGCTCAAGCGCTCGGCCCAGGTCAACGGCCTGTCGGGCCTGTGCATCACCAAGCTCGACGTGCTCGACGGCCTGCCCGAGCTGCAGCTGTGCGTGGGCTACGAGCTCGACGGCGAGCGCATCGACATCCTGCCCATGGGGGCCGACGAGATCGCGCGTTGCCGGCCGATCTACGAAACCATTCCCGGCTGGACCGAGACCTCGGTGGGCGTCACGCGCTACGAAGACCTGCCCGCCAACGCGCGCCACTACCTCAGGCGCATCGAGGAGACCACGGGTGTGCCGATCCACGTGATCTCCACCAGCCCCGACCGCGACCACACCATCCTGCTGCACCACCCGTTCCACGGGTAATTCCGGGTAGGGCGTTCGCTTCTGTCAGACCACACTTTTCCGATCCCCCTCCCGGAGTCCGCATGCTCACCGAAGACGGCAAACACCTCTACGTCTCCTACGACGAGTACCACAACCTGATCGAAAAGCTGGCGCTCAAGGTGTACCAGTCGGGCTGGGAGTTCGACACCATCCTGTGCCTGGCGCGCGGCGGCATGCGCCCGGGCGACATCCTCTCGCGCATCTTCGACAAGCCGCTGGCCATCATGTCGACCAGCTCCTACCGCGCCGAGGCCGGCACGGTGCAGGGCAAACTCGACATCGCGCGCTACATCACCACGCCCAAGGGCGAGATTGCGGGCAAGGTGCTGCTGGTCGACGACCTGGCCGACTCGGGCCACACGCTCAAGGTCGTGATCGACCTGCTCAAGAACAACTACGACCCGATCACCGAGCTGCGCAGCGCCGTGATCTGGACCAAGCAGCTCTCGACCTTCACGCCCGACTACTCGGTCGAGTTCCTGCCCACCAACCCCTGGATCCACCAGCCCTTCGAGGGTTACGACAGCCTGCGTCCCGCGCAGCTGCTCGAAAAGTGGAAGCTCTGATCGCATGACCGATCACCTGTCCACCCACCTCATCCACCACCCCTACAAGCCCCCCGAGGGCTTCGAGGCCGTGGCACCCGGCGTGCACAAGGCCTCCACCGTCATCTTCCCGAACGTGCACGCGCTGCGCACGGCCGAATGGAAGGACAAGTCGGGCTACACCTACGGCCTGCACGGCACGCCCACCACTTTCATCCTCGAAGAGCGCATCGCGGCGCTCGAAGGCGGGCGCTTCTGCGTGCTCGCGCCCAGCGGCCTGTCGGCGCTGGCGCTGGTCGACATGGCCTTCTTGCGCAGCGGCGACGAGCTGCTGATCCCCGACAACGCCTACGGCCCGGGCAAGGCCTTCGCCGAGGGCGAGCTCGCCGCCTGGGGCGTCACGCTGCGCTTCTACGACCCCATGAACCCGGCCGACCTGGCCGCGCGCATCACGCCGGCCACGCGCCTGGTGTGGTTCGAGGCGCCGGGCTCGATCACGCTCGAATTCCCCGACCTGCCCGCGCTGGTGGCCGTGGTGAAGGCCGCGAACGCGGGGCGTGCGCGCCCCATCGTGACCGCGCTCGACAACACCTGGGGCGCGGGCATCGCCTTCCAGGCCTTCGAGCTCGGCGTGGACGTGTCCATGCAGGCGCTCACCAAGTACCCCAGCGGCGGCGCCGACGTGCTCATGGGCTCGGTCGTCACGCGCGACGAGGCCCTGCACCGCGCCGTGCTGCTGTGCCACATGCGCCTGGGCCTGGGCGTGTCGGGCAACGACACCGAGCTCGTGCTGCGCGGCCTGCAGACCATCGAGCTGCGCTACCGCCAGCAGGACGCGACCGCGCGCGAACTCTCGGCCTGGCTGCAGGGCCAGCCGGGCATCGCGCGCGTGTTCAACCCGGCCTTGCCCGGTTCGCCCGGCCACGAGGTCTGGCGGCGCGACGCGCGCGCCAGCGCCTGCCTGTTCAGCGCCGCGATCGACCCGGCCGTGCCGCAGGCGCGCATCGACGCCTTCTGCGACGCACTGCGCCTGTTCAAGCTCGGCTGGAGCTGGGCCGGCCCCGTGAGCCTGTGTGCCCCCTACGACGTGCCCGCCATCCGCACGCTGGGTTGGCCCCACGCAGGGGGTCTGGTACGCTTTGCCGCCGGTCTGGAGCACGTCGACGACCTCCGCGCCGATCTGGCACAGGCCTTGCCGCTGTTGCAGGCCTGATTTCTCAACCCTTGCAGGACACCCGCCTTGGCCACGCCGAACTACGGATACGAAAAGCGCCAGCGCGAGCTGGCAAAGAAGCAGAAGAAGGAAGAGAAAGCCCGCGAGAAGGCTGCCCGCAAGCACGGCGAGGCCCCGGCTTCCGACGAGGCCCCGCGCGACGACGCCGCGCCCGCGCCCTCAGGCGACGCCGCCAACGGCAACGACTGAGCCCGCCGCCTCGCTCGCCAGCAGGCCGCGCGCGGCCTCGCGCAGCGCCTCGGGCGAGCGGTTGGCGAGCACGCAGGGCAGGGCCTGGCCCAGGCGCACGAAGTTGCGCTGGGTCGAGGCCTGGTAGGTCGGGTCGTAGTGGCTCACCAGCAGGTCGAGCACCACGGCAGGAATCTGGCCCGCGCGCACCTGCGCCACCCAGGCGTTCACCACCTCACCCCCGCGCACGGCGCGCAGCGCCATCAGGCGCTCGATGAAGAAGTCGGGCTGGCGCACGAAGAAGTCGTAGTCCTCGAGCAGCAGCGCCACGCGCTCCTCGTCGGCCAGCGTGATCGCGATGCAGTCGCTCGCGCGCATGGCGTCCATCAGCGCATCGGGCACCCGCAGGTTGCCCACCTTCTTGCTCTCGCTTTCCACGTACACCGGGCGCGCCGGGTCGAAGCGGCGCAGCGCGTCCCAGACCAGCGCGTCGAAGCGTTTCTGGCTCGGCTGCGGCTGGCCGGGCAGCAGGCCCAGCACCGAACTGCGGTGGCGCGCCAGGCCTTCGAGGTCGAGCACCTGCGCGCCCTCGGCCGCGAGCGCCTGCAGCAGCCGCGTCTTGCCGCTGCCCGTGGGGCCGCAGAGCACGCGGTAGCGCAGCCGCGCGGCCTGGCGCGGCAGGTCGTCGACCAGGGCCGCGCGCCAGGCCTTGTAGCCGCCTTCGATCAGCGTCACCTGGAAGCCGATCGCACCCAGGATGGTGGCGAGCGCGCCGCTGCGGTTGCCGCCGCGCCAGCAGTACACCAGCGGCTTCCAGTCCCTGGGCTTGTCCAGGCCCTCGCGTTCGATGTGGGCCGCGATGTTGCGCGCCGCGTAGGCCGCGCCGCGCTTCTTGGCCTCGAACGCGCTCACCTGCTTGTACATGGTGCCGATCTCGATGCGCTGGGCGTTGTCCAGCGTGGGCCAGTTGATCGCGCGCGGCACGTGGTCGAGCGCGTGCTCGTCCTCCGAGCGGGCGTCGATCACGGTGTCGAAGGTGTCGAGGCGGCGCAGCGCTTCGGTGGCGGGCAGGGTGGCGACGGGCATGGGGCGGATTATCCCGCCGCCACCAGCTTCCTCAGTTCGGGCCAGACCGTGTCGCGCATGATGGGCTGGGCCTTTTCGTTGGGGTGGATGCGGTCGCTCTGGAACAGCGCCAGCGGGTCGGCGAGGTCGGCCACGCCCTTGAGGAAGAAGGGCACGAGCGCGGCCTTCTCCTCGCGCGCCACGCTCACGAACAGCTCGCGGAACTCTTTGGCGTAACTGGCACCGTAGTTGGGCGGCATGTCCATGCCCAGCAGCAGCACGCGCGCACCCGCGGCCTTGGCCGCCCGGGCCATGGCGGCGAGGTTCTCGCGCGTCATGCTCAGGGGCAGGCCGCGCAGCGCGTCGTTGCCGCCGAGTTCGATGACCACCACCCGGGGCCGGTGCTGCTGGAGCAGCGCGGGCAGCCGCGAACGCCCACCCGAGGTGGTGTCACCGCTCACGCTGGCATTGACCACCCGCGCGGCGAGTTTTTCGTCCGCGAGTTTCTGTTCGGTGAGCGCGACCCAGCCACTGCCGCGGCGCAGGCCGTACTCGGCACTGAGCGAGTCGCCCACCACCAGCACCACCGGCGGGGCCTTGCCCTGGGCGTGCAGCGGGCCGGCCGGCCCCAGCGCCAGCGCGGCCAGCAGGCTCAGGCTAAAGTCGCGGCGGTTCGAATACAGGGATTGCTTCATGTCCGATGTGATGATTGCGGTCAGCCAGGTGTCCAAGTCGGTCACCGACTCCACAGGCACGCTGACCATTCTGCGGGATATCGATTTCACCGTTCGGCGCGGCGAAACGGTGGCCATCGTGGGCGCCTCGGGCTCGGGCAAGAGCACGCTGCTGTCCATCGTGGCCGGGTTGGATACGCCCACCCAAGGAACGGTTCACATCGCCGGCACCGACCTGTTCGCGCTCGACGAAGACCGGCGCGCCGCGCTGCGCGCGGCCAAGGTGGGCTTCGTGTTCCAGAGCTTCCAGCTGCTGGCCAACCTCACCGCGCTCGAAAACGTGATGCTGCCGCTGGAGCTCGCGGGCCGGCGCGACGCGCGCGCCGCGGCCACCGCCATGCTGCAGCGCGTGGGTCTGGGCGAGCGCCTCGGCCATTACCCCAAGGTGCTCTCGGGCGGCGAGCAGCAGCGCGTGGCGCTGGCGCGGGCTTTCGTGGTGCGGCCGGCCGTGCTGCTGGCCGACGAGCCCACGGGCAGCCTCGACTTCGCCACCGGCGAGGCCGTGATGGCGCTGATGTTCGAGCTCAACCGCGAGCAGCAGACCACGCTGGTGCTGGTCACGCACGACCGCGGCATCGCGGCGCGCTGCGAGCGGCGCATCACCATCGCGGCAGGCCGCGTGGCGGACATCAGCAGCGGCGCGGCCACCGCGCCCGCCTGAGCCGCCGGGGCGCCGGGGCGCCGGGGCGCCGGGGCGGGATAATCCCGCCCATGTCTTCTTCCCCCAAAGCCCCGTCCACCACCAAGGTCCTGTTCGGTTTCCACGCGGTGGGCGTGCGGCTCAAGACCGCACCCCAGAGCATCGTCGAGGTGTACTTCGAGAGCACCCGCCGCGACGCCCGCATGCGCCAGTTCATCGAGCGCGCGCGCGAAGCCAATGTGCGACTGATCGAAGCCGATGGCCTGCGCCTGGCCAAGCTCGCGGGCAGCCACGGCCACCAGGGCGTGGCCGCGCGCGTGCTGCCGGTCGAGCAGGCGCGCTCGCTCGACGACCTGCTCGACCAGTTCGAAGGCACGGGCGAAGCCCCGCTGCTGCTGGTGCTCGACGGCGTGACCGATCCGCACAACCTCGGCGCCTGCCTGCGCGTGGCCGACGGCGCCGGCGCGCACGCGGTGATCGCGCCCAAGGACCACGCCGTGGGCCTGAACGCCACCGTGGCCAAGGTGGCCAGCGGCGCGGCCGAGACCGTGCCCTACTTCATGGTCACCAACCTCGCGCGCACCCTGAACGAACTCAAGGAACGCAACATCTGGGTCATCGGCACCAGCGACGACGCGCCCAAAACGGTCTACCAGGTCGACCTCAAGGGCCCGGTGGCCCTGGTGCTCGGCGCCGAAGGCCCGGGCATGCGTCAGCTCACGCGCAAGACCTGCGACGAGCTCGTGAGCATTCCCATGCGCGGCGCGGTCGAGAGCCTGAACGTGTCCGTGGCCAGTGGCGTGTGCCTCTACGAGGCCCTGCGGCAACGCACGGTGTGAGCCGGCTCAGCCGGCCTTGCCTTCGAGCGTTTCGAGCAGTTCGGTCTCGATCTCGATCTGGCGCTTGTTCACCTGCAGCGGCGCGCCGCTGATCAGGAAGGTGTCTTCCACGCGCTCGCCCAGCGTGGTGATCTTGGCGAGCTGCACGCTCACGCCGTGCTGCGCGAGCACGCGCGAGATGCCATAGAGCAGGCCCGCGCGGTCGCTTGCCGACACCGACAGCAGCCAGCGCTGCGCCTTGTCGTCGGGCCGCAGGTCCACGCGCGGGGTGATGGGGAAGTTCTTCACGCGCCGCGACAGCCGCCCCTTGGTGGGCGGCGGCAGCGGGCCGCGCGCGTCGATGATCTGTGCCAGCCGGTTTTCCACCATGGCCACGAGCTCGCGGTAGTGCTCGGCGAGCTCGGGCACCACCACCTGGAAGGTGTCGAGCGCATGGCCGGTGAGCGTGGTGTGCACACGCGCATCGAGGATGCTGAACTGCGACATGTCGAAGTAGCCGCAGATGCGCGCGAACAGCTCGGGCTGGTCGGGCGAGTACACCAGCACCTGCAGGCCTTCGCCTTCGGGCGAGAGGCGTGCGCGCACGATGCAGCGCTCGGGGTCGCGGTCGGCCTTGGCGAGCTCGCGCGTGAGCACGCGCGTGTGCCAGGCGATCTCGTCGGCCTGGTGGCGCATGAAGTAGCTCACGTCGAGCGTGTCCCACAGCGCCTTGTGCGCGTTGTGGGGTAGGGCGTGCAGCGCCACGAGTTGCAGGGCCTCGCGCTTGCGGCTTTCCACCTCGGCGCCCGGGTCGGGCGCGCGGCCGCCGAGCGCGCGCAGCGTGTAGCGGTACAGGTCCTCGAGCAGCTTGCCTTTCCAGGCGTTCCACACCTTGGGGCTGGTGCCGCGGATGTCGGCCACGGTGAGCAGGTACAGCGCGGTGAGGTAGCGCTCGTTGCCCACGCGCTGCGCGAAGGCCGCGATCACGTCGGGGTCGGACAGGTCGGCCTTCTGCGCGAGCCGGCTCATGGTGAGGTGCTCGGCCACCAGGAATTCGATGAGCCTGGCGTCTTCGCGCTCGATGCCGTGCTGGCGGCAGAAGCTGCGCACGTCTTTCGCGCCGAGCTCGGAATGGTCGCCGCCGCGGCCCTTGGCGATGTCGTGGAACAAGGCCGCCGCGTAGAGGATCCAGGGCTTGTCCCAGCCCGCGGCCAGCTGCGAGCAGAACGGGTATTCGTGCGAGTGCTCGGCGATGAAGAAGCGGCGCACGTTGCGCAGCACCATCAGGATGTGCTGGTCCACGGTGTAGACGTGGAACAGGTCGTGCTGCATCTGGCCCACGATGTTGCGGAACACCCAGAGGTAGCGCCCCAGCACCGAGGTCTGGTTCATGAGCCGCATGGCGTGCGTGATGCCCTGCGGCTCCATGAGGATGCGGCGGAAGGTCTCGCGGTTGGCCGGGTCGCTGCGGAAGCGGCCGTTCATGACGGCGCGCGCGTTGTAGAGCGCGCGCAGGGTGCGCGCCGACAGGCCCTTGATGCCGACCGTGGTCTGGTAGATGTGGAAGGTCTCGAGGATGGCGTGCGGCTGCTGCAGGTACAGGTTGTCGCTGGCCACCTCGAGCATGCCGCCCTTGTCGAAGAAGCGCTCGTTGATCGGGCGCAGGCGCTGCACGCCGGGTTCGGTGCTGGCCAGCCGCTCTTCGATGTTGAGCAGCAGGATCTGGTTGAGCTGGGTCACCGCCTTGGCCGCCCAGTAGTAGCGCTTCATGAGCGCCTCGCTCGCGCGGCGCGTGCCGCGCGGGTTGCTCTCGCCGGGGGCGGGCAGCTGCGCCTTGAAGCCGAAGGACTCGGCCACCGCGGTCTGCAGGTCGAACACCAGCCGGTCTTCGCGGCGCTTGGCCAACAGGTGCAAGCGCGCGCGGATCAGGCTCAGCAGCGCCTCGTTGGCCTTGATCTGGCGCGCCTCGAGCGGCGTGGCCAGGCCGGTGCGCGCGAGTTCGTCCCAGCTGCGGCCCAGGCCCGCGGCCTTGGCCACCCAGAGGATGATCTGCAGGTCGCGCAGGCCGCCCGGCGACTCCTTGCAGTTGGGCTCGAGCGCATAGGGCGTGTTCTCGAACTTGTGGTGGCGCTGGCGCATCTCCAGCGTCTTGGCCACGAAGAAGGCCTTGGGGTCCATGGCCTCGCCCAGGCGGCGCACCAGGGTGTTGAAGCCCGCGCGGTGGCCGGTGATCAGCCGGCACTCGAGCAGCGAGGTCTGCACCGTCACGTCTTTTTCGGCCTCGGCCACGCACTCGTCCACGGTGCGCACGCTCGAGCCGATCTCCAGCCCCAGGTCCCAGCAGGCGCCGATGAAGCCTTCGATGCGGGCCTTGAGCTCGGCGTCGGCGTCGGGCTGGCAGCCGTCGGGCAGCAGCACCAGCACATCGACGTCGGAATGCGGGAACAGCTCGCCCCGGCCGAAGCCGCCCACCGCCACCAGCGCGAAGCGCGGGCCGAAGCCGGCGCGCTGCCACAGGGTCTGCAGCGTCTGGTCGGTCAGGCGCGCCAGGCGCCGCAGGGCCTGGCCGATGCCGCGCGTGGACGCGCCCGATTCGCCGATCTCGGCGAACAGCGCGGCCTTGTCGTTGCGGTAGCGCTGGCGCAGCGCGGCCAGGTCGTCCATGCCGCCGTCCCCCGGGTCAGGCGGGCACGCCGGCCTGCACCTGGGGGTTCAGCACGGCCGCGGTCACGAAGGCGGGCGGGGCGATGTTGCCGGCCGACCAGGTGAGCACTTCGTAGCCGGTGTCGGTGACCAGCACCGTGTGTTCCCACTGGGCCGAGAGCGAGCGGTCGCGCGTGACGATGGTCCAGCCATCGCCCATTTCCTTGATCTCGCGGCGGCCCGCGTTGATCATGGGCTCGATGGTGAAGGTCATGCCGGGCTTGAGTTCTTCGAGCGTGCCCGGGCGGCCGTAGTGCAGCACCTGCGGCTCTTCGTGGAAGCGCTGGCCGATGCCGTGGCCGCAGAACTCGCGCACCACCGAGTAGCCGTTGCCTTCGGCGTAGGCCTGGATGGCGTGGCCGATGTCGCCCAGGCGCACGCCGGGCTTGACCATCAAGATGCCCTTCCACATGGCCTCGAAGGTGACCTGGCAGAGCCGGCGCGCCTGCACCGTGGCCGCGGCCTCGCCGCCGATCAGGAACATGCGGCTGTTGTCGCCGTACCAGCCCTCGGGCGTGATCACGGTGACGTCGACGTTGAGGATGTCGCCCTTCTTGAGCGGCTTGTCGTTGGGGATGCCGTGGCACACCACGTGGTTGATCGAGGTGCACAGGTGGCCCGGGTAGGGCGGGTAGCCCGCGGGCTGGTAGCCGATGGTGGCCGAGACCGTGCCCTGCTGCTTCATGTAATCGGCCGCGAGGCGGTCGATCTCGAGCGTGGTGACGCCGGGCTGGATCAGCGGCGTGAGGTAGTCCAGCACTTCGGAGGCGAGGCGGCACGCGGTGCGCATGCCCTCGATACCGGCGGCGTCCTTGTAGGTGATGCTCATGGGGGCGGATTATCCCACCGGACCCCGCCCGGGGGCCGCACGCTGGCCGATCGCCATGGAGGCCGCCGGGTAAAATCAGCGGCTTTCCACCACCCCGCCCGCGGGTGGTTCAACGCACCTCAGGCCCCACCGTGTCCCTGCACCTGCGCACCTTCGATGGCGGTCACGCCATCAGCGACTTCAAAGTCCAGCAGCTCCTTCCCCAGCTCCAAGCCATCCACGACAAGATCGTCGGCCTCAGCGCGCGCTTCGTGCACCTGGCGGCCTTCGACGCCGCGCCCGACGCCGCCACCGCGCAGCGCCTGGGCGAGCTGCTCACCTACGGCGAACCGGTGCAGGCCGAACACCTGCAACTCGAAGCCGCGGGCGCGCCCGCGCTGCTCGTGATGCCGCGCCTGGGCACGGTCTCGCCCTGGGCCTCCAAGGCCACCGACATCGCGCGCAACTGCGGCCTGGTGGTGCACCGCGTGGAGCGGCTGGTGGAGTACCGGCTCGCGCTCAAGAGCGGTCTGCTGGGCGGCAAGCCCACGCTCACGCCCGAGCAGCGCTGGGCCGTGGCCAGCCTGCTGCACGACCGCATGACCGAGGCCGTGGTGGCCACGCGCGACGAGGCGCAGGCCCTGTTCACCGAGCTGCAGGCCGCGCCCATGGAGCGGGTGGACGTGCTGGGCGGCGGCCGCGCCGAGCTCGAGCGCGCCAACACCGCCTGGGGCCTGGCCCTGGCCGACGACGAGATCCAGTACCTGATCGACGCCTTCACCGGCCTGGGCCGCAACCCGACCGACGTCGAGCTCATGATGTTCGCGCAGGCCAACAGCGAGCACTGCCGCCACAAGATCTTCAACGCCCAGTTCACCATCGACGGCGTGCCGCAGGACAAGAGCCTGTTCGGCATGATCCGCAACACCCACCAGAAGAGCCCGCAGCACACCGTGGTGGCCTATGCCGACAACGCCTCGGTGATGGAGGGCCACGCGGTGCAGCGCTTCAGCGCCCGCGACGACGGCCAGGGCGCGCCCCTGTACCGCAGCGAAGCGGTCACGCAGCACGTGCTCATGAAGGTGGAAACGCACAACCACCCCACGGCCATCTCGCCCTTCCCGGGCGCGTCCACCGGCGCGGGCGGCGAGATCCGCGACGAAGGTGCCACGGGCCGCGGCGCCAAGCCCAAGGCCGGCCTCACGGGCTTTTCGGTGGGCAAGCTCTGGGGCGGCCTGAGCGACCAGGCGGGCGGCAAGCCCGAGCACATCGCGAGCCCGCTGCAGATCATGACCGAGGGCCCGCTGGGCGGCGCGGCCTTCAACAACGAGTTCGGCCGGCCCAACCTGCTCGGCTACTTCCGCGAATACGAGCAGCAGGTCGACGGCGTGCAGCGCGGCTACCACAAGCCCATCATGATCGCGGGCGGCGTGGGCACCATCGACGCGCGCCTCACGCACAAGATTCCCTTCCCCGCGGGCACGCTGCTGATCCAGCTCGGCGGCCCGGGCATGAAGATCGGCATGGGCGGCGGCGCGGCCAGCTCCATGGCCACCGGCACCAACGCCGCCTCGCTCGACTTCGATTCCGTGCAGCGCGGCAACCCCGAGATCGAGCGCCGCGCGCAAGAGGTCATCAACCACTGCTGGGCGCAGGGCGAGGCCAACCCCATCCTGGCCATCCACGACGTGGGCGCGGGCGGCCTGTCCAACGCCTTCCCCGAGATCACCAACGACGCCGGCCGCGGCGCGCGCTTCGACCTGCGCGCCGTGCCGCTCGAAGAGAGCGGCCTCGCGCCCAAGGAAATCTGGTGCAACGAGAGCCAGGAGCGCTACGTGCTCGCGATCGCACCCGAATCGCTGCCGCAGTTCCAGGCCTTCTGCGAGCGCGAGCGCTGCCCCTTCGCGGTGGTGGGCGTGGCCACCGAAGAACGCCAGCTGCGCCTGGTGGACGAGGGCGCCGACAGCCCGGTCGACATGCCCATGGACGTGCTGCTGGGCAAGCCGCCCAAGATGCACCGCGACGTGAAGACCGTGGCGCGCCAGTCGCCCGCGATCGACCTCACGGGCGTGGACCTGCAGCAAAGTGTCATCAACGTGCTGAGCCACCCCACGGTGGCGTCCAAGCGCTTCCTCATCACCATCGGCGACCGCACCGTGGGCGGTCTGAGCCACCGCGACCAGATGGTCGGCCCCTGGCAGGTGCCCGTGGCCGACTGCGCCGTGACCCTGGCCGACCACGCGGGCTTCGCGGGCGAGGCCATGAGCATGGGCGAGCGCACGCCGCTGGCCGCCACCGACGCCGCGGCCTCGGGCCGCATGGCCGTGGCAGAGGCCATCACCAACCTGCTGGCCGCGCCCATCGAACTGCCGCGCGTGAAGCTCTCGGCGAACTGGATGGCCGCCTGCGGCGAGCCCGGTGAAGACGCCGCGCTGTACGAAACCGTCAAGGCCGTGGGCATGGAGCTGTGCCCGGCGCTGGGCGTGTCCATTCCCGTGGGCAAGGACAGCCTGTCCATGCGCACCCAGTGGCAGGCCGACGGCCAGACCAGGAAGGTCACCGCGCCGGTGAGCCTGATCGTGAGCGCCTTTGCCTCGCTGGCCGACGTGCGCGGCACGCTCACGCCGCAGCTCAATCGCGACATCGACGACACCACGCTGGTGCTGATCGACCTCGGCAAGGGCCGCCAGCGCCTGGGCGGCAGCATCCTCGCGCAGACCCTGGGCCACCCGGGCGGCGAGGTGCCCGACCTCGACGACCCGCAAGACCTCGTGAACCTGGTGAACGCCGTGAACGCGCTGCGCGCGCAGGGCCGCATCCTCGCTTACCACGACCGCAGCGACGGCGGCCTGCTCGCCGCCGTGGCCGAGATGGCCTTTGCGGGGCAGGTGGGCGTGGCGCTCAACGTCGACCAGCTCGTCACCGAAGGCGATGGCATCAGCGACAGCCGCGCCGACTTCGGCGACGCCAAGAACTGGAGCACCCAGGTCAGCGCGCGCCGCGAAGAGCTCACGCTGCGGGCCCTGTTCAACGAAGAACTGGGCGTGGTGCTGCAGGTGCGCACCGGGCAGCGCAACGAGGTCATGCAGGTGCTGCGCGAGCACGGCCTGTCCAAATTCAGCCACTTCGTGGGCAAGACGCGGCCGCTGCAATCGGCCATCGACGCCGGCAAGGGCGAGCTGCAGGTGTGGCGCGACACCAAGGCCGTGTTCAGCGCGAAGCTGGCCGACCTGCAGCAGGTCTGGGACAGCGTGAGCTGGAAAATCAACCAGCGGCGCGACAACCCCGCCTGCGCCGACGCCGAACACGCCGCCGCCGGCGACCCCAACGACCCCGGCCTGCACACCCACCTCACCTTCGACCCGGCCGAAGACGTGGCCGCGCCCTTCCTGAACCTCTCGCGCCCCAAGGTCGCGATCCTGCGCGAGCAGGGCGTGAACTCGCACGTGGAAATGGCCTGGTGCTTCACCCAGGCCGGCTTCGACGCGCTCGACGTGCACATGACCGACCTGCAGAGCGGCCGCGCCCACCTCAAGGACGTGCGCGGCGTGGTGGCCTGCGGCGGCTTCAGCTACGGCGACACGCTGGGTGCGGGCATCGGCTGGGCGCGCTCCATCACCTTCAACCCGGTGCTGTCCGAGCAGTTCCAGGCCTTCTTCGCGCGCCCCGACACCTTCGGCCTGGGCGTGTGCAACGGCTGCCAGATGTTCGCCGAACTCGCCGACATCATCCCTGGCGCCGAGGCCTGGCCGCGCTTCACCACCAACCAGAGCGAGCGCTTCGAGGCCCGCCTCTCGCTGGTCGAGGTGCTCGACTCGCCCAGCCTGTTCTTCCAGGGCATGGCCGGCACGCGCCTGCCCATCGCCGTGGCGCACGGCGAGGGCCATGCCAACTTCCGCCACCGCGGCGACCCGGCCAAGGCCATTGCGGCCATGCGCTACGTGGACAACACCGGCGCGCCCACCGAGCGCTACCCGTTCAACCCCAACGGCAGCCCCGGCGGCCTCACGGCGGTGACCACGGCCGACGGCCGCTTCACCGCGCTCATGCCGCACCCCGAGCGCGTGTTCCGCAACGTGCTCATGAGCTGGACCGACCAGGACACCTCGGCCCACAGCGGCTGGATGCGCCTGTGGCGCAACGCGCGCCGTTGGGTCGGCTGACGGTGGGCTGAACCCATGCCGCGCGCCCACCCGCTCGACGCCGCCACCGTGACCGCCTACGCGTGCGACGGCGCGGTGGTGCTGCGCGGGGTGCTCAACGCGCAGGAGCTGCAGCGGCTCGAAGCCGGCATCGAGCACAACCTGGCCCACCTGAGCCCGCTGGCCCTGGTGGCCAGCGAGCCCGACGACCCGGGCCGCTTCGTCGAAGACTTCTGCACCTGGCAGGGCAATGCCGACTACGCCCACGTGCTGCGCGAATCGTCGCTGCCGCACGTGGCGGCGCAGCTCATGGGCAGCCGCAGCGCGCGGCTCTACCACGACCACCTGCTCGTGAAAGAGCCCGGCACGCGCCAGCCCACGCCCTGGCACCAGGACCAGCCCTACTACAACGTGGACGGCGCGCAGAACGTGAGCTTCTGGATCCCGGTCGACCCGGTGCCGCTGGCGAGCACGCTGCGCTTCGTGGCCGGCTCGCACCGCGGCACCTGGTACATGCCGCGCACCTTCCGCGACCAGCAGGCCAAGTGGTTCCCCGAAGGCTCGCTGGCCGAACTGCCGCCGATCGAGGCCGAGCCTCAGGCCTGGCCGCAACTGGCCTGGGCGCTGGAGCCGGGCGATTGCGTGGCCTTCCACATGCTCGCGCTGCACGCCTCCAGCGGCACCGGTCCGGGCGCGCGCCGGCGCGTGTTCTCGGCCCGCTACCTGGGCGACGACAGCGTGCACGCGCCGCGCCGCTGGCGCACCTCGCCGCCGTTCCCGGGCCTGGAACAGCGCTTGCCCGCGGGCGCGGCGATGGACGATCCGCTCTTTCCCCTGGTCTGGCCGCCTGCGCCCGGCTGAAACCCCAACGGAGCCCCCCATGGCCGGCACCAGTCTGCTCGCACTCATCGACGACATCGCCACATTGCTCGACGACGTGTCGGTGATGACCAAGGTGGCGGCCAAGAAGACCGCCGGGGTGCTGGGCGACGACCTGGCGCTCAACGCGCAGCAGGTCACGGGCGTGAAGGCCGACCGCGAACTGCCCGTGGTGTGGGCCGTGGCCAGGGGCTCGTTCGTGAACAAGGCCATCCTGGTGCCGGCGGCGCTGCTGATCAGCGCCTTCATGCCGGTGCTCATCACGCCGCTGCTCATGCTCGGCGGCCTGTTCCTGTGCTTCGAGGGCGTGGAAAAGCTGATGCACAGCCTGGGCGCACACAAGGCCGAGGACACGAAGCACCACGACGAGCTCGCGCGCGCCGTGGCCAACGAGCAGCTCGACCTCGTGGCCTACGAGCGCGAGAAGATCAAGGGCGCCGTGCGCACCGATTTCATCCTCTCGGCCGAGATCATCGTGATCAGCCTGGGCACCGTGGCCAGCGCCACCATGGGCCAGCGCGTGGCCGTGCTGGTGGGCATCTCGGTGCTCATGACGGTGGGCGTCTACGGCCTGGTGGCGGGCATCGTGAAGCTCGACGACCTGGGCCTGCACCTGAACCGCCAGGCCCAGGCCTGGAAGCAGGCGCTGGGCCGCGGCATCCTGGCCTTTGCGCCCTGGCTCATGAAGGCGCTGTCGGTGCTGGGCACGGCCGCCATGTTCCTGGTGGGCGGCGGCATCCTGCTGCACGGCCTGCCGCTGCTCGCGCACGGCGTCGAGGCCATGGCCGAAAGCCTGGGCTGGCTTGGCGCCTTCGTGCCCAGCCTCGCGGGTGCGCTCGTGGGCGTGGCCGCGGGCGCGGTGGTGGTGGCCGCGGTTGCGCTGGTCAAGCGCCTGCGCGGCGGGCCGCGGCCCGCCTGAGCCGCGTTGTCAGGTCAGACACATCTGCCGCCGTCCACCTCTAGGCACACGCCCGAAATGAACGCGGCTTCGTCGCTGGCCAGGTAGAGCACCGCGTTGCCCACGTCCTCGGGCGTGGAGAAGCGCCCCAGGGGAATCGTGCTGCGGAACTTGGCCAGGCGCTCGTCGGTGAGCTCGCCGCCCGCGAACGAGGCGCCCAGGCCGGTGAAGGGGTTCATCACCGGGTTCACGCAGTTCACGCGGATGTTGTCGGCCCCGAACTCGGCCGCGAGCGACTTGCTGGTGATGATCACCGCGCCCTTGGAGCCGTTGTACCAGGTGAGCCCGGGCCGGGGCCGCACGCCCGCGGTGGACGCGATGTTGATGAAGGCCCCGCCGCCGTGGGCGCGGAACACCGGCACCGCGTGCAACGCGCTCAGGTAGATGCTCTTCACGTTGACCGCGTAGCAGCGGTCGAACTCCTCTTCGCTCACGTCGAGCGCGGGTTGGTTCTTGTGGGTCCAGCCGGCGTTGTTCACCACCACGTCGAGCCGGCCGTGGCGCTGCACCGCGGCCTGCACCAGGGCCTTCACGTCGTCGCTGCGCGTCACGTCGGCCGCGAAGAAGCTCGCGCGGCCGCCGCGCGCCACGATGTCGGCCACCACGCGCTCGCCGCCGGCCACGTTGACGTCGTTGACGATGACCTGCGCGCCTTCGGCCGCGAGCCGGTGCGCAATGCCTTCGCCGATGCCGTTGCCGGCCCCGGTGACGATGATGGATTTGTCTTTCACGCGCATGCGATGGGTCTCCTGAGGGGGGTCAGCCGTGGCGGATCGCCACGGTCTTGAGGGTGGTGAAGCCGAGCAGGGCCTCGAAGCCTTTTTCGCGGCCATGGCCGCTGGAGCGCACCCCGCCGAAGGGCAGCTCCACGCCGCCGCCGGCGCCGTAGTTGTTGATGAACACCTGGCCGGCCTTCACGCGCCGCGCCATGCGCAACTGGCGGCCGCCGTCGCGGGTCCATACGCCGGCGACCAGGCCGAAGGCCGTGCCGTTGGCCAGGCGCACCGCGTCGTCCTCGTCGTCGAAGGGCATGGCCGCGAGCACCGGGCCGAACACCTCTTCCTGCGCGAGCCGGTGCTGCGGCGGCACGTCGCGCACCAGCGTGGGCGCGGCGTAGTAGCCGTGTTCGCTGGCCTCGGCCACCACCTGGCCCTGGGCCACGATGGGCAGGCCGTCGCGGCGCACCTCGTCGAGGAAGCCGCGCACGCGTTCGAGCTGGGTCTGGCGGATCAGCGGGCCGAGGTCGAGGTCGGCCGCGGGCGGGCCGGCGCGCAGGCCCCGGAAGGCCTCGCCCAGGCGCTGCAGCAGCGGCTCGTACAGGCCGCGCTGCACCAGCAGGCGCGAGCCCGCGCTGCAGGTCTGGCCGCTGTTCTGCACGATGGCGTTGACGATGAAGGGAATGGCCGCGTCCACGTCGGCGTCGTCGAACACGATCTGCGGGCCCTTGCCGCCGAGCTCGAGCGTGACCGGGCAGTGCCGCTCGGCCGCGGCCTGCTGGATGAGCGTGCCCACGCGCGGGCTGCCGGTGAAGCTGATGTGGTCGATGCCCGGGTGGCGCGCGAGCGCGTCGCCCACCTCGTGCCCGTAGCCGGTGACGATGTTGATCGCCCCCGCGGGAAAGCCCACCTCGGCCGCGAGCTCGGCCACGCGCAGCAGCGACAGGCAGGCGTCTTCCGAGGGCTTGACCACGCACACGTTGCCCGCCGCGAGCGCGCCGCCCACGCTGCGCCCGAAGATCTGCATCGGGTAGTTCCAGGGGATCACGTGGCCCGTGACGCCGTGCGGCTCGCGCCAGGTGAGCACGCTGTAGCCGTCGAGGTAGGGAATGGTGTGGCCGTGCAGCTTGTCGCCGGCGCCGCCGTAGAACTCGAAGTAGCGCACCAGCGCGAGCGCGTCGGCGCGCGCCTGTTTGGTGGGCTTGCCGCAATCGCGCTGCTCGATGGCGGCGAGCTCGTCGGCGTGCTGGGCCACCTTGTCGGCCAGGCGGAACAGCAGCCGGCCGCGCTCGGCCGCGCTGAGCTTGCCCCAGGGGCCATCCAGGCAGTCGCGCGCGGCCTGCACCGCGGCGTCGAGGTCGGCGGCGTTGCCGCGCTCCAGGGTGTCGTAGGCCTGGCCGGTGGCCGGGTCGGTCACGGGCAGGGTCTGGCCCGAGGCGCTGCGCACGCCGCGGTTGTGGATGAAGTGAAGGGCCATGGATGCGTCTTATTGGGGGCCGATGGCCGGGGCCGGGCCCACGGGCATGACCGCGGGCGGCTTGTGGAACACCATGTCGCGCAGCGTGAGCGAGACCGCGGGCACGTAGGTGATGACCATCAGGCAGCCGATGATCACGAGCACGAAGGGCACCAGGTGCTTGATCATGCGGTCGAGCGAGATGCGCGCCACCGTGGCGGCGGCGAACAGGTTCACGCCGAAGGGCGGGGTGATCATGCCCAGCGCCAGGTTGACCACCATGATCATGCCGAAGTGCACCGGGTCGACGCCGAAGTGGATCGCCACCGGCACCAGGATGGGCGCGAGCACGATGATGGCGGCCGAGGTCTCGATGAACATGCCGATGACGAACAGCGCGGCATTCACGCCGAACAGGAACCAGCCGGGCGACTGCAGCACCTCCTTGAGCCACAGGCCGATGGCGTCGGGGATGCCGGCGCGCGTGATGAGGAAGGCGAACAGGCCCGCGTTGGCGATGATGAACATGATCACCGCGCTCGAAATCACCGACTTGCGGAACACCGGCACCAGGTCCTTGAAGCCGAGCTCGCGGTGGATGCCCATGCCCACGATCAGCGCGTAGAACACCGCGATCACCGAGGCCTCGGTGGGCGTGAACACGCCGCCGTAGATGCCGCCCAGGATGATCACCGGCATCAGCAGCGCCCAGCCCGCTTCGATCGTGGCGCGGCCCACGGGCAGGCGGCCGTCGCCGTCGTTCTTGCCCAGGCCCTTGAAGCGGCACCACAGGTGCACGAACACCATGAGCGAGAGGCCGATGAACAGGCCCGGCACCACGCCCGCGATGAACAGCTCGCCGATGGACACCTCGGCCGACACGCCGAACAGGATCATGGGGATGGAGGGCGGGATGATCACGCCCAGCTCGGCCGAGGTGGCCTGCAGCGAGGCCGCGTAGCCCGTGGGGTAGCCGTGCTTGATGAGCGCGGGGATCAGGATGGCGCCGATGGCGAAGGTGGTGGCCACCGACGAGCCCGACACCGCCGCGAAGATCATGCAGGTGAGCACGCAGGTCATGGGCAGGCCGCCCTGCACGCCGCCCACCAGCGACTTGGCGAAGTTCACCAGACGGCGCGAGATGCCGCCGGTTTCCATGAGGTTGCCCGCGAGGATGAAGAAGGGGATGGCCGCGAGCGGGAATTTGTCGATCGCGGTGAACATCTCCTTGGGCACCAGGATCAGCTTGCTGCTGTCGAAGAGGGCCAGGCCGAGGATGGCGGAGCCGCCGATGGCGACCGCGATGGAGATGCTGAAGGCAAAGCCCAGCAGCATCGTGACGAGGAGGGTGAGGGACATGGTGCGGACCTGTGGGGCTTGACCGTGGCGCTTATTGCGCGGTGGCGAGTTCTTCGTTCTGCGGGTCGATGTGGTGCGCGATCACGGCCACCACGGCGAGCGCCGCGCCCACCGGCAGCGCCGCGTAGGCCCAGCCCATGGACAGGTCCATGCTGGCGAAGGTCTGGAAGCGCACGCGCACCACGAGGTCGATGCCGAACCAGATGAGCACGCTCAGGAACGCGAGGTTGACCAGGGTGATGGTCCAGCGCACCACCTGCCGCCAGGCCCCGCGCGACAGGCGCAGCATCAGGTCGACCGACACCAGCGCGCCCTGGCGCAGCGAGGCGACCACGCCCAGCATCACCATCCAGATCAGCAGCCGGCGCATCGATTCCTCCGTCCAGGTGGACGGCTGCGACAGCACGAAGCGGCTGGTGACCTGCCACAGGCCCAGGCAGGAAATGACGGCCAGCAGCAGGCAGGCCGTGTACAGGCACAGCCCGGTGAGCCAACGGTCCAGACGCAGGATGAGTGATTTCATGGAAAAACCTCGGAGAGCAAACCAACCCAGGCGAGAACGCCGCGGATCCGGCTTCGCCGGTCCGCAGGCGTTGCCCCCCTGGGGGGGTGACGGCCCCGCCAGGGGCCGGCGCGGGGGTGTTACTTAACCGCCTGGATCGCGGCGATCTTGTCGGCGCCGAATTCCTTGGCGTACTGCTGGTAGGCCGGGGCCACCGCCTTGCGGAAGCTCTCGCCGTTGACCTGCTTGACCACCTGCATGCCGTCCTTCTCGAGCTGGGCGATGCCGTTGGCCTCGTCGTCATTCACCTTCTTGCGCTGGGCCGCGGCGGCCTTCTTGCCGGCTTCCAGGAAGACCTGCTTGTCGGCGGCCGACAGCTTGTTCCACACCGCGGGCGAGAGGATCAGCGCGGCCGGCGAGTACACGTGGCCGGTGAGCGAGAGGTGCTTCTGCACCTGCGAGAACTTGGACGACAGGATCACCGGGATCGGGTTCTCCTGGCCGTCCACCGTGCCCTGCTGCAGCGCGGTGAACAGCTCGGGGAAGGGCATGGGCGTGGGCAGGATGCCGAAGGTCTTGTAGCCGTCCATGTGCACCTTGTTCTCCATGGTGCGCATCTTCAGGCCGCTGGCGTCGCTGGCCTGGTTGATGGCCCGCTTGCTGTTGGTCATGTGGCGGAAGCCGTTCTCGGTCCAGGCCAGGTTCACCAGGCCCTTGGCTTCCATCTTCTTGCTCAGGTCCTGGCCGATCGGGCCGTCCATGACCTTGCGCGCGTGGTCGTAGTCGCGGAACAGGAAGGGGATGTCCACGATCTTGACCTCGGGCACGAAGTTGCCCAGCGGGCCGGTCGAGGTGTTGACCAGGTCTTGCGTGCCGAGCTGCACGGCCTCGATCTGCTCGCGTTCGCCGCCGAGCGCCGAGTTGGGGAACTGCTGGCACTTGTAGCGGCCTTGCGTGCCCTTCTCGATCTCGTCGCAGAAGGTCGTGGAGCCCACGCCGTAGTGCGAGGTGACGGCGGTGGCGTAGCCGATCTTGAGGACCGTCTGGGCCTGCACGCCGCTGGCGGCGAACAGGGCGGCCAGGGCCACGGGGGTGAGCAGCTGTTTCATCATGCGTTTGTCTCCTTGGGGTGGGTCACGGAACGGGGATCGGGGGTGGTCAGCGCGCGGGAATCGGCCGTGGGCGCGCTGCCGGCAGGGTCACGGCATCGGGGTGGTCCTGCGCGTACTGGCGCAGAACGGCATGGAAGTCGGGGTCGGCCTTGAGGCCCAGGGCGCGGGCGCGCGCGCTGTCGAAGCGCGCCGGCCAGCCGGCCACGATGCGCGCGGTGGCGGCGTCGGGCTCGTGGCCCACGAGCGCGGTGGCCTCGGGGCCGGCGAAGGCGGCCAGGGCGTCGAGCATGTCGCGCACGCGCAGGCTGAGCGCCGGCAGGTTGATCGCGGTGCGGCCGCCGAAGGCGTTGCGGCTGGCTTCGGCCACGGCCACGATGCCCGCGATGGTGGTGGCCGGCGAGGACAGCGCCACCGGCGTGTCCAGCGGCACCGGGCAGTTGCTGGGCTGGCCCGCGAGCGGTTCGCGCAGCATGCCTGAGAGAAAGCCCGAGGCCGCGCCGTTGGGCTGGCCCGGGCGCACCGAGACCGTCATGAGGCGCGCGGCGCGGCCGTCGATGAAGCCCTTGCGCGTGTAGTCGGCCACCAGCTGTTCGCACACGAACTTGTGGATGCCGTAGCTCGATTGCGGCGTGGGCAGGGTCTCGTCGGTGACCACCGCGGGCAGCGGCAGCGCCGGGTCGCTGCCGTAGACGGCGACCGAGCTGGAGAAGAAAAAGACCGGCGCGGCGTGGCCCGCCATGGTCTGTGCGCGGCAGGCGTCGAGCAGGCGGCGCGTGGTGTCGAGGTTGGCGTGCAGGCCGAGATCGAAGTTGGCCTCGCACTCGCCCGACACGGCCGAGGCCAGGTGGAACACGGCGTCCCAGCGCGTGGCGAACAGCGCGGGGATGTTGGCGAGCAGGTCGCCCGTGTGCGTGGCCACGCGCGCGTCGGCCGTGAGCGTGGCGTCGCGCGGGGCATAGAGGTCGGCCAGCATCAGGCGTTCGATGCGCTGGCCGCGCAGCTGGCCGCGTTGCAGCAGCTCGCGCGCGAGCCGGCTGCCCAGGAAACCGGCGCCGCCGGTGATGAGGATGTTCATGCAGAAGCCTTTGCGGTTTGTCGGGCGCGCCAGTCGCGCAGCCAGCCCAGGCCGGCGCTGGTGCCGGCGCGCGGGCGGTATTCGCAGCCCACGAAGCCCGTGTAGCCCAGGGCATCGAGGCGTTCGAACAGGTGCGGGTGGTGGATCTCGCCGGTGTCGGGCTCGTGCCGGTCGGGCACGCCCGCGATCTGGATGTGGCCCACACCGCCGATGTGCCGTTCGAGCCGGCGCGTGAGGTCGCCCTCGCTGATCTGGCAGTGGTAGAAGTCCATCTGCACCTTCAGGTTGGGCGCGCCCACCTCGGCCACGAGGTCGTGCGCCTGCTGCTGCGTGGTGAGGAAGTAGCCCGGCACGTCGCGGCCGTTGAGCGGTTCGATCAGCACCGTGACGCCGTGCGCGGCGGCGCGCTCGGCCGCGTGGCGCAGGTTGGCCACGGCGGTGGCGTGCAGGCGCGCGCGCAGCGCGGCGTCGGCGCCCGCGGGCACCAGGCCCGACATGGCGTGCAGGCGCTGGCAGCCCAGGGCCTGGGCGTAGCGCAGCGCGGTGTCCAGGTGGGCGCGGAACTCGGCCTCTCGGCCAGGCAGCGCGGCCATGCCACGTTCGCCCGCGTCCCAATCACCGGGCGGCATGTTGAACAGGGCCTGGGTGAGGCCGTGCGCGCGCAGGCGCGCGGCGATGTCCGCGGCCTCGAACGCATAGGGAAAGAGAAACTCCACCGCGTCGAAGCCATCGGCGGCGGCGGCCGCGAAGCGCTCCAGAAAGGGCACTTCGGTGTACATCAGCGTGAGGTTGGCGGCGAAGCGGGGCATGTCACCACAGGGCGTTGAAGCGCTGGCGCAGCTCGTCGAGGCGGGCGTCGCTCAGCGGGGCAGGGCGGGGGTTGCAGAGCAGCCACAGGCGGGCCGTCTCTTCGAGTTCTTCGAGCAGGGCCATGGCCTGTGCGGGGCTTTGGTGCCACACCACGGGGCCCAGGCGTTCGAGCAGCGCGGCATGCAGCGGGCGTTCGGCGCGCGCGATGAGGCCGGCGAGTTCGTCGGCCACGGCGGCGTCACCGGGCACGCGGTAGGACACATGGGGCACGTGGCCCACCTTCATCACCTGGTAGGGCGTGATCGGGGGCAGCACGTCGTGCGGCTGCCACACGCCCTGCAGGCTCAGCGCCACCAGGTGGGTGCTGTGGGTGTGCAGCACGCAGTGCGCCTGCGGGGCCGCGCCGTAGATGCGCCGGTGCAATGCGAGGGTCTTGCTCGCGCGGTCGCCGCTGCGCTGCATGCCGTCGTCGGCCACCCAGGCGAGCCGGTCGGCCTCGAGCATGCCCAGGCAGGCGTCGGTGGGCGTGATGAGGAAGCCGCCGCCTTGCTCGGCCGTGAGCCGCACGCTGATGTTGCCCGCGGTGGAGTGCGCGTAGCCGCGCTGGAACAGCGAGGCGCCGATGCGCACGATCTGCTCGCGGCAGGCTTGCTGGGCCGCGTTCATGGGGCGTGCCCCGCGAGCGCCAGGGCCTCGCGGAAGAAATCGGGGCCGCCGAAGTTGCCCGACTTGAGCGCGAGCAGCAGCTCGTCGCCGCTGGCGGCGTCGCGCGCGGCGGTCCAGGGCACACCGGGGCAGATGCTGGGGCCGATGCGCAGCTGCTGCACGCCCAGGGCCTGCACCACCGCACCCGAGGTCTCGCCACCGGCCACCACCAGGCGGCGCACGCCGGCCCGCACCAGGCCGGCAGCGATGCGGGCCAGCGCCTGCTCGACCAGTTCGCCCGCGGCCTGCACACCCAGCGCCTGCTGCACCGCGCCCACCCGTTCGGGCGCGGCCGTGGCGTACACGAGCACCGGTTGCTGCTGCAGCACCTGCTCTGCTTTCAGGAGCAGACCGGCCGCGGTGTCGCGGCCCTCGTGCAGCGCGAGCGGATCGACCTGGACGGCCGCGCCGCCCTTGTGCAGCCAGCGCGCCACCTGCGCATTGGTGGCTTCGGAGCACGAGCCCGAGACCACGGCCGAGGCGCCGCGCACCGCGGGCAGGGCCGCGGCCTGCGCGTCGGGCCGCAGCCAGCCGCGCCGCGCGTAGGCCGGGGGCAGGCCCAGGGCCACGCCCGAACCCGCAGTGACCAGGGGCAGTTCGGCGCAGGCCTCGGCCAGCGTGAGCAGGTCGCCGTTGTCCACCGCGTCGGCCACGGCGATGCGCACGCCCTCGGCCTGCAGCGCCTGCAGCCGCGCACGCGCCGCGGCCGCGCCTTGCGCCACCGTGTCGTGGCGCAGCAGGCCCACGCGCTGCGCGGTCTGCGCCTGCAGCACGCGCACCAGGTTGGCGTCGGTCATGGGCGTGAGCGGGTGCTGGCGCATGCCCGATTCGCTGAGCAGCGCGTCGCCCACGAACAGGTGGCCGCGGAACACGGTGCGGCCGTTCTCGGGAAAGGCGGGGCAGGCGATGGTGAGGTCCGTGCCCAGGGCCTGCATCAGCGCGTCGGTGACCGGACCGATGTTGCCGCGCGGCGTGGAGTCGAAGGTGGAGCAGTACTTGAAGTAGATCTGCCGCGCGCCGGCCGCGCGCAGCGCCGCGAGCGCGTCCAGGCTCTCGCGCACCGCGGCCTCGGGCGCGGTGGTGCGCGACTTGAGCGCGACCACGATGGCGTCGGCCTCGGGCAGCGGCCCCTGGGGCACGCCCAGCACCTGCACCGTGCGCATGCCCGCGCGCACCAGCATGCTGGCGACGTCGGTGGCGCCGGTGAAGTCGTCTGCGATGACGCCGAGGATCATGGCGCGGCCTTCGCGGCGGGGGCCGGCAGGTCGAGGCCCGCGAGCCCGGCGTAATACTTGACCACAGCCGAATCGTCTTCGCCGCCCAGGCCCATGGCCGCGGTGGCCAGGTAGAGCTGGTGCGCGGCGGCCGCCAGCGGCAGCGGGAATTTGAGCGCGCGCGCGGCGTCGAGCACGATGCCCAGGTCTTTCACGAAGATGTTGACCGCCGACAGCGGGGTGTAGTCGCCATCGAGGATGTGGGGCACGCGGTTCTCGAACATCCAGCTCATGCCGGCGCTGTTGCAGATCACCTCGTAGAGCTGGCGCGGGTCGGCGCCGGCCTTGATGCCCAGCGCCATGGCCTCGCAGGCGGTGGCGATGTGCACGCCCGCGAGGTGCTGGTTCACCATCTTCACCGTGGAGCCGATGCCCGCGCGCTCGCCGAGCCGGTAGACCTTGCCCGCGATGGCCTGCAGCGCGGCCTCGGCAGCGGCGAAGGCCGCGTCGCTGCCCGAGGCCATCACCGTCATCTGGCCCTCGGCGGCCTTCTTTGCGCCGCCCGACACGGGCCCGTCGATCAGCAGGATGCCGCGCTCGGCCAGCCGCGCTTCCCACTGCGGCGGCAGGGCCGGATCGACCGTGGCCGAGGCGATCACCACCGCGCCGCGGCGCAGGCCCTGCACCAGGCCGTGTTCGCCGAACAGCACGGCCTCGGTCTGCGCGGCGTTGACCACCAGCACCAGCACGGCGTCGCAATGCGGCGCGAGTTCGGACGGGTGCTGCACGGCACGGCCGCCGGCCTGCTCGAAGGCGGCGCGCGCGGCGGGCTGCGGGTCGCAGCCCCAGGTGGCGAGGCCGCGGCGAAGCGCGGATCGGGCGGCGCCCAGGCCCATGGAGCCCAGGCCGATCACGCCCAGGGTGAGAGATGCGGGTGCAGCGGCGGCGGTCATTCGGTGCGAGAGGAAGAAGGGGGCTTGAGCAGCGCGTCGAGCGCGCGGCGGATGGGCGGGGTGGCGTTTTCGATGCGGTCGGCCGCGTTGACCATGTGCCGCATGGCGGCGTCGCGCGCGGCCGCGGCGTCGCCGCGCGTGACCGCTTCGGCGATGGCGCGGTGCTCAACGTGCACCTGCACCATGTAGCCGTTGTCCAGCGATTCGTTGGTGCGCGTCACACGCATGGCGTCGCGCTGGTACTGCTCGAGAAAACCGAGCAGGCGCTCGTAGTGCGGGTTGTCGGTGGCGCGCGCGATGCTGCGGTGAAAGCGCAGGTCGGCCTCCACACCCTGTGCGCCCAGGGCCGGGCAGGCCTCGAGCTCGGCGAGCGCGTCCATGATCACGCGCGCCTTCTCGGGGGTGATGCGCCGCGCCGCGAGCTCGGCCACGTCGGCCTCGAGGCCGCGCCGCACCTCCACCACCTGCAGCACCGCTTCCATGGAATGCAGCACCGTGGGGTCGAAGGCCAGCGCGCGCGCCTGGTGGCTGGGCGCCACGAACACGCCCGCGCCCTGGCGCGAGGTCAGCAGGCCGATGGACTTGAGCTGGCTGATGGCCTCGCGCACCACGGTGCGCGACACGCCGAACTGCTCGGACAGGCGCTGCTCGGTGGGCAGGCGCTGGTCGGGGGCAAGCTCGCCCGATTCGATGCGCTGCATCAGCAGCGCCGCAAGCCGGTCGGTCAGGCGCTGGGGCGCCTGCAGGGGCTCTGCGTTGTCGGGGGGCATGCTTGTCTCGCCGTCTTTGTATGTTTGTCAGGTCATCATACAAGTTGAACGGCCCCCAAAAAGCCCGGGAAAACCCGGGCTGGCGCTGTCAGCGGCCGACCGCGACGAACAGCGCGCTGTTCTCGCGCAGCCACGTGGCCGAGCGTTCCGAGTGCTGGTGTTCGGGGTGGAAGTCGGGGCGGAAATAGGCGCGCCAGGGGGCGAAGGTCTCGCGCAGCAGGCCCTGGCGGCCCAGCAGGTGGCGCGCCGCGCTGCGCCAGGTGGACCAGCGCCACAGCGTGCCGTCGCGGCGCAGGTTGTTCACGGTCTGGCGCAGGGCGTCGGCGAGGAAGAACACGGTGATGCGGCGCATCCACTTCACGCGCCAGGCGTGGTTGCCGCCCAGGGCCTGGTAGAGATCGAAGGCGGTGCTCTTGTGCTCGGCCTCTTCGGCGCTGTGCCACAGCCACAGCGCCTGCAGGCGCGGTTCGCTGTGGGCGAGCACCTCGGGGTGGCCGAGCAGCCATTCGGCGAACAGGGCGGTGAAGTGTTCGTTGGCCGCGGTGATGCCCAGCGCGTGGCGCGGGTCGGCGCCCGCGAGCACCTTCATGCGCGCCTCGGCACGCGGCGCCCAGGCGTTCACCAGGCCGTGCTTTTCGATCTGCGCGTTGAACAGCGCGTGGATGCGCCGGTGCGTGGCCTCCTGGCCCACGAAGCCCTTCACCTCGGCCTCCCAGGCCGCGCGCTCTGATTCCGGCAGGGCCTTGGCCCCGTCGCGCACCGAGTCGATGAAGAACTGCTCGCCCACCGGAAAGCTCATGGACAAGGCGTTGAACCACGCGGTGAGGAAGGCGTCACCGCCGCACCAGTGGCGCGCCACGGGGCGCTCGAGGTCGATCAGCAGGCGGCGGACGGTGAGGTCGGTCATCGGGTGGCTCCGTTTGGTACCGGTTCGTACCAAGGCGAATGTGCCCGGCCCGGCCGGGGCTGTCAAGCGGCGCTTAATGGCCGAAGAAGACCTGGTATTCCACGGGTGCGGGTGTGGTCGCGGACCAATGCCAGAAGAAGCTGCCGTCGCGCACGATCGCGTCGAGCAGCGCATCGGCGAACACCCCGTGCCGCGTCAGAAAGCCCCGGTCCCGGTGCAGGGCGATCAGGGCGGCACGGAGATCGGGGGCCATGGCTTCGGTGCTCAGCGCGGCATTGAAAGGCTGCTCGTACCACTTCGGCGCGCCACGCTCTTCGGGGGGTGGCGTGAGTTCGCGCTCGATGCCGTCCATGCCGGCGCACACCAGCGCGGCCATTGCGAGGTAGGGATTGGCGCAGGGGTCGGGAAAGCGGATCTCGATACGGCAGTCGGCTGCGCTCGTGAAGTGGGGCACGCGGATGGCGGTGGTGCGGTTGCGATAGCCCCATCCTGCGGGGCGCATGAGGGAATAAGCGTGGTTCAAGCGCTTGTAGCTGTTGACCGTGGGATTCGTGATCGCGTTGAGCGCGGGCAGGTGCGCCAGCACGCCCGCGATGAAGGACATGGCCTGTGGGCTGAGCTGACCTGGCTGCCCGTCGGGCGCATGGAAGGTGCTGCGCCCTTGTCGCCGCAGCGAGAGGTTGACGTGCATGCCGTTCGGTTCAGCATAGGGGATCGGCCTCGGCATGAAGGTGGCCGTTCTGCCATGCCAAATGGCCACCGTGCGGACCACGTGCTTGAGCAATTGCACCTGGTCGGCAGCCTGGCAGAGGTCCGCGTGCCCGATGGCGATTTCATGCTGGCTGGGACCCGCTTCATGGCCGTGGTGCAGCGGGGCGATGCCCAGCGTCGCCAGGTGTTGGCAGATGTCTGCCCGGATCGGGGCATGCTGGTCGGCAGGGCCGGCCAGCAAATGCAGGGTGCGGTGCCCGATGCGGTGCCCCGCGCCTAGGATGCTCGCATTGCCGGACCAGCCATCTTCTTCCTCCAGTTCGACCAGGTTGCGTTCTGCCGTGGTGTCGAAGCGCACGCGCTTGAGCAGATGGAACTCGATTTCAGTGCCGATACGAACGGTGTCGGCGATCGTTGAAGCCCGCAGCAGGGCTTCTGCGCGCTGAGCAACACCCCGCACGTCCATGGCATAGGAGCTTAGCGGCTCACCCGGCTGCACCGGTTGCGCAAAAACGAGGCCGTGGCCCTGGAAGGGGTCGACCCTTGCGCTCGTCTCGTCCGGCACGAGCTGCAGATCGGATTCGGCCTCGGATTGCCAGCCCGGTATCAGAGCGCCGGAGACCGGGGCGCGGGACAGTGGGAAGGAGGGCGCGCCTTCGCGCGTGACTTGCATGAGGAAGCCGCGGATGTCGGTGAAGAGGTATTGGTGCTGCATGAGGCCAGTTCGAGGGCAGGCGGGAGAAGCCTTGTGTGGCGCTCACGGCCCTAAGATCACCGCATGCCCCGCCCCGAAGCCGCCACCGCCACCCTCGAATCTCCCGACACCCGATTGCTGCAGGCGCTCGCCGATGTGGCGGCCGAGAAGGGCCTGGCCGCGGTCACCGTGGCCGACGTGGTGCGCGTGGCGGGGGTGTCCAAGCGCACCTTCTACGAACACTTCAGCGACAAGGAGGCCTGCTTCCTGCAGCTCTACCGGCTGGCCAGCGCGTCGGCGCTGCGCACGCTGCGCGAGGCGGTGCAGCCCGGGCTGCCCTGGCAGGCGCAGGTGGAGACGGCGTTGTGCGCGTACTTCGCGCACCTGGCCTCGGGCCCGCAGCTGCTGCGGCTGCTGTTCGTGGAGATCCACCACCTCGGCGAAGCGGGCAGTGCGGTGCGGCGCGAGGTGATGGGCGAGCTCGCGGCCTTCATGCTGAACACCGTCAACCGCGACCGCTCGGCCGCGCGTGCGCTCAGCGAGCCCATGGCCGTGGCCGCCGTGGGCGCGATCACCGAGCTCGTGCTGCAGGCCGTCGAGCAGAACCGGCAGGCCGATCTCACCGAACTCGCGCCCGCGGCCAGCGAGGTGGTGCGGCGCCTGGCCCAGTAAGCACAAGGCCCGCACGCGGCGGGCCTTGTGAGTGGGGGCCGAGCGCGGCTTACTTCGCCAGCGGCAGCAGCGGCACGATCAGCAGCGCCACGATGTTGATGATCTTGATCAGCGGGTTCACCGCGGGGCCGGCCGTGTCCTTGTAGGGGTCGCCCACGGTGTCGCCGGTGACGGCCGCCTTGTGCGCCTCCGAGCCCTTGCCGCCGTGGTGGCCGTCTTCGATGTACTTCTTGGCGTTGTCCCAGGCGCCGCCGCCGGTGCACATGGAGATGGCCACGAACAGGCCGGTGACGATGGTGCCCATGAGCAGGCCGCCGAGCGCCTTGGGGCCGAGGAACACACCCACCAGGATGGGCACCACCACCGGCAGCAGGCTGGGCACGATCATCTCCTTGATCGCGGCCGAGGTCAGCATGTCCACCGCCTTGCCGTACTCGGGCTTGGCCGTGCCTTCCATGATGCCGGGAATCTCCTTGAACTGGCGGCGCACCTCGACCACCACCGAACCCGCGGCGCGGCCCACGGCCTCCATGGCCATGGCACCGAACAGGTAGGGGATCATGCCGCCGATGAACAGGCCGATGATCACCATCGGGTCGCTGAGGTCGAAGCTGACCTTGGCGCCGTAGGTTTCGAGCTTGTGGGTGTAGTCGGCGAACAGCACCAGCGAGGCCAGGCCCGCCGAGCCGATGGCGTAGCCCTTGGTGACGGCCTTGGTGGTGTTGCCCACGGCGTCCAGCGGGTCGGTGATGTCGCGCACCGCGCTGGGCAGTTCGGCCATCTCGGCGATGCCGCCGGCGTTGTCGGTGATGGGGCCGTAGGCGTCGAGCGCCACCACGATGCCCGCCATGCTCAACATGGCCATGGCCGCCACGGCAATGCCGTACAGGCCGGCCAGCATGTAGGCCGCCACGATGGCCGCGCACACGAAGAGCACGGGCCAGGCGGTGGAGCGCATGGACACGCCCAGGCCCGCGATGATGTTGGTGCCGTGGCCGGTGGTGGATGCCTGCGCGATGTGTTTGACCGGGCTGTACTGCGTGCCGGTGTAGAACTCGGTGATCCACACCAGCAGGCCGGTGAGCGCCAGGCCCACGAAGCAGGCGCCGAACAGGCGCAGCTGGCTGCCGCTGGCGGCGATCGCGTTGTCCGGGATGATCCAGGCGGTGACGAACCAGAAGGCGACCAGCGAGAGCACGCCCGCGATGATCAGGCCCTTGTAGAGCGCGGGCATCACGTTCTTCATGCCCGGGCTGGCCTTGACGAAGAAACAGCCCACGATGGACGCGAGGATGGACACGCCGCCCAGCACCAGCGGGTAGAGCACGGCCTGCAGCGGCGCGGTCGCGACCATGAGCGCGCCCAGCACCATGGTGGCGATCAGCGTGACCGCGTAGGTCTCGAACAGGTCGGCAGCCATGCCCGCGCAGTCGCCCACGTTGTCGCCCACGTTGTCGGCGATCACCGCCGGGTTGCGCGGATCGTCTTCGGGAATGCCGGCCTCCACCTTGCCCACCAGGTCGGCGCCCACGTCGGCGCCCTTGGTGAAGATGCCGCCGCCCAGGCGCGCGAAGATCGAGATCAGCGAGGAACCGAAGGCGAAGCCGATCAGCGGGTTGAGCATCTTGGCCAGGTTGGACGAGGCGTTGAGGTTGCCGTTGCCCACCAGGAACCAGAAGAAGCCGGCCACGCCCAGCAGGCCCAGGCCCACCACCAGCATGCCCGTGATGGCGCCGCCGCGGAAGGCGACGTCGAGCGCCGGACCCATGCCCTTGGTGGCGGCCTGTGCGGTGCGCACGTTGGCGCGCACCGAGATGTTCATGCCGATGAAGCCGCAGGCGCCCGAGAGCACCGCACCCACCACGAAGCCGATGGCCGTGGGGCCGTCGAGGAAGATGCCGATGAGCACGGCGAGCACGATGCCGACCAGGCCAATGGTCTTGTATTGCCGAGCGAGGTAGGCCGCAGCACCGGTCTGGATGGCGCCCGCGATTTCCTGCATGCGGGCGTTGCCGGCTTCCTGGGAGAGGATCCAACTGCGGGACCAGAAACCGTAGATCACGGCAACCAGGCCACAGACGAGCGCGAAGATCAGCGCACTTTGACCAACCATGAATTTCTCCTGCCAGTGGTTTTTGACTTGGAGGGGGCAACGCCTCCGGGGCTGCCCCCGCTGCGTTGCTTCCTCGCGGTCTTCGCTGCTGCGAAAGCTGCAGCAGGGCAGAGGCGATTGGCCAACGCGACCAATGTAGCGAGATTCGCGCCGTTTGCCACCGGGGCCGTCAGCTTCGCGTCGGTAAAATCAGGGTAAATCCGGAGCGCGCGCCGCGCCTGGTGTCATTCGCGTGACGCCCCGGTCAGATTCCCTTCAACCCCTCCCGAGCACTTCATGTCCCTCGACAACGTCACCCCTGGCAGCAAGGTTCCCGAATCGTTCAACGTGATCATCGAGATCCCGATGAACGCCGACCCGATCAAGTACGAGGTCGACAAGGAAACCGGCGCCATCTTCGTGGACCGTTTCATGAGCACGGCCATGCACTACCCCACGAACTACGGCTACATCCCCAAGACCATCTCGGGCGACGGCGATCCGGTGGACGTGCTCGTGATCACGCCGGTGCCGCTGATCCCCGGTGTGGTGGTGACCTGCCGCGCGCTGGGCATGCTGCGCATGGAGGACGAGGCCGGTGAAGACGCCAAGCTGCTGGCCGTGCCGGTGGACAAGATCCTGTCGATCTACACGCAGTGGCAAAAGCCCGAAGACCTCAACCCCATGCGCCTGAAGACCATCCAGCACTTCTTCGAGCACTACAAGGACCTGGAGCCGGGCAAGTGGGTGAAGGTGCTGGGCTGGGCCGACAAGGCCGCCGCGCACAAGGAAATCCTGGACGGCATCGCCAACTACGAGAAGTCGCTCAAGATGGCCTGAGCGGCCGTGGCGATCAGGGCGCGGCGGGCGGTTCCACCAGCACGTCGCGCAACACGGGCAGGCGGTCGGCCGTCTGCAGCGTGCGGAAGGGGCCCTTGAGTTGGGCCCCTTCGTACATCTGGAGCCGCCGCGCGAGCAGGGTGCCGGTGGACACACCGGTCTTGCTCACGTAGACCATGCCCTCGCACTCCAGGCTGGTGTCGTGCGGGCCGCCGTTGGGCGAGCCCAGCTGGCCGAACAGGTACAGGTCGCCGAGCACGCGGATGCGCCCGCGCACGCTGGCGCCGGTCCAGATGATGAGGCGGCCGTCCACGCGGATGTGGCCTTCGAGCCGGCCCTGCACGATCAGGCCGCCCTCGAAGTTCAGGTCGCCGCTGAGGTCGCAGCCCGCGGCCACGCGGTTGACGATGTTCATCGCCACCGGGTCGATGGTGAGCGTGTCCTGGGCCACCGGGTTCACCACGGCAGGCTCCTCACGAGGTGGTTGAGCTGGGCGAAGCCGCCGAGCGCGTGCAGGCTGAGGCCCGCGCCCCCCAGCAGCGCCAGCGCGCCCAGCAGGGCAATGCCCAGTGCATGGCGTTCGACCCAGCGCCGCCAGGCCTTGGGGCGGCGGCGCGGCACGCCGGGCGGCAGCTCGCTCAGGCGCTCGATCACCCAGGGCTGCCAGGCGGGGCTCACGCGCACGTCGCCATCGGCCGGGTCGATCTGCAGGCCCTGGGCCTGGCCCGCGGCCGCCGACATGCGCCGCCCGAGCAGCACCGAAAACGGTGGCCCGACCACCGCATGGGTGAAGAAGGCGTCCTGCTCGTCCATGGCGGCCGAGTGTAGCGAAGCGCCTAGGCGCCGCGGGCCTTGAGCGGGTTGCGTTCGGCGAGGTGGTCGAGGTAGTGCGCCACGCCCGCGCCCTCGCGCTGCAGGAAGCGATCGACCGCCTCGGCAAAGGCCGGGTGCGCCAGCCAGTGCGCGCTGGTGGTTTTCACGGGCAGCAGGGCCCGCGCCATCTTGTGCTCGCCCTGCGCGCCGCCCTCGAAGCGGCGGTAGCCGTGTGCCAGGCACCACTGCAGCGGCTGGTAGTAGCAGGCCTCGAAGTGCAGGCAGTCCACGCGCTCGAGCGCACCCCAGTAGCGGCCATAGGCCACGTGGCGCCCGGGGTCGATGGCGATCAGGCTGCTCGCGATCGGCTGGCCGTCGCGCTCGGCCACGAAGAGCAGCCAGTGTTCGGGCATGTCGCGCGCCATGCGGGCGAAGAAGTCGGGCGTGAGGTACGGCGGGTTGCCGTGCTCGAGGTAGGTGCGCTCGTAACAGCGGTAGAAGAAGGCCCAGTCGGCGGCCGTGATGTCGCGGCCCCGCGCCCAGCGAAAGCGCACCCCGGCCTCGGCCACCTTGCGGCGCTCCTGGCGGATCTTCTTGCGCTTGTCCTGCTGCAGGCTCGCGAGGAAGGCGTCCCAGTCGGGCCAGTCGTGGTTCTGCCAGTGGAACTGGACGGTGTGGCGCGCCATCAGGCCCTCGGCCTCGCAGGCGGCCACGTCCTCGGGCAGCAGGAACAGCAGGTGCAGCGACGACAGCCGCTGGGCTTCGCACCAGCCGATCAGGGCCCGCAGCAACGCGCGCCGAGCGGTGCCGTCCACCGCCAGCAGCCGCGCGCCCGGCACCGGTGTGAAGGGCACGGCCACGAGCGCCTTGGGGTAGTAGCGCAGGCCGTGTTCGGCGTAGGCGTTGGCCCAGGCCCAGTCGAACACGTATTCGCCGTAGGAGTGCGACTTGACCTGCACCGCGCACGCGGCCTGCAGCGTGTCGCCGCGCCACAGCGTGACCAGGCGCAGGGCCCAGCCGGTCTCGGGCGTCGCGCTGCCGCTGTCGACCATCGCGCGCAGGTAGGCGTGGCGCGCGAACGGGCTGGGGTCGCTGCTGTGCGCGAGCAGCGCGTCCCAGGCGGCGGCGGGCAGCGCGTCCCAGCCGTCGAGAACCCGGGTGACATAATCGTTTTCCCCTGTCAGCCCACCTGTTTCCATGACGTTTTCCGTATCGGTTGCCCAGCTCAACTTCGTGGTGGGAGACATGGCGGGCAATGCCCGCCGCATCGTCGACGCGGCCCGCGCCGCCCATGCGCGCGGGGTGCAGCTGCTGCTCACGCCCGAACTCGCCATCTGCGGTTACGCGGCCGAAGACCTGTACCTGCGGCCCGCCTTCATCGACGCCTGCGATGATGCCGTGAAGCGCGTGGCGGCCGAGACCGCCGACCTCAAAGGCCTGCACATCGTGGTGGGACATCCGGCCCGTGCCGGCCTGGGCGCGCGCCAGCGCAGCGTGTCGGTGCCCACCCTGCACAACGCGGCCAGCGTGCTCTGCGAGGGCCGCGTGCTCGCCACCTGCGCCAAGCGCGAGCTGCCCAACTACCAGGTGTTCGACGAGCGCCGTTACTTCACGCCGGGCGACGCGCCCTGCGTGTTCGCGGTGCCCGACGCCCAGGGCCGCCCGGTGAGGGTGGGCCTGCTGATCTGCGAAGACGCCTGGTTCGAGGCCCCCGCGGCCGACCTGCGCGCCGCCGGCGCCGAGCTGATCGCCGTCATCAACGCCTCGCCCTTCCACGCGGGCAAGGGCGGCGAGCGCGAGGCCCACATGCGCGAGCGCGTGCGCCAGACCGGCCTGCCGCTGGTGTACGCCCACCTGGTGGGCGGCCAGGACGAGATCGTGTTCGAGGGCCGCAGCTTCGTGCTCGACGCACAGGGCGAACTCGCGGGCCGCGCGGTGAGCTTCGAAGAGGCGCAGTTCGACGCCCGCTTCGAGCGCGGCGCGGCGGGCTGGCGCATCACGGCCGACACCGATCGCCCGCACAGCGCCGACGCCGACCTCTGGCACGCGCTGGTGCTGGGCGTGCGCGACTACCTCGGCAAGAACGGCTTTCCCGGCGCCATCCTGGGCCTGTCGGGCGGCATCGATTCGGCGCTGGTGCTGGCGATCGCGGTCGACGCCTTGGGCAAGGACCGGGTGCGCGCGGTGATGATGCCCTCGCCCTACACGGCCGACATCTCGTGGATCGACGCGCGCGACATGGCCGCGCGCCTGGGCGTGCGTTACGACGAGATCGCGATCGCGCCCGAGTTCGAGGCCTTCAAGGCCTCGCTCGCGCCGCTGTTCGAAGGCCGGCCCGAAGACACCACCGAAGAGAACCTGCAGGCGCGCATCCGCGGCACTCTGCTCATGGGCCTGTCGAACAAGTTCGGCAGCATCGTGCTCACCACCGGCAACAAGAGCGAGATGGCCACGGGCTACTGCACGCTCTACGGCGACATGGCGGGCGGCTTCGCGGTGATCAAGGACGTGGCCAAGACCGCGGTGTTCCGGCTCGCGCGCTGGCGCAACGCGCACGACCCCTACGGCACGGGTGCCAACCCGATCCCCGAGCGCATCATCGTGCGGCCGCCGAGCGCCGAGCTGCGCCCCGACCAGAAGGACCAGGACAGCCTGCCCGAGTACCCGGTGCTCGACGCCATCATCGAGCGCTACATGGAGAACGACCAGAGCCCCGAGAGCATCATCGCCGAGGGCTTCGCGCGGGCCGATGTGGAGAAGGTGGTGCGGCTGATCCGCATCAACGAGTACAAGCGCCGCCAGGCGCCGGTGGGCATCCGCGTGACCCACCGCAGCTTCGGCAAGGACTGGCGCTACCCGATCACGAGCAAGTACCGGGCTTGAGCTCGAGCACGGCGCGCATGTCGCCGACCTCCACGCCGGCCGCGTTCTTCAGCGGCGGCGGCAGCAGGCGCGCGAGCGCCTCGCGGTCGGTGTCTTCGAGCCAGCCGAGCTGTTCGAGCGCGGCCACCAGCGCCACCATCAGCGGCGCGAGCTGACCGTCGCTGCACTTGGCCGCGATGGCGATGCCCCGGCTGAAACTCGCAAGCGCCTGCACGCCGTCGGCGCCCACCTTGCTCACCCAGTCGCCGCGGCCGGCCTGCATCAGGTGCAGGTCGTTGCGGCCGCGCCCGCTTACGAGGTCGGGATGGCGGCTCATGGCGCGCGCGATGCGCTGCGGCGCCCTGCCGTAGCGGCTGTCGGGTGTGTCCAGCGTGAGCCGTGCGAAGGCATGCGCGAGCGAGCGCAGCGGCAGGGCGATGTTGGGCGCGCTGCAGCCATCGATGCCCCGCACCAGCGCGTGCTCGGGCACGCCCGAAAAATGGCTCACGCAGTGCGCGATCTCGCGCTGCACCGGGTGGTCCGTGGCCAGGTAGCCCTGCAGCGGGGCGCCCAGCGCGTCGGCCAGCAGCAGCATGCCCGAGTGCTTGCCCGAGCAGTTGTGGTGCAGCGCGCCGTAGCGCGCGCCCGCCGGCGGCGTGAGGCCGTTGAAGCGGAACACGTAGGGCTCATGCACGCCGCAGGCCAGCGCCGATTCGTCGGCGCCGATGCGCGCGAGCAGCGCCGCCGCGCGTTCGGTGTGCATGGGCTCGCCGTTGTGGCTGGCGCACAGCAGGGCGATGTCGGCGTCGTCGAGCCGCAGGCGCTCGGCCGCGCGCGCGATCAGGGGCATGGCCTGAAAGGGCTTGAGCGAAGAGCGCGTGAAGACCGGCGTGTCCACGTCGCCGGTGCGGGCCAGCAGCTCGCCCGCGGCGTTCACCACCGCGAAGGAGCCGTGGTGAATGTTCTCGGGGTGGCTGCCGCGAAAGCTCGCGGCGATGGGCACGTGGCGGGGGCAGGGGGTGTTCGTGGTCATGGGGGGGCTCGGCGGGGCCGGCCAGTATGCCCTCGAGAGGCGCTTGATGAATGGATCACGCGCTGGCGACGCGTCGGGATCTAGTGCCATCGCAGTATGGGTTGGGCTGGGGGGCGTTCCTAGCATGCCGACGCCCGCTGTCACCCGAACGCCAGGAGGAATCCCATGCCCGCGACCGATCCCTACGTCGGCGAAATCTGTGCCGTTGCCTTCGACTTTGCGCCCCTGGGGTGGGCGATCTGCGACGGCAGCCAGTTGCTTATCGCCCAGTACCGGCCGCTGTTCACGCTGCTGGGCACCACCTACGGCGGCGACGGCATCACCACCTTCGGCATTCCCGACCTGCGCGGCCGCGCACCCGTGGGCGCCGGGCAGGGCAACGGCCTCGACCCCATCGGCCTGGGCCAGGCCGTGGGGGCCGAGCGCGTGGCGGTGTTGATCAACCACCTGCCGCCGCACGGCCACCCCGCGAGCCTCTCAAACGCCAGCGCACAGCCCGGCGCCTTCAGCGGTCCGGGCTCGCTCACCAACGCCACCGGCGCGGTGGCGGCCAATCCGGTCACGTCCACGGGCGCGGTGCTGCCCGGCTTCGCGCCCCTGTCCCAGGCCAATGCCGGCATGGCACCGGCCGTGGTGAGTGGTCAGGTGGCGGTGGGCAACACCGGGGGCGGCCTGCCCTTGCCCATCCGCGGTCCGGCCCTGGGCATCACCTACCTCATCGCGCTCGAGGGCGTGTTTCCCGCGCGGGGCTGAGATGCTGCGGCCCTGGCATCTGCACGCGCTGGCTGCGCTGGTCTGTCTGTTGTTCGTGCTGGGCCTGAGTGGCTGCGGCGGTGGCGACACCGTGCAGGTCGTGGCGGCGGCCGAAACGCGTCCGCCCGTGGTGATCGCGGGCGCCGGCGCGCCGGGCGACAGCGTCGGCAACGACGGCGACTATTACCTCGACACGGCCGCGTCCCTGTTGTACGGCCCGAAGGCCGGCGGGGCCTGGCCGCCGCTGGGCGTCTCGCTCACGGGGCCAGCGGGGCCCCCGGGCCCGGCCGGTCCCTCGGGTGCCACCGGCCCGGCCGGCGGGGCGCCGTTCGACATGGCCTGGCGCATCGACCCCAACACGGTCTTCGGCGATGGCACCTATTACCTGATCGTCGGCGGCATCAATGCCACCTTGCGCCTGCCGGTGCTGCTGCCGCGCGATTGCGCCCAGGCGGGTCTGCGCGTGGCCACGCTGGGCACCCCCGGCGCCGGGCAGCGCTACCGCTTCCAGGTGCTGCACACACCGGGCCCGTCGCTGTCGGCGCTCGTGGCCGAAACGCGGCCCGAATGGGCCTGCGGCATCGACGACCTGGACCGCTCGTGCGCGAGCGCGTGGACCATGAGCCCGGCCTGGCAGGCGGGCGATGCCGTCGAGGTGCAGATGGTGGGCACGCAGGCGTTGTCGGCCATGGCCGATCCCGGCGCCATCGCGGTGTCATTCACTTGCCAGTGAGGCGCTGCGGCCGTGGGCCGATGGCGGCGTGATACATTTTTCGGCACGCCAGACATCACCAGAGGTTCACGACATGAAGCAGATCACCGCCGTCATCAAGCCCTTCAAGCTCGAGGAGGTGCGCGAGGCGCTGGCCGAGCAGGGCGTGACCGGCCTGACCGTGACCGAGGTCAAGGGCTTCGGTCGTCAGAAGGGCCACACCGAGCTCTACCGCGGCGCCGAGTACGTGGTCGACTTCCTGCCCAAGGTCAAGGTCGAGGTGGTGGTGAAAGACGAAGACGTGGACCGCTGCGTCGAGGCCATCGTCAACGCCGCGCGCACCGGCAAGATCGGCGACGGCAAGATCTTCGTGACCTCGGTCGAGCGCGTGGTGCGCATCCGCACCGGCGAAGAAGACGAAACCGCCGTCTGAGCGCGGCGCTTCAGATCGCGTCGAGGCGCGGGGCCGGGGCCAGCCCGGCCGACTGCACCAGCTCCGGCAGCAGCGCCTGTGCGTCGGGCGACACGCGGATCAGGTCCATCTGCCAGTCGCCCATGAACTGCGCCTGCACGCCGGTGCGCAGGAAGGCCATCAGGCCGTCGTAGTAGCCGTCCACGTTGAGCAGACCCACGGGTTTGTCGTGGTAGCCGAGCTGGCGCCAGGTCCAGACCTCGAAGAACTCCTCGAAGGTGCCGATGCCGCCGGGCAGGGCGAGAAAAGCGTCAGCGTGCTCGGCCATGAGGCGCTTGCGTTCGTGCATGGTGTCGACCACGTGCAGTTCGCTGCAGCCGTGGTGCGCCCATTCCTTCTCGACCAGCGCCTTCGGGATCACGCCCACCACGCGGCCGCCGGCCTGCAGCGTGCTGTCGGCCACCAGACCCATGAGGCCATTGCGCCCACCGCCATACACCAGCTGGCCACCGCGTTCGCCGATCCAGCGGCCCACGGCGCGCGCGGCCTCGGCGAACGCGGGTTGCGCGCCCGGGCGCGAGCCGCAGTACACGCACAGCGAGAAGGCCGGCCCGCTCACGCCGGATTCCCGAAGTGCATCCACAGCGCCGCGATCCAGGTGCCGCTGCACAGCAGCAGGCTCAGCAGCACCGCGGCGCTGCCCATGTCCTTGGCGCGTTTGGACAGCACGTGCCACTCGGGCCCGATGCGGTCGATGGCGGTTTCGATGCCGGTATTGAGCAACTCCACCACCATCACCAGCACCACGGTGCCGATCAGCAGCGCGGTCTCCACCCAGCCCTGTCCCACCCAGAAGGCCAGCGGCACCAGCACGACAGACGCGATCGCCTCCTGTCGGAACGCGGTTTCGCCCCAGCCCGCGCGCAGGCCCGCGAACGAATAAAACAGGGCGTGCCACATGCGGCTCAGGCCGGTGCGGCGCTTTTGCGCGGTGACGTCTTCGTGGTGTTGCGGGGTCATGCCTTGAGCCCTTTGCGGGCGCGTTTGGGGCCTGGGGCCTGGGCGTGGTGCACCAGGCGCGTGCCGGCGAGCGCGTCGTGCAGGAACTGGCGCTGGGCGTGAAAGCGCGACAGCAGCGCGTAGACCAGCACCCAGCCCATCAGCAACACCGCGAGCTCGCCGCCGCTGGTGCCCAGCACCGCGCTCAGCGCGAGCGGGGGCAGCAGCCACAACCAGGACAGCACGTAGCGCCACAGCGCGCGCCACTGACCAATCGGGCGGCCCTGGGCATCGACGACGCGGATGTTCCAGGTCTTCTGCGCCAGGGTCTGGCCCTTGTGCCAGAACCAGGTGAAGTAGATGCCGAACACCACGAACAGGAAGGCCTGCAGCGGGTGGCGGTTGTCCAGGGCATGGCGCTGCTGCGTGAGCGCCGAGAACAGGTAGCCGGCGATGAACACCACACCGAACATGAGCATGCCCTCATAGAGCCAGCAGGCCATGCGGCGGCGCAGTGAAGGGGCGGTGAGGTCGGGTCGGGCGGCGCCGGAAGCGGGGGCGTCGGGGGTCATGGGAGGTTTCGCGGATAAGCGCGGAATTGTCGCATTCCGGCTTCGGTCGACGAAAAACCGGCGGCGGGCCTTTGCTGCGGTGCCATAATCTGCGGCTTTCGTCATCACACGGCAAACGGATCAGGGTCCGGTGGATACGTTCCGCCCATGGCCACTGGTCTCAAGTCCCGACGTCGCCTCACAAGGGTTGGCCGAGGGGCACCCAAGGTTTTTCGTCAGAGAAATTCTCGAAAGGTTGATCATGGACATCTCCAAGGCCGAACTGGCCTCGGCCGCCGCCGCCACGGCCGGCGACGCTCCCCTCGAACTCCGCGGCGCGGAAATCCTCGTCAAGGCCCTGCAGGCCGAGAACGTCAAGTACGTCTGGGGCTACCCCGGCGGCGCAGTGCTGCACATCTACGACGCGTTCTACAAGCAGGACACCATCCAGCACGTGCTGGTGCGCCACGAACAGGCCGCCGTGCACGCCGCCGACGGTTATGCGCGCGCCACCGGCGACGTGGGCGTGGCCCTGGTCACCTCCGGCCCCGGCCTGACCAACGCGGTCACCGGTATCGCCACGGCCTACATGGACAGCATCCCGATGGTGATCATCTCGGGCCAGGTGCCGACGCCGGCGATTGGCCTCGACGCCTTCCAGGAGTGCGACACCGTCGGCATCACGCGCCCCATCGTCAAGCACAACTTCCTCGTCAAAGATGTGCGGCATATGGCCGATGTGATGAAGAAGGCGTTCCACATCGCGCGCTCGGGCCGCCCCGGCCCCGTGGTGGTCGACGTGCCCAAGGACGTGTCCTTCAACAAGACCGCCTGGACCGGCTACCCCGAGAGCGTGGCGATGCGCTCGTACAACCCCGTGCGCAAGGGCCATGGCGGCCAGATCCGCAAGGCGCTGCAGCTGCTGCTCAACGCCAAGCGCCCCTACATCTACACCGGCGGCGGCGTGCTGCTGGGCAACGCCACGCAAGAGCTGCGCACCCTGGTCGACCTGCTCGGCTACCCGGTGACCAACACCCTCATGGGCCTGGGTGCCTATCCCGCCAGCGACCGCAAGTTCCTGGGCATGCTGGGCATGCACGGCACCATCGAAGCCAACAACGCGATGCAGAACTGCGACGTGCTGCTGGCCGTGGGCGCGCGCTTCGACGACCGCGTGATCGGCAACCCCAAGCACTTTGCGCAGAACGAACGCAAGATCATCCACATCGACATCGACCCCTCAAGCATCTCCAAGCGCGTGAAGGTCGACGTGCCCATCGTGGGCGACGTGAAGGACGTGCTGACCGAGCTGATCAACATGGTCCGCGAGACCAGCCAGCGCGCCGACGAAAAGGCCCTGGGCGAGTGGTGGAACACCATCGAAGGCTGGCGCTCGCGCGACTGCCTCAAGTACGACCGCGGCAACAAGGACGTGATCAAGCCGCAGATGGTGGTCGAGACCCTGTGGAACATGACCAAGGGCACCGAAACCTACATCACGTCCGACGTGGGTCAGCACCAGATGTGGGCCGCGCAGTTCTACAAGTTCGATGAGCCGCGCCGCTGGATCAACTCGGGCGGCCTGGGCACCATGGGCGTGGGCATTCCCTACGCCATGGGCATCAAGCTCGCCAAGCCCGACGCCGAGGTGTTCTGCATCACGGGCGAAGGCTCGGTGCAGATGAACATCCAGGAGCTGTCCACCTGCCTGCAGTACAACACCCCGATCAAGGTGGTGTCGCTCAACAACCGCTACCTGGGCATGGTGCGCCAGTGGCAGGAGATCGAGTACTCGGGCCGCTACAGCCACAGCTACATGGACGCGCTGCCCAACTTCGTGAAGCTGGCCGAGGCCTATGGCCACGTGGGCATGCTGATCGAGCGTCCCGAAGACGTGGAGCCCGCGCTTCGCGAGGCGCGCAAGCTCAAGGACCGCACGGTCTTCATGGACTTCCGCACCGACCCGACCGAGAACGTGTTCCCCATGGTCCAGGCCGGCAAGGGCATCACCGAGATGCTGCTGGGTTCGGAAGACCTGTAAACGCCCCGTCGGCCCGTCGGCCCGTCCGCGAGGCCGGGCCATTCCCCAAGTCGAATCTATTGATCGCCAAGCCTGGCACTTACCGGTGTCAGGGGAGGGCGGCGAAAAGAGGAAGCTGTCATGAAGCACATCATTGCCGTGCTGCTCGAGAACGAGCCCGGCGCACTCTCCCGCGTGGTGGGCCTGTTCTCGGCCCGTGGCTACAACATCGAGTCGCTCACCGTCGCGCCCACCGAAGACCCCAGCCTGTCGCGCATGACCATCCAGACCACCGGGTCGGACGACGTCATCGAGCAGATCACCAAGCACCTGAACCGCCTCATCGAGGTCGTGAAGGTGGTCGACCTCACCGAGGGCGCCTACACCGAGCGCGAGCTCATGATGGTGAAGGTGCGCGCGGTGGGCAAGGAACGCGAAGAGATGAAGCGCATGGCCGACATCTTCCGCGGCCGCATCATCGACGTGACCGACAAGAGCTACACCATCGAACTCACCGGCGACCAGGGCAAGAACGACGCCTTCCTGGAAGCCATCGACCGCAGTGCCATCCTCGAGACGGTGCGTACCGGTGCCAGTGGCATCGGCCGCGGCGAGAGAATCCTGCGCGTCTGAACACATCCCCCTTTTTCAACGGAGCAAG